>CAZTPX010000215.1:0-14511 GCA_964615095.1 uncultured Planctomycetaceae bacterium | reverse complement strand
TGAAGGGCCGAGCCCCCGTGGAGGCCACGGTCTTTTCTCTGCAGAAGCTCCGTTGCAATCTTTGCAACGGGTTGTTCATCCCCGAACTGCCGGCGGGCGTGGGCGAGGAAAAATACGACGCCACCGTAGGCAGCATGATCGCGTTGTTGCGCTATGGAATGGGGATGCCCATGAATCGCAACGAGACGTTGCAAGACAGTCTGGGAGTGCCCCTGCCCGATTCCACCCAATGGGAGATCGTGGCCGAGCAGGCGGAGCGTGCCGAGCCAGTCTTCGAGGAGTTGGTCCGGCAGGGGGCCCAGGGCGACGTGATCTACCATGACGATACGACGGTCAAGATCCTGGCGTTGATGGACCGGACGGCCTCGGTCGAAGAGCAGGCCGACGAACTGGTGGAACGCGGCGGGGAAACTGTGGTGCCGGCGGACGGCGCGACCGAGAAGGCCGAAGCCCAGCGCACGGGCCTTTTTACCACGGGCATCGTGGCCGAGACCCGCGGAGGAGAGAAAATCGCCTTGTTCCTCAGCGGACACCAGCATGCCGGTGAGAACCTCAAGGACGTGCTGGCGCGGCGTGCGACAGACCTTCCTCCGCCGATTCAGATGTGCGATGCCTTGTCGCGGAACATGCCGAAAGGACTGAAGACGATCTTGAGCAATTGTCTGGCGCACGGGCGGCGGAAGTTCGTTGACGTGGCGGAACGGTTTCCCGAGGAGTGCCGCCACGTGCTGGAGTCGCTCTCCGTGGTTTATCACAACGACGCGCTCGCCAAGGAGCGGAACCTCTCGCCCGCGGAGCGGCTGCTCTTGCATCAGACCGACAGCGGCCCGGTCATGGAGGAACTTCATACCTGGCTTGGCCGGCAGTTCGAGGAACGGCGTGTGGAGCCCAACTCGGCCCTGGGGGGCAGCATTACTTACATGTTGCGGCATTGGCAAGCCTTGACACTCTTCCTGCGCGTGGCCGGGGCGCCCTTGGACAACAATATCTGCGAGCGGGCGTTGAAGATGGCCATCCGGCATCGCAGGAACTCCTTGTTCTACAAGACCCCTCGTGGTGCCCGCGTGGGAGACATCTTCATGAGCCTAATCCACACGTGCCGACTCTGCGAGGCGAATCCTTTCGATTACCTTACCGAGTTGGAACGTTACGCCGAAGAAGTCGCCTCAAATCCCGGAGCCTGGATGCCTTGGAACTATCGGCAAGCCCTCGTTCCGGCCGCGGCCCCGATCTCCGCCCATTGATGATCGGCCATTACCCGCAGGCCCGATTGCCCTCGCAGAAAAGATTTTTCACGCTTGCCGGAACGACACGCTCGCCTATCTCGACTGGCTCCTTTACTTGGGGTACTCCCCAGGCAAGCGATGGGACTTGGCCGCCAAGGCGCTGTGTGATGGCATGCAGTTCGGCCTGTATGCTGCGCGCGCCAGCCTCGTACCGGGCTCGCCGCCCGCCGTCGAGCCGTCGCCGCAAGACCACCGCTTCAGCGGCCCGGAGTGGCAGCAATGGCCCTTCAACCTGTACTACCAGTCATTCCTGCTCGCGCAGCAATGGATGCACAGCGCCACCCGTGGGGTGGATGGCGTGACGCAACACGATGAGCAGGTTGTCAACTTCGCTGTCCGACAACTGCTCGATGCCTTCGCACCGACAAACTTCCCCTGGACCAACCCGACGGTCTTCAAAGCCACCCGGGAACAGGGCGGAAGCAACTTCTTCCGGGGAACGATGAATTTTCTGGTGGACTGGGCGCGGGCCGTTCTTGGCGGTAAACCGGCGGGCGCCGAGCCCTTCCAGGTTGGAAAAACGGTGGCTGTCACTCCGGGCAAGGTCATTTATCGCAACCGGCTCATGGAGTTGATTCAGTACGCCCCCGCCACACAGACTGTTCAGGCCGAGCCGATCCTTATCGTGCCCGCCTGGATCATGAAATACTACATTCTCGATCTGTCGCCCCGTAACTCGCTGGTCAAGTACCTAGTTGAGCAGGGCCATACCGTCTTCATGATCTCCTGGAAGAACCCCGGCCGGGAGGACTGCGACATCGGGCTGGAGGACTACCGATCTCTCGGTGTCTTGGAGGCATTGAAGGCCGTTGTCGCGGTCTGTCCGGGGCGAAAGCTTCACGCTGCGGGCTACTGCTTGGGCGGGACGACGCTGGCGATCACGGCGGCGGCGCTGGCCCGAGATGGGGACGAGCGCCTGCGGACGGTTACGTTCTTGGCGGCGGAGACCGACTTCACGGAACCGGGCGACCTGAGCCTGTTCATCGGCGAGACAGCGCTCACGTTCCTGGAGGACATGATGTGGGCCCAGGGGTTTCTCGACTCCAAGCAGATGGCCGGTGCCTTCCAACTCTTGCGCGCCAACGATTTGATCTGGTCGCGGCTGGAGCGTGAGTATCTGCTGGGTCAGCGGGAGCCCCTGAACGACCTGATGGCCTGGAATGCCGACGGCACCCGCCTGCCGTACCACATGCACTCCGAGTACCTGCGCAAGATGTTTCTTCACAACGATCTCGCCGAAGACCGTTACACGGTTGCCCGCAGTCCGATCAGCCTTCGGGACATCCGCGTACCGATTTTTGCCGTCGGAACCGTGCGGGATCATGTGGCCCCGTGGCAGTCGGTCTACAAGATCCACCGGTTGACTGACACCGACCTGACCTTTGTCCTGACCAGCGGCGGCCACAACGCCGGCATTGTCAGCGAACCGGGCCATCCGCGCCGCAACTATCAGGCAGCAACGAGGAGGAAGGGCGACCGGTGTGTAGATCCGCAAACCTGGCAAGCCGCTACGTCGAGGACCGAGGGCTCCTGGTGGCCGGCTTGGCAGACCTGGCTGCTGAAGCATTCGACGGGGCCGGCGCCCGCTCCAGCGATGGGATGTCCCGAGAAGGGCTATCTCGCGCTCGGCGATGCGCCGGGCACCTATGTCCTGCAGGAATGATCCTGTACAGCAAGAACAAGGGCGGGCACAAAGGTCCCGGTCACTGAACGTCGAGCCGGTTGTCGATCTTCCCAATATCAGGAACCAACTTCATGACTTCCTGCAGAAGTTGTTTCAGGTAGTACGTGGGGACGTGTCCCGATACCACGACAGAGTCGACGTTTGACTTGATTTGGATCAGGTACCTCGGCCGCAAAAATGCGGGTGTTTGTCCAACCGTTCTCGGATTGACGACACACCGGGATTAACCTGTGAGTCCATGCTACCTAATCCTTTCTGGCTTTCCCAGTCGTAGAGTCGATAGGCCTTCGTGATTTTGGCGCCGTCCTCAGTTTGCCTCGGGCGGTACAAGCGGGAGGTCGACCGTGACACAAGTACCGTTGATTGGCTTGCTCACGATGGTTGCGACGCCATGCAAAAGATCTACACGCCGGCGAATCCCCTCTAGTCCGAAGTGTCCTGGCGACACGCCATCAGGGTCAAATCCAATTCCCCAATCTCGGACCTTGATCCGGAGCAACTCGCCAACCAGGCGTAGTTCCACAAAGAGCCGTGCTCTTGCTGTGTCGACAGGCGTTGGCAAGCAATTCCTGGATAATGCGGAATACCCGTTCCTAATCTTTATCTCTCGCAACGCTGCCTGCTTGCCTAGGTTCTTCGACCACCGGAATCTCAATGGCGATGCATGTTCCGCTCCCAGGCCGGGAGTCGATGTCCACAATTCCGCCCAAGGACTGTACCAACTCACGAACACCTTTCAGCCCTCGTCGCTTTGGAGAGAGCGCTGTGCAGTCGAAACCGACACCCCAATCCTGAACCTGAATGTAGATATGCGTATCGTCTCGCCCGATTCCCACCAAGATTCGCCTGCTCTTGCTGTGGCGACAAGCGTTTCGCAACAATTCCCGCACAATACATAGCACCGGCACCTGTAACACCGGTCGGAGTTCGCCACCAGAAAGATCGTGGCAAAGCTCGATCTCGGGGCCGTCGAGACTATGGTAGTCGGCAATCAAACAATTCACCGCAAGTTTGAGGTCCGACGCAAAGGATTCGCCCGTTGCAACACCGAAGCCAAGAGCGCGATACTGCTCCCTATGGTGGGCGAGATCCCCTGCACGTTGTCCATCGGCCGAGTTTCGATTCAACATCTCAAGCATTCTTGTCCTTGGGACTTTTAGGGGAGTCTGTTTGTAACCATAACCGCTTTGCCTCGACTCTGCCTGCGCCGTCCGCATGCACTTCGTTACGATATAGCGAGACAGTGATTGTGCCGGCATCATTGCCTGCCACCTCGCTCGAGCAATCGCTCATCGCTATGGCCTTCGCGTCGGTCACGTTCCTCGCCTGCCCCACGGCACGCCTCCTTCGGCGCAGCGACTATAGGGCAGGCGAAAGCGATTCACGTCGATGGCCTTGCACATCATCTGCGCGTCGTCGCGATCAAAGTCGAGTTCGCAATTGAGCAGCCACTCCCGTACGGCGTCTTTTGCTGCCGTGCGGCCAGCAGCGGTATTGGGATAAACAAGCAGAAAATGGTCGTCGTTCTTCACAAATTCGAGGACCTGTCGATCGTAAGTGAAACTTATCATCATGGCGGCATCTCCGCTCTTGGGACTACGTTCTACTGTTATCGCAACCTTACATCGCCACTCATATCGGTGGCGTCGGCCATCGGTCGTGAAGCAGCGATGGCGGCACGAGGACGGCTGCAAACGGCAGGCGGCGAACGTTCTTCTCGCCAGACAGAGGTTTTGTTCGGAGCCCGGATTCCCAATTTGACTCGTCTCTTGTGGATTTCCAGCACGGTAATTTAATCGTCGGCTCCGATCTAGATCGTCGAATCTGAACGGCGTGATAGCACGAACATATCAGCCCTCCTTGCCACTTCTTGCCTACCTGCACGATCGAAATGCCGTACGCTCCCATAAGCAATGCCTGTTCCAGTTCTTTATGTGGCCGCGAAAGGCGACAAATTGCGAAATCTGACTTTGGAAGGCTTGTTTGGAACAAGGCGTCTCTATCCCATTGGTAGACGCCTATCGTTTTGATAGAGCGGAGAATCTACACTTGGTGATCCTCATGTTACACCGGTTCACGCGCCGCCTCGTCGATTCTGGCTTTAATCGTCCATCGCCCGTCGTAGGAATCCAAGGCCAGGCCGTTGAGCGTCTGGACCGCCTCCATCGCAATTATTGTGGCGATCGTTTGGCTTTGAAGTTTGCAACCTTGATGCCAATCGGAAGAAGCAAATTGCAGATTTCTTTGCTGCACGGAAAGAACGGCGGCTCCACCCGATTTGGTGGGTCAGGGGGCAGGTCAGCCGGCTTCGACGGCGAACTGGTATCTATTATGCGCTATTTGAGACAGATTCGGTACTAATGCGCTCTTGGACGAGCAGGTGAAACCGTTGCGACCGGCGGGTCTCGTGCGAATGAGATTGAAAGCGGCTCAACCGCCATCAAGGCGTTGCTGCCGTTTCCGGAGCAGGTGTTGGCCTGTTGCAGGCCAAACTTATCGATCATTCTGACAGTCAGTCTTTCATTTTGACAAACTGTCGGCGAGGAATACTATCGGTGGCACTTGCGAATCGGCGACATCGGCAAGCTTTACAAGTGTATTCCTGAACTGGCACAAAGATTGCGGCAGAGCGGTTTGAAAAAGATCAATTGACAAATTGTGCTCCTAACCATGAGGGTGTTGCCTTCGCAACCGGTCGAGATGGTGAAGGAGGCCCGGCGGGGGCTGAACACTGCCGAGGATGAGTTGAAGTACACCGTGATTCATGCCCCATCCCAAGGGGTTGGGGTTATTGTCAAGCGTTACCGCCTTCTCGGTGACTTCGCTTCGGGCGGTAGCCTTCTTTTCAGAATGTACAATCCCCATTTGGATCATTACCTTATTGTGCCCGAGTTGGCCATTGCCGTGGAGGTTGATGGCCGTGTAGTCGGTGCCACGTTTGGCCTGCCCGATTTTAATCCTCGCATCCGCGATATCAACGGCCGGCTATATCCCTTCGGCTTCATTCATCTGCTCCGTAAGAAGCGAGACATCAAGCGAATTCGGTTAATCTCCACGAACGTGCTTCCTGAATTTCAGTTGCATGGCCTGGGATTGCTGCTAATGAACGGCCTGGTTCCCAAAGCCCTTGAGTGGGGGATTGAAGAGGCAGAATTTTCCTGGGTCCTCGAATCGAATTCCTTCTCTCGCGGTGCGCTAGCGAAGGGCGGCGCGAAGATCACCAGGACCTATCGGTTGTACGATTGGGCCTTGCAACCGCAGCGACTTCTGCCAGTCGACAATTTTCCGGAAGGTGAAGCAGACGAGAGCTATACTTGCATGGTCGAGTTGGGCGCGAGACGCCGTTGATCGGAGGTCTGGTCTCCGGTTTGTAATCACTTACAACTGTTGTTCTACTGCTGAAAAGCAGCAGGGTTGATTGTCTGAACCGCAAGAGATTCCTCATGACGAAAATACTGATAGCCGGCGCAACAGGCTTTATCGGGTTTCACCTTACGCGGGCGTTGTTGGAACAAGGGCACGAAGTAAGCTGCCTGGTCCGCAAGTCATCAAAACTCGACCGTCTGGCAGGGTTGCCGATTCACCGGGCGGATGGCGATGTAACCAATGCCGAGTCGCTACGCCGGGTCGTACCTGGTTACGATGCAGTCTATCACCTGGCTGGCCTGGTCAAGGCAATCCATGTCCAACAACTCTATCGAGTTAATTGCGAAGGTGTCGCGAATGTTGCCCGGGCTTGTGCCGCGCAAACCACGCCACCACTGTTGTTGTTGGTCTCGTCACTGGCGGCGATGGGGCCGTCGACTCCCCAACGGCCAAGGCTGGAAAGTGATCTGCCTGCGCCGGTTTCGCACTACGGCCGGAGCAAGCTGGCGGGCGAGCAGGCTGCCCGGCGATGGGCCAACGAGGTGCCGATCACGGTTCTTCGTCCGCCGGTCGTGTTCGGCGAGTGTGACGCGGCCACTTACGAAATCTTCCGGCCAATCGCCCGTTGCGGGGTTCACGTCGTTCCCAGTTGGCGGACGCATCGGGTTTCTCTGATCCACGCTGACGACCTGTTGCAGGCGATGGTTCTTGCCGCCCAGCGAGGAAAACGCATCATCCGTGATCCGGCCGACGGGGCCGCCGCGGCGCAAGGCTGCTACTTTGCCGCGGCCGAACGGGATCTAACCTATGCCGAGTTGGGACGAATGATGGGCGCAGCCCTGGGCCGATGCCGGACCTGTACGGTCCGTATGGGACCCATTCTCGTATGGGCCTTCGGCCTGATCGCCACGATCTTCTCGAAACTCCGCGGCCAGGCGTGGTATTTCAATCTCGACAAGGCCCGCGAGGCCCGGGCCGGTTCTTGGACCTGTTCCGGCGCTGCCGCCGCACGCGATTTGGGGTTTGCCGTGACAGCTTCCTTGGATCAGCGGTTGAGGCAGACGGCCCACTGGTATCGCGAGCATGGGTGGTTGTGAGGGACCCCGCGAAGGATCACCCCGGTCTTCATAATGATCCCACCGCCCGCCACAGTCGCAGACCGGCGAGCACAGCCTGATAGGTACTGTCGTAAAGGTTCGTGTAGGCCTGGATCCGAAGCGTTTCCGCATCGAGTACCTCGGTGTTCGTGCCCACTTGGTGCTGGTAACGGTCGCGGGCGACGCGGAGGTTCTCGTCGGCATGGGCCGTTGTTTGCCGGGCGACGATCACGCGCTGGCGGGCCGTTTCCAGTTCGAGCCAGCGCTGACGGACCTCCAAGGCGATCAGCGACTGGGTATCGCGACGAAGGTGGATCACGGACTCGGCCTTGTCGCTCAAGGCGTTGGCACGGTTGCGAACACGGCCCATGTCGAGGACATTCCACTCCACGCCGACCATCACGCCCGCCAGGCCGTTGGGTTCCAGGTAACGATCCTGCTGATAAAGATAGCCGCCCTGCACGGCGACCTGGGGTCCGGTCTTGCCCCGCTCGCTTTCGGCTTCCTGTTGCAAGGCACGGGCTTGTGCCGCGAGCGCGGCCAATTCCGGTCGCTGTTGCATAGCCTGGGCCGTGAGATCGTTGACATCCCAGCGGGCGCCGTTGTCCTGCAACTCGGCCAATTGCACGTTTCCCGTCAGAACTCGTCCCAAGGCGCGGTTGTAGGCGGCCTGGGCCACTTCCAGTTTGTTGGCCGTGTCAAGTGCTTTCTGTTGAGCATCGGCCAGGGCCACTTCCGCCGCCAGAAGATCGTTCTTGGACACGAGCCCCTTCTCGTACAAACTGTTCACGTCGCGGAGGTGGGCCGTGAGGCTGGACACTTTCGATTGGGCGACTTGCAAGAACTTCGTGGCCGAGAGTACGGCAACATAGTATTCGGCCACGTTCATCTTCACGTCCAACACGGTGCGGCGGAGATCGTTGCGGTTGGCAGACACCTGCGATTCGGCCGCTGCGATTCCGGACGAAATCCGTCCCGAGGTGTAAAGTGGCTGGGTCGCAATGCCGTGGGCCCCGCCGCTGTTCTGGTTGATAAACGATTGTTGCACCACGATCGGCAGGCCGGGGAGGGTCACCTGCAACTCCGGCTGTTGGCTCAAGGCATAGTAGTCGGCGCCAAGGGTCAGCGACGGCAGGCGTTCCGCCCGGGCCGCGGCCCAAGTACTTTGGGCCGACGCCACTTGCCACTGACCGGCCTCCACGCGCTGGTCGCCTCGCAACGCGACCTGCCAGGCATCCTCCAAACTCTCCGTGGGATTCTGCTGAGCCGGCGGTGTGAGGATTTCCACCTGCGCGAAGGCTGGCCCGGCCAGCCTCACGGCAACTACAACTATCAAGCTCCCGGCCAGTTTCCGGCCAGCGGCAAAGAAATCATACATTCGCATCGCGCCCTCCCGGCCCTAGGAGATGGCGGCCGAGGAAAATCGGATTGAACTGTATTTGCATTGCGACCCGCACAAACGGGATATCAGAACCAATCGGCATAGTTTGCAAGGGTGTTGAATCCCGTTCGTTACGTCTAGCGCCCAGCAGCGATCATCGTGCCGAAAGTGCCGGTTAGAGAAGTTTTTCCGGTTGTTCCATGTCATACAGAAAAACGTCGGCAGGCACCGGGAATTCTTTTCGCCTTCGGGAAAAGCAATCCGATAATCCGTTTAGGAGGGTGGCGGACTAAGGTCGCACTGTTGCCTTCTAGAGCAGACGAGCCTTGTTACGCGGACAGGAGGTCCGCAAGCAGAGGCCCAACCGAAAAGATGGTCTGGTGTCAGACCCGTTCGGTTGGGCCTCTTTTCTTATGCCCGAGGTGCCATTCATGATGGAAGAAGTTGATACTGTGGGAGAGCCGAAACAGAGTTGCTGTCGTGCAAACTTCGGTTACGTTCCCGAAGAAGTTAAAGAGGGTTGTTTCGGACTGAAGGGCATTCGCGAACAAAGCAAGCTCGTCAGGTGGCATGACAGGATCGAGAGTGGCCCGGCTACCCGTCCGATTGCGGCACAAGCTTTGGCTACAGGACTGCTTCGAGTTTCTTTCCGGATTGGGCCACGATACGAAGTTAACGCTTCAATGCGAAGAACAACACTACCGCATAGAGGACTTGATTGAGGGCCTCCGAGAACATAAGGACAGCGTGTGCTATTTTGACTTGACTCTCGATTCACTGCTGACCAGCGTGGTTTTGCCGCCGGGCGACAGGCCGATCCTTATGCGGGCGATGCAAGACCGGTTGGGGATGAAGTCGCGGGCGGATCGGCTTGCAGATTACTTGTAGAAACAGCAAGGATAGATGTCCAATGGCACAAAGAGGAAGAAAGACGAACGCTGAACTTCTGCAAGAGATCGAAATTCACGAGCACTACCTTCAACTGCTCGCCTACGAGATCCACGATGGCTTCACGCAATATGTGACCGCGGCCCTGTTCCACCTGCAGACGCTTCAAGATTCCCCCATGCGCACGTTGGAAGAGAGCCGGGAAGGCTTGCATGCGGCCGTGGGATTGCTCAACTTGGCCATCAGCGAAGCCAGAAGACTGATCAACGGCTTGCGACCTCCACTCCTCGACGACTTCGGTCTCAAGGCTGCGATCGATGGGTTAGTAGCAGAAATCCGATCTCTCCAAGGACCCGAAGTGGAGTTGTCTTGGCAACTTCGCTCCGAGAGCCTGCCTGCCAGCTTGTCGCATGCGATTTTTCGCATTGTCCAAGAGTGCCTGGCGAACGTTCGAAAGCACAGCAAGAGCAACAGAGTCCAAGTCCGGATCATCCAGCAAAGAGATCGGCTGAATCTTGAAGTGCAGGATTTCGGGGTGGGATTCGAGATACGGCGGGCACGCCCTAATTGCGCTGGATTGGAAGGCATGTGGCTTCGGACACGGTCTTTGGGAGGGTGCCTGACAATCACCAGCTCGCCCGGGCAAGGAACGACCATTTCAGCCGAATTTCCGCTGCCGTAGTGCCGGCAAGATCTGCCTGATCAAGCTTGACGATCCGGATCCGTTATTCCCCCGGATGCCCTACAGTCTGTTGGAATCTTCCTGCATTTCGGGTTGTTCCATGTCATTACCGAAGAACGTCGACTCGTGACAGGAATTCTCGATGCCTTCGCGAACGAGGAATCCGATAATTCTTTTGGGAGGGCGGCTAAGGTCGCATTCCGCTCTCTTGAGAAATACGCCTTGTTAAGCGGATGGATGGTCCGCAAGCAGAGGCCCAACCGAACTAGCGGTCTGATATCAGACCCGATTCGGTTGGGCCTCTTTTTTTGCCTTTACGCGTGACACGGAGGAGAACGATGAAGACAACACTCTTGGCAATTGCAGCAGTTGTACTAGGGTTGGCAGCCCCGTGCCCGCCGACACAGGGGGCCGACGTGGCGCCGATGCCGCCGGCTGTTGGATCGGCAGAGAATGGCGACGGGCCGCAGATCGGCTTTGCGGCCGATGCGCCTTCCCAAAGCGCCTCCCCGGCGCCTGCCGCCACGGCGCTGGCCACGTCTCCCAACGCCGCAACCGCGGCTGCCCCCGCGGAACCAGCCCCGGCGGCACTCGCGGCCCCGCTCCCGCCGGAGCAGTGGCGCCTTCCGGAAGCGAAAGCGCTCAAGGAGCTGGGGATCCAACAATACGGCTGGCTGGAACAGGGGGCGACCTTCAATTCGCTCGGCCCTACGAATCGTTGGAACGGGCCGGTCATCTGTAACGACCGCAGCAACGAGTATGAAATGAACCAGTTGTGGTTCGGTTGGGAGCGCAAGGTCAAGACCGACGGCTGCGGTTGGGACATCGGCGGGCGGTTCGACATGGCGTACGCCTCGGATTGGCGCTACGGCGACTGCTACGGATTGGAGTCGAAGATCGACGCGCCAAACCACCTCTACGGTTTCGTCCTGCCGCAGTTCTACCTCGAAGTGGGCTACAACGACCTGACCGTGAAAATGGGCCATTATGCCGCCTGCATCGGCTACGAGATCGTGGCGGCGCCGGGCAACTTCTTTTACTCCCATTCCTACGCGCTGGGCTATTCGGAACCCGTGCTGGTTACGGGGCTCCAAGCCGACTACAAGTTCAACGACCAGTGGAACTTCATCGGCGGTTTTCACGACGGCTTCAATGGTTTCGAGGACCCCAACGGCATGCTGCACTTCCTGGGCGGCGCGAAGTGGCACAACGACGAACGCAAGGTCAGCCTCTCGCTGGTGACCGACATCGGCCCGCAATACGCGGCGGACGACCAGCAGTTTCTGTATTCCCTCGTGTTCAAGAAGCAAGTCAGCGAAAAGCTGCTCTATGCGTTCGAACAGGTCCTGGGCGGCACGGAGAACGTCAGTTCCACTACGCCCGGCGGATACGCCAAGTGGTACGGCCTGGACCAGTACCTGATCTACACGCTCAATCCTTGCTGGTCGGCAGGCGCCCGTGCGGAGGTCTTCCGCGACCAGAATGGATCGCGGGTCGCCGGTTTGGGCAGTGTGGGTGTTGACGGTTGGCCGGCCGACCCGGGGTTCGCGGGCACATTCACGGAGGTCACGCTGGGATTGAACTGGCGTCCCCATCCGAACTTTGTCGTCCGCCCCGAGTGCCGCTGGGACTGTTATAGCGGCTCGACCAACCACCAAGACCAGTTGCCCTTTGGCGATGGCACGCGGAGCAGCCAATTCCTCTTCGCTACCGACTTGATCTTCAACTTCTGATCGTATCGCTGCAAATCAAGATTGGGGCCGTCATCCGACCCGGGGGACATGCACCAGTTCCTCCGGGGAAGCGAGAATGGGGCGGCAGGAGTCCTCCCTGCCGCCCCATGGGGAGGTTATCCGCAAACCTGCACAACGGGATTTAAGGCGTGGTCGACGGGCAGCGTCACGGATCGATAGTCGGCGAAGACCCGCCAATGCCCCGTGTTAATGTGGTGGGTCGTCGCCGACCGTGCCTACATGGCGCCCGTCGACCCACCCTCCGCTTTCGGGGTAACCGCAGGGTAACATTTCAGCGAAATGAAGTGTTTCTTGGAGACCCCCACCGAGCCAGTCACCCTCTGGGTGGCCTGCGCAAAATCGACGCGGCTGTGACCATGCGGTTTACCCTATTCTCGTTCCATCCCCTGTCGGGCAGATTTGGTCGCGTAGAATTGAAAAATAGGGTCCGACCGGAATTTCCTATAAACACAACGCGGCCCTTGCCGGCGCGCTGAACTTCCCATCACGTTGGATGATGAACTTCCGCTCTTGCCCGCGCGGAATTTGAAACAACACCCCCCCGCACGCCCGAATTCTTGCTCGCTCTAGTGCGGAGGTTTTCACGAATCGCTGCCCGGATCCTCTGGCGGGCGCGATGAGGCTGTTTAATTTCTTGAAACAAAGTGTTTCACTTGCTGGACGTCCCCAAACGGGTAAGTACAAAAATTCCCCAGAAACAAGATCGAGGGGCGGCTTCGCATTTTACGTAATTTGGCGCGATCGCGAAAAATTTAACTTGCCTTGCGCAAACTACGTGCTAGATACATCTGGGAAGCAGAACGAGTAACATTTCGCTCCGTCTTCTAGAGTAATAAGCCTTGTTACGCGGACACGCGGTCCGCAAGCAGAGGCCCAACCGAACTGGTGGTCTGGTATCAGACCCGATTCGGTTGGGCCTCTTTTTTTTGCTAATTACAAATATGGCATTCACCTTCTTCTTTCGAGACGCAGAGACCTTGGCAGCCGGCGTAGCCAAGGCCTTGCCCGCGATGCAAGGGCAGTGTTACATCCGTGTCTGGGATGCCGGTTGCGCCCACGGGCCGGAACCTTATACGCTGGCGATCCTCTTGCGGAAACAGATGTCCGACTTCCTTTTCCGCAACGTACGGATCCTGGCCACCGACGTCGATGCCGGCTTCGGCGAACAGGTCGCCAACGGCATTTATCCGGAAGGCGAGCTGCAGAGGATGCCGCCCGACGTGTTCGACGACTATTTTCATAAGACGGCCGATCCTGGGTTTTTTCAAGTCGCCGACGAGATCCGCGCACGGGTCGAATTCTCCAGGCATGATTTGCTCTCTTTGCAGCCGATCCGGCAGGGTTTGACCATGATCGTCTGCAAGAACGTCCTGCTCCATTTCAGCGAGCGACAGCGATGCGCCGTGTTGAAAATGTTTCACCAGGCGCTCCGCGCGGACGGGCTCCTGGTCATGGAGCACACCCAGAAAATGCCCGAGTCGCTACGGCCCCGGTTCGACCAGGTGACCGCCGGGGCGCAGATCTACCGAAAGCGGGCAACGGAGCCCGACAAGCAAGTCAGGATCGACGCCTCGGCCAAACCGGCGCCCGGCGCGGTTCGTCTTTTATTCCCGGCCGAGGAGGAGGCCGGGCGGGCCTTGGTCAACGGATGAACGTTGCACATTCAAAGGAGAGAATCGACATGGCAAGTGTCACTGCGGAAACCTCGGAAATGGAAACTGCCTTTGCCGAGGCCCACGGCACGATGCAACTGGTGAGCTTCAAGCTCGCCCAAGAGCTGTACGGAATCGAGATCACCAAGGTGCGAGAGATCATTCTCATCACCGAGATCACGCGGATTCCGCAGACGCCCCACTACGTAAAGGGGCTGATCAACCTGCGCAGCGCGGTCATCCCGGTGATCGACCTGCGCACCAAGTTCGGCCTTCCCGAAGGGGAATTGACCGACGAGAGCCGCATCATGGTCCTGCAGGCCCACGGCAAGACGATCGGTATCGTGGTCGATGCTGTGAACGAGGTCCTGCGGGTCAAACACGAGCAGATTGCGCCGCCTCCGCCCACCGTGGCCGGCCTGGGTCGCGACTACCTCACCGGGCTGGTCCGGCTCGACAAGGAAATGCTGATCCTCCTGGACATCGATAAGATCCTGGACAAGGAGGAGGCGGAAACCGTGGCATCGGCCGGCTGAGCCGGCCGTGAATCGTGAGAATCGGCGCCCGCACGAGGCTGGCCGGTACCTTAATGTGTCACCCCGCTCCCGCACTGAGAAAACGGCTCGGGAGGGAAACGTCGTGAACGGATGAGCGTTTCATCGGTTCCACTAACACTCAAGAGAGGGAAAGAACATGTTTGCAAAGATGAAGACGGGGACGA
>CAZTPX010000214.1:0-14525 GCA_964615095.1 uncultured Planctomycetaceae bacterium | reverse complement strand
GCCCCCACTGGCCAAAACCCTTAGGCGAATGCTAGACTGTGGGAATCCAGGCTAGTGCAATAGGCTGGCTGTGGGACTTGGCGGAGCACCAAGCCCAGCAGCGACCGCAAAAATCAGGACCGGGCGATCATCATCCGTGCGGCACGATCCTAGCGGAGTTTGCGGGCTGATCGACGTTCTCAGGGTAAGCACGCTTTCGACACCTATATGGACAATGGGTTATAGATAATCCAGGCAGGAAAACATTGCTACAGGGTAACGGAAAAACTCGTGCAAAAGTGCCCAGAAGAACACGAAAAAAGGCTAGCCGGATGCTGGCTAGCCTTAGCGTCGATTCACTTTGTAGAGTTTAGCCACTGTGCCTTCGACGCGACATCGGTACCGCACCGCGAAGACACAAGCCACAACCAACCTCTCGGCCGGTGCGCCGGCACCCACCGAGCCTAGCGTTTTCGCCGCCAAACAATGCCTAACCCCGCCATGCTAGCAAGACCGAAAATGCCCATCAGGCAAGTTGGTTCTGGAACTGGTACGGTTGGGTTTGCGGTTCCAAACGGCACATATGCGGGAACGTCCGTCGAAGGACCTCCGTCTTGAGAAAAGGCCGAACCGTTGGCATAAGAGGTAGCATTGGTCTGCACCACAAACACCACACTTTGCGTCCCCGGGCCGAATGCTGGAAAAGCTGGTGCTTGACTGGAACCGTTCTTCGTAAAGTCGAATATTAGCTCCGTAACAGCTCCGGCCTGATAATTCGCCCTATCGATACCGCCAGCAGGCAAAATGCTTCCAGTGGCCACAAACGGTGGTGACCCAATAGCAGAAATACCGCTACCCTGCAGGTAGCCAACACTTGTAGTGTAAGCGGGAAGGATATCCAAAACCTCGGGCTGCGAGACCGACGCCGACCCACCAGCATTATTTGTGAACTGGTAAAGGAAATCAAGGCTGGTCGTACCTGGAAGCTGGACCACTGCCGAAATGATATATCCGCTGATGGTACCTGGCACGCTATAAGAACTACTTTCCTCTTTGACGATTGTGGCACCAAGAGGCAGTGTTGTCTGGACAGGGGTTGCGTTTGTGGGCACCATACCTGAAGGTATCGGCAGAGGCGTCAACGGAGTCGCCCACCCGAACGAACCCTTTAAACCCAGCATCACTGCCAGCACCGCGACAAAGCCTATCCTCCTCACCAACATGATTTCTTCCTTTTCAAAAAATGTATCAAACTCACCACACGCCGCAATCATAAAACCCCTTACTGGGGAAAAGCCGATTAAGTTCAAACCACCTTGCGAAACACACATCGCAAATCAAACTACACAGCCACTTTCCATCGGTCAAGGCTGATGGGACGCGGACCTTT
The DNA here is from genome assembly GCA_964615095.1 of uncultured Planctomycetaceae bacterium. GTDB lineage: Bacteria > Planctomycetota > Planctomycetia > Pirellulales > Thermoguttaceae > JANXQG01. Next base: position 13,156 of record CAZTPX010000214.1, on the reverse strand, counting down.
TCAAATCTGCTTCAACAAACTAACGTTTCCGCCTAAAGACAAGCCCTATGCCAGCCATGGAAATAAGACCGAGAAGGCCCGCAACACAGGATGGTTCTGGAACTACCTGTCCGCTCGGAACATAGGCAGCGACCCTATTAGAAGCGCCTCCGTCTTGAGAGTAGGCTAAGCCTTGAGTATACTCCGAAGCATTTGTTTGGACCACAAACACCACACTTTGTGTGCCAGGAGCGAAAGATGGTAAACTTGTAAGTGCCGAATTCCCGTTCTTGGTAAAGTCAAATTCCAGCTCTGTTTGCGGTGTAGCATACAGTGCTCTAGAGATACCACCGAAAGGCACAATGCTCCCCGTCCCCACAAAAGGCGCACCAACACCTGTAATACCAGAGCCAGTCAAATAGCCGACACTGGTGGTGTACGCATTGGAAACGTCGAGAACCTCAGGCTGTGTGACGGACGCAAGACTAGATGCGTCGTTGGTAATCTGGTACAAGAAGTCCAAACCACTCGTATTCGGGAGTTGGACTACTGCGGAAATGATATTTCCGGTGATGTTATAACCGGGACCGGGAAATGCCGCCGAGCCGAAATAGGGGCTGCTTTCCGAGGCAAGGATTGTCGTACCGACCGGCAAGCCGGTCAATAGTGCAGGCGTCGCATTCGTTGGAGTCATCTCCGTCAAAGGGGTACCCAAAGGCGTCAACGCGGTCGCGAAGACCGCCGACGTTCCCAAAACCAGGACTAATCCCAAAATCGCCACCAAGGCCAATCTTTTCATAAGCATAATACACTCCTAAAGATGTGTGACAAACGAATCGAGCAATTTAAACACGCACGTTCCAATAGAAACGCATCATAACGGGCGTCTCAAAACAACCGGAAATACAACCTTACAGGAAATTGACTCCGACCCTGGAATCAACCCGAAGGTGGAATTGAAGCTTTTGATCCGAATCTACCAACCATCCTAACTTCCCGCCGCAACCCGTCAATCGTTTTTCGTCCAAAAAATCGCAATCTCGCAAACGAACTTCGCAAATCCGCAATCGCTTCTCTCGTACCCTTGCAGGAATGCCACTTCGCGTGGAGTGGTCGTTTGCATATCCGTATCTTACCAGGGACGGAATTCGTGTCAATCGTTTTGCAGACAGTTTCCGGATAGTCGCAGCCCCGTTGCGGAGGGGCGCACATTTCAGGGGGTTTCGGAAGCTATTTTTGCAGAATTGTTGCGGTTTTGTGAGCGAGAAGCAGGAAAGGAAAGTGATCACGAAATCTCGAAAGAACGAAAATACGAAAGCATAATGAGCCCATGAAGAACATTAGGCTGGATCTTGGCTTTTATCGCGTTCTCGTACTTTTGGGATCTCGTGATTACCTGACCATGCTGCTAAAGCATTGAAAAGGCGTTTCCTCATCACGACCCATTGCCGGCTGATTTACAACACGATCTTGACAACTTCCAGCCGCTTTGCAGGGAATTGAGCGAAGGGTTAGAACCCCTATGCAGGCAAGATATCGAGGTTCCATGCATCATTTTGAAATTTTGAAATGCCTTGTAGCCAAAAAGATAGAACTAGGCATCGGAAACAGGACCATGACCGTTGAACAACTTCGCAACATGCACCAGGTCCAGCCGTTTCGGCCGTTCACCATTCGTATGGCCGACGGCACGTCGTGCCATGTCCCGCACAGCGAATTCCTTTCCCAATCGCCTGGCGGTCGATCGATCATCGTCCATCATCCCGATGACACTTTCAGCGTTATCGACCTGCTGTTGGTAACAGAATTGAAAGTGGATGGATCGCCGACCGTGGCACAGCAGTCGTGAAGCCCGCGCCACGGTCCAGCGTGTCGCCGCTTCGCGGCTGGGAGGCCATTTGTCTTGGCAGTCCCGGGGCTGACGCCCCGGGCTATTGCATATCGCCGCTTCGCGGCTGGTAAATCGACTAAAATAACAGGCCGACAATTTGGGGTCTAAAAGCGCACTAAGAGCTGGATGAAATCCGATACTTCTGATTCCCGCCATGCCGCTGCGCAGCGGCGCAGGTCCAAATGCGCAGGAAACCCTTGCAACTCGCAGATCGCCCCCGAACATATACCCCATAACTTGTTGTGCCAGCTTCGCTAGCTATAATGAGGACAATGGTCTCGTTCGCCGGGGAGACAGGCCGAACGTGTAGCTGCTGCCTAAATGGGGTCTATCACAATGAAGTACTCGATCAACTTCCGATTCCTGCTGGCGAGCCTGGTGACTTTCGGCGTGCTGGGCCTAGGCACTTTTGCCGTCCACGCCGTCCAGGTGCAACGGCAATCGGCCTTCATGCTCGACCGGGCGCGGCAGTTTGCCACGGAGAAGCGGTTCGAGCCGGCGCTCCGCAGTTATCAACTCTACCTGCAGTTGGCCCCCAAGGATATTGAAGCACATGCGGAGTTGGGGCTGCTGTTGGCTGATCGCGGCCTGGTGAGCATGGCCGTCGTCCAACTGGAAACTGTGCTGCGCAGTGCGCCGGAGCGGGTCGAAGTGCGGCGCAGACTGGTCGATCTCGACATCGCCTTGAGACGCTATAGCGACGCCCGCCAGCACCTGCGATTTCTGCTGGCCGTCCAAACCGACGGCAAGCTCTGGGAACAACTGGGCATCTGCCAGGATGCCAGCGGCGACTATGCCGGCGCCGCGGAATCGTTCCAGAAGGCGATCGCGGTGGCCCCGGGGCAATGCGAGCCGTACGTCCGCCTGGCCGAAGTCCTGCGGCTGCGGCTCGACAAGGCCAAAGAGGCCGACGCCTGGATCGACACGCTCGTCAACAAGAACGCCGATTCTTCGCTGGCCCATCTCTATCGGGCGCGATACCTATACCTGAGGACCAAGAACCAGGAGAAGCTGGCCTTGATTGCGGCCGAGAAATCGGCGGAACTCGATCCCAAGAATACCAATGCCCTGTTGCTGGCCGCGAACCTCTCTTCCTTGACGGCCGATTACGACAAGGCCCGCCGTTATGCCGAACGGTCCATCGCGGCCGCGCCGGAGCTGGCCGATGGGTACCTGGCCCTGTTTCGCATCGAGATCCGCAGCAGTCATCGCGAAAAGGCCGTCGAAGCCCTTCGCCGCGGGATCGAAAAGGCGGCCGACCGCAGGGAGTTGCTGTGGGACTTGGGGAGGATTACGATCGAGCGCGGCGAGCTGGACGAGGCCCGCAAGGCGGTCGCACAACTCCGCGGCCTGCCGCTGGGCCAAGGCTTTGATCCGGTCTTGATCGACTACCTGCAGGCCCAGATCGAGGCGGGCCAGGGGAACTGGTTCGCTGCCTCCCTGGCCTTTGTCGACGTGGCCCAGCAATTGGAGCAGCCCAAGGAAAAAGGCAGCAGTGGCGAGGCTCAGCAAGGAAATACGCCGGAGTTGCTTAAGGAGGTCGAGTGTCGCCTGGCACGCTGCTACGAGCAACTGAGCGATACGGAAGCCCAACTGGCGGCCTATCGCAAGGCGGCCCATATTGATCCGCTCTGGGTTCCGGCCCGCATGGGCGTGGCGGCAACTCTGTCCACACTGGGTCAGATCAGCGAGGCATTGGAGGAGTACCGGCAGATCGGCCGGCTCGAGGGCATGTCGGCGACGGGAGATTTCGAGGTCGCCCGCCTGCTGGCGATCAAGAACCTGCGGTTGCGCGCGCCGGAACGTGATTGGAAAGAGGTGGAAGCCATTCTCGACCGCCTGAAACAGGCGACGCCGGACGCGACCGACCTGACGTTGCTCCGCGCCGAGGCCCTTTTCGGCCAGGGGTATGCCGAAAAAACGGAAAAACTGCTGCTGGCGGCGCGGGATAACTTCCCCGAGAAAACGGACCTCTGGTCGGCCTTGGTCTCGTTGGCCGGCCGGCGGCAACAGTGGGACCATGCAGCAGAAATCCTTGGTCAAGCCGAGAAGAAGTTCGGCGACCGTGTCTTTCTGCGCCTGGCCCGCGGCCAGTATCTCTTAGCGCGGTACGGCAAGAAGGCTGCCGCGGAACTGGCGAAGCTGGGCGAGGACACGAACAAGTTCTCGGCGGAAGAGCGCCTGCGGTTGTGCCGTTCCTTGGCCATGTACCTCTGGGAAGCTGGAGACTTGGAACACGCCAAGCTGCTCGCGGCCCAGGCCTGCGAAGCGGACCGCGCGAATCTGGCCATCCGGCTGCTGCTGTTCGAACTGACGTACCTCAGCAAGGACGCCTCCGGCATGGAAAAGGTGCTTGCCGAAATTCGCTCCTTCCAGAAGGAAGGGGCCCTCTGGCACTATGGCGAGGCAGTGCGTCTGGCGGTTCTGGGCGAACGCGAGACGGACACGCAGAAGCAAGCCAGCCAATTCCAGCAGGCGATCGAGCATCTGTCGGCGGCCCGCCAGCAGCGTCCGGGCTGGGGCCGCATTCCTCTCTTGGCGGGGCGATTGTACGACCGGCTGGGCCAGGTCGATCCGGCGATCGAGAATTACTGCAAGGCTATCGACATGGGTGAAATTGGTCCTACCACGGTCCGTCGCGCGTTCGAATTGCTCTACAATCGGCAACGGTACGGGGAAGCCGATGAAATGCTGCGACACCTGGAGCAGCGGCAGGCGGTTTTTTTCACGGAGCTGGGGCGGTTGGCCTCGGAGGTCTCGATGCGGCTGGAGAATATCGATCGCGCCGTGGAGATTTCGCGGCAGGTGGCCGATCAATCCAAAGATTGGACCGATCACCTCTGGCTGGGCGAGTTGCAAGGCTTCCTGGGACGGCGGGCGTTAGCCGACCAATTCCCCGATCAAGCCCGGGTCTGTTTCCTGGCGGGAGAGAAGTCGCTCCGCCGGGCCGTAGAGCTTGGGCCGGAAGCGCCCGAGACTTGGGTGGGATTGATTCGCTTCCTGGCTTCGACCGGTCAGAAGGATGCGGCCGAGGCCTTGCTGGGCGATGCGGTCAAGAAGATTCCGGCTGACAAGGTGGCGCTGGCCTTGGGACCCTGCTACGAGGCCCTGGGCGAGCTGGACGAGGCGACCAAACAATACCATACGATCCTCGCCAAGGGCGCCAAAGACCCCATTGTCCTGCGAAACTTGGCCGAATTCTGTATTCGCGTGAAGAAGCCCGCAGAGGCCGAAGACTACTTGCAGAGGATCCTGGGCGGGCAGATCACTGCCAAACCGCAAGACATTGCCTGGGCACGCCGCGCCATGGCCGGCATCCTTCGCCAACGGGGCGGGTATGCCAATCTTCTCAAGGCGGTGGCCTTGGTTGACCAGAACCTTGCCGATGGAAGGGGACCCGACGATTTGCGCGAGAAGGCCGTGCTCCTGGCAGGCTTTCCCCAGCGGGCCAAGCGGCTAGAAGCCATCGATGCCTTGGAACAAGTGCTCCGCTCGCAGCCCTCCGAAATGGCCGAGGTCCGCTTCTCGCTTGCCACGTTGTACCTCCGCGAGAAGGACTGGCTGCAAACTAACAAACACATGCGTGCGCTTCTGGCCAGCCACGGCAAAGAGTTGCGGTTCTTGGCGGCCTATGTGGCCATGTTGATGGATCGCAACGAAATGCAGGAAGCGGGGCTGTGGCTGGATCGCCTCGAGGAATTGGCGCCGGATAACTCCCTGACCCTCACCCTGCGGGCAGAGTCGCTGGTCCGCCGCCAACAGACGGACCTGGCTATCGAGCGAATGCACAAGTTCCTGGAACGCCCCACCGACCCGCAACTCACGACCGCCCCGCAACACGCTGCGGACAAGGGCGCCGAGCGCGATGCAAGAATCCTCAAATTGGTTTCTATTCTGAAAACGCTCGCCACCGGGGCCGGCACCCGCGGCGACAAGGCGGCTAAAGCCAAGCTGTTGGCGGAGATGGAGACCCTGGTCAGGGATTACGTCACGCGGCACCCGGGGGACACGTTTCTCGTAGCCTTCGCGCTCTTGCAACAAGGCCGCGTGGATGAGGCCCTGAACATAGCGGAAGCAAGCTGGCCGAAGGCCGAAGTGACCGCCCTGGCCACAGAATCGCAGGAGTTGATCGCCTACCCCGGCCTGACTTCCCAGCAAATCATCCGCTTGGAGCGGGTTCTGCTCTCCATTGCCGACGCCAGGGGCCGTCCCGCGGCCCTCCTGCTCGTGGTCGGCGATCTGCGCATGCGATCGCGCCCGCAAGACGCGGTCGAGATCTATCGCGAGGTCCTAAAGAAGGACGAGAACAACATTATTGCCCTCAACAACCTTGCGCTGCTCCTGGCCCTGCAGAAGCAGAATTTCGCAGAGTCGCTGGAATTGGTCGATCGGGCCATTGCCATCACCGGCCCCGTGCCGGCCATCCTGGATACGCGGGCGACCGTGCGGACGGCCAACGGGCAACGTGAGGAAGCGCTAGCCGACCTGGAAGAAGCGATTCGCGACGACCCGCAGCCCGCCAATTATTTCCATCGGGCGCTGACGTGTTGGCAGCTCGGCCAGCAGAAGGCGGCCACCGATGCTTTCCACGAGGCCCGCAAGTTGGGCCTCAAGCCGGAGGACCTGCTGCTGCTCGAACGGGCCGATTATGACAAGTTGGTAAGGGAGGTAGGCGAGCGGTGAGGGCAGATGATGAGATGAGAGGTCTTAGGACTGGCGAAAGAAGAAAGATCAAGGGGGGGTGCCGCATCTTAGCTGTTCAGCCTCGTTCACCGACCGGGACGAGCCCGGTGGGGTCTGGACGAATCAGTGTGGTGGGCCGGTTTCGAAGATTGGCCGTCCAACAGACCAAACTGGGCTCGCCGCCCGCCCGTGATTCGTTCTCTAACGTTCTCTTCGCCAATGACTTACGACCCGTAGCGCGGTGCTGAAGGGAGTGACCTATACTTGATTTGGGAGTGGACTGGTGACAAGAGAAATCGTGACGACCAGCGGAGAAGAGGATCATGTTCTGGCATACCGTCAAGCTACCGGGCTTTGCAGCGCGCGAAGCGCGGTCCAGTCGTAGTCGGGGAAATCTGCCGAGCACGACCCGGAAGACGGGTGTTCGCCACTCAGTGCGCTGCTGCCAATCGGGGCGCGAATTACGCTTCGAAGCCTTGGAGCCGCGGACCCTTCTCAGCGGTGCGGCACTGTTCCAGCCGATTGTCGCCAACACGTGGGTAAGTAGCGGAACGGCAAGTCCGCCGCTGCTGGGGACGGGGACCCCGATGGGCTCCACCACGCCGCCCTCGGGCGCATTCTCGCCGCAGCAGATCCGCTCGGCATACGGCATCAATTTGCTCAGCCAGGCGGGCGCCGGGCAGACGATTGCGATCATCGACGCCTACGACGACCCAGACCTGGTCAGCAGCACTAGCGCCGCTTACGCTACCAGCGACTTGCACAATTTCGACGCATACTATGGCCTGCCCGATTTTGGCGGTTCGGGTCCTACGTTTACCAAGCTGGATGAGAACGGCGGAGCGAACTATCCGACTACGGAATCAGGCGGTAGTACATGGGAGGAAGAAGAAGCGTTGGACGTGGAATGGGCCCACGCCATCGCGCCGCTAGCCAATATCGTGCTGATTGAAGCCAGTAGTGCTTCTTACACGGACTTGATTTCGACGGCCGTCGCTACGGCGTGCAACATCCCCGGGGTCTCGGCCGTTTCCATGAGTTTCACCGCCCTGGACTCCTTTTTCGACTCGTTTTATGACCCCTCCTTCGCAACGCCCAGTGGTCATACGGGGATCACGTTCCTGGCCGCTTCCGGCGACTCGGGTGCGCCCGGCGGGTATCCGGCCTATTCACCGGATGTCGTGGCCGTAGGCGGCACGTCGCTCACGCTCAGTGGCAACAACTATGGCAGCGAAGCGGGCTGGAGCGGGAGCGGCGGCGGAATCAGCGCCTACGAAACGCAGCCGAGTTACCAGCAGGGCCTGGTGATCCATAATGGCAGTAGCACGGTCAACTCAGGCGGCATGCGTGCGATGCCCGACGTGGCCTTCGACGCCAGTCCCAGCAGCGGGGTTGCCATCTATGATTCGTACGATGGCGGTTCGAGCCCCTGGTATCAAGTGGGTGGCACGAGCGTGGCCACTCCCTGCTGGGCCGGCCTGATTGCGATTGCCGATCAGATTCGGGTCTCGGCCGGGCTGTCGACCCTGGACGGACCATCGCAAACCCTGCCCGCGCTGTATTCCTTGCCCGCCAGCGACTTTCACGACATTACTTCGGGCATGAGCACGGGTAGCCCCACCTACACGGCAGCCGCCGGTTATGACCTCGTCACCGGCCTAGGCACGCCCGTGGCCAATCTACTTGTGCCGGCTTTGGCCGATGTGGGGCAGAGCAGCATCACGCTCAGCCCGTCTACACTTCCGGCCGACACGGCCAACGTGGCCTATAATCAGACGATCACTGCGAGCGGCGGCACGGGCACTCTAACCCTGACCGTCAGCAATATCCAGAACGCCATCGCGGGCCTCACTGTGCCGGCCAGCGGCACTACCAGCCTGACAATCAGCGGTACGCCTACGGCGACCGGCACCGAGACCTTCACGGTTACGGCCAGCGACACGGCGGGAGACCAGACCTCGACTTCTTACAGCATCACGGTCAATGGGGCCGTTATGCTAGGCCCCGCCACGCTTCCGGCCGACACGCTCAACAAGGCCTACAATCGGACAATCACGGCCAGCGGCGGCACCGGCACTGTGACCCTGACCGTCAGCAATATCCAGAACGCCATCAACGGTCTGACGGTGCCGGCTAGCGGCAGCGGCTCGCTCTCGATTACGGGTACGCCCACGGCGACCGGTACCGAAACCTTCACGGTCACGGCCACCGACACGCTGGGGGCCACGGCCTCGACCAGCTACAGTGTCACCGTCAATGGGGCGGTCACACTAGGCCCCGCCACTCTCCCGGCCGACACGATCAACAAGGCATATAATCAGACGATCACCGCCAGCGGCGGCACGGGCACTCTAACCCTGACCGTCAGCAATATCCAGAACGCCATCGCTGGCCTCACTGTGCCGGCCAGCGGCAGCGGCTCGCTCTCGATCACGGGCACACCCACGGCAACCGGGACTGAGACCTTCACCGTCACGGCCACCGATACGCTGGGGGCTACAACTTCGACCAACTACAGCATCACGGTCAATGGGGCCGTCACACTGGGGCCCGCGAGCCTGCCGGCCGACACGGTCAACAAGGCATACAATCAGACAATCACGGCCAGCGGCGGCACAGGCACTGTGAGCCTGACCGTCAGCAATATCCAGAACGCCATCAACGGCCTGACGGTGCCGGCCAGCGGCAGCGGCTCGCTCTCGATCACGGGTACGCCCACGGCGACCGGGACCGAAACCTTCACGGTCACAGCTACGGACACGTTGGGGGCCACGGCCTCGACCAGCTACAGTGTCACCGTCAATGGGGCGGTCACACTAGGCCCCGCCACTCTGCCGGCCGACACGATCAACAATGCCTACAACCAGACGATCACCGCCAGCGGCGGCACAGGCACTGTGACCCTGACCGTCAGCAATATCCAGAACTCCATCAACGGCCTCACGGTGCCGGCTAGCGGCAGCGGCTCGCTCTCGATCATGGGAACTCCCACGGCGACTGGGACCGAGACCTTCACGGTCACGGCCACCGACACCCTGGGGGCGACGACCTCGGCCAGCTACAGCATCACGGTCAACGGGGCCGTCACGCTGGGCCCCGCGAGCCTGCCGGCCGATACGGTTAACAAGGCTTACAACCAGACAGTCACCGCCAGCGGCGGCACAGGCACTGTGACCCTGACGGTCAGCAATATCCAGAACGCCATCAACGGCCTCACGGTGCCTGCCAGCGGCAGCGGCTCACTCTCGATCACGGGTACACCCACGGCGACCGGGACCGAGACCTTCACGGTCACGGCCACCGACACCCTGGGGGCCACGACCTCGGCCAGCTACAGCATTACGGTGAACGGGGCCGTCGCGCTTGGCCCCGCCACGCTCCCGGCCGACACGGTCAACAAGGCTTACAACCAGACAATCACGGCCAGCGGTGGCACGGGCACTGTGACCCTGACCGTCAGCAATATCCAGAACGCCATCAACGGCCTGACGGTGCCGGCTAGCGGCAGCGGCTCGCTCTCGATCACAGGTACGCCCACGGCGGCCGGGACCGAGACCTTTACGGTCACGGCCACCGACTCGCTGGGAGCCTCGACCTCGACCAATTACAGTATCACGGTCAATTCGGCAGTCGCGCTAGGGCCCGCGAGCCTGCCGGCCGACACGATCAACAAGGCCTACAATCAGACAATCACCGCCAGCGGTGGCACGGGCACTTTAACCCTGACCGTGAGCAATATCCAGAATGCCATCAACGGCCTGACGGTGCCTGCCAGCGGCAGTGGCTCGCTCTTGATCACGGGTACGCCTACGGCGACCGGGACCGAGACCTTCACGGTCACGGCCACCGACACGCTGGGGGCCTCGGCCTCGACCAACTACAGCATCACCGTCAATGGGGCGGTCACACTAGGCCCCGCGAGCCTGCCGGCCGATACGATCAACAAGGCATACAATCAGACAATCACGGCCAGCGGTGGCACGGGCACGGTAACCCTGACCGTCAGCAATATTCAGAACGCCATCAACGGCCTGACGGTGCCGGCCAACGGCAGCGGCTCGCTCTCGATCACGGGTACGCCTACGGCGACCGGTACTGAGACCTTCACGGTCACGGCCACCGACACGCTGGGGGCCTCGGCCTCGACCAACTACAGCATCACCGTCAATGGGGCGGTCACACTAGGCCCCGCGAGCCTGCCGGCCGATACGATCAACAAGGCATACAATCAGACAATCACGGCCAGCGGTGGCACGGGCACGGTAACCCTGACCGTCAGCAATATTCAGAACGCCATCAACGGCCTGACGGTGCCGGCCAACGGCAGTGGCTCGCTCTCGATCACGGGCACGCCCACGGCGACTGGGACCGAGACCTTCACGGTCACGGCCACCGACACGCTGGGGGCCACGACCTCGGCCAGCTACAGCATCACGGTCAACGGGGCTGTCACGCTGGGACCCGCGAGCCTGCCGGCCAATACGGTCAACAAGGCATACAATCAGACGATCACGGCCAGCGGCGGTACGGGCACTGTGAGCCTGACCGTCAGCAACATCCAGAACGCCATCAACGGCCTCACGGTGCCGGGCAGCGGCGGCGGCTCGCTCTCGATCACGGGCACGCCCACGGCAACCGGTACCGAGACCTTCACGGTCACGGCCACCGACACGCTGGGGGCCACGACTTCGACCAACTACAGCATCACGGTCAATCCAGCCGTCACGCTAGGGCCTGCCACGCTCCCGGCCGACACGATCAACAAGGCCTACAATCAGGCGATCACCGCCAGCAGCGGCACGGGCACTGTGACCCTGACCGTCAGCAACATCCAGAACGCCATTACGGGCCTGACGGTGCCTGCCAGCGGCAGCGGCTCGCTCTCGATCACGGGTACGCCCACGGCAACCGGGACCGAGACCTTCACGGTCACGGCCACCGACACGTTGGGGGCCACGACTTCGACCAACTACAGCATCACGGTCAATGGGGCCGTCACGCTGGGCCCCGCGAGCCTGTCGGCCGATACGGTTAACAAGGCTTACAACCAGACAGTCACCGCCAGCGGCGGCACAGGCGTTGTGACCCTGACGGTCAGCAATATCCAGAACGCCATCAACGGCCTCACAGTGCCGGCCAGCGGTAGCGGTTCGCTCTCGATCACGGGTACGCCCACGACGACCGGGACCGAGACCTTCACGGTCACGGCCACCGACACGCTGGGGGCCACGACCTCGGCCAGCTACAGCATCACGGTCAATGGAGCCGTCACGTTGGGCCCCGCGAGCCTGCCGGCCGATACGGTTAACAAGGCTTACAACCAGACAGTCACCGGCAGCGGCGGCACAGGCACTTTGGCTCTGACCGTCAGCAATATCCAGAACGCCATCAACGGCCTGACGGTGCCTGCCAGCGGCAGCGGCTCGCTCTCGATCACGGGCGCGCCCACGGCAACCGGTACCGAGACCTTCACGGTCACGGCCACCGACACGCTGGGGGCCACGACTTCAACCAACTACAGCATCACGGCCAATGGGGCCGTCGCGCTGGGCCCCGCCATGCTCCCGGCCGACACGGCCAGCAAGGCTTACAACCAGACAATCACCGCCAGCGGCGGCACAGGCACTGTGAGCCTGACTGTCAGTAATATCCAGAACGCCATCAACGGCCTGACGGTGCCGGCCAGCGGCAGCGGCTCGCTCTCGATCACGGGCACACCCACGGCAACTGGGACCGAGACCTTCACGGTCACGGCCACCGATACGCTGGGGGCCACGGCCACGACCAGCTACAGCATTACGGTGAACGGGGCCGTCACGCTTGGCCCCGCCACGCTCCCGGCTGACACGATCAACAAGCCATACAATCAGACGATCACGGCCAGCGGTGGCACAGGCACTGTGAGCTTGACCGTCAGTAATATCCAGAACGCCATCAACGGCCTGACGATGCCGGCCAGCGGCAGCGGCTCGCTCTCGATCATGGGAACTCCCACGGCGACCGGGACCGAGACCTTCACGGTCACGGCCACCGACACGGTGGGGGCCACGACCTCGACCAGTTACAGCATCACGGTCAACGGGGCTGTCACGCTGGGGCCCGCGAGCCTGCCGGCCGACACGATCAACAAGGCATACAACCAGACAATCACCGCCAGCGGCGGTACGGGCACTGTGAGCCTGACCGTCAGCAATATTCAGAACGCCATTACGGGCCTGACAGTGCCAGCCAGCGGCAGCGGTTTGCTCTCGATCACGGGCACACCCACGGCAACTGGGACCGAGACCTTCACGGTCACGGCCACCGATACGCTGGGGGCCACGGCCACGACCAGCTACAGCATTACGGTGAACGGGGCCGTCACGCTTGGCCCCGCCACGCTCCCGGCCGACACGGTCAGCAAGGCTTACAACCAGACAATCACCGCCAGCGGCGGCACAGGCACTGTGAGCCTGACTGTCAGTAATATCCAGAACGCCATCAACGGCCTGACGGTGCCGGCCAGCGGCAGCGGCTCGCTCTCGATCACGGGCACACCCACGGCAACTGGGACCGAGACCTTCACGGTCACGGCCACCGATACGCTGGGGGCCACGGCCACGA
>CAZTPX010000213.1:0-14581 GCA_964615095.1 uncultured Planctomycetaceae bacterium | reverse complement strand
GAATACATGCTCCAAGTCCTTACTGGAACAAGCCTTTAGTACGCGCTGGCCCTGAGACCATCCCGCAGCCAAGAATCGGCACTTGGACGGGCTGCCTGCGGGCTATGCGTTTTTTGCCGTCACGAACCTCCGCGGCGGCACGGGAACGACCGAGCAGGTGTTCATTGCCATCGCGAGCGTCAAGGACGGACGCATCACCGGGCGGATTGCGAGCGACAGCCTAAAGGTTAAGGGGTTCAAGGACGGCGATCCCTATGTTTTCCCCGAGAGCGAGCTGGTGGACTGGATCATTACCCACCCCGACGGTACGGAAGAGGGCAACGTAGTGGGCAAGTTCCTGGATGAGTGGCAGAAGAAACGACATCACAAGTAGATCGTGTGTCGTGGACTCGCTGACCAAGAAGGGGAAACGGAATGTCTGAGTGGCATCAGGAGAGTAGGCAGGATATATCCTGGGTTCTCATTGCCGTTTTCTGGGGGCGGTTCTGGATGGGAGTTCGGCTGTCACGTTGACTGATTGGCAGAGCGTTAGAGAACGAAGGATCGCGGCCAACGGGAGCTTGGCTCGACCTTCCCCATCATTCTTCGGCGGCAATTCGCCCCTCAAAATGTGGATGGAACGGCTCGGTTGCCATGATGGTTGGTGGGGCGCGACCGCTTGGGATCATCGCCCGCCACCCCAGGATATATCCCGACGAACCCTCCCGCGCTTTGTTGTCTGTTTCTTACCCAAAAGAAGGCTGGCCTAAAGCCCTTGGGGACAGGTTTGCGCCCGTCGAGACGACTTCTCCATCGTGGTGGCTACGACACCCTGCCGTCCCAGGCAGTGGCGACCGAGGCGGATACCGGAGCGTTGGCATGCTATGTGGCGAGGCCCGGCGCGGGCGGGATTCCGGGTAGAGCGGGGCAAGGGCCCATCTGGACCTCGTCCACAGAGGGCCAAGCTCGGACCACGTCCAAATAATCATCCGGCTTCTTTCCGAGAGGCAGAATCACTTGAATCGATCGCGCCAGTCGTCGCTCGTGCTTGGAAAGTTCCGATGGCGAGATATCAGCCAGGCGAGGAACGGCGTAGACGATCTCCGTCCCAACCGGCAAATCATCCCAGGGCGAAAACGAGGTTCGACCCCGGCGAGTCTTGAAAACGCGCGCAGCGGGATCGAAGCGCCATTGCGGCTTGACGGTTGCCTCCAAGGGGACTCGGATCGCGACCACCGGACCTTTTCCATCCGGACGAAGCATTACCATTTTCTCGCCTCCCTTTCCCAGCCGTTCCTCCAAATCAATTGTACGCGCTGACCGCGCGGTGGCCAAGAAAGGTCACGCATCTTATTGCAATCGCTTGATCGCGGCAACCAGGTTTGGCTGCGGACCGATATGGTTCGACGCCACGGCCACGCCCGGGCTGTCCTCCTGCAGAGTTCCGGTGTCGACGAGCAGCTTCCGCACGCGGTCCGGCGTCAACGGACGCCCGACTTTTGCCCGCGCTGCCCCCTGAAGACAGGCAACAGCCCCCGTCACGATGGGCGAGGCACTGGACGTGCCGGAGAACCTGAAGGTATAGAACTTGTTGGGGTCCGCTCCGTCTTGGGCGTCACCGTAGCCGGTCGACGACACATGCCAGCCCCATCCCTGCAGGTTGACGATCTTCCCATAGTTGGAGAAGAAGATCCGGGAGCGGGGAACGCCCAAGGAACTGTAGCCTGGATAAGCCTGACCGAAGCCGTTGAAGTCCACGCGGTTCGTCGGCGGAACGCCCGCTCCGACCACGATCGCCCCGCAGTCCTTTTGCAGATACGAACCGTTGAACCCCGCGGCGTCGAAATTCTGGCTGCCGTTTCCTGCCGCCTCGACGACGACGATGCCCTTGTTCACGGCAGCCTGGATCGCGGTGAAGATAGCCGACCAATACTGCATGGCCACGAAATCACCCTTTCCGGGATTCAGCTCCGAGTGCTGCTCGATCAGCATGACGTCGCCCGCCGAGAGCTTCGAGGCAGCGTTATCGATTGCCCAAGCAAGATCGTACACGTTGTTGTCGGTCATGGCGCTCTGGACGAACGCCTTCGCCTCATGGCTGATTCCCACGGCTCCGAAGGCGTTGGGTACCGCCACCATCTCGCCAAGGACGGCCGTCCCGTGGTTGACGAAGTCGTTTTGGGTAAGCGGCGTGCCGCCAAGGCGCTTGATCGTGCGCGGCAGGTCCTCGTGATCGAGGTTCCATGCGTACTCGACGTCGCAAATCGACACGCCGTCGCCCTTCCCGCCGGCATACTCCCAGGCGTCCATCGCCCCGATCCCGTAAGGAGCCGAATACAAGTAACCCTGCGTGGGTTCGAGATTGAAGGATCCCGGTTCAGCGATGTCCGGCAACTGCACATAGAGCGGCGGGACCGGGTAAGGCGCCGGGTACGCGTCCCAGACCGCCGGCTGCTTCTTCAGCGCGGATGCGATCTTCTTTGCGTCAGCCGCATTCTTCGGAACCACTGCGACGAAATTGCTCTTGAAGAACGATGAGACGTCCAGATCCTTCTTCGTCACCGTAGCGATCTTGCGGGCCACGGCGCTCGCCATCGGAATATCCGGCAACTTGGTAGCCACCTCAAGCGACTGGCGGACAGCCTTGGGCCGCAACGGGAACTGGTTGCGCACGCCCAGGATGCCGAACTTGGCGATCACGCCATTGAGCTTCTCGGCATCCTGCTCGCCTTCGTCCTTGCCAACGAACCGGGCGTTCTTCTGCTCGGCGACGACAGGTGTTTCGTACTTCAGTTCCACAACGATGTAATCCCGATGCTTCGGCAGCACAAAACGCGCCATTTCATAGCGAATCCGACGATGTACCATGACTTGCTCCTTGTTAAGGACGGTTCGTTGGCAAGCTCGTCCGGCACGATGACCGAAAGGTGACGAGCCGTCAGGAAACTGGTCCCGTTCAGGTATCAGAATAGCGCCCGTCTTGGACGGCTGCAAGCGGCAACATGTGCCGACTGCCAGTCGGCAGTCTTCCGATGGCTCGCCGTTGCCATTTTTGGAACAAGACAGGCGAGTTTTTCGGCGGTCTGCGCCATCTGTAGGGAGCATCACAGTGGCATCGTGCAATTGTGATCGTGGGACGGGGCGATCTCGCATTCGGCAACAACGTCGAGCGTGCCGTGAGCAACGGCGTCGCCGGCGGAAAGCCTTGCCTGGTCGTTGTTTGCGCAAGCGCACCACAACCGAGACTATTTCCGGGTCTCTCAGAAACAGAGCCTTGAGAACCCCGACAAGTCGGGCGCACGACGATCAAAGGTGCATCGTGCCACTTCGATTTCCCGCTGCCAGGTGGAGAGCGAATCCTTCCCGTCAGGAATCCTCGACAAGCGCAAAGTCGCTGAGTCACCGCCATCCCGCCCCCAAATCGACGGCCACAATTTTCATTGTTGGCGAAATGCCGGATCTGACAGCGGTTATGCCGTTCTGCCGGTCGTTTGGATATCCTTCTTGCTTGACGCCCACGGCTACCGTGCTATGCTGACGGAATCCGGAATAGGAGTGGCAGCCATTCGGCGAGTTCTAACCTTTGGAGGTAAACATGGGCGCGAAGGTACCGCAGGCAGACTTGAAACCGGGCGACGTGCTGCTGATGCAGGGCACGGGTATCGTCTCCGATCTGATCCGCATGTTCGATCAGGGAAACTACAGCCACGCCGCCGTTTACGACGGCGCGAACGTCGTGGAAATGCTGTCGCAGGGCACTACGGTCAATAACATAGTCGGCAGCAGCCTGCCAGAGGCGCGGTTCGTCGACGTGTATCGGTTTATCAGCAACGACGGCAAGCCGCTGGGAATTCCAGGGCTTGGCCCGGAGCCCGTCCTAGGCTGCATCCAGTACTACGTGCAGAATCGCCAGCGATACGGCTATGAGCAAATCGTGCTGCTGGCTTTACTGTGCGCGACTCGAACCGAAGCCCAGAAGAACCTGTCGCCCGTGCTGGCAATGATTCTCCGCCGCTTCCTCGACTCGGCAGCCGAGAAGATCGCCGGCATGATCCACGCTGGCAAGGAGCCGATGATCTGCTCGGAACTCGTCTACCGCTGCTACACCGAGGCTGGGCCGCCTTACGCAATTCGTGTGCGCGGTTCGGACGTGCCAAAGCTTGCTGCCGCACCTACCCCGATGGTACGGGCGGAGGCGTTAACGCCGGACGAAGTCGACTTCAAGCGGGAGGCGGCCACCTTCTTGCTCAACTACGCCGTGGCGAAAAAACGGAACCTCGGCACGCGCGAGTTCGCCTTTGCAACGACGCCCGGGGACATCGTTGCCGCATCAGCAGTCGCCGATTTCGTCACCCCGCGCGACCTGGAGACCAGCCCGAACCTGCAGATGGTCGGCACGCTGGCGTGAGGGAAAGGCATTTTCGTCCTCTGCCCCGATCGCCCTGCCATACCGGGCGGACAACCGATCGGGACCAGACAGACCAGACAAGAAGGCACCGACTACTTCCGAGAGTACCGCGTCGCATGAAATTCGGGGCGGTATCTAGGGCAAAGCAACGGCAAGGAGTACAGCGGACGACGCCGATCGGAGAGCCGAGCGACGGCGACGAGGGGACACTGCAATGGGGCAAGCACGATTTGGATGGCTGCATATTACCGATTTACATGTGGGAATGGAGGACTTTGCCCATCTTTTTCCACAGATTAAGGCCCGATTCTTCGAGGACTTGAAATCGCTGCACAAAAAATGCGGACCGTGGGATGCCGTCTTCTTCACGGGGGACTTTGTTCAAGCGGGATCACCTGCGGAATTCACGAAACTTGACGGCCTGTTGGATGATCTTTGGCAGCACCTGTCCGATATGGGCTCGTATCCGGTACTCTTTGGCGTTCCGGGTAACCACGACCTGCTGTGGCCGGAAATGTTAGAGGGCTCGCCGCAAGAATGCCTCGTCACGCAGTGGAGCGCGCGTCCCGATGTCCAGAAGGAGTTTTGGAACCGCAATAAATCACAATTTCGAGACGTCGTCAACAACGCGTTTGAGCCGTTCATGGAATGGTGGAGGAGATCGAATCAGCGCCGTCTGCCCAACAACGTAATGATCAATCCTGGTTTCCTACCCGGCGATTTCTCCGCCACAATCGAGGCTAACGGTTTGAAGGTCGGAGTCCTTGGATTAAACACAGCGTTCCTGCAACTCACTAAGGGCGATTACGAGGGCAAGCTCGCCGTCCACGCAAAGCAATTTCAAGGCGCATGCGACGGCGATGGCCCCGCGTGGGTCGCACGGCATCACTTCTGCTTCCTCCTTACACACCATGGCCCCGACTGGTTGGACCAACAGGCTCGCGAGCGCGAGTATCCTCAAATCAACCCAGCTGGATCCTTTGCCCTACACCTGTTCGGCCATGCGCACACCTGCTTGGTTCGGAGTAAGTCGACCGGAGGCGGTCCAGTATTGCGGACATGGCAAGGACGCTCGCTATTTGGCCTCGAACACTTTGGTGACCGGGAGGTTCGTAGTCATGGCTACTCTGCCGGCCATTTCATAGCGGGGAAAAAGAGTGGTTTCATCCGTCATTGGCCGCGTATTGCAAAGGATCATGGCGATAACGGCTGGCGTCCTGTTCCGGACTACGACTCAATCCCAAAGCTTAATCGAGACGAAGGTACAGGGCGCGACCATATTGATGTTCGGCTGCCCATGGACCAAACCATCGCCGAACCAACCAGCGCTAACGCTCCTGTGGCACTCGCGGCGGCACCGAAAATTGCCGAACTGAAACTGGGCAGCGCACCGCCCGGTGACGGTACCGTCGAAACCGTGGGCCCTGGGCTTCTCCTTTCAAACAAGCGGCAGCCGTCACCCGAGCCTCTGACGACGGCGTTCGACAAGCGAATTGTTTCGTACGAGACAATCCACGACGTGCGCAATGAGCACTGGGATTGGTTCTTCGCGGCGGCTTGCCCCGACGACGGCAATATCATCCTGGACTGCGGGTGCGGTTACGCGGCATGCACCACGGAACTGTTGAAGCGGTATCCAGCCTTTTCATTTATTGTCGACTTGGTCGATGAGAGTGGCCGCCAGCTTGAGCGAGCGCGAGAGCAGATCAAGGGCGCGCTTCCCAGCATGGCGGGCGATGCAACACCCCGCTCTGTCATGCACTTTGACCAGGCATTGATCGGAGCGCAGTGGCACCCCCACAGAGGGTATGATAGGATTTTGCTCCGAATGGTTCTGCATGAAGTGCCACAGCCGAGGCAGGCTGAATTCCTCACCTGCCTTTACGAAGCGTTGAAGCCTGGCGGATTGCTTGTCCTTTGGGATTTGGCGTTGAATCCCAGCGTCGCGGACTTCTTTCGCGATGTGATCAAAGAGAAGGATGAGCTGCTCGGATTTTACTCCCTCGTCGATCGACGACATTTTCTGACGCCAGGCGAGTTTTCACGGTGCGTTGCGGATTCAAAGTTTGGGACGGCTGAGATGGTCAGGACTTTCGACTACACATGCTGTACCGATAAGCGAATCCCCTCAGAGTTTCCCAATGATCAGTCGCTGTACAAGGAATGGATCGACACCATCGATAGATTGTATCAAGACATCCCTGATTCGGCAAAAAACTTGCTCCCCCTCGTGCGCTATGCAGACACGACAGGCATGCAAGGATCGGCCAGCGATCCGAGGCGGCCGCATCGGCGCTTTAGCGTCGATCGGGCCATTTGGTGCCTCCGACGGCCAGGTAGTCTATCACTATCCATCCATGCGAATTGCGTTACGGGCACGGAACGCCACCTCGCGACATCCACGGGTCGTGAAGGTCTGCACCTAAGGATCCAATCCGCCGTCCACGACGCATTGCAGGTTCTTGGTGATTACGAGATTGCCAAGGGACATCGAGGGCTCTTGCGCGTCACGACCTTTGAGCGCAAAGATCAGGGGCGACGTGAGCTGAGCAATGACGGTATAGACCACATTTACGACTTCCGCCGTCCTAGTACCATGGATCCAAATTCTACCGAGGATCCAGACTTTGTCTTGCACGTTGCTCAAGCCTATTTCCGACATATGGTAATTATTTATGAATGCAAACGCAGAAACAACGACTGGCTGACGCTGAGCGATTATCTTAACCAGGAAGGGGCGGCCAGCAGCGCAGGCTCGTGGCTGCGAATCCGCCTCGGGCAGGTCGCCAAGGACAACGCAGCGGCCGAACTCCAGGTGACTCTGTGCGTTGGCCAGGAGACGATTTGCAGTGATGTGCTCGAAGTGAAGAACCTCGATGCCTTTCTGGAAGTCAATGACGTGTTTAAGCTTGTCCCAGATGGACCACCTCTGACTCAAACCGGGAAGCCACCTCCTTGCGTGCAGAGGCTCACTCTGGGAGGTGTCGCCGTCGATTCCGCTGTGCTCGCCTTTCTCGATCACGGAGGCGTTGCGCCGACTCGGTTCCACATTGCAAACGCTAGGTGGCGCTACGGCAACCTCAACGCGCCAAGCGAAATTCTGTCAGCATTCGCTGCCTTTCTTGTACAAGCACGCCTCAGATATGCATGCTACGTCCTCCCTCCATCTCCTCTGCCGAGTTCAGGGAAACGCACCGATGCGTTCGCAGTCTTTTTCTCGTCAGAACGTGATCTCGCGATTTCGGAGGAGCCAAGTGTGTTCGCCTTCGCCACGAAGATGTGGAGCGATATTAGGGGCGTTGAGTTGCTCTGTTCGAATTACTCGTTGCTCAACACGACATACCGCGAGGAAGTTCGAAACAGCTCTACCGAACGTGAATTCTTTGCACGAGAGATCATTCTTCCTTTCTTTTTGAAACCGGGCATCGAGTTCGAACCATCGAAGCTTATCCAGATGGGACGCGAGCCGCGCACAAGCGACACCTTTAATGACTGGGCTCGATCGATCCCTACTTGCCTGAGCGCCAGGCATCTCCCTGAACTCCTCTTGTACATACGTAGCCCGAAAGGCGGGGTCATGACACATGAGAAGCAGGCCGTAACACAGCTGACGGCGATTCTCGCCGGGGCACACATTGAAGTCGCTGAATTATCGCAGTTGGAGAGCATTGTCGATCGAGCGATGGTTATCGCCTCGACCGGAGGATTGGTGTTGTACCGTTGCCTGCGGGTACTTGGCTCTGCGTTCGGAGACATTAGGTTAAACAAGGATGCCGATGCCGCTAGGACGAAGCTCTTGAAGGTGCAGGCAGAACTAGATGCGATCCGGAAGAACTCCCGCAGTGTTATCAGGGATCTATGTGAGAACAATCAGCGCCCGCAGAGTTCGGACTGCTTCATCTGCGAACTTCAGCCGGACGGCGACGGGATGTACCCGCCGTTCGCATTTGTGCTCAGCGAACTGATGTCGGCGGTGGAGGCGTTGCTTGCGCATGCGCGCGAGCACGGTGGCGGCTACTCGCTTCGATACGTCGAGATCGCTGAAAAGTGTGTTGTGACGTGGCTGGAGTCGCTCCCATACAATGTCCGTCGGCAGTGGTCGACGACGGCGTTAATGCGGACCTTAGTAAAATGGGCACAAGGGAAGTCGGATGCCGTTTACCAGGAATTGCCAAGGGCTCTCTTGTTTGGCTTGGAAAATACGGCCGATAGGATCGAAGTCCTGTTTAACGCGGAGTGGAAAACTCTATGGCCCATCGGCGGAAGAAACGGTTTGGAGCGGGAGGATGATCACCGGCAGTTTAATTGTGGATTTCGCTTTACGTTCGCAAGCGCCGATAGGGAACATTCTGGGCACGCAGGCTAGGTTGAAGGGGATCGGCTTGCAACTCCGATCTGCTCGGAGGCTTTTGGGTCGCCTTGCCCCTGGCGGAATGCCCGCTGATTCGTCTCCTGAAACCGATCTTGGCACCATAGATACTCCATGCGGAGACCGTCCTTTCGAGAATGGCTGAAGAATCGCGACCAAGAAGCCCCCGCCGCCGAGAGCTTGGCGACGGTCATTGCGCAAGCCGGGGCGGGGGTGTCGCTTTCAGACTTCAATCAACTTGACGGTGCAGACGACCGGGAGACCATCGGGAACCGAAGTGCCCGGCAGCGGCCTTCCGCCCCACGAGTAGGCGTAGCGTCCCGGCGACCGGCTGTGTTCCGCCAGGACGACCGGTATCCCGGTGCGCTGATTAAACTCGCTCAGGCGCAGGTGCCAGCTGCGTCTTGACCGTCCGCCAGACAGGTTCACGTTCCGGTGGGCCGGAACGAGCAGGACGAGCGGGCGGGCGCCGGCGACCCTCCCAGCAGGCGGTCGCTCCAGGTCTCGCCGCAGACGAGCAGGGCGTTCCTCGTGCCGGCGATGACGACGTCCCTGCCTGCCCACCGATCGTCGAGCCCTTCCAAGGCGCTGACCGCCGTCTGTTGGAACCGGAGGCAACCGGTCTTTCCGGGCAACCTGACGAAGACGAAGAATGGGTAGCCCAACCGGCCGCACCGTGCTTCCCGCTTCGAGTCGTCGGTCCAGCCGTCGACTCCCCATACGACGGCGAACGGCGGCGCGATTTGGACGAGCGACTCCATTGTGGCGCCGGCGACTTCCGGCACCCGCGTCGCCTGCGATGTGCAGAAGTACCCAGCCGGGAACAGGACAGTGTCCAGATCCGCCTGCGACCCGGCCAGGCGGCTGACGATGCCGCCCAGCGTCGCCAGTCGCTCCCGGAACGTCCTGGACGCTTCGACCCGGTAGTCCCTCCCGCCGTCCACGATCACGCTGGCGAACTTAGGCACGGTTACAGGGCTCCTCCCATACGCAGCCCCTTCCGAACGGCAGATGCGAACTTGGCAAGCTCTTCTGTAGGTCGAGCCCGCCCTTGCGAGTCAAGCGATTCAAAGAACGTCTTGCGCAAGCCGGAGCTGAGTTCCAGCTGGACACCTGCGCGTCGGCGTCCGCGATTACAAACATTGTCTGCGGCGATGCCGGCAAGTTCAGGGTCTGGATGAACCTCCATTCTATATCCCGCCGCCTCCAAAGCGCCTCGTATCCTACTACCAAGATCCCCATCCCTGCCGCCAAGAAAGACGACTTAGTGGTCGCTTTCTTCTCCGTGGATGGTCAGCACATTGTCTGCCGCCTCAACTAGCTCCAAACAGCGAGGCTCATCGAAGTGACTACTTGTGATGTGCAACCGTAAGTTTCCTGTCGGTTTCCGGCCTTCGAATACGGCGTAAGACAGATCGTCTTCGGCGATCCGCAGGGCGACCTCAGACGTGCCCAGCTCGATGCCGCCGCCGTGAGGTGCCAGGACAACAGTCGATGCGCCGCAGCGCGCAGCCGTGCTTACTACAAAATCGTCGCCTTCGCCCTCTGCGGCACTGAGCTGCGCAAAATTCGCGTAAGTGTCCATTTCCATGCCCTACAATCCAGGGTTTGGCGGATCGGCTACGGGGTCGCAGATCGGCGTGCGATCGAAGGGTTTCTTCTTGGGAGCCATGCGTCTATTTTAATCGGCAGGACTTTCCCTGTCAGCCGAAAACCTGCCTTGTCCCAAGCCGACCAGCCTTCATTGGTTTCGCACAAGGCATTCGAAGACTGGCAAAGTGGCAAACCCCGATGTGGGATGGCGAAAGGTGCTTAGCCAAATAGTTGGCTAAGCTGCTCGGCGGGCTGTCCTCCTGGTCCGGCTCGAATCTGCAAGTGGCCCCGGAGCCGCATACACACCTCATGCAGACCTTCCGCCAATGGCTCGAACATGTCGCCGACGACCCCTCCGCCGCCGACAACCTTGCCACGCTGATAGCGCAGGGGGGCGCAGTGGGCGTCTCCCTTGACCGCATACGGAAGGTCGTCCGGCTATCGCCCGAGACTTTGCAGGACATCTTGAAGGGGCTGGTGGCGACGGGGCAGGTGGTGATGCTACGGGGCAACGGGGAGCTGAGATATAGGACAGCGGAGTGAGGCGGTCTTACCCAGATTGCCATTCGGTCGGGAGTGCGACTGAACGGCAGGATGGGCAAGATGGCTCGTGAACGGCCTATCCTCGCCCACGTCGCCATATTTGAAACTGGCAAAGTGGCAAACCGGCAAGCCATCGGAAAGGTACTTGAGGCATCGACACAGCGCTCGCCGGTCGTCCGAACAGGGCCAAGCCTACACAAAACGGAAGCAAGCCGTGCCGTAGCTTCCTTATTAGCCTTACAAGCGTTAGATATCGACACGAGACCACGGAAGATAGCGACCTTGTTCACTTCTGAAACGACAATGCATGCTTCTGCGATCTAGTCTTTTGAACTGAACCACTACCGGCTGAAGCCGGTAGGTTCGGGTGTTTCGTGAGCTTCGGACCCACGAACTGAAGTCCTTCGCTCACGACTTGGTAACCTTGATAACTTGGTAACTCACAATTCGGTGCCACCCTCGTCGGGCTCCCTGCTTGGCGGTCACCATACTGCACGATCGCCTCGGCTAGCCGCCGGCGGCATGACACCCAAAACCAAGAAGAAAGGATAAGCCTGTAATGACGATTCGCAGCAAACTTCTCATTCCCGTGGCCGTTCAACCGCTCGCCCTGGCCCTGGTGCTCGGTATGATCATCTGGAATACGGCCGTCTCCCGCCACATGTTGCAAGAGTATTCGCGGCTTAACCGGACGGTGACCGAGATCCGAGACGCCCAGCAGACGCTGGTTGCTTATTTTGAGCAGATCATTCCCTCGGCGAAGATTGAAGAAGACTTGACAAACAGCATGGCAAATCTGCGGCCGTCCCTGAATGACAAGGACGCGGCCGGACTGGCAAAGGTGGGCGACTATCTGCGGGAGTCGGGGATCAAGAAGCGGCGGAATTTGGAGATCGAGAAAGAAGTCATGGAGCTTGGGGACTTCTCCAAGCGGCAATCCGACGAATACATTAGCCAGGTGATTGTGAAGCTGGCCGATCCCACGACCGAGAAGTCCGTCACGCCCTTGGAGCGGCTGGTCATCGGCGGGGCGCACGTGAATACCTCGTCGAATTGGGCTATCCAAAAGCTTTTCTATCGCATGGCCTTTGATCCAAATGCCAAGGATGCGCTCTTGGCCTTCCTGGAACAGGCGGTCCGGAATACCGACGCGGACATCAAGCAACTGAAGAACACGCCATTTCAGACAATGGCCTTGAAGGCACAAGAGGCCAACCGTAAGGTGATGCAACGGATCAAGGAATATGTCGGCAACGTCGAGCGGTTCGCGGACGCCAAGGCCGGAGCCGAGAAGGAAATGGTTGCCCTAGCGGAGGACTTGAAGGCGCAGAGGGAAGAATCACAGTTACAGACCATGAACGGGATTCGTAGCGTCTTTATCACGATCGCAGCCATTATTATCACCGCCGGCGTGTTGACCATGGCCTTGAACGGCTTGATGTCGCGGCAGATCGTGGGCTCGCTTCGCGCTACGACCGACGTGCTGCGCGATATCGCGGAAGGCGACGGCGACCTGACCAGGCGGCTGCCTGCGGCACGGCGAGACGAGATCGGCCGACTGTCGGAG
This sequence comes from uncultured Planctomycetaceae bacterium, assembly GCA_964615095.1. GTDB lineage: Bacteria > Planctomycetota > Planctomycetia > Pirellulales > Thermoguttaceae > JANXQG01. The sequence goes on along the minus strand of CAZTPX010000213.1, from coordinate 2,122 downwards.
CAGTTCAACCGCTTCGTGGGCAAGCTCCACGACACGGTTCGCGGCGTCGTTCGCGAAACGGCCACGCTCGGCGGCGAGTCGGCCGAGTTGTCACGCACCGCCACCGACTTGGCCAGCGGTGCGGAGGAGACCACCAACCAGTCGGCAAGTGTCGCCGCGGCCGCAGAGCAGATGTCGGCCAACATGACCACCATGGCCGCTTCCACTGATCAGATGTCGGGCAACGTCAAGACAGTAGCCTCGGCCGTGGAAGAACTGACCGCCAGCATCAGCGAGGTGGCCCGCAGCGCCGAGCAAGCGGCCTCAGTCGCCAACAATGCGGCGGAACTGGTGACGGCCGGCAATGGCAAAATCGGCGAATTGGGGGTCGCTGCCGCCGAAGTCGGCAAGGTGATTGAAGTGATCATGGACATCGCCGAACAGACCAATCTCTTGGCCCTGAACGCGACGATCGAGGCGGCCCGCGCCGGCGAGGCCGGCATGGGCTTCGCTGTCGTAGCCAGCGAGGTCAAGGAACTGGCCCGCCAGACCGCCACCGCCACCCAGGACATCCGCCAGCGGATCGAGGGCATGCAGAACTCGACCGGCGAGGTGGTACAGTCCATCGGCGAAATCGGCGAGGTGATCAAGAAGGTCAACGAAGTCTCGCGAACGATTGCTTCCGCCGTCGAAGAGCAGAGCATCACTACCAAGGAGATTGCCCGCAATGTGGCCCAGACCTCGGCGGCCGCGGAAACGGTAGCTAAGGGCGTCGCCGAGTCGGCCACGGCCACCCAGGAGATCGCTCGCAACATGGTGCAGGTGGACCAAGCGGCGAAACAGACCGCCCAGGGGGCGACGATCACGCAAAGCACCAGCGGCAAGCTGACACACGTGGCCGAAGAATTGCAGTCGCTCGTCGGCCAGTTCAAAACCAGCGCGTGACGCGATCGGGTACCCGGGGGGCCACGAAAGTTGCGTCACCGTTGACGTAAGCGTCCGCGGTACTCACCGTGCTGAGTGCCGTATTGACCCACGGGGTCAGGAAGTGACTGCTCGCCACCAGCGCGGCCACAGTTCCGGCCAGCAGCAGCCACTTGCGGTAGCGATGCGCAGGCGGAGTGGTGACAGGCGGCTGGGGCTGGGTAACGTGAGGCGAACTGGCGGGCGGCGTGGCAGGTGCGTCGGGGTGCGGGGACGGATCGGCCGTGGCAGCCGACGTACCGCTGGGCACTCGCGTGAGCGCCTTGTCGGCAGGGGCTAGCGTAGCTCCGGTCGAAATGTGAGAGTCTTGAGAATTCTTCTCGGCTATCGTGTTCATGGTTAAACTCCTAGGTCAGGTCGTAGTAGTGTGAGGAAAAAAACAGTCCGTGCGGTCGCGTCAATGGCGGCGGCCTCGCAAAACAGGAAGTCAGTCTTGCTGTTCGAACCGACGTTGACGAATCTCGGCCACAATGTCTTTGGTCAGACAGTCGGCGGCGACGAATTCGGCCCCCTGACGGTGCATGGCCGCCAGGCAGGTCTTGCCCGCGTCGTCGATGAAGGTCACCCCCGTGAGGTCCACGCAGAGGATTGATTTGCGCGGCTGGGCCAGCGTGCTTTTCCAGCACTCCTCCAGCTCCCGCAGCCACGGCCCCGCCAACCTCCCTTCGAGCTGGAGCGTGAGGACCTGCGGCTTGTCGTGGACCGTGATTCGCAACATGGCTTGCACTTTCCTCTGTTGAATTCATCGTTGCTCCCGTCCTTGCCTGTACCGCTCTAAAGCAGCGATCATGCCGGAGATGCTTGCTTCGAGACTTCGTGCCGTAAGTTGCACGTCATAAATGACTTGCGAATCGAACGAGACGAGCGTGGCCGGTGGAACGGCGAGAAAGTGTCAATGACGGCGCGCTAGCGGGCGGGCGAGTGCGCCACGGGCGCGCGCTACTCGGGTCGAAAGATGGCTCACCTCGCACTTCTGACCCCAACCGTCGACTTCGCATCGTGACCGAGAATCTTAGGCGATCTGACACGATGTATCAGGCAAAACGCCGAGCAGAAGGTTGGGATGTCGAAAAATGAAGGGTTGACGGCGGAAGTAAGTGTGTGTACACTTACTATAGAAGCGAAAGGAAGACTCCATGAAGACATCCTCAAAAATGCC
>CAZTPX010000212.1:0-14614 GCA_964615095.1 uncultured Planctomycetaceae bacterium | reverse complement strand
CGGATGCGGTAAATCCGCCCGTCCGGTTCGATGAGCGGGAAGTGGAAACGGAGCATGGCGATGCTACTGAGGCACCGGCAACAGATAGGCCGCCCCTACCACTGCGCCACTTCTCGACTCTACCCGATTTGGCTAGACGTCCTCGCCTGCTTCAATTCTGCTTGTCGCGGATATTGCAAGCAGGCGCGCGGGACAGTATACTTGTGAGGAGTGCTTCGGAATCGGCTGGCTCATTATAAGGAGGCGCAAATGACGCGAGTGATTATAGACGAAATTCTTCGCAGTAAGCTTCACAACCTCACCGAGCCGCTGGAACTGTGCGACCCGTCGGGGCGAGTGCTGGGACACCTTGTCCCGGCGGTTGACTTGTCGGATTACGAGCCTTGGGAACCGCACTTCAGCGACGAAGAGTTTCGCCGCCAGGAGCAGTCGGACGAAAAACGCTATACCACCGCCGAACTGTTTGCGCATTTGACGAGCCTGGAGAGCCGTTGATGTATCAGGTCGACTGGTTACAGACCGCGGTCGCCCAACTGACCGGCGCCTGGATTCAGGCCGACTCAGCACTTCGTGCGGCGATGACCGCGGCTTCCCTTTCCGGACCCCAACGTTTGCGCGCCGCGCTCGCCCGTCCTTGTTAAAAAGCGAACACGCCGGGCGGCACGTTGAAGTACCTTGCCAGTTTGCCGATGTGGCTCCGGTTCAAGGAACGCCTGCCCTTGAGAACCTCCGAGATCGTGGAGTCGGCTTTTCCCTTAGCGCTGCAAATCTCCGTCTGGGAAACGCCCTTGGCTTCGATGAGATGACCGAGCATTTGCGCATCGGAGACCGGGGCCATGGGGTGAGCCTCGCTCTCGTACCGCTCGATCAGGTCGCCAAGAACCTCCAGGTAATCCTCTTCTTCCAGGGCAAGGTCACGACGGTCCAGGAGCGAATCGACCATTTTGACCGCTCCCTCCAACTCCTCATCCGAATGAATGGGGCGGAGCGGAAACTGGACGACTAGATCAAAGTAACGGTCTCTGGCGTTTCCCCGCAGCTTCGAAATTGTCATTAGCAATCCCCTTTCCACGTGCCGCTGTCATATTCGTCGTGGGTCATTACGTGCCGGATGTAGACCTTCCCCCGGTTGAAGTGAACCACCACAACCAGGCGGAATTTGTTCCCCCCGATATTGAACACGATACAACGGCCGACTTGGTCCACATGAGGGTTGCCTGAAACAGATTAAATTTCCTATCAGTTGGAGACCTGCACGTTATGACTCCTTTGATCTCCGGAGGTTCAGCGGATTCCCAGTGCCGCCTTGAGACAGGCATCGATCTCTTCCATAGTGGCTTCCGTGAGTCGTCCGATGACTCGTGTCACATCCGATTGCCGGATTGTGTAGACGTTCGAGCAGTTCACCACGGAATCCCGGCGAAGACCCGAGAGGCGGAAATCCGCGTGATTGCTTTGCAATGAGAAACTGGGCATTCGCTGCGGCGCGATGAAGATTGCTCGTAATGAACGCCACGATAGTCTTCGCCATACGCGCGTTGTCGCGGTCGTTCTGCACAACGAGTGCAGGGCGCACTTTGTCCCCGGGGTCGTACCGGGAGAAATCCACCGTGACGACGTCGCCGCGATTCATCGCTTGCAGTCCCCGTAGTCGTCGAACTGATCCTCGTCGAGTGTTACCCGGACAAGACCCGCGATCGCACGGGGAGAAGGGAGATCGTCCTGCTCGATAACACTTCGCACGCGGTCGTAGACATCCTTCCGAAGGAGAATGCACTCTTCCCCGACCTCGGGGGGGACTACCGGAACTGCCTCGCCATCTTGGATGGCCCGTACTTGATCCATGCTGAGAGTCATCGGCTCGCCTCCAAAACTGATTGTACGCAATCCCAATTGAAACCGATACCCCCAGCCAACATTGGCGGGGATCAACAACATTTCGTACTCGTTTACTGAAGGCCAACCGTCCCCCTGTTCACGCAGGAAACGGCAGAGCCTTTACGGTTCTCACCGGCAGAGCCGGTGGATTAACTGTGATTTAGCCGTGTGTCTGGAATCTGCCACCGTATGCCAACTAGCGATACCCCTTTTGCAGGCCCGTCGCGGCGAGATTTCCGCAAGAATCTGAAGAAAACACTTGGCAAGCGAGCTTTGGGGGATTAGGCGGCCAGCCGCCTGATCTCCCAAACCTCGCTTGCTCCCCCAGCGTTCCCGGGGCGGAAAGGGACGTTGACGAACAATGGCTCGCGTGTGACAATTCTACCCGGCAAAGTAGGGTATAATTGTTGTATGGAAACCAAATACGTTCCCGCGATCTTTGAAGCTGGCAAGCTCCGCCCCCTCGCGCCGCTCGACTTACACGAGCAGGAACGGGTGGAAGTGGCCGTCATTCGTGCCGCGTTCGCCGGCGAAGATTCTGACGAGGGCTACGTGCCGCTCATCTCCGCCGAGGCGGATCCCACCGTCACGCTTGAGGAGGTCCAGCGGGCGCTCGCCAAAATTCCAGGTTCGCTTGCCGAAGATTTCGTCCGTGAGCGCGACGACCGCTTCTAATGCCCAGCTATTTTCTCGATTCTTGCGCCTTGGCCAAGGCTTACCATGTGGAAACTGGTACGCCAAAAATGCTGGCGCTCTTGGCTGATGCCGCGAGCCAGTTCTTCATCTCCTCGCTCACGGTGATCGAGATGCAATCGGTCTTCAGTCAGAAAGTTCGCGACGGCAAGATCGACGAGACCGATTACCGGCTCGTCAAAAAACGCTTTGCCGCCGACATCGACAGAAAAAGGCTTTTCGTCAAGAATCTGCTCCGGCCGCAGCAGCAAATGGCGGAGAAACTACTCGAAAAACACGCCAAAGTGCGGCGGCTTCGGACGCTCGACGCGCTCCAACTGGGCGCAGCGCTGGAATTATGGCCAAAACTTCGCCTCGACCACTTCGTCTCCTCCGACAAGCATCTCGTCGAGGTTGCCCGCCTGGAAGGAATCTCCGTCGTCAATCCCGACGACCCGTAAGCGGGTCGGCTACTGACTTGGTTCTCGCCACCAGTCGGGGCCCAATTCGTTCCACCACGGATCGACATGTGTCGGAGATTGATTGTCAGCAACCTGCTCTTGCTTGCCAAGGCCCCCGCGCGGTCGCTGTGATTGGCGAGTCTTGACTTCTTTTTGCTTCGCGATTTACGTTTCCTTTGCGGTTATCGCTTGCTTAACCTGCTCTTGCTTGCCAGGCCCCCCGCTCGGTCGCAATGATTGACGAGTCATGACTGCTTTTTGCTTCGCGAGTTGCACCCTCTTTTTGGTTATCGCTTGCTTATGTTTCCCTCGCGAGATCCCGTGCGATAAAGTGACTACGGGTGCAAATCCGCCTTCTTGCCTGACTCGAAGATGGCCGACAACGCTTTGCAGTGATTTCGGAATTCGAGCGGGTCATACCTGGCAGCCGCGGCAAGTGTCTGCGGTACCGACTTATTGGCGACACATACGCACTCGTCCGGCTCGCTCGCCTCGGCCAGGCTGGCCCCGGTCTTATCGGGCATTTCTTCTTCGCGCGAGGGAATAACCAGCGATAATTCTGCCTTCATCGTCTCGAGGACTTCGTCGATTTGCTTACTGTGAAGATCCTGCGGCAACTCACGATAAACGATTAGAGCCGTCCAACCGAACTGCCGCGCGGTTTCAAAGTCCGGCAGTTCCCGTGCGACGCTGGCACAAATCGCCTTCAAGACTCCCATTCCCTGCGCTTCGTTGAACCGTTCCGTTTCAACGAAGCGAATTGTCTCGCCGGCCCTTTCCCTGAGCTGGTCAGCAGCGACCACAAGGTCCTGCGGGGCGCCAAAAGGCTGTTTGTCGATCGCCTGATAGAACTTTTGCAGCGCGTCCAGCAGGGACGCCCGGTGTTCACCGCAGGCTGCTGCCGCAAGCTTGCCCAGGGCGATGGGCCAGGCACGAGGCGCCGGCCGCCCCGGCCGACCAGGCAATCTGCGTTTCTGCCGCCAACTATCGACCGTCAGCTCATGGTGGCAGGCCTGGCAGTCGTAGAATGCCAACTCGGTCGCACCCGAAGCGGATGCGGCCGCTTTCACAGCCGAGGCGTCAGCCTGCAATCGCAAGCGGAGCCTGGCGTTGTCACCCATCAGACCCGCGTAGTTCCGCAGGGCGACTAGCCCGCCGATGATCAGCATCCGCGTGGAAGACATCGCCTCAACTTGATCCGGATCTCGCTGGTCGGAATACTGCTTGCGGATTTCCAGCGGTTGATCCGACGCCGGTTTCCAGTGCGGCGGCATGGCCCGTGCAAAGGTCTCAATTTCAAAGCCGGAAATGGGTGGGTGGCCGGCGGCAAACATTTCATGGGTCACCACTTTGCCTTGTTGCGCGTTGCCCACGTGGCAAGATAAACAGACTTCCGCGCGGGTCACCACGTCGCGGAGGTCGACCAGCCCTTTGGCGGTCTTTTGCTCACGCGTCAATTTGTTTCGCCATTTATTCGGATGCCAATGATCGTCGACCCAATTAGAAGCCGGCCCGTGACAGGCTTCACAACTGACGCCTTTCTCTTGAACATTGAGCACAGTGACTTCGACAGCTTGGCCGGCATCGACGTTGACGGCGTGGCAACTCAGGCAACTGGCGTCCTTTTCCGGCTTGATCCCCAGCAACTGCCCCATCTGCCTGCTTCGCGCGTTCTTCAGCACGCGATACGCGAGCGAGTGCTTGTCCTTTTTGGCCCAGGTCGCACACTCCGTCAGGTCGAAGTACCGGGTAATCCCATCTGCCACGTCGTCGGCGGTAGGCGCCGTGTGGCAGCGGGCGCACTCGCGGGCGCCCTGATACTTTGCTGAACCATGCCCGGCGACGGCCGCGTCCGCCGGGGCAGCGGCCTGCACGGTCGGCTCTCCCCAGGAGGCCGAACAGAACCAGATCGCGACGCCGAATGCACTGAGGCAGAGGGACAGAAGAATACAGCGCAAGCGGGTTTGACAAGTCATGGCAATATCTCGCTATCGAGGCAGAAGCGCGCGGAGTTCATTCATTGTGTCATTGAATTTGCCCGGATCGAAGTCCCGTGGACTGTTGTATTGAATCGGCGGACCATGGTCTCGCTTCTCATCACGAAACTGAAGCAGTTTGCGAGCCGCGGCAAGCGGCTCCGTGAATCGCGGGTCCTTGGAACAAGCGTTGCGGAAGAGGAGATACTGTCCGCAGGCCTCGTCCCAACTCTTGGACGGGTGGTCCTTGGTTGCCTGGAGCATACGGTCGACGGCTTGCCGGTCGTAGCGGGCCTTCTTCACGCCATCAAGCAGGGACTGCATTTCTCGGGCGGCCGAATCGGCTACCGCGCGAACAGCCGATGGGGCGGGAATTGGATCCTCCAGCAGGCGTGCCACGCGGTCGACACGCGCCAGGACACTTGCCGGGTTGGCTGGCTCAAAGGGGCCCTTTTCGAGCAAGAGGCACGTCATCGGCAAGTACCATGTCCCCCACGCATAACGACCGAGTTTCCTCGGCTTCCCCGCGCTTTTGATATTCTGCCGATAGCCGTTCATCGCCAACCCGTGATGACAGGTGTAGCAATCGTATTCGGAAAGCTCCGGCCAGCGGTCCGTTTCGGAAGGCCCTGCGGCGGCCGCCGCTTCAGCCGCTCTTGCCCGGGCGGCCAGCAGTTGCAAAGCAGCCTGCGTGGAAGCGATCTGACCGACGGCCCAAACCTGGGCTGCGTAGTCGTCGCGACCTTTCTCCACGTGATCATCCCAGTGGTGCGGCATGTTCGCCAGGAATGCGCTCATCTCGAACGTCAGCCGCGGATGGCCGCTGGCGATCATATCGTGATCCATGTTCCGCGCCGGCATACCGGCCGCCCCCGGCGAGCCGATGTGACAGTCGACGCAGATGCCTGCCCGCACGGCCATGTCGCTAGTGTTCACCATGCGGCCATCATGGTCCGCCGCCGGCCCATGCGTGTCGCGGTGCGTTTTGGTGTCGGCCTTGTTCCAGGTGCGAACCGTGTGTTCGGCGAGCCATTCGCGGGCTGCGCCATGGCATGCCTCACAACCAACGCCGTCGGCCAGGCAAGCCCCGCCCTCTTCCGGGGTCTTGGCGACGGGCACCGTGTACCCATGGTCGCCGTGACAGGACAAACAACGGACATCGCGATAGGGCTGCGGATCGGCCGTGGGATCCAAGTGGTCGAGATTTCGCAGGATTTTTTTCGATTCGGGGGAATAGAGCACAGAGTAGGCTTTTGCGTGCGCGTCGTGTTCCACCCAGACCGTGTACGCGCTGTTCCATTTTCCCCGTCGCTTATTGTTCTCCGCCGAGTCAGGACCGCCGTGGCAGGCCGGCGAGGCGCAAGAACCGACACCCAAATAGGCGTTCGCTTGTGCGGCGGCCGGGAGCGGGGAAGGCGCGGGGGCGGGGATCCGCTCCTGCCCCAGAGAAAAGGGCCTCGACCGCACCGTGAGCGCGGCCGCGACCAGGGCCGCTAGAACAGTCGCTAGGAGCACTTTGCGCTGCATTGCCGTTACCCTCTTGCCTTGCGTTGCCTTACCAGTTCCAGCAATTCTTTTCCGTCCATGCGGTGCGCGGCTTCGTGCGGGCAGGCATAGACGCAACTCGGCTGATCGATGCCGCCGCATTTGTCGCAGGTCGTAGCCTTGTGCCGCTGGACGGCGACCCGCCGCCCCGGATCACTCGGATCGGCCGTCGTTTCCCCCGTGTCCAGGCCGACCATGTTGATGTTGCCGTAAGGGCAGTTCTCGGCGCACTTGCCGCAGCCGATGCACGTGTCCTTGATATGAATGTCGCCGGCTTCGGTCCGCTCGATCGCCGCCACCGGACATCCTACCAGACAATAAGGATCGAGGCATGACCGGCACGACGTGGCAACCAGGAACTTGTCGAAGCGGAGGCCCTCGCGGATCAGTCGCGTGACACCGCCATGGGAGTCGGCGCAGGCCCTGGTGCATTCGTCACAACGCGTGCATCGCTCCAGATCGAGCACAAGGACATTTCCGGCATTCATCAGGCCCTGGTCGAGAAATTCGCCCAGCGGGACCTGCTCGAGTTGCGAGTGTTGCAGTTCGTTGATGCGGAGGTTTTCGCGGGCGACTTGCAGGACGTGCTGCCGGACTTGCGGAAACATCTCCAGCAGTTCGAGGAAGGTGTTCTTTTCCAAGCGGACGAGATCGACGTGGTCCAGCGCGCTGCAGGTGGCCACGCGAACGCCGGGAGTGGAAATGCCCAGGGTCGCGGCGAGGTGTCCGAGCAGGCCGATCTCGCCGAAATAGCCGCTCGGGCCGATGTAATTCAAGACCTGCTCGACGCCCTGCCTGGTCTGGCTGACTTTGACGAACCCGGAGCGGACCATATAGAAATGGTCGGCCACATCACCCTGGCGGACGATGACCTGGCCCGGATGAACGCGTACCAACCGCACCTTCGGCCGCAGGAACTCGACAAAGCGATGGAATTCCGCCGGGTCGGGGATCAAGGCGGCGAACATCTTCACGCTCCGCAGGTGCGTTTCCAAAGTGCGGCGGCGGTAGACTTCGTCGAGCACTTTACGCGAGGCCTCGTTCCGCTGCAACATGTACAGCACGTTGCGGAGGATCTCCAGCACGGTGCAATCTTCCAGGGCGGTCACGGTGGCCGAGCGCGGGTACTGATTCATGCAGGTCATTTCGCCGAAGAGCACGTCGCTCGGATCCAGCACGGCCACCGGGTCGCCGTGCCGCAAGGAAATCGGCGCATCGACAGGGATAAACGGTTGGCGCTCGTCGCTGCCCGGGTCGCGTTTGCCGAGGCCGACGGCAAAGCGGCTGAAGAAACTGAAAATGCCGCCCTTCTGTTTCTCGACCTCGCTCATGGGCGACTTGATGCGGACCTCGAAGCGGCCCTTTTCCATGATGAAGGCCGTGGAACCGTATTCGCCCTCGCGGCAAATCGTTTCCCCCGCCTGGAAATGCCGCCTCACGACGGCATTGCGGTTCCAGCGGAGAAACGGCAGGGAAATGCCCGCAAACAGCGGGTGCTTAGCCAGCTCTTCCGGACCGACGGTTTCACCTTCCACCGCAAGCCCCTTGCCAACAACCGCCCGGTTGGTGAGGGCCCCCGTGGGGCAGGAAACCATGCACTCGCCGCAAGCGACACAACTCGAACTTCCCATCGGGTCGTCAAGATCGAAGGCGATGCGCGCCGTGTAACCCTTGCCCATGCGCCCCAGAACCTCGTTGGCGCGGATCTCATTGCAGCCGCGAATACAGCGGTCGCAAAGAATGCAGGCATTGTGGTCGACACTGATCAAGAGTGAAGAATCGTCACGAGGCCGCTTGTCCGCGCCGCGCGGAAAGCGGCTGCTCGTGATCCCCAGGGTGCGGGCGATGGCCTCCAACTCGTTCTCGCCCGTTTCGCCATACTCGGAGTTCTGGTCGCGGGGCGGATGGTAATCGCTCAAAAGCAATTCCACGAGCGTGGTGACGGAAGAGCGCACACGCGGACTGGTGAGGATCGTCGATACTTCCATGCCGGGCTCGATCGGCCTCTGGCAGGACGGGACCAGGCGCGGCGCGCCTTTGACATCGACGACGCACACCCGGCATACACCCACCGGCGTCATGTGCTCGCGATGGCAAAGAATCGGAATGGGATTCTTCTGTTGCAGTTCCTTGACGTACAACTGGTTAGCCGCGTCGTAGATCGTCGTCAGGCGGGACGTCGCTTTCTTGCCGACCGGGTCGTAGCCCTTGGTGATCCGCGAGATGCGGACCTTGTGGCCGTCGATGGCCAGTTCGATCTCGCCCTGCGCCAAGAGTTCTTCATGGGAGCGCCGCACGGTGACGATCTGGTCGCCGATCAGTTCTTCGAATTCAGACTCTTCAAAGGAAGACATGGTCAGCCCTTCGCATGTTTGTCAAGGTCTTGGCGAAAGAACCGCAGGACTGAACGGAGCGGATTGGCGGCAACCTGCCCCAGGCCGCAGATCGCGGTCAAAAGCATGGTCTGCGCCAGGTCCTCCAGCGTGGCGAGCTCTTCGTGGCGTTTTCCGGCGAGCAGGTCGCCGGCCATCTCCACCATCTTCTGCGTTCCCACGCGGCAGGGCAGGCACTTCCCACACGATTCGTTGCGGTAGAACTCCAGGCAATTCAGCGCCTCGACCAGCATGTCGGCATCGTCGCCATAGACCACGAAAGCGGCGCCGAGCATGAAATCCGGGAACGGCTGCAGCAGGCTGGGATCGAGCGGAAGGTCGAGGATGTCGAGTTGCGCGGCGTCGCCGCCGACCACGCCCCGCCGCCGCAGCCCTTCCACGAACTTCGGCGAGACCTGAGTCAGATCGATCACGGCCGGCAGGAAGCCGCCCGATGGCCCGCTGGTGGCGATGGCTTTGAGCTTGCGGCCCCCCGACATGCCGCCCGCCGAATCGTAGATCAATTTGCGGACGGTTTGGCCGAAGGGGACCTCATAAACGCCCGGCCGGGCAACGTGACCGCTGATGGAAACGAAACGCATCCCCGCGGCTCCGTGCGCCCCGGCGTCTCGATACCAGGCGCTGCCGCGCAACACCATGCCAGGGACCCAGGAGAGGGTTTCCACATTGTTGACGATGGTCGGCTTGCCATACAGGCCTTCATAGACCGGAAGCGGCGGCTTGTTCCGCGGCTCGGCCCGCCGGTCTTCCATGGCCTCGAGCAGCGCGCTTTCCTCACCGCAAATGTATCCGCCCGGACTGACGAAGACTTCGAGGGGCAAAGCGATGCCTGTGCCAAGAATATTTGCGCCGCAGAATCCCTCGCCGGCCGCCCTGGCGATCTCGGCGCGAACGGCTTCAATCTGCTCTTCGTACTCGTGGCGGATATAGATATAACCCCGCTCGGCGCCGCTGACGAGCCCTGCAATGGTGATTCCCTCGACCAGCAGGTGCGGGGCAAAGATGAGCAGATCGCGATCTTTGAATGTGCCCGGCTCACTTTCGTCGCCATTGCACACCACGTATTTCGCTTCGCCCGTCGCGCCGCGAACGGTGGCCCACTTGCGGAACGTGGGAAAGGCGGCGCCCCCCATGCCGCGGAGGTTTCCTTCCTCCAGAATCTTCAAGATGGGGTCGCCGAGCCGGACCCGCTTCCGGCCAGGATCGGCGTCGTTATCGGCCTGCCAGGCCTCGGCCCAACGGCGAACCACTTCGTAGCGGGGCCGGTCGCCGTAGGGATCGATTTGCCAACGCGGGGCGGGCTTGTCGGTCACTTGCCTGGGGAGCGGCTGCCGCGCCAGGGCAGTCTGCACCAGGTTTTCCAATTCGGTTCGAGACTTGTTCCAATACACCCGCTCGTTGATGCAGACGGTCGGCGCGCCGTCGCACCGGCCCAGGCAGGAAACACGCTTGACGGAGACCTGGCCAGGGGCCTGCTTGCCCGCTTCCTCAAGATGCCGGCAGAGGCTCTCGCCGCCGGCCAGATGACATGCCATGTCGCAGCACACTTTGACTGCGACAGCCGGGGCCGGCTGCAACTGGTAATGCGGAAAGAAACTGGCGACCTCGTGCAAGCGATGCAGGGGCTGCTTGATACGCGCGGCAAGGGCCCTAAGCTGGTCCTCCGGCAAGCAGCCGTATTCGCGCTGAATATGGTGGAGTTCTTGAACGATCATGCGCGGATCCTGTGGGGACGATTCGCTTTTCGGTTCTGTGACACTTGGATAATCATGGGCTGCCTTCCCTCCACTTCCCGGTCTTGCCAGCTACAAATTCTTCCTCGCTCAGCTTGTGGACGGGATCTTCCGCCTCTGCCCCACTGCCCGCCAAGGGCGCCGCGCCATTATGGTAGCGGTGACACTCGACGCAATCAAACCGGGCGCCGCCTATTGGCACAGATGCCGACTGGGACCGCGGGCTATGACATTTCAGGCACAAGTCGCGTTGCGGTATGAGTACGTCCTTGCTCTCTCGCGATGGGCTCGGGGCATCGGCGTAGGCCGCCGCGTGGCACTCCCGGCAATCGATCGCCCGGTGCGCGCGGTGATCGAACCTGGCACGTTGAAACCAGACCTGCGGCACGTGGGGTGGCACGACCGGCTGCAATCCGGGGCCTAACGACACCGGCTCGTGGCACTTTCCGCAATACTCCTGGGAGAGCACCTTCTCGGCAGTCTCGATTTTGCCACGGATCGTTTTGTCCATCGTCTCATCCACGGCAAGCCGCGAATTCGGCAACGGTTCCGGCGGCACAAATCGTTCCAGCAATTCCCGATTGCCTTGCAAATACTCCTCCGCGAATGCCCGCTGCAAATCCTGGTGGATTTCTTGCGGCGTTTGCCGGTGATGCACGACTCCGGGCGTCTTATAAAGTGGATGGCAGGCCTGGCACTGATTTTCGTAGGTGATCGGCAGCATGTAGTCGCCCGCCAATCGCGCGGGGAGCAGCGATTGGGATATGCCGGCGACGCCAGTCATCTTGAAATCGCCACCATCGACTTGATGGCAAGACCCGCAATCGAGCTGGACAGGCGAATCGTCACTTTGCCCGGGACGCCGGTAGCGCTCGCGCTGGGCCGGGTCCGGGATGCGGGCCAAGGTCAGAACCGTCTTATCTCCACCCGGATTATTGACCAGGCCGGGCGTCAAGTGGCGATAGTGCGAGAACTTCAGGTGGCCGGGATCTTTTTGGGCCGACGCGAATTCGGGATGATGCTCTTTGTCAAAGCGAGCGACGTTGGCCACGCTCGACATGGACGACGGCTTGCCGCCGAGATGTTGATCGATTTCCTGGTGGCAACGCGTGCAAGCCGCGTCGTCCATCCGCAGCAGCGAAGCCTGCGTGCCTTGATGCTCCTGATGGCATGACGAACAACCGGGGGCCGCGCTTCCTTGCTTCAGGGGATGATGTTCGCCACCCCGGTGACAGGCCTGGCATTTCTGGTCGGACGTGGCCGTGCCGCTTTCCCAGCGCGTACCCAGGGCATCGTCGCGGATCGGATGGAAGTCGGCATGGCAGGTCGAGCACTGCGATTCCCACGTATGATGGACGCTCGCCAAGCTGCCGGGAGAGTGGAGGGCGGCATTCTGGCGGCTGAAGAACGTTCCGCCCGTCCACCAGGCGGCAGCCGCGACGGCTGCCATGACCGTCGCAATCCGCTTGCGCCGCTCCCAACGGCTTACCGTCTTGAAGTAGTCCAGCGGTATGCGCGAAGCGCGCTGCCTGCCCGTAACCGGTGTCATCATCTCAGGCTGTTACCAATACTTCAGGGCAATTACGCTATGAACGAACATCAGGCCGATCAAGGCCACCGACAAGGGCACATGAACACACAGCCAACTATGCAACCATCCATGGATCTGGATTTGCAGATCGTATTGGCGTCGCTGCTCGCAAAGGCTTTCCAAGGCGTCGACGATTTCGCCGCCATGCGGGCCGAGATCATTGCGCAGGCCGCCAAAAAAAGCACTGGCCGCACCTGGCGATCGCAAAGGAAAGCCGCACTTGCAACCCTCAAGCAAGTAGGGGCCAACGGTCTTCAAGAAGCTATCCAGGAGAATGTCGCTGCCGATCACGGCGGTGGCAGGAACTTGGGTCTGGAGGACTTTGCCCCGCACGCTGCCAACCGTCCGCACCGCGCCCACCGTGACAAAGGCCTGCGCCGATTCGGCCTTCTGCAGCCGCGGCCGCAACGACCGCTCTTCGCTGACCGGCTCGCCGCAGGTGGCTTCAATCAAATCCTCGGCACTCCAATACGACTGCTCGGCAACGTAATCGATTTGCGAGTAGATCGTCTCGGCGGGCACGCGCTCGAACATCAGTCGCGGCAGGAATTGCTGCAGGATCAGGCCGAAGATACCGCTCACAATGACGATTCCGAAGAGGGTCATCAACAGCGCGCTTAATTGCCCGCCGAGGCTGAAACCGCTATGCAGCACAATCAACGGAACCGTCAAGAAACCAAGCCAAATATGGGCCCGCATCCAGACGCGCGCCGCGCCAATCCGCCATGCCCGCACCTTTTTCCTGGGCCAAAGCAACAACTCGAACAACATGATCAGGCTGCCGAGAACGCCGAAGGAGAGTCCCGCCGGACTGCTACCGCCGGGCCAGCGCGATTTGCCCATGCTGCAGACCCCGTAGACAACAATCGCCAAAATGGTCCCGACAAGGAAAACCGCGATCCATGCCAGGTTTCGCGGCAAACTTTCTCGGTTGATCAACACAACTTGGCTCCCCGCAGGCTGAAGAACCGAGCGCGATCTGCGGTCGCCCGGCCAGATAAGATTCTGCCATTATTGTATACGGGCGCACAAATGCAAGCCTAAGCCGCAGCGTCTTTGCAGCACGGGTTAGCTCCAGGGACCCCATGCTGCTCTAGTGATGGCTGCTGGACGATAAGCCATAACTATTTGGCACGCAAAGACTTGCGAGCATGCCCTCACGGGCCGTCTGGGGCCGCAGCCTTCGCTAATTGGCTACAACGATGCTCAAGGAGAAAGGAACCGACCGTACTTGGGAGAAGTTCGGCGACGTACACCCAGCACCGTTTGGAAACGCCATCTTTACCGACATGATCGACGCGCTGAGGAGTCGGGCTTGGAGTGAGCTGCTGGTAGCCAGCGCAGGATGGTCGATTAACGGTTCAGGGCGTCCTTGCCGAACTCCACCCGCGACGAAATCTGGACCAGCGTCCGTCGTTTTTCGTTTCCGTCCACCCGGTGCCGCGACCGGCCGGTCCTCAAACCTTGGCCAACTGGTGCAACTTGCCCTTCGCCTTGGGCTGCGAGGCAGGCTGCGGCGTCACGTAGCGGCAGGGAACGGCTGAGGCGTCGTGGCAGGCGGCGTTCTTCTCGTAGAAGGTCGGCGGCTCGTAGGTCCAGCCGGCAGCCAGACGTTTCTCCTCGCGGCGCAACTTCCAGTAGACGTACGGCCCCGCCAGCAGCGACATCAGCCACGACTTCCAGCCGTACTCCTTGTGCAACTCCTTGAGCAAGGCAGCCATCTTCGCCCGCATCGCCGGATTCTTCCGATAATAGATCTTGGCCCCGGCGGTCGCCGCGGCGAACGTCGTCGCCAACTCGCGGGCTTCCCAGGCAAAACGGCGGCGGACACGGGCGTCCGGATGGTTCTTGTATCGCCTCCAGCCGGCCAGCGTCGTACGGACGATCCGCAGGGTACTCGGCCCGTTGCGCTCGAAATCGCGATCGAAGGCCCGCACCATGAACTCGCCTTCCATGCCGGCGGGAATGTGCGGATGCCGATAGTTGAAGATCAACTGCCCGTGGATGTCGCCCTGGATGAACGTGGACGGGTCCTTCATCCGGCCCTGGGCGGTCAACTCGGCGTGCAACGGCGTGCCGGGGATGGGCGTGTAGAGCATGAACTGGTGGAAATCGGTATCGTGCCGGGCCGCGTGCTCGATGGCCGCGTCGATGTTCTCCGGCGTGTGCTCTTCCAGGCCGATAATTGTCGAGCCCAGCACGCGGATGCCATGCGACTGCAGCTCGCGGACCAGCTCGAAGGTATCGATGCCTTGCAGCTTGACGTACTGACTGTTGCAGCCCTCGATGCCCATCCAGACCCAGGAAATGCCCAGGCGGACGAGCTGATCGATCGTATACGAACGCAGCACGTTGGCCGAACTGA
>CAZTPX010000211.1:0-14706 GCA_964615095.1 uncultured Planctomycetaceae bacterium | reverse complement strand
GTTCGGCGCGCCGCCCAATACGCAGACCTGCCCCGTGTGCATCGGCATGCCGGGCGTGCTGCCGGTGATGAACCGCCGCGCGGTCGAACTTTCCGTCAAGGCGGCCTTGGCCCTGAACTGCCAGATCGCCCGCTTCACCAAGTGGGACCGCAAGAACTACTACTATCCCGACTTGCCCAAGGGTTACCAGACCAGCCAATACGACCTGCCGCTGAGTTGCGACGGCTGGCTGGAAATCAGCGACCCCAAGGACGCGTTTCCGCCCAAGCGAATCGGCATCATCCGCGCCCACCTGGAAGAAGACGCCGGCAAGAGCATGCACGACGAAGTCGCCGGCAAGGCCGACAGCCGCATCGACCTGAACCGCGCCGGCACGCCGCTCCTGGAGATCGTCAGCCAGCCCGACATGCGCTCGCCGGCCGAGGCCAAGGCCTATCTCACCGAGTTGAAACTGCTGCTGAACTACCTCGGCGTTTCCGATTGCAACATG
Organism: uncultured Planctomycetaceae bacterium; assembly: GCA_964615095.1. Classification (GTDB taxonomy): domain Bacteria; phylum Planctomycetota; class Planctomycetia; order Pirellulales; family Thermoguttaceae; genus JANXQG01. Next base: position 14,216 of record CAZTPX010000211.1, on the reverse strand, counting down.
CAGGAAGGCAGCCTGCGCGTGGATGCCAACATTAACCTGCACATCGACACACCCGCCGGCCGCATCGCCACGCCCATCGTCGAGGTCAAGAACATGAACAGCTTCCGGGCGGTCGAACGGGCCATGACCTACGAAGCCCAACGGCAATATGAAGTCTGGCAGGAGACCGGCAAGCGGCTGGGCGAATCGCCCAAGTCGACCCGCGGCTGGGACGAAACCACGCAGACGACGTACCCGCAACGCGAGAAAGAGGAATCCAGCGATTATCGCTACTTTCCCGAGCCCGACCTCGTGCCCGTCACCACGACTGACGCCGAAGTCGAGCGAGTCTGCGCGTCGCTGGGCGAGTTGCCCGCCGCCCTCCGCTGCCGCTTGGAAGAGACCTACGGCATCACGCCCTACGATAGCGAGGTGCTGGTGAACCAGGGCCGGGCGCTGGTGGACTATTATGTGGAACTGGCGGGGATTCTGGGCGACGGCAAGCTGGCTGCCAACTGGGTCCAGCAAGACGTGCTGCGGGCCCTCAACGAGCGGCAAACCGCCATCGAGCAGTTCTTCCTCCGGCCTAAGCCATTGGCCGAGTTGATTGAAACGGTTCGCAAGGGCCAGTTGACCACCAGCCGTGCCCGCGAGGTGTTTGCCGAAATGCTTTCCGGCGGCAAGCCACTGGCGGAAACCATGCAAGCGATGGGCATCGCCACCGTCGATGAATCGGAGTTGGAGAACCTCTGCCGCGAGTTGCTGGCCGCCAATCCCAAGGTCGTCGCCGAAGTCAAGGAAGGCAAGCCCAAGGGCCTCGGGCAATTGATCGGCCAGGCCAAGAAGAAGAATCCCAACGTCAACCCGACCCGATTTCGGGAGTTGTGCGAAGAACTGATTATGAAGGGTCTCTGATGCCCATCATCACGCTCACCACCGACTTCGGCACCGGCAGCCCCTATGTGGCGGCCATGAAAGGCGTGATCCTCTCGATCAACCCCGCGGCGACGATCATCGACATCTCGCACGCCGTCCCCGCCCAGGACATCACCCGCGGGGCGCTGGTGCTGGAAGACACCACGCCCTGGTTTCCCGACGACACGATCCACGTGGCTGTCGTCGACCCGGGCGTGGGCACGGCGCGGTCGATTCTCTATGCCCGCATCGGCGCCCAGCAGTACATCGCGCCGGACAACGGCCTGTTGGGCCGATTGATGGCCAGCCGGCAGCCGTCGCTGGTCTTGCGATTGACAGAACGGGAACACTGGCTGCCGGAGGTTTCCTACACGTTCCACGGGCGAGACATCATGGCCCCAGTCGCCGCCCGACTGAGTCTGGGCCTCGATCCGCGGCGGCTCGGTCCGGCCGCAGGCCAACTCGATCTGCTTGACTTGCCTCTCCCCACGGTGGTCGACGAGAAGATTCGCGGCGAGGTGATCTCGATCGATTCGTTCGGCAACCTGATTACGAACATCGCCTATGATCTTTTGGCGGGCAAGCCCACCGACAGTCGCGCCTGCGTGGTCTGCGGCATTTACGAAACCTTCGGCATCTATCACACCTACGGCGAGCAGGCCCCGGGCATGCTCGTGGCCCTGATCGGATCGGCCGGCCGCATGGAACTGGCGATCGTCGGCGACAATGCCGCTGCCCGCCTGGGCGTCTCGATTGGCACGCCAGTGTTGGTGGCGTGGGAATGACGAACGCACCACGGGCGGCTTGCCACATTTGCACACAGAAGGTATGATGAAACTACAGCGAATAAGGAGTATTGCGAATGACGATTGACCCGGTGCGAAATCTTTACGAAGCCGTTCCCTTTCGACCCTTCGTAATGCATCTGGCGGACGGGCGCGAGATTCCCGTCGTTCACCATGATTTTATCATTGCATCCCCAAGCGGGCGAACGGTGATCGTCTATCAGCCCGACGAGTCGTTTAACGTCGTTGATCTTCTTCTTGTCACCGACCTGGAGATGAAATCCGATGGTCAACGAAGCACTACGTAATTCGGAATGAGCTGGCGCACGTCCGATCAACATCAACTCCGCCATTGGGATCGCACGCTCGTCTGGCACGCCTTCACGCAGATGGCCGAGTATGAGCCACTGATCCTCGAGCGCGGCGAAGGTTGTTACGTTTTCGATATCGACGGCCGCCGCTATCTCGACGCGGTCGGCAGCCTGTGGTGCAATGTGCATGGCCATCGGCATCCGCACATCGACGCGGCCATCCGCGCCCAACTCGACCAAGTGGCCCACGTATCCAACCTCGGCACGTCGAACCCGACAACGATCCGGCTGGCCAAACGGCTGGTCGATCTGGCCCCGCCAGGTCTAGGCCATGTGTTCTTCAGCGATGACGGGGCCACAGCCGTCGAGGTCGCGCTCAAAATGGCCTTCCAGTATTGGCGGCAGCGGCCGGACCCGAAACCGGAAAAGACCTGCTACATGGCCCTGGACGATGCCTATCATGGGGATACGCTGGGGGCCGTCAGCGTAGGCGGCGTGGCCCGCTTCCACGAGATGTTCCGCCCGTTGCTGTTCAAAACCTTCCGTGCGCCCGCACCCGATACGTATCGCTTGCCGCCCGGGGTAAGCGCGGATCGCCTGCTGGAGTATTCGCTGGCCGCGCTCGATCGCCTGCTGGCCGAGCATCACGCGCGGATTGCGGCACTGGTCATCGAGCCGCTCGTGCAAGCGGCGGCAGGCATCATCGTACACCCAAGCGGTTATCTCCGCGGCGTGCGTGAACTGACGCAAAAGCATGACGTGCTCCTGATCGCCGACGAAGTGGCCGTCGGTTTCGGCCGCACCGGCCGGATGTTCGCCTGCGAGCACGAAGCGGTAACGCCCGATCTGCTCTGCATTGGCAAGGGCCTGACCGGCGGCTATCTGCCGATGGCCGCCACGCTGGCGAGCGAGGAGATCTGGCAGGCATTTCTCGGCGACCACGCCTCCGGCCGGACCTTCTATCACGGCCACACTTACGGCGGCAACCCGCTGGCAGCCGCGGCGGCGATCGCCACACTCGACGTTTTCGAAGAGGAGCGGACGCTCGAACATCTACCCGAGAAGATTGACCTTCTCCGCAAACTGCTCACGCCCGTCGCCCTGCGGCCGCACGTGGGCGATGTCCGCCAGTGCGGGTTGATCGCTGCCATCGAATTGGTCCGCGATCGGGCCAAGCGCGAGGCGTATCCTGCGGCGGAGCGGATCGGCCGCCGTGTGTGCGATGTGGTCTTGCGACAGGGCATCCTCTTGCGTCCGTTGGGCGACGTGATCGTCCTCTGGCCACCCTTGGCGATTTCGCCCGAGCAACTCACCGAAATCGTCGCCGCCGTCGATTCCGCTATCGCAGAGGTGACAGAGGACCGCTAGCGAAGGTTTTCACCGACTGTTTGTACTGACGCTTGCGTCGGCCCAAATGCGACGGCAACGGCGGCTCAGGCCTTGAACGACGTGCCGCAACCGCAAGTCTTCACCGCCAACGGGTTATTGAAGACGAAGGCCCGTTTCAAGAGATCGTCGTGAAAGTCGATTTCGGTTCCATCGACCAGCCGGGCACTGCGGGGATCCACCGCCAGGCGAAATCCGTGGCTCTCGGAAATCTGGTCGTCGCCTTCCGTCCGGTCCGTGAATTCCATGCGATATTCGAATCCACTGCATCCGCCGCCGGCCACACCCAGACGTACAACGGTCGTCTCCGGCTTGTTCTTTTCCACAAAGAGCCGCTTCAATTCCCGCGCGGCACGCGCCGTAAGTTTTAATGCCATAACCGTTTCTTATCTCCAACTGTTTGGTAGAATTCCTTGCGAACATGAAATTAAACAAGCAAATATGTCAATATCAATCAATTATTAGCCCATATTCATTTTTGTCAACCTGTAGGGAACGAAAGGCGGCATTGCCATGGAAATAGCATGTGAAATCGTAGACATTCTTTGCCAGGACGGGGCCGTTCTGCAAGATTCCCGCTGGGGACCGGTGGCGGCCGATTTTGGTAACTGGGAAGCCGAATATTGGGCTTTTCGCCGGGGGACGGGGCTCTTCCGACCGCCAAGTGTCGCCCAGGTGGAAATCACCGGCGGCCAAAGGGCCGAATTCCTCAACCGGCTTTGCACCAACAAACTCGATCAGATCCAGCCAGGCCAGGGATGCGAGACCTTCCTTGCCGACGCCAACGGCCGAGTTCTTTTTCATGTGCTGGTTTATGCCGGGCCCGAGTCACTGGTCTTGCACACGGCGGCCGGGCAGGGGCCGGACCTCTGCCGCCATCTGGACTACTATCTGATCCGCGAGGATGTGCAACTCCACGATCGCAGTTCGCAGTGGGGAGAGTTGATCCTCGCTGGGCCGAATTCGGCCGACATCCTGCGACGTCTGGCGGCGGTGGACAGGCCGGGCGAAAATGAGTATCTGTCCACTTTGAGCGCCGAGTGGAACGGCCGCCTTCTGATGATTCGCCGCATGCAAGAACGTGGATTCCAGAGCTTCCAACTTGCCGGGGGAACAGCCGACATCGGGCCACTATGGCGCGAACTGCGGCAAGGGGGCGCAACGGCCTGCGGCATGCGGGCGCTGGAAACCGTTCGCGTCGAAGAGGGGTTTCCTGTCATCGGGTTGGATATCAGCGAGAAAACCCTTCCCCAGGAGGTGGGACGAAACGACAAGGCCATTTCGCTGACCAAAGGTTGTTACTTGGGACAGGAGATCGTTGCCCGCATCGATAGCCGCGGCGCGGTCAACAAGATCCTCTCGGGAATTCGTTTCCAGACCGCCGACATTCCGCCTGCGGGCGGCGAATTGGCGCACGGCGGCCAAGCGGTTGGGCAGATCACGTCTGCGGCCTATTCGCCCGGATTTGCGGCAAGCGTGGCCTTGGCCTATGTCCGCCGACAGTTTCATTCGCCCGGTACCGTCCTGGATTCGGCTTGGGGGCCAGCAACCGTAGCCGAGCTACCAATGCGCTGAGCTTAGTACCGTATCAGACTGACCGTTGGGTAGTTCGCGATCCGCTGCCGGCCTTGAAGGCCGACAAGTTCGATCACAAAGGCGCAGCCCGCCACGACTCCGCCAGCCTGCTCGATCATCGTGCAGCAGGCGGCGATCGTACCGCCGGTGGCCAAGAGGTCGTCGACCATCAAAACCTTGCAACCCGGACAGATAATAGCGTCGGCGTGGACCTGCAAAGTATCGGTGCCATATTCCAGTTCGTAGGTGTGCGTGAGCGTCTTGCCCGGCAGTTTCCCCGGCTTGCGGATGGGAATCAAGCCGGCGTTGATTTCCAGGGCCAGCGGGGCGGCAAAGATGAATCCGCGGGCTTCCGCCGCGGCAATCAGGTGAATGCCCTGCCCGCGAAACGGTTCGGCCAACTGCCGGATTGTTTCCTGGAATGCGGCCGGCGACTGGAGGAGTGGAGTAATGTCGCGGAAGAGAATTCCCGGCTTGGGAAAATCGGGAATAGCACGGATGAACTCAGCCAGATTCAGAGGAGTGACAGTGGACATGCGAAAAACCTTGGAAAGGATGACCCGGAAAACCCCAGTATACCGGCCGTGGAAAGAATTCGAAATCCGGATGCTGCAATCCGAAATAAATTTGATGCATCCACCCGAAGGACGTAGGTTCTCGTCGATTTCTTGCCTGAATTCTCGCTACTTTCGTTACAACCGGAAAAATCTGCAAGTTCCGTAGAGTTTGACACGATATAGAAAGTGTCACCGTTCACATTTTGGCGAGGACCCACCGATGGGCAAGAAAACTTCGTTCATTGCGGCCGGAATCCTGTTGGCAGCCGTGCTTCTGTCGTCGACTGGTTGTACACCGGTCATTTTTGGCCCGAACTTGGGTGCTCTAGGGTATCCGATTCCTGTTTCACCCTACTTCCAGAAGAAGGAAGAAGACGCGTTCTGGAACCACAAGCACTATGATCGCGTGCCGATCCTCGGTCCGTTCCAGGCCGGGGCGCCGGAAATCGGCTTCGACGCGCCGTCGGAAGACGAAGTCATGCGGAAGTTGGAGAGGGCCCGCCCCGTCCAGGGTGGCATTCCCCTATTGCACGAAGTGCAACGCAACAAGGTGCGCATCATCTGCGAGCCGATCCAGGACAGCGTCGACCCGCCGCGCGTAATGCCGCTAGTCGGTCCCGTACAGGTCCACCACGTCCACTTCAAGTGTACGGTCTACTTCACCGAGGTCACGCACGTCGGCTGGCCGGTTCCCTACACCACCACCGACGAGGATTGCCAGGAAGTCATCTATATCGACCACGACCACCTGCACATGGTGGGTAACGTAAATCCCGGACCGGGTACGGGCTACCCGAATCCTCCGCCCAAATAACATTTCTGCGGGAACAGAGTCAGGGGACGCAACCCCAGGCATCGCGAACCGGCCGGATCGCGACACCTGGGGTTTGTCGTTTTATCCGGGGCGTTTTCCCTCACCGCCGACACGCCTGGAATACGAAAATGATAAAGGGAAAGTCGCAGGCAAGGCGCCTCTGCGACAAAAGTCGTTGCAACTCGGTTAAGATCGGTAATCCAGATGAACTCTTCGGGGTCCCGATATAAAGTCGGAGTCTTCGTAGCGGTGGCGCTGGTCCTCTTGGGGACGAGCGTCGTCCGCGCCGTGGAGAATCCCGATCCGGGAGCGCCCGCACAGGTGGCCGCCAACGCCGCGCCTCCTGCCCCAGCCCCCATATCCACCCGCAACCTGGTCAAGGTGCTCATCGATGGCGGGCCGCTGATGATTGCCCTGGCCGGCTGTTCGCTGCTGATCATCACCTTTGTATTGGAGCGGGTGATCAGCCTCCGCCGCAGCCGCGTGATTCCCAAGCCCTTCGTCACCCGCATGCTGGAACAGATTGGCAACGGCGAGATTGACCGTACCCAGGCCCTGGAACTTTGCGAACAGAACGGCAGCCCGATCGCACAGGTTTTTGCCGGTGCGGTCCGCAAGTGGGGCCGGCCGAGTGTTGAGGTGGAACAGGCGGCCATCGACAACGGCGAACGCGTGGCCAACCAGCTCCGCCGCTATCTCCGCGTGTTTTACGGGATTGCCAACGTCGGACCGCTCCTGGGTCTGATGGGCACTGTGCTGGGAATGATCCAAACTTTCAACGCCATCGCTTCCCACGATGCTCTGGGCAGGGCCGAACTGCTGGCCGGCGGCATCGCCAAGGCCCTCTTGAATACGGCCGGGGGCCTAGCTGTGGCCATTCCCGCCTCGATCTTCTACGTCGTTTTCCTCAGCCGCGTCGACCGGCTGATCATGGACATCGACGCGGCCTCGCAGGAAATGGTGAACCTGATTTCGGCCGAAGAACTACAGAACAGACCGCTGAAGCAGAGCAAGACAAGACGGCCCCCCACGCGGGAAGCTGCGTAACCATGCCTCTGAAAACCCATCCTGATGACCAGCCCGTGCTGAACCTGACGGCCATGTTGGACGTCATGTTCCTGCTGATCATCTTCTTCGTCCTCAACACCAAGTTTCTGGACGACGAACGGCAGATCGACTTGCAGGTGCCGCAGGTGACCGACCAAAGCAAACTGGCGGGGGCTGCCCAGCAAAAGACGATCAATGTCTATCGCGACGGCACGATTACGCTCGACCAGGCCTCGGTTACTCTGCCGGAACTGACTGCCCGGCTGGTTGCGGCCCGCGGTCAGGCCAAGTACCTGGGCGTGTTGGTGCGCGGCGATGGTCACGGTGAACTCCAACAGGTGGCCGACGTGTTGAACGCCTGCAAACAGGCCGGCGTCAACGACCTGGCGGTCTCGGTGCGACTTACAACGACGCGGAAATAATGTATCCGGCACGCTCCGCGTGTCGCTGGGAGACGGCACACGGCGTGTGCCGGCTACAATGGGCGTTTTGCAAATCGACCGCCTCTGGACCCTGTTTTGCAGCCTCGACCGCTTCATGGTGCTGCTGCTGGCCGGGGCAACCGTCTTTTCCATCACCCTGATTATGGTCCTTTGGACGCGTTGGCGGCGCAGTCGTTCGCTGGAGAAGTGCGTAGTGTTCTCCTTTCTTGCCCATGCCCTGCTGACCGGCTATGCCGCGACGGTCGAGATTGCCAGCTACCGCCCTGCGCCGCGGGAACAGGTCGTCCGCATCGCGCTGGTCGACGGCCCACCGGGGGCGGAACACGGTGATGCCGACGGTTCCGATCCGGCGGCTGGCTCTCCCGACGCCAAGCACCCGCCGCTGACGGCAATTGCCGCCGACCAAGATCGCCCGGCGGTCAAGAAGCCGGAAACACCGTCGGCCGTCAAGATACCATCGCCTTCGGAAACGGTTGCCAAGCCGCAGGAAGTAAAGCCCGCGGCGATGGCAGTAAACCAGGCGGCGCTAGCCCCACTGGCGGCCGCGGCAGCCACCGCGGGGTGGCAGTTGGCGGAAACCACGGAAAAGTACCTGAAAGATCTCAGCCCGGCCCGCTTGGCCGACGTGGAAAAGGCGGCCGCCGGCCTGACCTCTGATCCTCCTGCGGTAGCCGTGACACCAGTTCCAACCATGCAGGCCATCGCGCCGGCCACCGCCGCAACTTCCGCTCCTTCCGCCGCAGCATTCGCTGGCGATGCCGCAGCCCTGGCTGTCGGTACCAGTTCGCTTCCCGAGACCTATAAGCTCCGCGTCGCCGGCGACCACCTCGGCGCGGTCCTGGCGGGTGGTGGCAGCAAAGAAACGGAGGCCGCCGTACAGGCCGCTCTGCGATGGCTGGCCGAAAATCAGGCACAAGACGGCCGCTGGGAAGCCCGCCGAAACGGGGCCGGCCGCGAGACCGCCCCAGATGGCCGCAGCCGTCCCAACGCCGGTGCCGATGCCGACACGGGCATGACCGGCCTGGCCTTGCTGGCGATGCTCGGCTCCGGTAACACCCATCTCCGCGGCCCCTACTCGGAAAATGTCCGTCGCGGCCTAAATTTCCTCCTTCAATCCCAGGACTCGCAGGGCTGCTTCTCCGGCGCCGCAGACCGTTATGCGGCTATGTACTGCCATGCGATTGCCACTTTCGCCATGAGCGAGGCATACGGCATGACCGGCGAACCGCGGTTGGACCAACCCGTTCGCCGGGCCATCGCTTACACCATCGCCGCGCAAGATCCTTACGGGGGCGGCTGGCGATATAAGCCCCGAGACGCGGGCGATACGAGCCAACTTGGCTGGCAATTCATGTCGCTCAAGAGTGCCCAAACGGCGGGAATTCCTATGCCCGAAACGACCCGGCAAGGCATCATCCGCTATCTGCAATCGATCGCCGCCCGCGGCAACGGCGGCCTGGCATCCTACCGACCGCTGGAAGCCCCCAGCCGCACCATGACCGCCGAGGCCATGCTTTGCTGGCAGTTCCTGGGTATTGCCCGCGATCACCCGGCGTGCGATGAAGCGGCCAGTTACCTGCTCGGAGCCCCGCCTGGCACAGGGCCGTCGAACTTCTATTACTGGTACTATGGCACGCTAGTCATGTATCAATTCGGCGGGGAAGGGTGGCAACGCTGGAATACGGCGGTCGCCACGGAATTGGTGGGTTTGCAGAACAAGGAGGGTCCGCTGGCCGGCTCGTGGAATCCCGATTCGGTTTGGGGCGGCTATGGAGGCCGGATTTATAGCACAGCCCTGGGTGCCATGTGCCTCGAGGTTTACTACCGCTTCCTGCCAGTGTTTGGAAACAAGCCGCAACACCACTAGTGTGGGTGCAACGTCACAATTCGCTTAGAGGCTATCCGGATAGCTTCCGCAACATGTCCTCTCTCCACGACCCGCTGCGCGGGTACCCCGGAGAGGGTTAAAGTGAGGGCAATCTATAGCGAAACGGCCATTTTCAGGCGACACTGCCGCGTAAACCCTCGCCCCCCTGTCCCTCTCCGGGGTACCCGCTTGCGGGTCGTGGAGATGGGAGACTTCTCGAATGGCGTCCAATTGCAAAGTTCGCAGCCGAGGACAACAATCGAAAACCAACCGGGCACCCGCTTGCGGGTCAGCGAGGAATCGGTTACTCTGCGTTTCCGCGTCCATTCCTGGCTTTGCACGTCGGGCTTCCACACAAAAAAACCGCCGTTAACTAAACCCTTTGACAGCAGTGGCCGGGAGGGTAGAATAGATGTAGTTCGTCCCTTCCGCCTTTTCCCAAGTTAGGGGGAAGGGCCTTGCTTGTTCCCACCTGCCACGGATACGCTGATTATGTCACTCTTCGCCATCTGGTCATCCTATGACATGCTGATCGTTGCGGTTATCGCATTGTTGTTATTCGGCAATCGTCTTCCGGGCGTAATGCGGTCGCTCGGGCAGGGCGTAACCGAGTTCAAGAAGGGGATGGAGGGCATTCCCGCTGATGATGCTGTAGGGAAAACCGAGCCGGCCAAGAAGCTGGACGATCAAACCGTCAAGAGCTAACTCAAGGCGTTAGGTGTTCGTGATGCGTTTGCCGTTAGCTTTCGATTTCTTGGGCGTCCAGGGGATTTTGATACTTGCAGTTATTGGCGTCTTATTGTATGGTGAGCGTTTGCCGGAAGTTGCCGCATCGCTTGGCAAGCAGTTGATGCAGTTGAAGAAGAGCATGCAGGGGATTCGCAGCGAGATCGAGTCTGTGGCCTTGGATGCTAAGTATTCGGTGAGCCGGAGCATGGAAAAGGCGGAGGACGTGGCGTATGAGGAAGCCACGGCGCCCAAGTTCGAGCCGCCGCCGGCCGAGCCAACCGCCGTGGCACCGGTCGCGGAGCCTCCCCGCGTGTAGAGTTCGCCGGGCCGCCTGCCGATAATTCTTCAGTGGGGCGTTTAGCTCAGTTGGTTAGAGCGCTATGCTCACACCGTAGAGGTCACAAGTTCGAATCTTGTAACGCCCACTAGTTGTAAGTTACGCTGAAACTTAGAGTTAAGTTACCTGCCGGCGGTCGGCAGTGCAGCCTGTTTTTCCGAGGAAATCCGGTAGTCTACCGGATTTCAACTGAAAGGAAGGTTGCACATGCCCCGTTCGGCTTCTTTTGCGCGCAGTACGCGCGTCCCCAAGTACCGTCACCACAAACCCACAGGCCAAGCCGTGGTCACCCTCAACGGCAAGGACCACTACCTTGGCCCCTGGAACTCGGCGGCCAGTCGCGCCGAATACGAACGTCTCGTCGGCGAGTGGTTGGCCTCCGGCCGCATCCTGCCCTCTGGCGACGGCGGTTTGACCATCGCCGAGTTGGCTCGCGCCTATTTGCGGTTCGCTGAGGGCTACTACCGCAAGGACGGCAAAGTCACCGGCACGATCCACAGTATCCTGGTGGCAGTCCGCCACCTGCGGACGATCTACGGGCTGACCCTCGTGCGGGACTTCGGCCCCTTGTCGCTCGCAGCCCTACAGCGCCGGCTGGCCGAAGCCGGGCTGAGCCGCGTCTACGTGAACTGTCTCATCGACATCATCCGGCGGATCTTCAAGTGGGGCGTCTCCCAGGAAACGGTCCCCGAAACGATCTACCGTGCCCTGACTGCGGTCCCCGGGCTGCGGATGGGCCGCACGGTCGCCCGCGAACGACAACCGATCCGCCCGGTTGCCGAGGACGTGTTGGAAAAAACCCTACCCCACCTCTCGCAGGTCGTGGCCGACATGATCCGCTTCCAACGCATGACCGGCTGCCGCCCCGGCGAGGTCTGCCAGTTGCGGCCCATGGACCTGGACCGCTCGACCGACATCTGGGTCTACCGTCCCGCCAGCCACAAAACCGAACATCACGGACGAGACCGCGTGATCTTCATCGGTCCCAAGGCCCAAACTCTCTTGCTCCCCTACCTGCTGAGGGCGGCGGAGAGTTATTGTTTTTCCGCCGCCGAATCGGAGCAGCAGCGACGAGAACGGCGGCACGCGGCACGCAAGACCCCCCTCTCTTGTGGCAATCGGCCGGGCACGAATCGCACGTCCCGGCCCAAGCGGCGGCCGCAAGACCACTTCACCAAGGACGCCTACAACCGTGCCGTGCAGCGGGGCTGCGAGCAGGCCTTCGGAATGCCGAAGAACCTCCGCAGCGTCCCCGGCAAGCTTTCGCCGCGAGAGCTGGAGCGATTGGTCAAACTGCCCACCAAGGAACGGCAAGAGGCGATCGAGAATGCGGAACGGGAACGGAAACGGTTGCAAGGACTGGCGGCCGAGTGGCGGGCGAAAAACTGCTGGAGCCCCAATCAACTGCGGCACGCCGCTGGAACGGAAGTCCGCCGCTTATTCGGCCTGGAGGCCGCCCAGGTGATCCTGGGACACGCCAAGGCAGACGTGACCCAAGTCTACGCCGAACGAGATATGGCGATGGCCGCTGAAATCATGCGGAAGATAGGTTAAAATATCGAGAGAATGGGCAGACGGCTGATCCCCGTCGAACGGTTTGGCCGACGGCCGTGGCAACCTACCGCCACAGCCGCCGGCCGGCCGGCCCGAAAGGTAGGTGTCTTGTGGCTGAAGCTCGATTCTTGTCGTATCGCGATATCACCGATCCGACTGCCAAGATGTATCATCCCTGCTACTTCGCCGAAGATTTGGCGAAGGCTGAGATGGATGCTTTGTGCGAGATCATGGAAAAGCACTGGGGGTTCGACGAAGACGTTCCCGATGTCGGCTACGAGTTCCGGGTCGAGCCCAGTGCCCGGGAGAATCTGGCTGAATTCGCGCATTTCTCCGAGTTCTGGCATTCCTATCTTGAGGGCGGCCCAGGCGATCCGTTCTACCACCACACCCATGAACTGCATGTTTGGGCCAGTAAGTATGCCGATCACATTCGCCTCGCGCGCCGAAGAATGCCGCAGGGTGCCTATTTGCTCGCCGACTTCGGCGGTGGCGAAGGACAAGTGTTTAACTACGTGGACAGCTTGAACGCGCGTGAACTCGAAATCCTCGCGAGTTTGCTGGCCAGGGAGATCCACGAACGAGGCGGTATCTTCGATATGGCCTGTGTGGCGGACCTCGTTGTCGACGATCCGGCTCAATACATCCGGCTCAAGCGGGAATGGGAGTGGTTTCGAGAGGAGGAACTTCAGCAGGACCGCGACGACGTCCTGGTTCGGGCAAACAATGTTAGTGAAAACCTAATTGAGGAGATCCACGAGTGGCGAGCGACAACCGCGGCGACGGAACTGGAGGAAATGTCGACATCGCATCCGAACACCATACAAGAGGAGAACACGGAACCGCAGGAGGGTGGCAACGATTCGGGGCCAGCATCTGCGAGTGAAGAGGACGGACGGGGCGCCGATGTCATTTTCATTCCAACGCCTCTGCAAAAGGCGATTCTCGCCGCGCTGGCTGGCCAGGCGCTCAAGAAACAGGCCCTGGCGGACTTGATCTGTAAAGGCGAAGGAACGGTCCTTTACCGGGAAGGCGGCATCAAGGAACTCCGGGCCATGGGACTTGTCGAGCACAAAAGTCGTATCGGTTTCTTTCGCCCAGACGCGCCGCCGGAGGGTGCGATCATGCCGGACGAAACTGTCCCCAAAGTGTCCCCGGAGTAGCCGGCGACAGTCCCCATGAAGTACCCTACTTATCCCCCGATATTCTCTGAGAAATCTTCTACCATTTCGTACCGTGGCAAGCAGAACCGTACAATTGCGAAAGGTAGACGAATGATCGATCGTAGCTCTGAATGCCTGATTTCTCTGGCCGGACCCAGGAAAGGCAGGTGACAAGTGGCAAGTCAAGATAATTCCTGGCTGGAACAAGTGCCGCCATCCCTACGCCGTGCGCACTTTGCCGCGCGCTGGGCTTGGAAGTGGTTTGACTTTGCTTTCGGCGCGGTTCAGCGGATTTTTGAACTTATCGACAACTGCGAAAACGACGAAGACGCGGAGTTCTTAAAGGAGTTCTCGGCCTGTTGCGAGTGCGCCGTCGGCTTGATCCTAGTCGCTCGTCTGCGTCTGGCTCGCGCCGATCGGTGTGTGAAGCGGGTGGCCGCTGAATTTGCGGGGGTTGGCCGAGAAATGCCGCAATGGCAGTTCGCGAACGGCGACGATCGACTTCGGATTGCTACGGGGCGCAGTGTTCACGAATTCGCATTTAGCCTTGCCTGGACGTGGCTAGACGTGTGCCTGCGCGCGATCGCGACGGAGAAGATGGCTACCGAATGGAATGTTGCATGGCCTGCCGAGGATGCGTTTTCCGATGAGCAGTGCCGTAGGGATTATTTGGCGCGTCTTATCGAAATACGCGACGGTGAGACTCCGGTGCTTGATGAAGGCGATATCAGGTCGCACATCATAGCAACTGCCG
>CAZTPX010000210.1:0-14891 GCA_964615095.1 uncultured Planctomycetaceae bacterium | reverse complement strand
GATAAGCGGTTGCTGGTCCTGCCACACCAACCCCCCCGGGTCGTCTTCAACAGGAAAAACCAGCACGGGTTGGTGCGGGATGGGTTCGGAGGTCTCCAGGATGTGCAGGCGCATGGTGTTGCTCGCTGCCTCGTGCAGGACCAAGGCAAGGCCATCGAACTGCACCACCTGATGGAGCCGGCCGGCCAACTCGGGGAACAGCGCGGACAAATCGCGGTACAAGACAATCGCTTCCGAAACGGCCAGCAAGGCCCGGCACACATCGGAAGTGGCAATTGCCGGCCCGTCGAAAGGACCGCTTCTTTTGGAGAGACTCTGGTCGATCATTTGCCTCGATTCCGGGCGTTCAAAGTCGCCGACTTGAAGACGATTATACCATTTTTCTGGCCGCCCGGCGGGAGGTAACGTCAACTGCGTCCGGTTGTTCGGCCGCGACAGTCTGCCACCTCCCATTTTCGCCGGTGACAGCACAATATGGTATCATATTGAGAGTCTGGACTTTTCATTTTGATGGGAACCGCAGGGAGGCGGCGAAGATCCTCGGCATCGGCGGCGCGACCCTCTATCGTCGTCTGCGCGAGGCCCAGCACGATGACATAACGTGATTTGCGGCCGCTCGCAAGTCGCTGATGTTCCTTTCCTCTTTGCACGCTGCAAGCGACCGAATATTCCGTTTGGGCAGTTTGGCACGATTCTTGCCGTATACGTGAACTCAGATCCAAGTGCCGAGTTCAACGATGTTCGGGTGGCACAGGCGGCGCCTAGCGTAGCCGTTCTAAGGTACCCGTCATACCCATTCTTGCCGGCTCGGCAGATTTGTCGGAGGACTTGCCCACGTACGATTTTGCGGGGCCGAAGAAGAGCAAGTTCCGCCAGGCCGCCCACAAGATCCAGCGCGAGGGCTACACGATCGAGGAGCGCAATGTCGCGGACGGCGATCGAACTGAACTTGAAGCGCTGTGCTCCGCTTGGCTGGCGACGAAGACCGTCAAACACGAAGCCCGTTTTCTCGTCCGTCCGCTTGCGTTCGGCGACGAACCGGAGGCCCGCAAGTTTTACTTGCGGGACCCGGAAGGCTGGATCGTGTCATTCGTGGTCTTCGACCCAATCTGCCAGAAAGGGAAAGTGATAGGATACTCGCCCGCCGTCAAACGTCGCGCCGCGGACGCTCCCACAGGGGCGGAGGAAGCCATTACCAAGTTCGCAATCGAACTATTCCGCGGCGAGGGGATGCAGACGTTGCGGCTCGGGCTGCTCCCCTTCTATCAGGTAGAGGATTCCGGATTTCGCGAATCCTGGCGGATGAAAAAACTCTTTCAATGGCTGTACCGGTACGGCGATCTGTGGATTTACAGTTTTCGCGGTCATGCCGACTTTAAACACCGCTACCGGGGAAATCTCAGCAAGGTGTACCTTGCAACCCACACGCGCTGGAATGCCCTAAATCTGCTCGCGCTTGAGCGACTGTGCCGGTTGTTGTAGAGCGCGCTGCGGTTGATCGCTATCGTCCTCTGCGCGAAACCCAGCGCAAGGACATTGTCGTGACTTGGCATGAAACTCGCCATTCCTCTCCAATCGCTCCTTAGGTGCCCGGTTCGGTCCGATCCGCAGTCAGCCATTCGATGGCATCTTCGAAAGAGGTGAATGCCTTGACTTGGCATCCACGGTTTTCGGCGCAGAGCGCGAAGAACCCGGCATGGTCAAATCGTTCCAGCGGACAAAGAACGGCCGTTTTGCGAGCGAACATATCAGGACGTTTGCAGAGCTCAGACGCCAGAAAGAAAAGGTCGGCTTTCGATATATCCACATGCGCCTTGCGGGTATCAAGGAGTATTTCATAGTCGCCCAGTGGGGCGGCGGCTGACGCAATATCCATGAGCAGTTGCTTATACTTTTCTACGTCAAACGGTCCCTCGGGGTTCGCTTTGATCAAGTCGCGCGCGCGGATAACTCTGATAATCGATGACATCGTCGTCCTCCTTCTGCGGTTGCTGCCCCTAAGAATCAGGTCTATTTCCGCGAAGCCCCCATAAAAGGGTGGGATGTCTATGAGACATTCCTGGGGTAAGGCTGAACAAGGTCCGTTACACCAACAGGGGAGCGTAGGATGCTGCGGGCCTTGAATCCACCTCTGGCTGCCCTAACACAATTATAATCGATTATAATCTTGCTGGCACCAGTTCGGCAACGCTGTCAAGTGAAAATCATCGCTGTTTGAGTGGCTAACACTGGCCGCCATGTAGTCGGACCTCGCAGCCAGCCGTTGCCCAAGAATATGGTAATCAAGAGCCTTGATCGTGACTGGTCCACAGCCTATGGCACGTGCTTTGCACTCATTGGAGTTACGCGTAATCAAACAACGGGAGGGCCTGCGATGAGAAGTCAGGTCAGAACCAAGCAGCAACTCATCGAGGAGCGGAAGCAAACGGAGACAGCCTTGCAGCAGAGCGAAAGGCGTTTTCGCAGCCTTTTTCAGGATTCCTCGGTTGGGACAGTGGTCGTGACACCCAGCGGCCAATTCATGCAAGTGAACCAGGCCTTTTGCGATTTCCTTGGTTATGCGGAGCGCGAACTGGTAGGCAAGACCATCCTGTCCATCACCCACCCAGAGGACTGTGAAGTAAGCGCCGTGGCGGTCCGTCAGGCATCGGAAACAGGGCCTCGCATCCAGCGCCTCGAAAAACGATATCTCCACAAGAGCGGCCGGGTCATCTGGGGCGAAGTCAGCTCGCACCTGATCTGTGATGC
Source organism: uncultured Planctomycetaceae bacterium (assembly GCA_964615095.1). Classification (GTDB taxonomy): domain Bacteria; phylum Planctomycetota; class Planctomycetia; order Pirellulales; family Thermoguttaceae; genus JANXQG01. The sequence goes on along the minus strand of CAZTPX010000210.1, from coordinate 12,143 downwards.
CGACGGGAAGCCCGATCATTTCATCACCCAGATCTTGGACATCACCGAGCGAAAGCGGGGCGAGGAGGCGCTACGACGGCAGAGCGAGGAGCAATACAGAACGCTCGTGGAGACATCGCCCGATGGGGTGGTCATGGCGGACTTGAAAGGCTGCATTACGTTTGCCTCTCAGCGAGTGCTGCAAATGTACGGCACGCAGAGGATCGAGGATCTGCTTGGGAAAGAGTCCGTCGAATTCGTCGCCACGGAGGACCGCCAGAGGTTTCTCGCCAATTTGCGTCGTACCGCGGAACAAGGCGTCACGAGGGATATTGAATATTCGTTCCTGCAGAAGGATGGCACAGCGTTCCCCGGAGAAATATCTACTGCCCTGGTCAAGGACGGGATTGGACAACCGCACGCACTGGTGGCCGTGCTTCGGGACATTACAGAACGACACAAGGCCCAAGAGGCTTTGCAGCGGGAGCGGCAATCGCTCTGGAGAATGCTCGAGGCCAGCGACCACGAACGGCAGATTATCTCCTACGAGATTCACGACGGACTAGCCCAGTATCTTGCCGCTGCGCTGATGCAATTTCAGATTCACGACGGCCTCGAAAACAACTCTCCTGGCGAAGGGAACAAAGCCTACGAGACTGCCAGGGAACTTGTGGGTCAGGCACACGCCGAGTCACGCCGCCTGATCAGCGAAGTGCGCCCGCCCGTTATTGACGAAGATGGGATCGCGACGGCGATTTCAGAACTCGTTAACGAACAACGCCGACGTTGCGGTCCGAAGATCGAATTCCATTGCAGCGTCCTGTTTGGCCGACTGCCGTCGATCTTGGAGAACGCCCTTTACCGCATTGCCCAAGAGGCATTGACTAATGCCTGTAAGCACAGTCAGAGCAAGAAAGCGACAGTCACGTTGGCCCAGGAGGGTCATGATGTGCGGTTGGAAGTGCGGGACAGCGGGATCGGGTTCGACCCGGAGACGGTGGGGAAGGGGCACTTTGGCTTGGAGGGCATTCGGCAGAGGGTGCGGCTCCTCGGCGGCCGGTTGACCATCGAGAGCACGCCGACTTGTGGCACCTTAGTCCAGGTCGTGGTACCCATCGTGGAGAGGCAAGACGACGACGCCTAAGCGAAAGATCGTTCGTGCCCTAGGAGGAAGCGCAATGTCCCTACGCAGCCCTAAGAGAATCCTGCTCGTTGAAGACAACGGTTTGGACGCCCTCATGATCGAGGAAATGCTGATGCGGGACGCCCGGGGACAGTTCGACCTCAGTCGCACAGGTTCTTTGCGGGATGCCCTGGAGAAGACCGCAGGCGAAGATTTCGACGCGGTCCTGCTGGATCCGTTCTTGCCGGACTCACGCGGGCTGGATACCATCAGGCAGCTTTGTGCCGCCCTGCCGGCCATGCCGATTCTCGTCTTCACGGACTCCGCTGACGAGCAGATTGTGGTGGAGGCCGTCCACTGTGGCGCAGAGGACTGCCTGGTCAAGGGGCAGGCGGATGGACGGTTCATGGCTCGGGCGATCACGTATGCTACCGACCGCAAACAGGTGGCAGAACGTCAGCGCGAGAACGAAGCGAAGCTCCGCGCGGCCTTCGACCAGGCAAGCCATTTCATTGCCATTCTGGCGACGGACGGGACACTCGTCATGGTCAACCGCCCGGCGCTGGATTTCATCTGCGCGACGGAATCCGATGTGTGTGGGAAGCCGTTTTGGGAGACGCCCTGGGCAACGCATTCCCCAGGATTGCCCGGGAAATTCCGCACCGCCGTGGAAACTGCTGCGGCAGGGCACTGTGCGGGTTTTGAGTTGGTCCGGCCGGGGCCTGACGGAATGCTCCGTCACATCGATGTCTCGATCAGGCCGGCCGTGGTTGAAAACGGCCATGTTCCGTATCTTATCGCAGAAGGCCTCGACATTACCGAGCAGAAGCGGGCCGAAGAGGCCCTGCTGCAGAGCGAGAAGGAACGGGCGGAGGCGGAGAAACTGGCCGTCACCGGGCGGATGGCCGCGCGGATCGCCCACGAAATCGACAACCCGCTGGCAGGCATCGCCAACGCCTTTCGCCTCTTCCGGAATGCAGTCCCCAAGGACTGTCCGGAGTACTGCTTTGTGGAACGCACCGAGCAGGAAATCCAACGCGTTGCGCGGATCATTCGGCTGATGTACGATCTGCATCGCCCCAATCAAGAACGGGAAGCCGACGTGCAGATCGATGAGACCGTTCGCGAGGTCGTCATGATGCTGGAGCCACTCTGCCGGCAGTATGCGGCACGCGTGGAGATCGCATCTCCGGCGCCGGCGATCCGCGCCTACGTTCCCGAGGGATCGTTGCGGCAGATCCTCTTCGCGTTGGTCACAAACGCCATCGAGGCCTCGCCGCCGGATGGTGTGGTGCGGATCGGCCTGGCGGCGGACAGCCAGGCATTGGTCCTGAGTATTTCCGACGAGGGAGGCGGTATTCCCGACGACTTGCGGGACCGGATCTTCGAACCCTTCTTCAGTACGAAGACCGGGAAAGGCAACGAGGGCGGGCTGGGCCTCGGGCTTTCGACGGCAAAGCAACTTGCGGAGTTGTTAGGCGGGAGACTAGAATATGAATCGAAGGCGGGAATGGGCACGGTCTTTCGTGTGCGCCTGCCGCTGGCCAGGATTAAGGGAGTGGTTTTATGAACACATCCGGTAGCGTTTTGCTCGCCGACGATGAAGACTTGTTTCGCGATACGACGGCGGAGTTGTTGCGCAAGGCGGGCTATGCCGTCGACTGCGCGAGCGATGCGGCGGAAGCCGCGCGGATGCTTGCGGCGGAAACCTACGACGTGCTGATCTCCGACATCAAGATGCCGGGCAACGCAGAATTGGAAATCGTGCTGAAAGTCAACGAACTTGCCCACGGGTTGCCGATCATTCTGGTGACCGGCTACCCGGCGATCGAGACGGCGGCCCGCGCGGTGGAACACGCGGTCGTGGCGTACCTGATCAAGCCCGTGGACATGGACGAATTGCTGGCTCACACCAAGGCGGCGGCTGCCAGGAGTCGTCTGTACCGGGCAGTAACCGATCTGCAAAAGCGACTGACAGATTGGCACGACGACGTAGGGAAGTTGCAGGAATTGCTTCGGAAACCGCTCACTACGGACGTGACGGCGCCGGCAAGATCGCTGTTGGCATTGACCTTCGAGATGGTTGCCAAGGCGATCATCGATCAGGGGCGCGTGGTGAGATTCCTGGCCGTAGCCGACAATGCGGTGCAACCGGAAGGGGTCGAAGGACTGCTGGGCAAGTCGGAAATGATCGAAAACGCCCTGCGTGAGACCATTCAGGCCCTGGAAGAGACCAAACACGTTTTCAAGTCCAAACGCCTGAAGGAATTGCGACAGCAGTTACAGGGCGTGCTCGGGATCTTGGAACGGGAAAAGGTGGCGAGTGTCAAGCCCACGCGCACGGCGTCCCATTAGGCACATCAGCCACTAAGCGCCAGCGATGCGAGCAGCCTCAGCAGCTTGGCTTTGTCGATGGGCTTGGTCAGGTAGCCGTCGCACATTTCCCGGAAGGCGTTGAAGACGTTGCTCTTGTCCATGAGTGCGGTCGTCATGATCACCTTTGCGCCGTCGCCGATGAGGAGCCCTTCCGCCTCTTCCGCGGCGCGGATCGCTTTGAGCACCGCGTGGCCGTCCATCTCCGGCATCATGATGTCCAGGCAGACGAGGTCGTAGGGATGCCCTTGGGCCCTTGCCAGGCGAAAGGCCTGGATCGCCTCGCGGCCATTGACGGCAATGTGGCACTCTCCGTAGGGGGCAAGGATGGCCTGCATCAACAAGCGGCTGGTGAAATCGTCTTCGACAATCAGTGTTTTCATGATGTTCCTCGGTTTTGGCATTTTCAAGAGTAATCCGCCCTCACCCCCTGCCCCTCTCCCGGAGGGCGAGGGGAGTTGGGTTAGGTCCAGTTCAACTGTTCTATGGCAAGCTTGAGACGTTCGAATTCCTTCTCGAGTTGGTCAGCAAGTTCGGTGGCCAGCTCCAATTCGCCGGCTTTGCCCGCCTGCTCGATGGCGAAAGCCACTTCGCGCAAGGCGTGGGCGCCGACCGTGGCCGCCGCGCCCTTGATGGCGTGCGCCTGACGCCCGGCGAGTGGTGCGTCGCCTTCCCCCAGGCGCTGTTTCAGCACGGCGACCTGCTGCGGGATGTCTTCCAGGAATCCCGAGACTACCGTTTGCCCCAGGGCCCGGTCGCCCGTGAGGCGTCTAAGGAGTTCTTGTTCATCAAAGACGGCCACGGTTGCGTGCGGGGAACTTGGAGCGGGGAGCGGGGAGTTCGGAGGCGGCGCGGGGCTTTCTCCCTGCGGAACGCCGCGGAGGGCGTCCCCTTCAGGAATTCCGGAGGGACTCGCAGGCTCGGCCGATTCATGCGGAACGCCGCGGAGGGCGTTGCCTATGGCCGGCTGAGTACTGAGTACTGAGTACTGAGACTGCGGCGAGTTCGGAGGCGGCGCGGGGCTCTCTCCCTGCGGACCGCCACCGAGGGCGTTCCCTACAGGTTCCGCCAGCCAGCGGGCCAGAGTCTCCGCCAGTTCCTCGCGTTGAACCGGCTTGGAGATGTAATCGTTCATCCCCGCCGCCAGGCATCGTTCCCGGTCGCCTTTCATGGCGTGGGCGGTCATGGCAATGATGGGAATGTCCGGGTTGCGAACGCCCGAGTCGCGGCTGCGGATCCAGCGAGTGACCTCGTAGCCGTCGATTTCGGGCATCTGGCAGTCCATCAGGACCAGGTCGTAGGGAATCTCGCTCAAGGCATTGATGGCTTCACCGCCGTTGGCCACAGCCTCGACTCCGTAGCCGAGTTTCTTGAGAATGGCGACGGCCACGACCTGGTTGGTGGGATTGTCTTCGGCCACCAGGATCCTCGCTCGGCTGCGGCGCGGCACCGTGATGCAGGACGGCGCGGCTGGAACTGTTGGAGAATGGCCGTCGCTGAGCGCCGAGCTGCAAATGTTCTGGCGCCCGATGGCCGCCGCCATGCAGTCGCGGAGCGCGGAGCGGCGGATCGGTTTCAGCAGACACGCGGAGAAGCCGAGTTGCTGCAAACGCGTGGCGTCGCCGACCATGAATACATGGTGCCCGTGCCCCAAGGAAGTCAGCATGATCAGGCGCGTTGCGCCGAGCTGCGGATCAGTCCTGATCCTGCGGCCCAACTCCTCGCCATCCATGCCGGGCATCAGCATGTCGATCAGCGCAATCTGGAACGGGTCGCCGCGGCGGGCGGCTTCGCCCAGTTGCGCAAGCGCAACTTCACCGCTTTCGGCTGCGGCGAAGCGGCAGCCCCAGGACGCCAGCAGAGTGGTCACCAGCAGGCGATTTACCGGGTGATCGTCGACCACCAGCACGTTGACGCCGCCGAGGTCGGCAAGGGAGGCGTCCGCGGGAATCGGCCCGTTGGGCCGCTTCTCGAAAACGGCGGTCAACCAGAAGGTCGAGCCCTTGCCCGGCTCGCTTTCAACGCCAACGTGGCCGTTCATGAGAGCGGCCAGTTGCCTGGTAATCGCCAGCCCCAGGCCGGTGCCGCCGTACTTGCGGGTCGTCGAGCCGTCCACCTGCACAAACGGGGCAAAGAGGGCGTCGAGCCGGTCGGCCGGTATGCCGATGCCCGTGTCGGCGACCGCAAATCGCAGCCTTGCCGTGCCGTCGTCTTCGGCCTCGAGTTCGACGCGAATGATCACTTCGCCCCGGTGCGTGAACTTGATGGCGTTGCCGATCAGGTTGACGAGGATCTGCCGCAAACGGCCGGGGTCGCCCCGCACAACCGCAGGCACTTCCGGGGCGACAATGCTGACCAGTTCCAGTCCTTTTTCGGCGGCCTTGGGCGCCAACATTTCGACCAGATTCTCCAAACCGGTGCGGAGATCAAAATCGAGCATTTCCAGGTCCAGCTTCCGCGCCTCGATTTTGGAGAAGTCCAGGATGTCGTTGATGACCGTCAACAGGCTCTCACCGCTGGAGCGGGCGATTTCCGCGTACTGCCGCTGTTCCCGCGTGAGTTCCGTGTCCAGGAGCAGCCCGGTCATGCCGATCACGCCGTTCAGGGGCGTGCGGATCTCGTGGCTCATGTTGGCCAGGAACTCGTCCTTGGCTCGGCCTGCTGCTTCGGCGGCCTGTTTCGCTTCGATCAGTTCTTGTTCTGCCCGTTTGTGGTCCGTGATATCGCGGAACATCCAGATTCTCCCGTAATATCTGCCGTCCGCACCAAACACGGGAGACGAGTATCTGTCGAGAACCATCCCATTCTTGAACTCGATTTCCTCCCGACTCGTCTCGTTCGGGTGGGAATAAAGATACATGACCCTCTCGTAGAACTGTTGAGGGTATCTGGTCATGCCTACGACGTGCCGGAGGAGCACCTCGTCGTTCTCATTATCGAAGATATATTGAGGAAGCTGCCACAAGTCCCTGATCCTCTGATTGATGAGAATTACTCTTGCCTGATTGTCGACCACCAGGATTCCATCGAGGCACGAGTTCACCTGGGCCTCCAGGAACGCCGTCTTGCCTCGCAGTTCTTCCTCGGTCCGCTTGCGTTCGGTGACGTCGCGGATGACCAGGACGAATGCCCGCGGGTTGCCGCACGGATCTTTCAAGAGCGACGCGTCGAATTCGACCGTAAGGCGGCTCCCATTCTGTTGGATTGCCCCGTACTCGATGTTCGACAGAACGCCCGCTTCGCGCAAGTTGCACAAGCCGTCCTTGGCGCGTCCGCGATCTTCCGGCGCCAACAGGTCAAAGGCGTTCTTTCCGCTGCCCAGCAGGCTGTCCACGTCATCGAAGCCGGCCAAAACGGCCGTTCTCCGGTTCGCCATGAGGAGGCGGCCGTCGAAATCGACCATTGCCACTGCATCGGGAAACGTCTCGGCGACACGGCGGAACAACTCCTCGCATTTCCACAAGCTGCCATTCTCCGATTTCGGTTGCGGTTCCGTGGCGTTCATGTGCCTGCACCCTTTTTCTGTGCTCACTGCTGATTTCCGAATGGTGTCCGATACGATGGGGTCGCGTACGCGATTCTTGGCGTTGCGCCGGTCGTCGTCCGAAAGCCATTGCAGCATTCGGGAACTGCTGCTGCGTCCGCCACGAACCGCGGTTACACGATCGCCGGCCCAGTCGCGAACTGATTCACAGAATCCGCGACCGGCACCAACTGTTCCAACGTGCCGAGCAACGTCTGCCGATTGAACGGTTTTACCAGGAAATCTGCGGCACCAGCTTTGAAGGCATCCTTGAGGATGGTCTTCTGCTCCAGGGCGCTGACGACAACGACCTTGGCACGGGGGTTGATCTGCATGATGCCATGCAGCGCGTGCAGGCCGTCGTATTCCGGCATGACGAGGTCCAACGTGACGGCGTCGGGCTTCAGTTCGGCGTAACGCTCGATGGCTTCCTGGCCGTTGCTGGCCTCGCCCACGACCGTCCAGCTTGCCTGGGCGGCCAGGTCTTTGATCATTTCCCGAATGATCACGGCGTCGTCGGTAACTAGAAGCGTTCTTGTCATGACTATGGTCTCCGTTGTAGCTGTCTGGTCATCGCTCCATCGACCCGGAGTAGCGGGTGCCCTGCAGGGTCGGTGGTGGCGTTTATAGTTTGAGGATTACAGGGTCTTGGGCGGACTCCCCAGGATCTGGACGAGGAGTTCTCCGCTGGAACAGTCGAAGGTCACGCGGCGTCCTTTGCCGCCGCCGACATCCTGGGCCGCGATGCGGATGCCGGCGGCCTGCAGGGCACGGATAATGGACTGGATATTGCTCGCTCCGACTTCCAGTGGCATTGAGTGGCCGAGCATATTGGCGCCGCCCGCGATCTTCGCCACCAATCCGTCGGCGGGGACTCCCGCCTCGCGGAGCAGTTGGAGCATGTGCGGAACCGCCGTATCGGCGAACTTGGCCGGGGAACCGCTGCGACCGACGGCCGAGGGCAGGACCACGTGGCACATTGCGCCCACTTGCCGTTTGGGGTGGCAAAGCGCAACGGCGACACAAGACCCCAGAATCGACCACAGGCGCTCGGGCGCCCGCCGGGCCAACGCCTGCCCCATGCCGACCATCGTCTCTTTCTCTGTTTCGGTTGTCATGCTGAATGCCATTGTCGTCTGTTTTCTGCCATGTAGGCCGGAACAAGCTTGCGCAGTTCCGGCGTTGTTACCGATCGATGCCGGAACTGCGCAAGCTTGTTCCGGCCTACGCTGCTGTTTCCCGTTAAGACACCGCTTCTTCCATGGCCTTTCGCATTTCCGCAGTGGGGATGAACACCACGCGCCAGTCAAGTTGTTTGCCCTCACGCCGAAACCCGGTTTCGCAGATCAGCACCTTGTCGGTGACCATGGCAGGCGCCAGCAGGGCCTGTTCGAGCACGCTGGCCGCGTAGTCCTGGATGAAGTACGGCGGCGAGGGGACCATCTCCACGTCGATCAGACGCACCAGGGCGTTCATGTAGGCGCAGCCCAGGATATTGCCCGTCTCCAGCAGCGCCGACTTTTCCAAGGGACTCCACGCCGACTCGCTGCCGGCCGATTTTCCCAACAGGGATGCGGCCAATTGCCGCGCGTCGTCGTTGTCGAACATGAGGATCATGCGCACGCCGACCTCGCCCTCCAGGGTGAGCACGACCATCGTCGAAGGCTGGTCGCTCAGATTCAGTTCGACGAAGGCGTCTTCCACGGCGATTTCGTGGACCTCGTCGAAGGTCAAAGTGATCAGCCCGTCGGTCCAGCGGCACATGGCCGCCGAAGCGTCGTGGGTCGCCGAGGCGAAGAACTGTTCCAGAAGCTCGCGTTTCAAGTGCGGAGCCGTTTTGGACCGAGTCATGTTGGTTCCTCCAGTAGATTGCTAGCAGTTGCCCTCATCCCCTGCCCCTCTCCGGGGCACCCGCGCAGCGGGTCGTGGAGAGGGGATGTGGCGGCAGGGCGCGTGGCTGCCATCTGAATCAGCGCGGTGACATCGAGGATCAGGGAAACCCGCCCGTCGCCCAGAATACTGGCGCCGGTGATCCCCGCCACGTTGCGGTAGTTCTCGGTGATGGATTTGATGACGGCGTCCTGTTCTCCAAGCACGCAATCGACCTCCAGGCCTAGTTCGCTCTTCGTCTCGCCGACGATCACGATCGTCACGTCGCCGGAGTCGTCGGTCTGCCGGCACTGCGTCCGGCCAGCCCAATTGAAAACGCGGTCGAGGTCAACGACCGAAATGGCGCGCTGACGCACCCAGGCCGTGCGCTGCCCGTGGACGGTGGAGAGGTTGTCGCGCGGCACGCGGACGATTTCGACCACCGACTCCATCGGCATGGCAAAGACATCGCCGTCGATCTCTACCAGGAGACTGGGCTGAATGGCCAGGGTGAGAGGAAGCTTGATCGAGAGCAAGGTCCCCTGGCTGGGTTCGCTTTGCAGGTCCACTGTGCCGTGGAGCAGGTCGATCTTGGATTTGACGATGTCCATGCCCATTCCCCGGCCGGAAACCTCCGTAACCTTCTCGGCCGTACTAAGCCCCGGCGCCCAGATCATCTGCTGGATCTGGTGGGGCGTCATCTTTTGGGCGTCCGCTTCGGTAAGCAGGCCCTTTTCCAGGCATTTCCGCAGAATGCGCTGGGTGTTCAGCCCCGCGCCGTCGTCCCGGACCTGGATCACCACGTGATTGCCGCGGTGGAATGCGTCGAGCGTTATCGTTCCCTCGCGCGGTTTTCCGGCCGCCTCGCGCACACCGGGCAACTCGATGCCGTGATCGGCCGAGTTCCGGACCATGTGGATTAGCGGATCTCCCAGCTCGTCGATCATCCGCTTGTCCAACTTGGTCTTCTCGCCATTGATTACCAGGCGGACCTCTTTCCCGTTGGCCCGCGTGATGTCGCGAATAACCCGCTTGAAACGCGTGAACAACGGGCCGATGGGCACCATCCGCGTATCCATCACCGCTTGCTGGACCGCATCGCTGACGCGGTCAAGCTGGTGGATGGCCTCGAACAGATCATTGATCGAGTCCGGGACCTTTTGCAGGGCCTTCATTTCCTCGAAGACACCCTCCAGTTCATTGTGGAACCGCCTGGCCTGGCGTCGCACCGTTTGCAGTTCCGCGGCGGGCGACTGGCGGTCCCGGTCACCCTTGTCCCCGTCGCCCAATCGCCCCAGGCCGGCCAGGAGCCGCGTCATCGCCTGCATCCAGCGCTTGGACGAACGGAGGGTCTTGAGCTGGTCGCCAAACTGCGCAAAGCGGGCCTTGCTGATCACTAGTTGTCCGGAAAGGTTCATCAATTCGTCGAGTTGTTCGATATCGACGCGCAAGGTCTCGGTTGGCGCACGGGCGCTGTCGGCGGAGAAACCTCGACCTCGTGCGCCTGCGCCATTGGCGTGGTCAGGTTTCTCCTGCTTGGCCGCTGGCGTCGGTAGTGCCATGCTGGTTGGGGCAGGGCCCACAGCCTTCGTCGATGCCGCGCCGGCTTCTGCAGCACATGAAATGGCCGATGCGTCCGGCGTTCCGAGTTTATCGCCGGAGAGCAGTTCAATCGTCAACTCTTCCACTCCGGCGATCTTCAGGCTTTCGCGGACGAAGTCCTCCGGCTTGTCCGTGGCGAGGCCGAAGGAAACGTATTCCAGGACGTCGAGTTCATCGAGTTGTTGCTGCGGTGGCTCGAAGTAACATACCTCGCCCAGATTGGCGAGCTTGTTGTAGACCAGTTGGCCTTTGAGCCCCGCCATGGGCAACCGTGGCTGGAATCTCACGTGGCCGATCAGGCAAGGCGTCCCCGCGGGCATGGCCGCCTCCACGCAGCGTCGGAGTTCGGCGGAAAGCTCTCCTCTTCCGCCTGTCGCTTGCGACGGGATGGGAGAGGGGTAGGGAGTGACGGAGGCGAGCGACTCCCCTCTCTCTCCAAGAGAGGGATGTTCGCCCCGCTGCGTTGCCTGTGTCCCCGCACCCCGACCCTCTCCGGGAGAGAGCGGGGGATCTACCGTCTGTGAAGCCAGCAGTTCAGAGGCCACCTGTCCGAAACCGTCAGGCTCGGAGCGTCCCTGTTTCAGGTTGTCGAGGTACTGCCGCAGCTTGTCGGTACACTTCAGCAAAGCGTCGGTGGCTTCTGACGACAGAACTCCACCAGAGTTTACCAGGTTCTGGAGCAGATCCTCCATCAGATGAGCCAACTTGGCGGGCCTGTTCAGGCCCACAGTGGCAGCAGAGCCTTTAACCTGGTGTGCGACGTGGAGGAGTGACTTGAGACTCGCCTGAGTACCGCCATTTTCAATAGCAAGGAGGGTCTCCGCAAGCCGGTCGAGCGACATTCCCGCATCGTCGATGAAGATCGGAATGTATTTGTCGGCGCCGGTCGAATTATCTTCGATGCCTGCGAAAGGATCGGGGGAGCAGGGAGCAGGGAGCGGCGCTGCGGGGTAGGATAGGTTTTCAACCTGTCGCGCGTCGCCATCTGCCCCCACCGCCTGCTCCTCTCCGGCCGCGCAGCGGTCGGGGGGCGGGAAGCAGGGAACAGGAAGCGGGCGGGGTACCTGCGCAGCGGGTCGGGGAGCGGGGAGCGGGGAATCGGCGCGGGCGAGTTCGGCCAGGGCTTTCTCGGCATCCGCCTGGGAACTCTGTTTCCGCTCGACGCCGTGCGACTCCAGCAGCCGATGGATGCCCTCGATGACCGTGCCGCACTCGACCGGCTCGGCGGCGGGGTCTTTCAGGGCCTCGACGAGCTTGTCCAGATGGTCTACCGCCTGGAACATCAACTCCACCACGTCGCCGGTGACGCGCAGGCCCTCCTTGCGGGCCGCGTCGAACACGTTCTCCAACCGGTGAGTGAGGTTGTTGATGTCGGAGAGTCCCAGCATGCCCGACAACCCTTTGAGGCTGTGGGCCGAGCGGAACATCTCGTTCAGCAGCGCTTCGTCACAGGGAGGATGGTCATCGGGCGCCTCGGATTGCACCAGGGCGTCAAGCCGCAGCAAATTCTCGTTGAGCCGGCCCAACAACTGGTCCGACTCGTCGAGGAACTCTCCCAGCATTCCCTGCATCCAGTCATTTTGGGCGGCGTTTTCCGACGTGTTCATCATCAGCTCCTTCTAGTACTACAGCGCTAACTTGAGTTCCATTTACATGCGGGAGTTTCTGTCAGCT
>CAZTPX010000209.1:0-15065 GCA_964615095.1 uncultured Planctomycetaceae bacterium | reverse complement strand
CCAAGGACTCCATTCAACCCCGTCAGAGACAACTGGCTGCCCGCATCGAGCTGCAGCGCGCCGCCGCCGGTGATCTGGGTCACCGAGGCCGCGGTCCCGCCGGCCAGCTCGAAGGTGCCTGAATTGGCGATCGTCACGCTGCCGCCGATGTTGCTGGAGACCGTCAACTGAGTCGAAGGGTTGAGCGTGATCGCGCCACTGCCGGCGAAAGCCACCGCGGCGGAGATCGAATGCCTACCGGCCAAAACGGACAGCGTGGCCGCGCCCGCCGTGCTGCTGAATTGCAGCGTACCGCCCGTGCCGGGACCGATCGAATAGCCGTTGCCCGAGGGCGTGTTGAACGTCAATGAACTGAGTGTCGGCGAGACCCCGTCCAGGGTGATGTTGCGGCTGCCGGTGGCGGAATCGTCCAAGACGGCCGTATCGCTATAGCCCGTGAAAGTTCCCGGGGCCGCCTGCACGCCGGTCCCTAGCGTGTCCTGCCAGTTCCCATTCGTTCCCCAGGAACTGCCCGAGGCCCCGGTCCAACTGGCCGAACCGGAGAAAACCGTTGCGCTGTAGGAGACCTGCACGGGGATCGGCTGCTCGCCGGCAAGCCCCTCGCCCACGGTCGCCAGGGAAACAGTGTTGTTGATCAGCCCAGCCGTGTTGAAAGCGCCCGCCGTAACCGTGCGAACCTCCGATTGATTGTTGGCATTGAAAACCGTGGAAGTGCCTGCCACGGTGACCGGGGCGTTGCTGCCGCCGGGCACAGTGACCGCCGTGTAGTGGTTGTTGTCGCCGGTGGTGGAAAGGGTCGTCGAATAACTTCCGGCGGGCGTCTGCCCGACGTGGAGGATGCCGAAGCTGACCGGCGTGGCTGTGACCACGCGGTTGGCAACCACCGTCAGTGTGGCATCGATCGTTTGCGGAGTGTTGGACGCATTGGGATCGGAGGCAGTGAAGGCGATCGTGTTGAGGCCCAGGTTGGTCGACGTGGCGGAGACCGTGTTGGCCTGGTTTGCGCCGGAGGCAAGGGCACCCGAGCCGGGAGTGACGGTTCCCAGCGTGGCGATGCCGCTAGTGACCGCCGCGGCGAGCATGTAATTCAGGTTGTTGGCCCCGCTGGCTGCCGAATTCATAATCGTTGTGCCCAGGGTGCCCGCCACGCCGGACATCACTCTGGCGTTGACGACGCTGCCCAGGCTGATCGTGGCCGGCGTCGACGCGGGCGTGAACGAGTAGTCGGCCACCACCGGCAAGTGATCGGTGGTGGTTGTCAGGGCGGAAAGCACCGTGGCCGAAGCCGAACTGGAGAGTCCTAAACTGGTCAGGGCCGTGTTGCCCGACTGGGTTACGTTGCCGCTGTTGTTTGTGCTGCCGTTATTGCCAAAGACCGTGTAGCTGCTCTGAACGAGTTTCAAGCCGCCCGTGCCGTTGTAGACCGGCCCGGTGGAGAACTGGTAGTCGTCGCGATATGCCAGGCTCGTGGCCGACTCCGTGTACCAATTGGAAGAGTAGCCGGGATCGAACGCTTGCCCGACGCCCGACGCAGTCAGGGTGGTATAGTACGCCTCCCCAGGGCTGCCATTGAAGTCGCCCACATACATCACATTCGCGTTGGCGCCCAAATTGGCCGAATCCGAGCGAACCTCCTGGGCCTCGACATTTCTGCGGCTGACGTCCGACGACGAGCTGCCCGACTTGGCATGCTCGACGTAAAGATAGAACTGGGAGGAACTGCTCCCTCCCACCGGCTCCAAATCATACCGCATGGGAGCCCGGGCAGCCCCGCTGCCGCCCACCGAACCGATCGCCACGGCGCCCAGGTCCTTCACGGTGTTGGCGTTGTAGATCAAACCGCTCGGACCATTGCCAGAGTCATTCCCATCCGTAGGGTCGTAGGTCGGATCGTAGGTATAATTGCTGCCGGGGTAGGCGGCATCCAGACAACTCACGATGATCGGCAAGGTCGGCGAGTACCCGGAACTGACATAGGACAATTCCTCGAAGGCCAGCACGTCAGGCGGCTGCTTATTGCCCGCCAGAGAAGCCTGGCCGATGGCCTGCAGCACGGTGGTCAGGCTCGTAGTGTTTTCCAGGGTGCCGACGCCGCCGCTGCCGTTGGTATCGGCGTCGACGTTGTAACACATGATGCGGAGGTCAGCGGCTGAGACCAAGGGGCCGGCGGCAAACCAACAAAGACTAACGAACAATACAAGCCATCGATGGGTCAAGATAATGGTTTCCTAAATTTCTGAATAAAGAACAAGGTAAACGAGGCAGGATAGCAGTAGAGCGTTAGGCAAGTGCGAAAGGTCTGTTAATCTTCAGTATGTTTCATGATAAAGAACGGAACTTCTGACAGAAAAATGCCTGTGAGTACACAGGGGACAGAAAAATACCCGTCGGAACACAGGTGGAGATGAAGACTCCAGAGAAGGAGGATTCGTTTTCGTCTCCCCTATTTCCATCTTCCTGGAGACTCTGGCAAGAGTATTGGGTCTTCTCGCGGTCCGGCGAGGAAAGAGATCACGAGATCCCATCTTCATTTTCCTTCGTATGTCTGATCCCTGTGTACGCACAGCCATTTTTCTATAAAAGTCCTTTCCGCAACTACGCGATCGCGCGGCCGCTTGACCGCAAGATGATCGCCACATAGAATTCCGCTTGTCATGTACCCCTCAGTAAGATGGAGTTGATTCCGTTTGTCTGAAAAAACAAGGCCACGGAATGAATTCCGTGCTACGAAGGACTTTGCAGCTCTCCTGTCCTGCACCCCAGTGGCTGGTGAATGGCCGGCATTTTCGTTAAAAGCCGAAAAGTCAACCCAGATTACCTGCCGATATATAGGGCGGATAGAAATGGAATAGGGAGTCGAACGATGTCACGACGGACGATCTTGTTGGTGATTGCGGTTTTTGGCGTTTCCTGGGCGTCGGCCATGACGCTTCAGGCCCAGGTGGGTGGAATCCCTTCACCGTATGGGCCGCCTCCCCTGAGTCCCTGGCTGAACCTGTACCAAAAGCAGGGTGGGCCTGTGGACAACTACCACATGTTCGTCCAACCGCAACTGCAGATGAACAATTACTTGCAGTCGCAGCAAATGGGCATCCAGCGCAACGCCGCCGGGCTGAATGCCGTTGGCGAACGTCTTCAGACGCAGAGAGAGGCGGAATATGCCGCACCCGAACCGACGGGCGCGCCGACCGGATTTCTCAACCATCGGGCTTACTTCAACAACTTCCGCGGGGTTAATGTGCCGGCGGCGGGCGCGTCGTTTGGGGGATCGCCGGCCGGGGTCAGCTCGGGTGCCGGCGCATCGTTTGGTGGAGCTACGGCCGGGCTTACGCCGGGAGGCGCGGGTGCCGGTTCATGGGCTCCGCCGCCCGCGAATAGTCGCGGAACCAGCGGCTTGGGCCGATAAACTCGGGGGCGAGCGACGAATAACTTCCGGATTTGGGTGGCATGCCGTAAGCCTTCTAGGCTAGGCATGTCGGCAGCAAACATGCCCTTGAGGGCAGAAATACGGAAGTTATTTATCGTCCGTTCCTGGGGATTCTTCAATCTATCCTGGCTCCGGGTAACGGAGATTGAATCTTTTGACAGAAAAATGATGGATAGGAAGATGCGGGAAAAGAAAATGCCGGTACCCGATCCATTTTTCTGTCGCACTCTCATTTGTGTAATTCGTGTCATTCGTGGGTCCTGTTTTCAGCCTGTCACGACAGGTTGAAAACCTATCCCTACAATCTCCTTCGTGTCCCCCACTGGCGGCTCATCGATCGCGGCTAGGCAATCGGCGGTGACTTTGCTTCGGGACCAGGCCACAACCCATCATCCGTGGTAAGTAAATCCGGTAGAACAAACCGAGATTTACCGGAAATCTAGCGGATGATTTATTCTCCGCTAACACGCCTGCCTTAGATTACGGCAATGCGTTGTGCGCCCCGCATGCCGGTTATGAAGCCGACATCGTACAGCCTAATGTTTTTGCACGTTTTTAGTTCAACTGGTAAATCAAAGGAGATTTGAAAGATGTCAGTTCGAAAATTGATTTTTTTCACTGCTGCCGTGGCCATGGTGTGTGGCCTAGCCGGCAGCGCAATGGCCGAGTCGGTCTTGACGATGCAGAGTCAAAGCAACGGCATTGAGACGCTGGATAATGCAGGCGGCAGTTATCCGGTTGTCACTGCAGTTCTCAGCATGCCCGGTACATACAACGGCAAGTCCTACACGAGTTATTCATTCCTGGTTGACGACGGTACGGGGGGGGAGGATATTTACGGTTCCTTAAACGGTCTAGGGTACACGCCCAAACTAGGCGATGCGTTGACCATTACCGGCTCGGTTTCGCCCTATCACCAGATTCCCGAACTTGAGAACATTACGGCTATCAGCACGCAAGCCAGTGGCGGGGCCACGGTGACCTCTCCCGTGCCCTCGACGATCACCACGCTGAGCGGTGGGGGCTCAGGGATGGCGGGGTATACCATACCGAACTCTGTGGCTGGGCGACTGATCAGCCTTACGGGTGTAACCATTAGCGGGGTCAGCGGCAGTTTCGGTATAGCTAACCTGTCAGGGACGATTACCGACGGCAGCGGCAATAGCATGGGTTTCTACTATTGGCCGACCTCCTATTCTGCCGCAAACGTCAATCTCTATGGTAATACAGTCCCGACCGGCCTAGTGAATATGACCGGCTTCGTTTCGGAGTACCCTGGCGACGTTCCCGAATTCTCGCCGATAACGATTACCCCGGACGTTGTGCCCGAGCCGATGACGATCATCCCGGCTTGCGCCGGCCTCGTCCTGGCGATTGGCGCTTGCGTCCGCCGCAAGTTCAGCTAGTAAACTGTCTTCAGCGGAAGCTGTAAGCTTTTACACACCAGGAGATGAGCGAAGGGAAACGTCCTTCGCTCATCCCTTCTTTTTTCAATAACCCGCCATAAGCCCAAGTAGGTCCTTTCTGCCGGAAAAGACTAATGTGCGACGATTTACCAAGAGAGCAACATTTTGGGGCGGCCGAGAACGCATTAGCCCCTCTCGGCAAGAAGGACCTACTTGGGCTTTCGGACAGGTTTTCAACCTTTCGCGACAGATTACAAATCTGTCCTACCACGAAACACACGCAAGAGCAGAAGAGAAGACCATGAGAATGGAGCGAGGTTCTTGATCGCTCTCACGTCCCTTTTCGGCTCATCTGACCTTCTCCAAACAGAGGCTCGTACTTCTCTTCTCGACGCCATTGCGATGTCCTTGGAGCAACAAAGGAAACTTGCACCTAACCAGAACGGCGATTCTCAGTCAAGAATTTCGCGAATTCTTAACGGCATGCAAATGGTGGCGAGATTCGTTGCGTACTATTAGGTATAAAGCGTGCTGAATACTCCGCGCGTGAAGTTGCTCTTTGAAAATTGAACCGGCCCCCGGCGTAGCGAACCGGGGGCCATGATGGCCCCCGACGTAGCGAACTGGGGGCCATGATTGGTGCGCGGGCGCCGACTTGGGCAAGTCGGCGCCCCTGTCGGCGGCTGCCCGGAAGTTTCCCAAGACTTTGGGCCGGGCAACGGTCGCGAACGGCCGCACCCGGCGTACCGGCAATTAATTATTTTTCTGACTCTGCACGTAAATAGCCGCAAGAAAGCGCCATGTATCATACCACACTATACTATACATGTGGCACACTTTGGCACAAAATGGCACACAATGGTAAAATATGCTAAAAAATGGATACAAATTGGATACAAATTGAATACGGCCTTCGGCTGTAGCAAGACTATCGTTAGAGTGTCAAGCGTTTTTTTCCCGCAGTTTCCGCTGTGCCAGCACTGCCTTTAGTTAAGTATTGATACTACTATGGAAGTACAGAAGCGACGTCAAAACGCAACAATGCCCGTTTTTGTGACCAGGTCACACAATTGCCTGACTCGAAACGACGGGTTGCTCCTGGCGGCCAAGGCGGGAGAAATGCCTATGAAAACACTTTTTTCTGACTCATTAGCTTTGTCCACCCATTCCCCCGTTCGTGTGTTTCGCCTCTTTCGTAAACGGGAAAAATCAATACCATTTCAGGCCGTCGCCTGTCTGCTGGTAGTTGGTCTTGTTGATGGGACCGGGGGCCTTGTCCTGGGGCGGGTCTTGGGGCAACTCTGGCGAGGGGCCCTTCTCCGTTGCTTTCTTCGGTGGCGGGCCGATCGGCGGCTCGGCGAGGTTCGGCGCGGTAGGCTCTTTACCCGCCTGGGCTTTGGCTTGCGGGATCGCCTTGGCTTCGCCCTTGTCGGTCGCTTTCTTCGGCAGCAGGCTGCTCCGCGACGGCTCGACCAGGTCCGGCGCGGTTGGCTCTTTGATCGGTTGGGCCTTGGGCCGCGGGACCGCTTCCGGGACCGGGGCCACCGCCGCTGTGGGCCCGGTTCTGCCTTCCGTGTCGCTGTCGAGGGGAACCGTGTCGCAATCGTCTCGGTAATGAAGCGTCGCCATGCGAGCCCCGCGCCACACTTCCCAATCCGTCGTATGGTAACCGGAACATGGATCGCCGTCAGGGCAGCAATCCTCGCTGTAGTGCGGGTGCGTACCGAATATATTCCCCCTCGGCGGACAGCATGCCCCTCGATCCTGGCTGCAACCGGCCAATGCGGCGAACGTCGCCAGCAGGACGATTGCCAGACAGGATCGGATCCGTGAAGCTTGATTTGTCATGAACATTCCCCCTCTTGATGCGCACGTATTCCTAGAAACTCCCGTTGGGGTTCCCGCCGCCCTCTAGCACGTGGCCGGAGTATCGCGTGGCAACGCCGACTCCCAGCAGCGAGAAGCCTAGCACCCGTTCCACGGGGGCGATGATCTTGCCCAAGGCCGTATCCGCGGCAATCAGGCCGTCTTCGGCGATGAAGACGCGGTCGCCGGGAAGAAGCTGGTAATTCGAGCGGGCGTTGGCGTTGGCCGTGATGTCGTCCCAACAGACGTCGAGCCGCTGCATTTGCCCGGCTTTGTCGCTCGGTCGCGCGATCCAGATCTTCTTGGAAGAGACCTTTTGCAGACCATTGATTTGCGAAATCGCATCCAGCACCGTCTCGTTGCCGGTGACCGGGAAGCGATAAACGCCGTCACCAAAACCGGCGCCTTGGGTCACGATGTAGTAGATTTTGCTGTTGTATCCGTTGACTTCCAGAGAGACTTGGAGCCTGTCAAAGAACTTCAAGAGATGCTCCTTGACAGCCTGTCTTGCCTCGTCGACTGTCATGCCCGCGACCAAGACGCTGCCGTACGACCCCAAAGTGACCGTGCCGTCCATGCACACGAGGTGCGGCCCGGAGATCTTCTGCCGGGCGGCGCTGTCGACCAGAGCGATGCTGACTTCCGGATGGACCAGGGCGGACGAGAGCTGTTTCACAAGCGTCTCCTTGGCTTCGGTTACGGTCTGGTCCATGAGATTCACGGTGCCGTAATGTGGGCCCAAAGTGACGGTGCCGTCGGGTCCAATGAAGAAAGTCCCGGAAAGTGGGGTTTCTGGCGGTGTACCCCCCGCCTGAATTGCAACCGTATCATAGGGCTGCAGGAGGTAAGGTTGCTTGGGAACGACATGGATGGCTTCAATCAAGAGCAGATCGGGGGGCTCGATCACGTAAATTGGCAGGAGGCGTTTCTTGAGCTCCCGGGAGACGCGACACCGGCCGGGCGCCGCAGGCGTTGCAAACACATTATCCATCGGAGGGGATTGCGGTGCGATCAATTCGCACCCAGCAGTGGAAAGAACGACGACCACCATGCACCAGCAGCTCATCATGTGCCGACCCGATTGAGGTCTGAACATTATAACCATCCCCAAAAATGTGAGCACCGCGCCCAGCAGAGGTCGATTTGTGAGCCGATTTTCAACATAGCTTCTATAATCGGCAAGGTCAGCCTAATCGCTAAAGTCAAATAGGTGAGCAGAATTTGGTTTGGTCATGCGGACCACAAAGCGAAAGCGGTCTCGCCAGATCCCCATCCACCCGCGTCGCGAAGGACGCCGGCGCCCCGCTCAAGAACGCGGCGCTCAAGGCGGCCGGAGCCGAAATAACGCTCAAGGAGCTGCGCAGCGTTCCCAAAGACGCCAATCCCCCGCAGTCGTGGGAAGTCGTTTACCAGATCAAGGATCCGAAGGGCAAGGTTATCGGCCACGCGGAGTTTTTCGACGGCAGCGGCCGGAAGCTGACGACTAATGGCTCGCCAGATTCGGACAAGATGACCCGTCTCGAGGAAAAGCCGCAGCACAAGGCTCGGATCACCAAGCCGTTCTACCAGGGTAAATATCTGGTTACGCAGGAGCAGTGGGAAGCGGTAATGGGCAACAACCCGAGCCACTTCAAGGGACCAGCAGGTCAGTTGGGACGACTGCCAGAAGTTTCTGAGCAAGCTCAACGCGAAGTCTGCCGCTGGGGCAGGCAAGTTCCAGTTGCCCACCGAAGCGCAGTGGGAATATGCCTGCCGAGCAGGGAGCAAGACGCGGTATTGCTTTGGGGATGATGAGTCGAAGTTGGGCGATTATGCGTGGTACGGGGCGAACTGGACCGACAAGACGCATCCTGTAGGCGAGAAGAAGGCGAACGCTTGGGGGCTCTATGATATGCACGGAAACGTATGGGAGTGGTGCCAGGATTGGTATGATAGCGGTTACTATGCGAAGTCGCCGATTGATGATCCGACGGGTCCAACTGGCGGTTCGCAACGCGTGATTCGCGGCGGTAGCTGGATCTACCCGGCGTGGACCTGCCGGTCGGCGAGCCGCAACTCCGACGCGGCCGAGAACCGTCGCGAATACCTGGGCCTGCGCGTCTCCCTAGTCCCGGCGGACAAGTGACGAGCAAGGTGAGTGAGCGAAGCCGGTGCGTAGACGATGGCGATTCTTTGACGGTTACAGTGGTGAAGACGGGCAGCCAGAGAAACTGCGAAGCCAACGGCGTTCAACTAGTAAGATGCCGCAACCATCCTGTCTTTCACTTCGCATTCGTCCCCGGCAAGCGCGATACGAAGAGGAGCTTGATCCAGTACGTCGAGCGGCGAGGTGCGGTCGGCTTGCCAGCCGGGCTTTGATTGATCGGCTTGCTGATTATCTTATCAAGTCAACCGTTAGCAAAGTGCCGTCGATCCACCCATCGTATCCTGCGGCGGTCAACGGGGCAGCACGAAGCGTTCACTGCTATGGGCACACCTATAGTTTTCCACCTGCTACTTCGCCAGTTCCGTGCATGTTTCGTCGAAGAACTTTACGCAGAGGGGCAGGCTCCTGGCCAATTCGTCGAATGTGGCATCCTCGTATTCGATCGACAAGTAGCCCTTGTAACCTTGCCGCTTCAGTTCGGCCAGCATCCCGGCGGCGTTGCCCTTGCCGTCGCCCCAAGGCATTTCGTAGCCCTTGCCGAACTCATTGAGGTCTTTGAAGTGCAGATGTTCGACGCGGCCTTCCAGCATTTTCAGCGTATCGACTGGGACGCGATTTGCGCGCATCCAGTGGCCCGTATCGGAGCACGAGCCGATCAGCTTGCAGCGGCCCTTGCAGAACTTCAGGACCTTTTCCGGCGGCCAACTCTGCGGATGGTTGTGCAGGGCGTAGCGGATATTAAACTCGGTGCATAGCTTGTCGTGGATCGCGTTCGGCTCGGTCTCGGTCACCAGGACCTCGATGCCCATCTTCTTGGCCCACTCGTACATTTTTCGGGCGCCCTTCTCGTCGACGGGAAGGCCGCACACACCGATGGCCACGAGCTTCAACTCGCCGGCGGCGGCCAGCTTTTTGCGGATCTCTTCGCGAGCGGCGTCGCTCAGATCGGGCCCCATGCGTTCGTGGGAACCGGGCCTGAGCTTTTCGCCGGGGAACGCTTCCAAGTACTTGATGCCCAGACCGGCAGCCTTGTCGACCGCGTCAAAAAAGGTCAGGCCGTAGTAGGTCGAGCATTGTAGCGACAGCTTGAAACCGAGCTTTTCGGCAGCGGAGTCGTCGCGTGCGGCGGCAAAGGAGGGGAGGACGGTGGCCAGCAAAACCGGGGTCACAACGTTATAGATGCGAATTCTCATAAGATCCTCTCGCGAACAAGTTCTAGGCATGTTCCGATTCATGGGGGTCCTTGCCGTTGTCGCAATCACCTGGACCCCACGACGGTGGCACAATGAACCCTACCTTTATTACGCACGCGTTGTCAAGAACCTCCGCGGTTTTTCCCGAAAATCGTGATGGGCAACGTCAGGGCAAGGCAACGTCAGGCCGGGTGGCCTCGGGTGATTGCTCATCCTGATTCCCTGCACACCAGCAAGCCCGCCGCCGTGCCGCCTGACCTCGCGTGCCCGCTACCATGATCCCACTGACGCTGGACGTTCTCCGCGGCCACCCGGAGACGCCGCCGCAGATAAGCGGCCTCAAGTCCCAGCATCGTGCAGCCTATCAGCGAGATGCTGCCGGATTCCGGGACGGCGATGGGCGATGAGAGGCCATAGAGTGACAGGTTGTCGGTATTGGGGAAGGTCGTCGTGTCATAGATCCATTCGGAAGATGACGTCCCGGGCGTTATTCCAACTCCCGCTCCGTTGGATGGGGTTGGCCCAAGTAGCCGTTGGCCATCCGTTACATAGACTTTCATTTCGCTTTCGTCGCCTTTTCCAGCTTTGACCTTTACTTTGGCCTGGATCTCCTCCGACAGCTCTCCCTGCTCGCCCGGCTACGTCGCGCCCTATCGCAAAGTCAGCCAAGGCAATCCCCACCATCGGGAACTGCCTTGGCGTCCGAAGGGAAACTACCGGGACTCAAGCGGGAGATCGGCGCTCGCCGCCCTCTCCGAGTCGGGCCCTAGTAACGGCAACATGGTCCGCAATAGACCCGGCAGCGACAATGCATCACCGGCGCCGTGCAGCACGGCGCGCAGGTGGCAACTGGTAGGCCTTGCTCGCGTTGGCGAAGGCCTGCTTGGCGTCACGAAAGGCGGGATCGAGGCTCGTCGCCTGAAGCAATGCCAGATCGTTGTAGTAAGCCGGGCTAAGGACAAAGAAGAGAACCGCGAGGGCACGATTTCCGTCTGGGCGATCTCTACCGGGCGCCGCGTGGCAAAGTTTCATAAGGCAAAAGAGGTGACAAACCCGATTGGCCCCGTCGAATCCGTGGGGTTCAGTGAGGATGGCAAGACGGTCTACTACAGCGCCGGCCGTTACAGAATAATGGATGTTGGAACGTAGACGTCAGTAGCACATCATGGACGATTCAATCCGCCCCATAACGGTTAGCGCCAATAAATCGCCAGCATCGCGGCAAACGACGCCGCCGACAGCGGGATGCCGAAACCGGACGGTTACTGGAGGCGGAGTCCATCGAGTCCATACAGTATGTCGTCGGTTATTCCGACAACCTCCTCCGGCGGCTAGGCAAAAGCCCGCGGGGACGTCACCAAGCGAACCCGATCACCCGATACAGCGCCTCCGCGGCTTCCAGACGCGTGAGCGATGCAGCGGGTCGAAGCCGCCGCTCCTCGTTCAACGAAAGCAAGCCGGTGCGAACTACCCGGCGGACCGCGGCACGGTTCGCGAAAGGGACTTCCGTCTCATCCGCAAAAGAAAAGGGCTTGAAGGGTGGATTCTCCAGGCCACAGCGCTCGGCGAGGCGGGCCAACGACTCCACCGCCTCGCCACGCTTCAAGGGCTGATCGGGGCAAATATGCCCGTCGCCGTCCAATGTCATCAGCCCAGCGGCAACCACTCGGACGATCGCCTCCACGACATCGGCCGTCAGCGGCGCATCGGCCACCTTGGGCGGGTTCCGACGCGGCGCAACCAGATGCACGGTCTGGGCAATGGCGGTGGCCCACTCGGCCCTCGTGATCGGTTCCAACGGGCGAAGCCTGCGCCGATCATTGGCCAGCAGAATGCCGCGGAACCAGAGGCTTTCCAGAACCATCCGCTCCGGTCCCGGCGGCAGGTCGACCGGCAGGACTTCTTGCGGATCTTGTCGCGTGGAAACAATCGGTGCGATATCGAGCCGCACGCCATCAATTGCGTAAGAAAAGAAGTGGTCAGCGTAACCGCCGTAAATGGCCGTGCGGTCGGTCTTGGCAAGCACGAAGCGATAGCCGTGGCCGAATCGCTCGTTGTAGCGGAGCGTGATTCCCTCTTGCCGCGGGCTCGAATTCTCGGCCAGTCCGAAGATCATGGACCAAGGAATGGCGCCAGGACCGGCCATGTCGGCAATCAAGTGGTTTCCGCTGAAATCCTGGGCTCCCTCCTGCATTGGCTTCTTTTCCGGCCGAATCGTCATCAACCCGCGGGCCGGATTGAATCGGTCACCCGTTTGCAACAAAGAGACGCGGACCGCCGAGATGCGGCAACCCAGCGGCCCGTCCTGGCAGCGAGCACTTTGGACATCGACGACCGTCAGGTTTCCGTTGCCGGCGACTTCGATCTGCCCGTCGTGCGAGACGATCATGGCCGTGTTCTCATCGACGCCGAATCCGAAACGGACGCGGTCCTCAATCGAGGCGCGAGCCAGCCGCGCAAGCCTTCCACGATACTGGCTGAAGTGCTGGTCGACGATTCCCGACGAAAAGAACCCCAGCCCTGCGGTGATTAGGAGTCCGCGGCGTCGCACGTCGCGGCTGATTCCGAAGTCGAGGGCATCCATCCCTTCGTCCAAGAGGTCATCGGGAAGTCCGGCGGCATCCAACATGCGAGCGCTTTGAACCGAGGCGCCGGCGCTCGATCCCGCGATGACGCCTCCGCGGCGCCACATTTCCTTCAGCGCCGCGAGTGCCGGCGTAGGCGTGCCATCCGGCCGCAGAAGGGCACGCGTGATGCGGAACTGATCGCCGCCCGAAAGAAAGGCTCCTGTCGCACTGCGAATGTGGTTCACGACGTCGGGGTCGAACGCCTGCCGCGCAGCATTTTCCGGCATGAGATCGAGAACCATCACGCGGTCCCGCGACAGGCCGTAACGGATCAAGAGTTCGCCCACCTGCCGGGCGGGATCCAAGTTCTTTGCAGCGGAGGGGAAGAGGACGAAACGTGCACGCTCGCGGCCACCGGCCGACGCGATCATCCGCTGAATCACGGCCGCATTGTCGGGCCGCAAACCGCCGCCGATAATAAACAGGTCTCCGCAACGCGGCACGTCCAGGGCATGAAGCCAAGTAGCCGCGCCTAAAAGTCCGACACATAGCAGGCAAGTCAGTCGTGGTCGCATGGCTGCAGAGAAGTGTTAATGGCCGATACCTGAGACCTTTCCGACCTTTTCCGGTCAGACGACGACTTGGAAAGTCGTCACGCAACGCAACTGCTCCCGCATACGTAGTCCGAGATTCTATGTCGCGCTCGCTGCGCTCGGTTCGGGCAAAAGGGAAAGAGACAAGCCGCAAACGGTAAGACCGACATACGCCATATTGCTACGGGGTCCTGGCAACGCGGAAGCCAGTGTAGGGGTCCCGTGCGTCCGGGAGGCCCCGGCAGCGATAGACGGAACGGGCGTAGACCGGCCCATCGCCCCAGGAACTGCCCCGCATGGCATGGCACATGCGCGGCTGGGCTTTGAAACCGAGCATTACATCTCCGCTGTCCGGGCCGGGCGGATCGTCTACGGGCGACTTGCCGTAGTAATCTCCGCCAGCCCAGTCCGCGCACCACTGCCGGGCATTGCCATGCATGTCGTAGAGTCCGAAGGCGTTGGGCTTGAACTTGCCCACGGGCGCCGTGAACTCGTAGCCGTCGCTGGCTTTGATCCCCCACTCCATCTTGGCCGATGATGCGTCGGCCCTGTTCCCCACCGTGGCCAGCGTCTCGGGATCGTCGCCACTGGAGTACCGCGTCATCGTTCCGGCTCGACAGGCGTATTCCCACTCGGCCTCGGTTGGGAGCCGATAGGTCTTGCCCTCCTTCTTGCTGAGCCACGCGCAGAAGGCCACCGCGTCGTTCCAGCTTACGATGACCACCGGGTGCTCATCCGTCTGCTCGAAGCTCGCCTTCCGACAAGAGCGATTCTTGTTGACGCTATTAACCGTCTTGCCAGGCCTACTGGCGGCGGGGCCAAATTCCGACACCCCTCGATGGGGCCCAATCTCCGCGTCCGTCTTGTAGCCCGAATCCTCGACGAACTGGCGAAACTGGCCGCAGGTGACATGGCAGGTGCCCAGGTAGAACGGCTTCGTGATCCGCACGCGATGCCGTGGGTGCTCGACCCGCAAGTCCTCTGCGAGTTCCCGATCACCGAGGCGGTAGTTCTTCTGAAGGAAGGCAACCGTGGCCTCCGCCGACTCAACGCTGCCCATCTGGAACTCGCCTGAAGGGACGAGGGTGAGCTTCTTCCCGATGGAGTTCGTGATTTGGTTTGTGCCACCAGTCGCCTTCGGCTCATGGGCCGTCGCGAGGGTGAAACCGCCTACTGTGACCAGGGCCGCGAAAGCCGCTATAGACGTTGGCCGGAACATGGGTCCGATCTCCTCAAGCCAATATGATTGCCGGAGACGGTCCTGACGCATGACGCCAGAACCGGGAAGACCTCGTGGGTTGGCATTCTATTCGCAGTTCTTGCTGGCGTCAACCACCGCAGAAAGCAATGCAGAAAGCAACTCATAACCTTGTCCGGGCACGAGCCTGAGTCGGAAACCCTTACTTCGTGACGGCAATCTGGCGCGCGGCCCGTTTTCGACGGCGACGGGCCTGGGCTTCACGGGATTCTTCTTCCCGCTGTTCCAGCCGATGCTCAGGATGAGCGGCCAGCCAGCGATCCGGCAACAGAGCTTCCAGGGCAGCCATATCGCCTGGGGCGATGGCAGCGATTCGACGCAGCACATCGGTTAAGTAGCGCCATCCGAGAAGCGTCAGAATACCAGCCTTTCCTCTGGAGCAAAGTGCCCCACGTTCTCGACCTGCAACCTGCGTCGGTTACCCCCTACTCCGCGCGCAAGGGGCACGGCCAGCGCAAAAAAGTTAGGAAACCTCCGTTTTTTCTTGACCCGCAGGCAATTTGAATCGCCGGATTTTGCCAGCCTATCTTATGGCGATTGCGCGCGGCGGTGTGCCAGACGAATGGCACTAGCTTAAGCGAGGAGCCTTCGGCTAACATACAACAGCTT
>CAZTPX010000208.1:0-15108 GCA_964615095.1 uncultured Planctomycetaceae bacterium | reverse complement strand
CCGCCTGCTGGTAACAGCAGCAGCCGGCATTCAGTTCGCCCGCCTGCGGTAACTCACAGGCGGCTATATCGTCCCATGAGACAAGTCGTTCTCATGGGCATCAAACTTTGGACTCCCAGATTATACGCCCGGCAACTAGGCTTGTAAACTGAAAATCTCAAGGTGCCGTCGCTGATGCTCTTGCCAAGCTGGAGGCAATCGAGAAATCGGCGATGCTGCCCCGATCGCCTCACTCCGGCACTTCCATCGGCTTGCCGTTGTCCTTCGGGCCGAGACCGAGAAGGAACGGCACTGCCTTCTCGGCCCACGCCGCCGGGGCGGGATAGTTCCCGGCATCCGCCCCGAAGCAGCTCCGCAGCATCTCCGTGTCGATAATGCCGGGAATGACGGGCACGGCGGCCATGCCGCGGGGCAGCTCCGCCGCCAGCGCCCTGGTCAGCCCCTCTATCGCCCACTTCGTGGCGCAGTAGGGGGCGACCTCCCCCGCACCGCTACGTCCCCACCACGAGCTGAAGTTGACGACCACGCCCCGACCCCGTTCGATCATCGCCGGCAGAAAATGGCGGATGACGTTTACCGCTCCCTTGACGTTTACGTCGATGACGTCGGAGAACTCCTCCGCAGGCACTTTCCAGAGCGGGGCGTTTCGGTTGATCGTGGCTGCGTTGTTCACCAGCAGGTCCGGCGGGCCGCCCGAGAGAACCTCTGCCGCCCACGCCCGCGTCCTTGTCGCGGCTGACATCGACCACTGCGAATCCATTCGGGGATGGGTAGCGGAGACGCAGTTCGCCGATCGCCTCCGTCGACCGGGCACAACCGAATACGACGTGGCCGCGGGCGATGAAGCCGTCGACGAGCGCACGGCCCAGCCCTCGGCTGACACCGGTGACAACGATACGTTTGGGAGTAGACATGGTTGACCTCTACTGACTCCGTCCTTTCCAGTGACATTCTACAGCCAAAGAACAGGTTTTTCAGTCGCCGAACGTTACCTTCGGGATTGATTTCCCACATGCGGGTGGTATGCTGGAGACTGCTGTCTGACAGGCAAGGCAATCTGGGTATTGGAGGTGGGATTTTTCGCCAACTGCCCAGCGAACTCCTATTCAAAGTACTGAAAGCATGGCGAAGAAGAAAGCCCCGGTCAGCCTTACCGGCGGTTCTGGGTTCAATTTCGAGGACGATGTCGCGGCTCATTTCCTGCTTGACATGCTTACCGGCATCGCAAGCTTCGGTGTCGAGCATGGTCAGGTCGTGCAGGTGGACTGGCAGGTACGGGACTCGGACTGGTTGCTTGACGACTTAGCCGTCACTTTGGAATCGGCGGCTGGTCGGAGGACGGCAGCATTATCGGTCAAGAGCCATCGGCAGATCACGGAAGCAGGGTTCCCCGACAACTTCGTAGAGGCAGTTTGGGAGCAATGGCTCCATACCACGTCCAACGTCTTCACGGAGGGGCGGGACCTGCTCGGCATGGTAACGGGGAAGATCGCCGACCAGGTCATGACAAGCTGGGAAACGCTGCTGACCGAGGCGATCGGAACCACGCCAGAAAGGATGCTGGCTCGCCTCCAGGCGCCGGTCGACGCCTCGCAGGGTGCGCAGTCGTCGCACACGGAACGGGCCCTGTTTAAGAGCTTGCGCTGCCCCCAACGATTGCGGTCGCTCCCTGATACCGATGACGCCGCGACAGTCTGGCTGGTGCGGCATGTCCGTGTGCTGCACTTCGACTTCGAGCAGGAGCCGTCGCGGGACGAAGCCGAGGCTGTCGCCGGGTGCCAGCGTATCCTGAGGTCAGGAGACCTTGAAACCGCCCGACAGATGTGGGGTCGCCTCAAGGGAATCGCTGCCGAGAACCGCGGACAAGGCGGCAGCCTCGGTGTTGCCGCGTTGGTCGGCATTCTTCGTAGCGAGTTCGACCTTTGGGACTACCCAGACCATAAAGCTGACTGGGAGGTACTCGGAAAGCTCTCTACCGAAGTGATGGAGGACGTATACACCGACATCGCGGGAGCGGTGTCGCTGCTGCGCCCTGCTGCCGTGACGTCCGTCCAGAAAGCCCTCGACCAGAGACGACTATGCTTGCTGGTGGGGGAATCCGGGTCGGGCAAGTCGGCTGTCGGAAAGATTACGGCGATGCGGCACTACGACCGGGTGATCTGGCCTCCGGCGGGTGCTTTGGAATCAGGACGGTCAGGAGGCTTCGAGCAGGAACTGGGGCTGCGGCATCCGTTGCAGGATCTGCTCAGGGCGTCGGCAGGGACTTGTCTTCTGGTCTTCGACAGCACGGAAAAATACTCCGACGTGGCGGTTCGCCTGCTTGGGCGGATACTGACTGAAATCCGTGCTGACGGTAATTGCCGTCACGTCCATGTATTGCTGGTGACGCACGTGGAAGCGGCGACCCGGCTGGTGGACGTGCTCAGGCGCGAGGGCGTGGAGGCTGACGCATTGCAGCCTGTCACCGTGGGCAATGCCTCTGGTCCCGAGATCGGGGTTGTGGTCTCGGTCATTCCCAACCTCTCGTGGGCGACCGTGCAGAAGGATCTGTGGCCGGTGCTCGGCAACCTGAAGGTACTGGACTTGCTCGCGCGGGCAGGGCTGAGCGGGATGAGCATGGAACGGCAGACGCGGATCGGCTTGCCGGCACTGATTGATTTCATCTGGGAAGGGTGGATCCGCGCCGGAGCCGATGGTCTTGCTCGCGGCGGCGTCCTGCAACAGATCGGGATCTTGGAGAGCGAGGGGCTTGCCGTCGGTGTGCCGGTGGTCAAGCTGGAGCATGCCCAGCAGGCAGTACTGCCGGCGCTCGAAAGCGTGGGACTCGTTCGTGTCAGGCGCGAGCGGGTATTCTTTCGGCACGACCTGCTCGGAGACTGGGCGCGACTGCGGGTTCTTCTCGGCGAGGAGCCGGTCGGCGCGGCCGAGTTGCGGAAACGGGCAAGCTCTCCGAGGTGGCATCCAGCGTTGCGCCTGTTTGCGCGCGGAATCCTTGTGCAGCCTGACGGAGTCCAGAGGTGGCGGCGCGTTATCGAGGATCCCGGCGACGGCGGCGTGGGAAGCACCCTGCTGCGAGACCTCTTCGTCGAAGCCGTGGTGGTTGCGGAGAACGCAGGACAGTTGTTGGAACTCGTATGGCCTGTCCTCGTCGCGAATGATGCCCGTCTCTTGGCTTTGTTACTGGACCGCTTCCTTTATGTCGCTACTGTTCCCGACCCGCGCATCCGCCGAATCCCGGGCAGGGAAAGCGTAGCCGCCCATATCGAGGCTACCTATCGCATTCCGTTCTGGCCGTACTGGGGCCCGGTCATTGCAACCTTTCGCAGGCATGTGGAAGAGATCATTCGCCAAGCCCCACGTCTTGCGGCAAGGGTTTGTCACCTATGGCTCGAAAACATGCCGTGGGAGTTGGAAGAGGGGAGACCTTTCCCGTGGCGTCTTGAGGCTGCGGAACTGGCGATCGCCATCGCCCGGGAAGTCCAGGCGATTACTGCGGGAGGAACCTACCTCCCGGATGATCTTGAGCGATCCGCATACGAGACCGCCCTGCTTGCCGCGGCGGACTTGCCGGACGAATCGGCAGCGATTACGCTTGAATTGTCACAAAGAAGAGATCTCTTGCCGGAGATCCGGCAACGAGTTGAGCAAGCTCGCCGCAAAGCGAAAGCAGAGGCGCAGGCTCGGTCAAAGGATCCCGCCCTCGCTCGCCTTCGCCGGAGCTACCCAAGGCTCAGCCGTTTCGAGGGACCGGTTCAGAAACCCTGGCCGGATGGGCCACGGTCCCGGGTCGCAGCACAGTTTCAGGAAGCTTGTCTTAACGGGAAATGCCTTCTTCCACTGATTGTCCGTCGCCCTGATGTAGCCTTGGAGGTGCTCCTCGCCGCGTGTATCGAGGAACCAAAGAGACTCGATCCGTCCCGTGGTGACTCATTGATCAAGTATTACGGCGTCGAGGATTGGCGCGGCGGCTATCCACCGATGTACTTCCGGGGACCGTTCCTTGGATTTCTCCGGGAATCGCCGAAACACGGGCTTTCGTTCGTGCTTCGGCTGGTGAACTTCGGAACGCGACGGTGGGCAGACAGCGAGAAGGTACATGCCGCACGATCGTCCAGCCGATTGCGGTTGACTGACGAAGATCTGGGCGTCCATATCGAGACGGGTGGATCGGACCGGCTGTGGTTCGGGGACGGCCGGGTTCTCCGTTGGCACTCGGATTGGCCGCTTGACTCGAAAGTGCTCTCTTGCGCTTTGATGGCGTTGGAGAAGTGGCTGTACGACGAAATGGACGCGGGTCGGGACATCAGCCCCTGGATCGGTCGTATCCTCGCCGAAAGCGAATCGCTCGCATTCGCCGGGCTGCTCCTTGACCTGGGGAAGAGGGTGCCGAGTCTTTTTGTGACGCAACTCCGTGACCTGCTTACTGGCTGGGAACTGTACCACTGGGATCACCAAGCGGTCGTGGAACGGACGGGAATGCACGCGGGGCTCATGGGATGGTGGAGAGACCCCAAGGAACTGATGGACCTAGCAAGGGAATGGCACACGGCATCATACCGGGCGAGGCTCTTGTTTGACATTGCGGTATGGTTGCTGCGGAAGGACGAAATGCAGCCCTTCTTCGCGGAATTGCGTTCAAAATGGTCTGAAAGGCTTGACTCAGAAGGCAGACCTCGCGACCTGCGTCGCCTTATCGAGCGAATCAACCCAGCAAACTACCGGACACAACAGGGCGAGAACGGGACGATTCTGTGGGTTTCTGAATGGCCAGAGGAACTGCGGGAGCGGACGGAACAAGAATCGCACATTGCCGGGCAACAGATGCAGTTTCTGACCTTCCCGTTCCGCTGCCGCGAGATATTGGATGGAAAGAAACAAATTGCCCCCAGCTATCTGGACGATTTTTGGAAGGAGCTGACTTGGATTGCAGGATTGGAGCCAAGCGAGAGCGAAGAGGATCCGGCATTCGTCTCCCGGCAACAGGACGCAGTGTGCGGAGGGTCCGCGGTCCTCGTCTGTCGCTACCGAGAATGGCTTCGCGAAGATCCGGCGCGAGAACAGTGGTGCCTCGCAATGCTCCGAAGTGCCGTGGAAGAGCGGCATCCTCAAGACGTCTTCGATGTCCCCGACTCGGTGGGCGAACACCATTGGGATGTCTTCGTCGGTGACGCAGGCGTCGCACTCCTGTCGGAAGATAGGGGGAACGTGGTAGCTCGCCGGCTGGTGGCTGCAGGCGCTACGGCTTACCATCATGCGGCGATCGGACAGACCATGAGGCTTGCGTTCCAGAATCGCGACACACTCGGCGATTTGTTCCAGCAAACGTGCAGTCTCGCCGCGTACTGGGCAGCAGTCCGATTCGTCAGTGCTCGTAGCGAACGACTTGAGATTGATGTAGAACGATGGCGCGATCGCGGAGTGCGTCTTCGTAAAGCGTTCGTAAAGGGTCGGCTACGGAATGCTGTCGGGCGACTTGGGCAACTCAGCCGGTGGGGTATACGCGCCGAAAAGCGTCTCGAAAGGAAGCGATTCCCGAAGAGGCTTGGGGCAGGCGGAAGACATGAATTACAGGGATCGGCTCCTCGACAACTGTGGAGAGAGACTCCAGGATTGGACATGGGCGTCGTCGTCGCCATGTTTGGTTGGCTCGACCTCTTGGACTTGACCTTGCAAAAAAGCCGCGATCTGCTGCTTGGAACGGCGAGAGACCTGCTGACCATCACAATGCAAGGGCTCCCGGCAGTACCCGAAGGCGAGGATGATGATATCGAAGACCCTCGTTTCGAGTTCGACAACTGGGTGCTCGGGCAGATAGCCCGAGCGATCGCGGTCGTCGATCGTCCGGAAGACCGTGCATCGCTTTGGCGACCCATTCTCGATCTCGGGAAACCGGGGAATGGCTGGGTCGAACATTTCTTCTGGGGATGGTTCAGTCAGGGCGTGCAGGCAGCAGGATCTCCAGAGAGTTTCGTGAACCGGTGGCGGGAGATGATCGACCATGCCTTGGGCCACCCCCTTTGGGACCCTGACCGGGTGGGAGCCCACAACTTGGACGAGATGGTCGGTGAAATGCTCGGCTTCGATTTCGGGATCCAGGCAGTCGCGGACGACGAGCAATTCGCGTCCGCTATGGGCAGCATGGTGGAGATATTTTCGCGTGCTGCTGCCAAGTGGTTCCGTATCGGGGATATTGCCAACGGCTTTGCCGTATTCGTTGTCCGCCCGGCGGCGGGCAGGTTGCTGGAATCCGGCGTCCAGTGGCTACACGACGCCTGTCAGAAATTCAACGATTACTTCGACTGGAGAGCGCAGAACATCGAAGAGCACTTTGTAGCGGTATTGTCGGCGTGCTGGGAGCGGCACGCGACCAACGTGGCAACGGACAACGACCTGCAAAGGGCGTTCCTCGGGCTCGCAAATCTGCTCTCGGCGCGAGGCTGCCACGCTGCACTGGTACTGCGAGATCGGGTTTTGGCCTCGCTGCCGGGTCGGTGACCGCTGAGAATACGCGTTTCCAGCACTCAAGTTATTGCGCCACCATGACTTAGAGCAACTTGCGGCATGACTTGTCAGCCCTGGGCAGGCACCACTTGTTGGAATAAAGCGCGGTCTTGCCCCACTTCTAGCCAGCTGTACTTTACGGTATATTTAAGGGTTTGGCCTTGTCCCGTGACTTGACGTGGAGGAGGCCAGAGTCAGGCTGACGCCGAGAATTGAGAGGCGTCGGGCCAACAGACCGGAGAATGCAGATGGAAACGTCCTTGCTGCCCGTCGCTGGCAACGTCCTGGAATCGGTTCTTCCCCTCTATGAATGGGATCGGCTGTTCCAGCGCATTCAGGCTTTCAATCCCGACGTAGTGGTCCTCGTTGCGAGGAAGATGCCGCGACTGATGGAGTGCCTGGGACTGGATTTCGGGCCCCATTGTACCGTCTTCAGTGATCTGGCGATCCCGTTTGCGCATGGATGGCTCCAGGACGCGCGCGTCGCAGTCATTGACGATATTGTCAACGTCGGGACTACCCTTGACATCGCGGCGTCTCGCGTGCAAGCCTGCGGTGCTCGCGAGATTCGACGGTATGCCCTTGGGGCCAAACGAACGAGTGACCCCGACCAGAAGAACCTTCTGGAGGAACGGCGGGTTTCGGTCGAGTACATCTGGCCGAGGCGATTGAGCGAGCAAGAACATCGGGACATGGCAAGGCGCGTGCCCGAAGCGCTTGGGTTGATCGCCAAGCCTTACGACTTGGAGTTCCCGATCATACCCTGCCATTTCACGCCGCCCTTCGTCGACGACAGCCAAGTCCTCTCCTGGCTGCGGAACACGTTCGGTCACAAAGCCGTTCACGTGCTGAGCCGCCCGACCGCGTCGGACTTGGGCTTGTCGCGTTTCACGGTGGACGTGGACAACGAGTCGCACGAGAACCTCAAGTTGCGATTGTACCTGGACGAGAGGACTAGCACGTGCAACCTGGTTCCTTTTGTCGTGCCGAATCTGCTGCAAGAGGACGAGACGGTTCCCGCGGGAGGCTATCTTGCGCGTGTGTATTCAAGACTCGCACAGATGCTGCGCGGGATGCCATTGGAGGCTGAGATCTTTCCTGGCGAATCGGAATATCGGCTCAAGGTGTTTCTGCGCTCGCTCAGTTTCGGGCATCGAATGCTGAACGAGATCGGTGACGTGCTGACGGTCGACGACACGCCGTGCAGCTTGACCGACGCAGCGCTTCTGTTCGGCCCCGATGCCAGCGACATCTTCCGAGGCGGCGTGCCTGATGTCTTCCAGGTGCCGCCGGAAGCCGGACGAGTACATTCTCCTGAACGGGACTCCTGGGCAATGACGTCCCCGTTCTTCGAGAAGTACATACAGACTGCGGAAGGCCAGGACTTCCTTGCAAGCGTCCGACGGCGCGCGGGCGAAGTCGACGACCGATACAGCGTGTTTCGCGAGTTCTTCGAGGAGTTCGCCCAGAGGGCAGGCACTTCCAAGTACCAGGACTACAGTCTCCGATGGCCGTTCTCCAAGGCTGAGGTAAGGGACAACCCGTACCTTCGCCTGCGGATCGGCCCCACGTTCGGCGACCTCCAGGCGATCATGGCAGATCTTTGGCAAGTGCCGGCCTCGGAGCGCGGTGCCAACCTTCGGCATTCCGTCAGCGCGCTGTTGGACTGGGCGATCGACGATGGAGCGGTCGTTCCGACCGTGGCGCGGTACGAGGGCCGACTGTTCCGAGTCTACCGGCTCGGCGAAAACCGATTCCACGACATCGTGGTGGATCGAACCGCGTACGCTCTGACCGTGTGGGAAAAGCCGATTTCCCTGACTCGGCTGTCCAAGGTCCTCGCCATTCTTTCGTTCTCCAGTGAGGTCGAGGAGATCGTAAGTCCCTCGGCCTTGCCGCGAGGGACTGCCGCCGTCTTCCCTACGGCTGCCGTGGACAGGGAAGCCGGCGAGGTCTCCCACTACTTGCGGGACATCGGACGGATCAAGAGAGCAAGGAGCCGTGACAGTCGATGACTTCGCCGGACTTGTACGTTCCCGAAGGGCTGCCGGGCGACTTCTCCGCCACGAAGGCAGACCGCGACTTTGCCATCGCGTTCGAGGCGATCGCGGGCTTGCTCGAAGCCGCCAAGGATCCCGGCGGGGTGTCACAGAGCGAGCGGTTGATGTTGCTGCTGTCCTCGTGCCGCAACGGCTACCTGACGGTGAACGCTCTCTTTACCGACCTGGTGGAGGTATTCGGGTACGGCCGCTCCCCGTCGCTGTTGAAAAAGTGCATCGACCAGTTGGAAAGCGCGGACACGACGGCGCTCCGGACGACGGCAGGCGAGATTTGCGCCAATCTGGCGTTCTTCGACGGCAAGCTGGAGGTATGGAGCGGCCGTGACTCCCTTCACCAGATTCTGGAAGCCACTTTGGCCTCGCTCCCTCTCCTGCAACGCGACCAGGCCAAGGCTATCATCCGCAACGTCCGTCAACGTAGCGGACACGGCAAGTCATCCGGCTGGAATCGAGTCTACTACGAACTGACGACGGACGAGCCTTCCCACATCACTGAGCGGCTCCGGACGCTGTGTGAAGTGCGAGACACCGCTCGCGGAATCGCGGGTGTCGCCCTCTGCCTTGTGCCGTTCGCCAATGCTTACGGAAACACTAACGCGGAACCTTCGCAACGGACACTCTTCTCGGAGACGTCGCCGTACGACCCTGCGGCAGACTGGCCTCCCATCTTTGAGTCGTTATGGCAAAACGCCGGGGCCCTCGGCCTGTCGCAGCACGGTAACGGTTCGGATCCGGCGGTAGCATGGCACGACAGTGCGGGCAAGCGGCAACAGGTCAGCAAGGCGGATCTGGCGATCGCTCCTGGCTTGACGAAGCTGCTGGTGTCGCGGTTGCGAGAGTGCGAGCAACGGTCGTACGAAAGGCTTGCGGAATTCAAGCCGAACCTTGGGGAGCCGCCACTTCCGGAGCCGTATCGAATCGACCTGACACCCCCGTCAGCAGCGACCTCGCTCCAGGACGGTGACGTGACGATCGACGTGAAGGATCTTCACGCAGCGATGTTGCCGGCCATTACCATCGCCTTGCCTCGGTTCGGCGTCCCGCTCGACTACTTCAACCGGGATTCCTTTCGCTACGGCACGGAAGCCCAAAGGCAGGAGGCGCGACTCGTCGCCGTCGCCGCGACTAACGCCGCGGGAAACAGTGGCGCCAACGCGATCGTCTTCCCGGAGTACTTCTTGCCGAGGAGTTGCGTGGAGGAGGTCAAGGAGGTCGCCGTCCGACGCAACTTGATCGTCATTTCCGGCCTGGAAGGGGATCGGGTTCAGGACAAGCTGCGCAACGAGGCGATGGTCTTCTTCCCGGACGCGAAGGAAACGGTGCTTCAGTGCAAGCATCGCAGTTCGGGTTATGAGCCCGTTTCCCTTTACGGTGGCAGACAACATACGGTCTTCCGGCGGACGGCAATCGGCACTTTTTCCGTTGTCATTTGTAGCGACTTTCTTGAGGCGGACATACTCGACGCCATCCGGCGATCTGCTCTGGAGCTTCACTTGCTTGTCGTGTGCGCCTGCAATCCTTACCCCGAGTTGTTCCTCCAGCTTGGTAGGGCGGACGCGTGCCGTTTGTACTCCTATGTGGCGATAGCCAACAGTTGCACGACGCCGGAAACACCCGCATCCGCGACTGCTGAAGGTTCCGTTATCTGCGAACCGTTCAGGCAAGCAGACCGGATGGTACGAGAAGCGGGAGATCCGATCCCTTTGGAGGGGACGACGTTGGCCGGTGCGACGCCGGCAATCCAACTGTTCCGCCTTGACCTGCAAGGCTTGGTTCAAGGCATCAGGAATGTCAAGCCGGAACGCGGGTTCCTTTCACCTCCACACTGCCGCCGTGCAGCCGAAGACATAGAGCGCTAGAGCCTTCTAAAGATATCTGGCGGAGCGGAGCAGGTTTTGCGGGCGGGGCCTTTGCCCGTTCGGCCGGGGAGTTGTTACTTCTCCCGTAAGCATGGCAGTCAACAACGCGGCTCAAGCCGGTCTTGTTGGGCGGCGTAATGTGCCACCATCCGGCCCCAGAAAAGGCAAAGAAACGCTATTCCTTCCTTGGCTTCACCCCAATTATCGTAGGGCCGTATGTCAGCCGGTTCAAAGAGAACCGCGCCTTGCAGCCCATGGTCGTCCTTCTGACCGTAGGTCGTTGTTCCGGCGGAAATCGCCACCAAAAAAGCCGCGATCCAATTGGACAACATCACAAGCTACCGCGACGGATATATGAAAACCGATCTTTCAGCCCGACAGGACTTCCGAAAGCCTATCAAAGGTCGTTACCCGCACGCCTAAGTCACCTTGGATCCACGACAGCAGGACCGGAACGGGATGCCGGAATACGACCCATGACTCGACCTCCAGTTCGTCTTGGCATCCCAAGTAGTTCTGCAAAGCCCGCAGGTTGCCTCGGATCGCCTCGGTACGATCAATGTGCTTCCGCATCTGGTCGCGCTTCGTCCCCGTAACTCGACCACGAAAGTCCTGGATCTGCTCTGCCATTTCGCCGAGCGACTTGTGAAAATGCAGATCCTTGCATTCCAGGAGTAGTGCGCGGCGTCTCATAGCGTTCCAGCAGAGCACGTCGATGTCACCAAAGCGGTCGTTCCCGCGCCCCGCAAGGATCCTCCGCACAGGCACCTCGGGCTGGGATTCCCAACCTGGCCGTCGTGCCTTGTCGGCAACCGTCTTCGTGAAGGCATTCCCACGTTCCGTGGCAACCGTGCCGAACCACGAACGCATCGCGTCCGAGGTCAACTGAGCATGAAGAAAACTGCCCTCGTAGTAGCCGGCAAACGTATACGCGAGGGCATCCCGAACCAGGCCCGGCGCGACAATGAGTTCGGGATCGGGGCCCGCGTCCAGTTGCACCAGCGGTCGTCGGAGCAAAGAGAGCTGGCGCCGAAACCGCCACGGCCACAGGTCTTTCGCTGAAAAGCCCGCCGGGACTGTGCGCCACGATGGCCGTGACCGAAGGACCAGCGACTCAGCAATCTCTTCCCATTCCGGCAGTTCGCGCCGAAGTCGGTGTGCCAACATCGACCATTTCGTCCGGAAAACGGCTCGCTGCTCGGCAATACCCATGTCCTCAAGTAGATCGGCAAAGAGCCGGAAGCTGTCGACCGGCAGCCCCTTCTCCGCTTCCCAAGCGGCGAGGAACCGTGGGTCGAATGCGCCCTTGATCGTTGGCGTCGGTTCTGGCATGCAGAAGTTCTTGGCGTAGCGGTCGATTTCGCCGCCCACAATCACTTCTCCGGAGAGCGCTGCGAATGGCTCGACCACGTCCTTCAGGAATGCCACGTCGCCGTGGATGTCCCCCAACGGGGTGATCCTGAGGGACGGTTCCATCGCGTCGAAGTAGATCGCGTCGGACCAGCCTCCGTAATGGATCGTCAGCAGCAGCTTGGACATCAACCGCGCAAGGTCGGAGTCGCCTGGAACGGCACCACCGGCGGAAGGACACTCGCAAACCGCGAACTCCACCAGGACTCGGGATGCCAGCAAGACGGCGTTGTTCTCGGACTCCTTGCTCAAGATTGTCCGTAAGACGGCGGCTTTGTCGCTGCGCATTCCAAGGTTCGCACGCGCGGTGGTGCGCCACCGCTGCTGAGTGACCATCGCCGCCTCATGGTTGGCGAGTGCGCGGTGGATCAGCTGATAACGGTCGAAGGACTTGATCTCAGAGCAAAGATCGTCTTCGATTCCATGAACGACCTTGTTCAGGAATGCCGCACAATTCTTCTTGCCCTCCACATGTGGTCCATCCTCCCGCGAGCGGAAGCGCCAACCGAGCCCCAGGCGATCCGTCGCTTCATCAATGGAGTCAGGGACGACTGGAGCGCGTCGAATAGAGTCGTGGACGAAGTCGCGGAAGCGGCGAACTTGGAAGAAGTGGGTGTGGCGGACGTCGCTGTTCGGGACGATGACACCATGAAGGGCCTCGACCGTCTCGGTGTCCGTCCGTCTGTTGAGTAGGCGCAACGCGCCCTCCACCATGCGACGCACGAGCATCGACTCCGAAAGGTTCTCCGGATGGGCAAGTCCGTGCTCGAACGCTTTGCCGACGCGGACAAGTACGCGATGCCCCTCACGGTCGACCTCGACGGAAACGCTCGCCGCAATCGTATCCCGGTCCGGGATCTCGAAATCCTGCTTCCCGGAAGCCAACGGCGACTCGAAGTGAACCTGAAAGAGTATGCAGGCACGGCTGTCGCTGCCGACTCGGCCCGACAACGCCTTGCCGATCCGCGGAAGCCACAGGCACAACATCTTCCATCGCTCGTAGTCCTGGCGAGGACGTACCTCGCACCAACAGTCGAGTCGCTTTCCCCGATAGACCAGACGAAGGCCGTAGTCGTCGTCCCAGCACTCGTCGACGTACAACGATCGTCTCTCGTCGTCCTCAAAGACCGAGTCGTTCAAGTGGCACACCTGGACCATGCGTCCGTCCGGCAACAAGGCCATGTGTCGGTCGATCCTTGTCGCCCGCTGCTTGCGAAGGTCAAGGACCATGTTGGTCGGCAGCATCAGGTTCAGGTGCCGAACATGCACTCCGTCCGGAATGCTGCCGTGATCGACGATATGGCCTTCGAGCGACCGGATCCAGGCAAGCAAGTTTGGGAACCCGTTGATGTTGAATATCCTGACTCCCTGGCAGGCCAAAGCCCGCTTTGCCCGGCAGACGCGCAGGACTGTCTGTGGAGTGACCTCAAGCAACGTCAACGTCTCGGCGTCCGGCGCGCTGAGGAACACCGTGCCCCAGTCGCCGGCAGCCTCGGCGGACAGTCTGGGCGCCAGTCTGATCGACGTCCGTCCGATGCCACAAGAGATGACGAACGTGACCCCCTCTTTCACGCTCCCCGACCGCTCCGCGTGCCTGCGAAAGGCGGCTATCCTGTCGGAAATGGAAGCCCGGCTTGGCTCGGGCACGGCGTGACCGACGAAGCCATCCTTATCGAATCCATGAAGCGAGTCCAGCACAAGGATGAAATGCAGGAATCGCCCTGGTTCGATTTCGGCTCCGTACTCGGCGGCTCGGCGTTCTCCCCTT
Source organism: uncultured Planctomycetaceae bacterium (assembly GCA_964615095.1). Classification (GTDB taxonomy): domain Bacteria; phylum Planctomycetota; class Planctomycetia; order Pirellulales; family Thermoguttaceae; genus JANXQG01. The sequence continues at coordinate 1,510 of CAZTPX010000208.1, read as the reverse complement.
CCGCGGAATAGGATGCGTGTGTCACGACGGCCCACACCGAAAAGCGGGCGGTGGCGTAATAGTCGCCCGTATTCGTCCTCAAGCAGCGCGACGCCCTGTTGCCGAAGCCCCGCATCGATCAATCCGCCGAAGACGAACCGCCTTATAGCGACGCTTACGGCCGTGGGCAGCGCAAGTACGATCCGGTCGCCGAATCGCAGAAGCGGGTGGTCCAACAATGGGGAGTGTTGGAGGCTCACGGACGGGATAAGATCGCTAAGACCTGGCTCAAAGACGAATGGCTCGATGGCTTCCATCCTGACGCCCAAGGCGTCGAGATCCTCGCAAGTGAAGACCACTCGGTCGCGCATATCGTCGAGGTTGTCGGTCGGCAGAGGCTCCACGGAGCCATCCGTCCCGAACGTGGCCCGCCCGAATCCGGAACGATCGCAAACTGCATCGGACAGCGCAAGCAGCGCGAACACGGACTCGGAGAGACGGTCCCACCCCCGTTCCGTTGGGAGCCGTTCGACGATATTGACTGTTCGCTGGAGGAAGAACGCCGCCGACTCCCACATCCCCGCGACGATGCGATGGTTACCCTTTGACGACATCACAAGGGTCGAGAAAACGTCCTCCGGCGGATCCTCCATGCCCCTGCATGGGCCTTCGCCCAGCTCGGCAAGCACTGCACGAACCGCGTCCGCCGCCAGAGAGCGATCGCCCGCCGCGTACCCAACTACGAGATGCACCAGCGATTCCAGTCGCAGACAACAGGTCTGTAACTCCGGAACCGTCAGCAGTCCCGCAAGTACACTCGTGGCGTCGAAGCGGTTGATCGACTGCAAGTCGCGCACGAGTCTTGGATGCGAAGCGACAAGGTGGGAGACAGGGATCGGCCCAATGGCCGGAGGCCCATCGGTCGGATCGACCGCGTGTTCATCATCCATGTCGGCCTCGACAAAAGACGCTAGGAATCTATTATTGTTGACGCAGTTGTTTCTCGACCCAAGCCTTGGTCTTGGACATCTCGGCAATCTCGGGCTTGATGTGCTCGGTGATGCAGTTGAGCGGGCGATTCAGCTTGCGGATCTCGGAGACCAGCAGCGGGTAATTCATCTCGCCGCCCCCGGGACCGGGGAGGTCCACGCTGCGGCCTGTCGGGTTAAGCTTCATGTCCTTGAGATGGACCATCTGGATGCGGTCGCCGAGCTCGCGGAACGCGCGACGAAGCTCGTCGTCGCGTTTGGGATAGAGTTCAAGCGAAATGAAGTTAGGCGGGTCCAGCAGCAAGCCGATCCGGTCGGCGGGAAAAGGGGCGAAGACTTGCTTCGCCATTTCCAAGGTGCCCAGGACATGCGGGTAGTACGGCTCCAATGCCACCCGCCCGTCGATCGGCTCGACGATCGGCAGGAGAACTTCGCGGATGGCACGGTGAAGGTGCGCGACGGCTTCGGGGGCGTGGTTGCGCGGGTCGTCGCCGTCGAACTTCGCCGAGTAGCTTCCGCTCCAGGTGACGAACTGCTTGCAG
>CAZTPX010000207.1:0-15122 GCA_964615095.1 uncultured Planctomycetaceae bacterium | reverse complement strand
AGGCGTAGCCTGAATCTTCTTCAGCGCGCTTTATACCCACATAATACGCAAGGAAACTCCGCCCCATTGCGCGCGGGACGCGAACTTGCGTCGCAAGTCCAATCGCTCGTTGCACTTTCGGCATCTGTTGGCCAGCCTGGAAAAGGGAAAAGGAAGGAAAACGGGTTGGGAGTAGTCCCGACCCCTTTTCTTTCAACAGAGTCAACGGAAGAGAACCGCCTTTCACCCGGCGCACCGGCCTATCCCCGCAGTATTGGTTTCGCCACGTGAAAGTTGCCTACCGCTACGGCAGCTTTGTCGTGTAATTGACCGGCACATGCTCGAAAGGGATAATGTGGGCGTTGGTCGCGGCTAAGGAGGATTGATCATGTCGGCGTTTCACTATGCTTTTTCCACAGTGCTGTCGTTGGGGATTCTGGCGTCGACAGCGAATGCGGGGGATGTGGAAATACTAGTTTTTGGACCTGATGGCCATGCAGTCACGAACGCAGAAGTTAGCGCTGAGGTTCGTCACGTCGAAAGGCATCCTACTGGCAATGAGGAGGTTCCACGGAACCTAAAGACAGATCAACATGGGAGATTGACTATCACGTGCCCGCCAGGAATACTGACCGTTCGGCTCTCGGTCCCTGGCGTTGGCTATGGAGTGACTGGGCTGACTCAGGTCATGTCCGGGGCTCAGGTTACGGCTTCTCTGCCGCCATTGGCAGCCTGGGCCAAAGTTCGTGGGAGAGTCCCACCTAGTTTGCTCACGTCGGCCGCACAGGTGAAGATGCCCGCCCGATTTGACTCGTTCAAGGAGTCCTTCGTCACGCCGGACAAGCAGGGCGTGTTCCAGGTCGAAGTCCCCCGGGGGAACTCGTGGTGTTGGATCTCGGAACAAGGCCACCGCAAGGTTGAAAACCGCGGAATCTATGTGCTACCAGGAGACGTCATCGATATCGGCACGTTGAAGGAGGTTCCGCCCCCGCCTGCAGAAACGCCTGCATCGGACAAACCCGAGCACGCGGACGAGCGCGTCGAGCACCCCAAAGTCACTTGGGTCGAGGGAACCGTCCGTGACACGACGGGGAAACCTGTCCAGGGTGCAAAGGTTTACGCCTTCGCCATCTACTACGGCGGAATTCGCAACTACGGGATGGTCGAGGAGGCAGTTGCCGACGAGAACGGCCGCTACAAGATAACTGGGGAAGGCAATCTTTCGATGTTCTCAGCGACGCTTGTCGCACACGCGTCGGGCAAGTGCCCGACTTGGGGCTGGCTGAACCAGCCGACAGAGGATTTCGTGCTCAGCGACCAAGGCGGCACGCTTGAAGTCGAGGTCTTGCAGAACGACAAGCCGGCCGCGCATGTACCGGTAGGCGTGTGGATCGAGGGCGCAAGCGTGCGGGAGCAATGGGCTCATGGTGGTGAGCCCTACGACTACCAAATGCTCTATCCCATTGAAGAAACCGATGACCAAGGAATCGCTCGATTTGAGAAACTCATGCCAGGCCGCTATCAGATCTATGCCAACGAAGGCAAGCACAGAAGTATTCTTGGCCTGCGCGAACGGTTGTCCGGATGGGGCGCCGGTCCGCAGTGCCATGGGGCGGCCATTGGCGTGCCGGTAAAGAATGGCATGTTTACAAAGCACCGGTTGGCGATATACGCGCATGCCCACGCATACTCCGCCGAAGAACGCATTACGGTGCTGCCGCCCAGCGGAGATCGTCCAATCGACCCGAAGCGGTTGAGCATTAACAGCTCCCACCAAGCGAGCGGCACCAAGTGTTGGTCCGGTTCGACAATCTTCAACGAGTTTGGGGGTGTTTCGGGATCGGAAACGGCTGGACTTCATCGAATTACTTTCCGTTATCGTGAATCCTTGGGCGAGGTTGGCGACCTCACCTCGCCTCCGTACTGCGAGGCGTCCATATTTGTCGCTGTTTCCCCGTCGCTTGGGTCGCAAAAACCCGTACGGCTCACCGCGACGGACGTTGTGCCGGCGAAAGTGACTGTCAAACTCGCTGATGCTGCGGGAAGGCCGCTTCGTGGAACGGTCGAACTCAATCGTGCCGGCGACCATTTCGACATGATTGGGAGCACTGATGCGCGCGGTTCGGTCAGCTTTGAGGGGGTCTATCCGTGGCAGCTTCGAATCCTCGGTTTCGCCGACGGATTTTGCTTGCCCGGTCGCGGGTGCGAAGATGAGCCGCTGCCGAAGAGGATAGCGTTGCGCCCCGATATCCCTGTGCTCCTGCCTGAGCCGATCACGCCGCAGCCCAACACCGACACGGCGATTACGCTTCGCGTGCAACCAGTGGGCTACGTTTGCGGCAAGCTCAAGGCTCCGTCCGGCGAGGAACTTGGGCAATTCCGCCTGGGTGTCGATGACGATGCCAGCACTCACGGCGCGCGCTGTGATTACGACCCGAAAACGGGCGATTTCGTTGCAGGGCCGTTTCGGCCAGGCAAGACTTCGCTCACATTGTTCGACTGGCGGTACGGAGAAATCGGCACAGAGGATGTCATAATCAAGGGCGGAAAGGTGACAGAAATTGAATTGCATCCAGCGGCTGGAAGTATTGGCGGACTTGGTCTTTTGATTGGAGGCAGCGACGACGGAACGCATTTGGCGAGAACCGGACTGGCCGGCTCCAGCGTCACCATGGCCGACGGCAAGACGCCGGCCACGGGCGCGATGATCTATCTCATTCATCCTGGCGCCTGGCAGCCGACGATGGCTGGTATTGCCGATCCCGCTGGCAAGATCCGAGTCCATGGATGTTCGGGCTATGTTGACCGGGAGTGGCGAGATCCGCCAGGCAGTCCCAAAGCTGCAGTCATCGTGGCGCTGTTGCCGGGCACTTGCGGCGCTTCCATCGTCAGTCCGACTCCAAACAAGCCGCTGAAGATCGTGCTGCCTGCGGCGCGGGGCGTGAAGGGCCACGTAACGATGGCAGGTACGGCCCCCGCCAGCCGCTCAGCGAGGTTTCGGGTCCTGGCTGCCTACCAAGGCAAAGGCAAGCTTGACGCGATGCTCAGCGTGGAAACCACGGCCGATGCCGACGGCCGATTTGCCCTTGTCGGGCTCACTCCAGGGACGTATCAGTTGCAGGCGGCCATGGACGATCTATGGCTGTCGGAAACACGCACACTTGTCGTGGGAAGCGAGGAACTGGCAGATGTGAACCTCGATATCGGATCGCCAGGCGGTGCCATAGCAGTTGTTCTAACGGATGCAAGCGGCTCGCCACTGAGGAATCATCGTGTAATGCTTGATCGACCAACCGGGCCGTTGGCAATACGATGCTGGCCCGCTGAATGGCAAAGCGATGGTGCAGGTCGCGTCTACGTTCCAACGCTAGAGGTCGGCAAACACCGGCTTCACGTGAAGGGAGACAGCAGTATCTACGAGATCAACGTACCGCCTTTGCCGACCGATGTTGTCCGCGAGGTGCGGATAGAGACACACTGCTCTAAGAAGTAACAGGGACGACAGTCATTGAACGAGAACGGCTCTTCGGCGGGCAACCTCCTATCTCGCGGTGAAACCAGACTGTAGACGGAAAGGGGTCGGGTATCGTTTTCGTTACATTCCGACCCAAATACGACTCCCGACCTCGTTTCTGCCGTTTCCTCTGGGGCAAAGCGCAGCGGTGCCCCAGCATTGTGTCCAGCCACCCCGCCGACCATGGGTGCATGGTGCCCGCCCAGCCACCCGCAAATCGGGAAGTTATTTTTCGGTCGGTCCTAAAGCCAGATACGCACACCGGGGCGAATGGAGACCGCTGATGAAGTCGTGGCGGATACAAGATGTAGAACTGTGTACTATGCGTTCTGTCCCAGCGAGACTTTTTCAGCGGTCTTCAATGATCGTCAGGTCGCAGGAGTATTATCTTGATGATGGAACGTAATTCAGCGTTCACTGATGCGAATGTTGCGGATCAGGAACTGACCGCCGCCGGGCACTTCGCATTGCAGGCCGATCAGGCCTTTGGCCGGCGTGAGATCGTCGATCTTCCACGCCTGCTTGCCGTTGATCAGCAACTCGGCGGTCTTGCCGGCGACGACCACGCGGAAGTGGTTCCACGCGCCCGGCTTGACGAGATCGGTGCGGGCGACCGCGCCCTTGTATTCCTGGATGTTGCCCATCAAGTCCTGGCGGAGATTGATCTGGTTCCGCTCCGGCCAGGGCGACTTTCCGGCAGGCGGCTCCGCGCGGATGAAAACACCCGAGTCGTAATGTTCTTTTTTGAGGGCCTTCCAGTCCAGTTCTAGGACGAAATCGCCATACGTCTTTTCCACCCGCGCCCAGCCGTTGCCGCCCTTGAGGAAGAGGCAGCCGTCCTGTACTTCGACCTCGCAGTTCTCGACCTTCCAGCCGTCCAGCGTCTTGCCGTTGAAGAGGCTGACGAATTTTTCCTGGGGCTTAGGGGCGTCCTGGGCAAAGAGCAGGCTGGGAAGCAAGAGGGCCGCGGCAGTCAGGGCAATCAGTTTCATGGGGTGGATCTCCGTGGAATGTAAGAGGTAAAGGACACCGTCGATGACTACCAGCATAGTAGAAAGCTGCGCGAATGCAAGCAAAAGTGGGCCGCGGCCAGGAGAACTGCAAAATCCTTCGTAGCACGGAATTTATTCCGTGGCCGTGCCCTCCTTAGGTCAAAACGGAATGAATTCCGTGCAACGAAGGACGCCCTGCCCGACTTTGCAGCCATCCTGAGGTGGCGGCCGCCAAGACCGCACATGGCTGCCTCTCGGCTAAACAATGACAAAAACCGAACCTGGCCGTAGAGTTGCCCTTATTTACCTAAGCTGCTTGCTCGAATTCATGGAGAAATGCGCAAACTTTTCCGATTATATGATTTACATGGAGATTGCGGGCAAATTGGCTGCCCGCGCATCACTGGTAACCAATTGCTCCCCAACCTGTGTGCAAGGACGTAAACCATTGTGAAAACAGACCTTACAAACAATGAACGTTTTCGAGTCCCTGGCACGACCCTCGAATCGCCAAAGTTGAGACCGTCAAGTAAGCCGGCCGCGATGGCAGGAGTCCAAGGGTTTTTCCACCGGTCCATCCTGCTCGCCGCAGTGTTTTCTTTGTTCTTCATCTTCGCCCGCAGCGGTTGGGCCGAGAGCGGGCTGGTGGTCAAACTCTACAGTTGTCCGCCGGGGCAGGCCGCCGCTACAGCCGAGGCCCTGCGGAATGAGTATGGCGTGATCCCCGGCGTGCGGGTGGCTGCCGACGAGCAAACCGGAAAGGTGGTCGTGCAGGCCCCACCGGAAGTCCAGTCGCGCGTCAGCCAGCGCATGGCGGCGGCGTTTCCCGACTTGCAGCCTGCGGCCGAGAAGCCCTTGGCAGGCCCGGCGGAAGTCCGCCAGATTACTTTGAAGAAGGTTCAGGGCGACCAGCTCGAGGCGGCGTTGTGGAGCACGCTGGGAAACCGCTTGACGGCCCTGCCGCAGCGCGATGCGACGCATGGCTATCGCCTGGCCTTGACGAACGGGAGCATGGTCGCGATCTGGATCGATTCCACGGCCAGGCAGGTTAAAGTGGAAGGCGCCGCGACGGCGGTCGATGCGGCCGCCCGCTTGATCAACGCCCTGGATTCACAAGACTCGGCCAACCGCAAGGTGCGGCTGATGGCGGTGCAGCCGGCCCAGTTGCCCAGCGTGCGGCGGGCGGTGTCGCTCATCCAGACCGCCAACGGTCCGACCTTGCCGCTGGCGGCCCTGGTCATGCAGCCGCGGCCCGACGGCAATCCGGCCACCGAGGCCGGCCCTGCCACCGCGGTCCCTCCGCTTCCCGGCCCGCGACCGGACGCTGCCGCAGCGCCCGCTGCCCGCGGCGGCGAGAAGCAACCCGACTTCAGCGGCCTTTCCCGCATCGTGAACCCGGTGCAGGTGGAAGTGATCGAAGGCCTCGACGTGCTGGTGTTGCGTGGCAGCGCACAAGACGTGGAGCAATTAATGGACGTCGTTCACCTGGTCGAGACCATCACCCACGACACGGAACCGGCGATCGAACCCGTGCCGATGAAGCACCTCGACTGCCAGGCCATGGCCGCGCTGGTTAAGGCCCTGTACGACGAAGTCTATCAAGCGCGGCAGGGCTCCGTGAGCATCACGCCCCTGGTGGTGCCCAACATGATCCTCCTGGTCGGCCGCCCGGAAAACGTGAAAACGGCCAAGGACCTCATCAACCGCCTCGACCAGCCGGCGGTGCCCGGGACCCAATTCCAGGTCTTCCATCTCCAGTACGCCTCGCCGGCGACGGCCCAAGCCGAGATCCAGAACTTCTTCAGCGACCGTGTGGGGTTGAACCCGGTGGTCCGTATCACGGCCGATTCGCGGACCGCTGCGTTGATCGTCCAAGCCAGCCCCCGCGACATGGCCGAGGTGGCCGAACTGATCCGGCAGATCGACGTGATCAAGATCAACAACGGAGGTCCGGTCAACGAGGTACGGATCATCCGCTTGGAACACACCCTGGCCACGGACATTGCCGGGATCATGCAGGCCGCCATCAGCGGCGGCACGGGCGGTGTGGGCGGCCAGCAGGCCAACCAGGGTCAGGGCGGACAGCCGTTCGGACAGGGCGGCCAGCCCTTCGGACAAGGCGGGCAGCCGGGCGCTCCCGGCCAGAATCTCTCCGCCACGCCCGGCGGCACGCAGCGGGCCGCCATGCTCCGCTTCCTCACGGTCGATGCCAAAGGCCGCAAGCTCTTAAGTTCGGGACTCCTCAGCGAAGTCCATATCACGCCCGACGTACGGGCCAACGCCCTGATCATATCCTCGCCGGTGGAAAACCTGGAGTTGCTGGAAGGTCTCGTGCAGCAACTGGACAACCTGCCCGCGGCCGAGGCCCAGATCAAGGTCTTCACCATCGTCAACGGCGATGCCACGAACCTCTCCGACATGCTCAAGACGCTTATCACGGGGCAGCCCAGCAGCGGCGGGCAACAAGGAGGAGCAGGAGCCTTCTTCCCCATGCTGCAGATGGCCAGCGCCAGCGGCAGCCAGACCTCGCTGGTGCCGTTGCGGTTCGGGGTCGACACGCGGACCAACAGCGTGATTGCCTCGGGCACGATGGGCGATTTGAACATCGTGGAGGCGATCCTCACGAAGCTCGACGACGGCGAGGTGCGGCACCGCAAGAGCGTGGTGATCCGCCTGAAGAACTCGCCCGCCACGGACGTGGCGACGACGATCAACACGTTCCTCACCTCGGAGCGGCAGATCCTGCAGCAGGCCGGCCCGGGGCTCACCAGCGCGTTCGAGCAGATCGAGCGGGAAGTGGTGGTTGTGGCAGAACCGGTCACCAACAGCCTGGTCTTGAGCGCCACGCCGCGGTTCTTCGAAGAGGTGCGGGGCATCGTCGAGCAACTCGACGCCCGCCCGCCCATGGTCATGATCCAGGTTATGATCGCATCGGTCGAACTGGGAAGCACCAATGAGTTCGGCATCGAACTGGGTTTGCAGGACTCGGTGCTCTTCGACCGCAGCATCCTCAGTAACCTGCAGACCACGACCAACACCACGGCCTCGGGGGCCTCGACCACGACGCTCGTTTCCGCCAACGCCTCGCCGGGCTTCAACTTCAACAACGGCGGGGATCTCGGCAATAGCGGCAACCTGCCGCCCAGCACCGGCATCATCACCAACACGAGTCCGGGTGCTGTCGGCAGCCAGGGGATCTCGAACTTCGGCGTGGGCCGCACGAACAGCACGCTGGGCTACAGCGGACTGGTGCTCTCGGCTGCCAGCGAGAACATCAGCGCGTTACTTCGCGCCCTGTCGGAGAACCATCGCGTGGACATCCTACAGCGGCCGCAGGTGATGACCCTCGACAACCAGCCCGCCTTCATCCAGGTCGGCCAGCGCGTGCCGCGGATCACCTCCGTCTCGAACAACGCCCTGACGGGCAACACGAATTCCATTACCTTGGACAACGTGGGCCTGATCCTGGGCGTGACGCCGCGCATCAGCCCGGACGGCCTGGTGGTGATGCAGATCGACGCGGAGAAGTCCGAACTGGAATCCGACGCCACCGGCATTCCGATCTTCACCTCGCCCACGGGCCAGGTGGTCCGCTCGCCGATCATCGACGCCACGACGGCGCAGACGACGGTCGCGGCAATGAGTGAGCAGACGGTCATACTCGGCGGCCTGATCACGAAGAGCAAGAGCAAGGAGCACCACGGCGTGCCCGTGCTGGACGACATTCCCGTGATCAATAATTTCTTCCGCTACGATTCGACCATTGAAGAAAAGACCGAACTACTGATCATCATGACACCGCACATCGTCCGCAACCAGGCCGACGCGGAGGCGCTGAAGCGGACCGAGGCCGCCAAGATGACCTGGTGTATGTGCGACGTGACCGCCATGTACGGCGAAGCGGGCCTGCGGCGGCGGACCGACGATTGGACCGACAGCGAGGTGCCCGTGATCTATCCGGACTCCGGCCCGCTGCCCGCGAGCGGTCAACCGGCCGGTCCGGAGATGGTACCAGCGCCCAGCGCCCAGCCCGCCGGCCCCGGGGCAGCGAAGCCCGCGGCCCCGGCGCCTGCCGCGCCCGTGCCGTCGCCCACGTCACCGTCGGCAGGGGGAGGCGTCACCCCGCAACCTGTCGCACCGATGCCGGGCGATCCGAGCGCTGCAATGCAGCGTCTCCCAGCGACGCAACCACCGCAATACTGGGCACCGCAATCGCCGGCGGCGGGAGTTCAGCCGGCTGCCTACCAGCCCCAGCCCTGGCAAGCGGGCAATACGGCGCAGCCGGCCGTCTACCAGGCGCCTGGCGGCGAGAGGCCGGCGAGTTTCAGCCTGCCACCATCCGATAATCAACAACCGCCTTATGAAGCGATGCCGCCCGCCTACTATCCGCCGGGCCAAGGCGGTGGACAAAAATAGACGGCGCTGGCAGCGCCGCCGGGTACTAGAGCAGTGTCTCACGCAGATTGGTATTTATGGCAATCGCTGGAGTCCCGCCTTTAGGCGGTATTTGCCGGCTAAAGCCGGGACTCCAACAAACACGGCAATTCAGATACTACACTAGATGCTCCCGGTCGATGGAAATCCAGAGAAATTCCGGCTCAAGCCGCTACTACGAGTACTTTTAACCGTTGCGTGGAAACCATACCATGATGAATTCGAGCCCCCGAAATCGATCGTATGTCTGCGTCTACCGCCTCCTTGCCGCTCTGCTGCTGGCGGCCTGCCTCGCGCCGGTCGCTCGTGGCGACGGATGGTCGGTTTGGCCGTTCAACCGCGAGGAGAAGCCCGGCAAGCCGGACAAGATCATCGCCTTGTGGAGCGATACGGTCCTGACGCAGACGGGGCGGCCGCCTATCCGCGGATTCGGCGGGCGGCTGATGTTCTATGAAGGCAAGAAGGAAGAGCCGATCAAGGTGGAAGGCACGCTGATGGTCTATGCCTTCGACGAAACCGACCGCGATGCGAACAACTCCAAGCCGGACCGCAAATACGCCTTCACGCCGCAGCAATTGCCCGCGCATTTCAGCAAGTCGAAAATCGGCAACTCCTACAGCGTGTGGCTGCCGTGGGACGAGGTGGGCGGAGAACAGAGAGAGATCACGCTGATCGTCCGCTTCCAGCCGAAAGAGGGAACGGCAGCCCTGAGCGAACCTTGCCGGCAACTGCTTCCCGGCCGCATTGTGCCTCATCCGCCCAAGGCCTCGGCAATTCCCAGCGAGCCGCCGGGACCGGCGCTGGGCAGTTTGCCCGGCCAAGTGAACGCCGGCGTACTGCCCGCTTCCTACCAGGCGCCGGTAACCGACGGCACGGGACTTCTGACCGCGGAATGGCAGCGGCGGCGACTCTCGACAACGACCATCGCCGTGCCGTCGGGATCGATGGTCCGCGCGGCAATCAGTGTGCCGCAGGAGTCGTCGGCGGGGACACGTTACCCGCCGGGGCCAGGGCAGCCGGGCCAGACGCCGGCGCCTGCTGCGAACTACCCGCCGCGGAATTACCAACCGCCGGCATACTCGCCCCCGCAGACGCCTGCTGCGGCGCCGACCGGCCTGCAACTACGATCAAGTTTTGTACCTGGTCGACAGTGGGCTCTAGGCGAGCCACTCGCTCGGCTAAATCGCGATCATGCTCCGTCGCCACTACACCCCTCAGAATCGCCGTCCGCCCTTGCATCTCCACCTGCGCAGGCACCTGCCAGTGCAGCGCCGGCAAAACCCCCAAGTGTTCCGCAATCGACGAATTGACCTGGGGCGATGGGGCTACGGCCAACTCAGGGCCGATGGTCAAGGTGGTCCGTATCTGAGGAGTAGTCGTCTGGTTGCTGCCGAACATGCCGCCGGGGCCTCCCATCCCTGCGCGGCGTTGGCCGAACCCGCCCATGCCGCCCATTCCCATGCCACCCATACCACCCATGCCCATTCCGCCCATGCCGCCCGAGCCATATTGGGACGAGCCGGAAGGATTGGCCTGGGAAGCGCCGACAAAGTTCTGCTGTGCGGACTGCCCCGTATTGGCGCCGACGAAGCTATTGGAGGTCCGCGCCTGCCCCCCGACCCCACTCGCGCTGTTCAGGGTCGGGGTGCCCGTACCGCTGCTTTGGCCTAGGGCGCTGAGCGGACTGTTGCTGCCAAAGGCACTGCTCGTGCCCGCCGAGGTTCCGCTGCCCGTCGTGCGGTTGCCGAACATGCCCGACGAACTCGTCCCTTGAGCGTCAAGCTTTCCCTGGCTTGCCAGAAGCAAAGCCAACATCAACACCGGTACAGTTTGTGTCCAACGCATGCTTGGGTCTCCTTTGCGCTCATAGTTTGCGCGGCTGCAAACGAGCCGCTAGAGTTCCGCCCGGGCACCATGTACTCATGGTCGGCGGCAATAGCGGCGAAAAGCCGGCTAAAGCCGGAACTCCAACGGCTAATTTCTGTCCGCATATATATCATATCGAGTTAACCGTCATTGGTCTTCATCAGTATCGGAATCGCTGGAATTGTCCTCTTCACGAACTGCCGTGGCCCGCCCGTCACGAATTACCACACCCTCACGCAAGTTATCGCCTAAGCGGAGAGTGCGACGCTGGCCATCAAACTCGACAACGACCTCGGCTTGGGGACGGATCGTTTGCACAGTTCCTTCCTTATTGCCCACCGTAAAGCTTTCCCCAATCCCCAATTCCCACCGTTTGCCTCGCATGCGGTCGTGCAGCCATATTTTCGCTGTTCCGTTAACTTCGACAAATCCGGTCACATACGCAGACTGGGCTGGGTCGACCGGTTTACGCTGTTCTATCACCGTTTCGATCCGTGCCGGCCGATAGACGGCGAAAAAATCGCGTTTCACAATGGGATCGCGATAGTCGGCCAAATTTGTGAACTTCAGTGTCTGCCCCGCCTCCTTGGAAAGCTGGGTCTTGGAGACGGCCGTGGGCAGCGATAGGGCCTCGATCGTAAGATTTACCTCCAAGTCGCGGGAACCTTGCACGGGCTTGACGCCCATCTTATGGATCTGGTGCAGGAGACCAGCCGAGTAAAACTTGTACATGAACTCGACCACGTCGCCCAGCTTGGCCTTGCCACGAACCGTAAAGGCGATCTTCGCGAACTGGTCGTGCTCGTGGCGGGCGATATCGTTGGAGGACACCGTGGAATCGTGAAAGTTACTACTGCCCACCAGGCTGCGGAGCCAGTCCTGATACAGCGAGCGGGCCAACACGGGGTCGGGAGGCAGGGCGCGGCGCTGCCAGTCGGCAAGGCGTTTGGCCTCGCGGCCCGCTTTCTCGACCTGTTTCTGCTTATCCGCAATTTCAGCGGTCAACTTCTCCCGGTCCCTGACCAACTGGTCGGCGGAGCGGCTGTCGCCGGCGAACAGGAGCAAATATAGCGCCCCCAGACCGACAAGCCCCAGGGCAACACTCGCCAGGATTTTCTCGCGACGTTGCAGTTTCATGGCTTCCCGCCCTTTTCCGGCATGACCGAGGCGTCAAAGGCGTACGGGTAGGAGGAGTCGGGGTGATCTTCGCGGCTGCTCTTTTCGCCCACCTTGTAGCCGCGGGCGCGAATGGATTCCTCCAGGTGGGCAATGTCGTCGGAGCGGCGGACCCGGCCTTTGAGCTCGATCAGTCCGCCGGCCGGGCCTGTGCTGAGCGTCAATTCGCCTAGGACCACATCCTGTGCGGGCGGCAGGCCTTGGTTCATCGCATAGACTTGATCGAGCCAGATCACGTCTTCAGCCGTCCATTTGCTGATGTCGGCCGTGCTGGCGAAGACCTTCTTGGCACGTGTGACGGCACCGTCCAACTCCTTGGATTGCTGCGTCAACTCGTCGACCTGATTGGCCAAGAGATAGTGATCGATGCGGCCGTAGATGATCCACGTCAGCAGGAGCGCGGCCGCAGCGGCCCCGGCGATCACCCATTTCTTGCGGGGATCGGCTTTCTCGGTGCGACGGCGGGGATGCAGGAAATCGACGGCGTGACTGGACGGTTTCAACTCCGCCAGCAACATGCCCACCAGCGGCGCGAACCGGCCCGGATATTGCGGAGGCGACTCGACCAGGGCGCGGCCCAACGTCACGCCGCCCAGCGGATTGAAAAGCTCGGCGTGGATACCCAGCTCCGCTTCGATCGAGCGGGCCAGGTCCTGGTGCGATTGGCCGCCGCAGAGCACGATCGACTCGATTTTCCGACCGCCCAATTGGTTGGACGCAGCAGCCATCGTCAAGCGGATTTCGGCCAGCAGGGCCGGCAGCGGAGGCGGGTCGCTGCTGATGCGCGTCGTGCGCAAGAAGACCGCCGTGCCATCGATGACCGCGGTCAGGTCGGCCTCAACGCCCAAAGAATTCACCAGCAAGGCTGATTGCCCGCGTGGAATCGACTTCTCCTCAGCCAGCAGCAAGGCCGCTTCGCAGGGTCTCAGCAACAGCCGCCGCATCTTCAATCCGGCATGCTGGCAGACCGCTTCGATCTGCGCCATAACGGCCGGCGCGATGGCCGTGGCCAGCACCGTGCGCGGACTGTCGGCGGAGCCGTCGATGGGAATGAAGTCCAGCAGCCACTTGTCGTCCAGCTCGTTGAATTCGCGCGTGGCCTGGAAACGGACCATCTCGGGCAGATCCTGGTCCGGCGCCGGCGGCAACTGTAGTTGTCGCAGCTCGATACTGTTGCGGCCGACCGCCACGATGACCTCCGCGCGGCCCAGGGAACGGGCATCGAGTTCGGCGGCGATCTTCCGCCCGATTTGCTCGGCCGCAGCGGTTGCGGACGGATCGGTTTCACAGGGGATGGAGAATGCCTGTTCGATCACGATCTGGCGGCCCCGTCCGGAGGCAACCATCACGCGGATTTCACGAGCATCCCATTCCAGGGCAAAAAGTTGGGGCATAGCTAGTATTTAATGTTCATTCGCCGTCCCGCCGCTGGCCTCGCCGGCGAAGCGGAAGTCGTTGGGCATATCCTTCCAGAATAACACCTGGGCCGGGTGTTGTGTAGCATCAATCATGACTTCCAGCCGAGTGGAGGGGGTTCCCTTGTCGAAATGTCCGATTATTTGAGCCCGGTAGACGCTCCCCCCGGCCGTAATGTAAGGAAGGATCAGTTTCATCGTGGCTAATGGCATGATCCCCTCGATTAGCGGCCACGCCGGACAAGTCCGGTCGGCCTGGGCCGTGGACGATGCCGGATCGGGCGTGCGATTGGAGATGATCTGGTCCACCATGTCCGAGGTCATGTTGGGGATGGAGAGCAACACGATCCGCGAGGCCTGGTTGATGTTGATCCGTCCCGGGATCGCCGCGCCCGAAATCGTGGTGCAGTTGTCGAACAGCAAGGGCAGGTACTCGTTCATGGCCGCCGTGTCGGAGGTGAAGGGATTCGCGAGCGTGACCAGCTCTCCCGCGCCACTGGCGTTTCCCGAAGACGGCTGCAGGCGAATGGCCGCGGCGCCCACCAGGTCGAGCATGTTGCCGATCTGGTTGCGGCCGCTGGCGCCGTCCAACTTCGAGGCGTCGAGGTTTCCGCTGCCGTCGGCGGTGCCGCCGCCCAGCCGATAGGCGACGATGAACTCGGCTTGCTTCTGGTCGAACACGGAGTTCAACTCGCTGTAGAGCGACGACAAATCGCTCTGGTTGACGTTGATCTTGGGCGTGCCGTCGCTGGGCTTGAGCGTCGACTCGGCGCTCCACATCGTGAGATACGCGGCCCAACCGTGGTCCATCGAACCGTCCGTGCCAATACCGGAGACGACCCCGCTGACGGAATCGCTACTGCTGTAGCCCATCTTCACCGCGTCGTAGCCGAAGAGCAATTCCGGCGTTACGCCTTTCACCAACAGGAGTTCTTCGATCGAGGTGGGCGGGGCATTCCGCGGGGCATAGGCCGGTTGCAGCCCGGTGTAGTACTCGCTCTCGGCACCCTGCTCGCGGGGCGTGTCGTCGGCGTCGATCCAGTCCAAAATGGCGTCGGCCACCTCGTCGGTCATACCCGGCAGGCCCATGAGCATCGCATGGGCATTGGTGTTGTCCGCCGCGTCGTCGCCGTCGCTGGAGGTTGTCGTCGAACTCGAGCCGCTGGAATTGTCGTAGCTCAGGATCGTGGCCAGGTTGATCTTCGCCGATTCGTCCAAGAGGCCGTAGCGAACACCGGTAATCGTCGTGGCGGTGCCGTCGTCGAGCTTGGGCGCAACGATGGAGAATCGTCCGCGGTCGCGGGCCGAATCGTCGTCGGCCACAACCTGGTTGTAGAACCGCTGCGAATTATCGTACAACCCACCGGCCGTCTGCTGGTCTTGCGGGAGCCGATCGAGGAACTGCCGGGCCACTTCAGCGCCTGACTCGGCGAATGTCCTGGCTTGCGATTGCCGGCTGGAGGTTTGCGCGGCACGATGTTCGTTGAGCATCAGTTGCGCGAAATAACCGATGGCCAAGGCCAACAAACTGACGGTGACGAGCACCAACAGCAGGATCACGCCACGACGACGATTGCGCATAGGTTTGACCTTTCCTTTCCAGTTCACTACGCACTTTTAAAAACCGCCACCGCCGCCACCGCCGCCACCGCCGCCGCCGCCACCGCCGCCGCCGCCTCCACCACCACCACCACCACCTCCTCCTCCCCCCCCCCCCCCGCCCCCCCCCCCCCCCCCCCCCCCCCC
>CAZTPX010000206.1:0-15137 GCA_964615095.1 uncultured Planctomycetaceae bacterium | reverse complement strand
CGGCCGCATGAAACGATCACACAGCCCAACAGGGAGTGCAAGACCGGTTGCGCCCAATCCTAACGCGCAAAGGCAGGGAATATCCGCCCTTCCTCCGTCCAATTCGACGGTAGGATCGCACTTCTCCGATGCGGGAGACTTCGCGTGTGCCGGCATATCCACGGCCGGCATAGGGCTGCCCGCGCTGGCCAGTTTCCGCTCGCGCATCGCACGTTTGCACAACGCGCCCTCGCACGCCTCGGACATGGGCCTCGTCGTTTCTCGATCAGGCATAACTGCGGCCGAACTACGGCCACCATCATTTTCATCTCTTCGGTGTTGTGGTAACAGATTCTGCATAGCTGGGTATCGGCGAAACAGAATTGTTGCTGACTGCCGCCATTTTCCTTTGCCCTGAAACCGAAGTTAAGAGACGGGGGCAGGAAGAACCTGGTTGTGCTTGAAGAAAAAGGCAAGGCAACGGAATGAATTCCGTTCTACGTAGGATGCTGTACAGGCCGCAGCGCCCTCGCTATACTCCATGCTTCGGCAGAAGCGGATCACACAGCACTCGCGAGGATTCCTATCATGGCGAAGGTCTTGTTGACTTGGGAACTGGGCGGGGGCAGCGGGCACTTGGTGAATCTTCGCCCCTTTGTCTGCGGACTGGAGGCCGGGGGGCACAAGGTGTTCGTGGCCCTCCGCCATCTGAGCAACGGCCCGAATTTGCTGGGAGGCAAGGCGGTCTCTTATCTGCAAGCACCCTATAAATCGAACGTGCCGCGGAACGTGATTTCCATGGCGCGGACCTTCGCCCATATCCTGCACAACATCGGTTTCGGCGACGCCGCCGAGCTTGCCGCCCTGGTCGATGCCTGGCGGAGCCTGATCGATTGGATTGGCCCGGACCTGATCATTTTCGATCACAGCCCCACCGCCCTGCTTGCCGCGCGGGGCGGCAAGGCCCGCCGCGTGCTGGTGGGCGATAGCTTTTGCTGCCCGCCGGACTGCACGCCGTTTCCCGACCTGCGGCCCTGGCTGCCCGCCGATCGCGCGGCACTCTTTACAACGGAAGAGATCGTGCTGGAAAACACCAATCGCGTTCTGCGTCTTCGTGGGCAGCCGGCGCTGGAGCGGTTGGGGCAGCTTTACGGCGAGGTGGATGAGGTCATCCTCACGACCCTGGCGGATTTCGACCACTATCCCCACCGCGCCGTTGCCCGCTACCGCGGCCCTTGGCTGCCCGAGGGCGGGGAATTGCCGGCGTGGCCCGGCGGAAGCGGCAAAAAGGTCTTCGCCTATCTGAAGAACTTTCCCGCCTTGCCGCAATTGCTCGTCCTCCTGCGACAGACCGGCTGCCCGACGATTATGCACATCGACGGCGTATCGGCGGAGTTCCAACGACAGCATGAATCGTCGACGCTTTGCTTTCATGGCAATCGGCTCGACCTGCCGCGCGCAGCTAGGGAGTCCGACTTGGCGATCCTCAACGGCACGCACGGCAGCACGGTGTTGACGCTATTGGCCGGGAAGCCGATGCTGCAACTCCCGTTGATGCTGGAACAGCAGCTTAACGCGCGGGCTACCGTGCGGTTGGGAGCGGGCGCAAGCGCGTCGGCGGGGCAGGGAGAAACGCTTGCCGGGGCCTTGTCGGGTCTGTTGCAATCCACTGCCTGTGCTGAGGCCGCCAGCCGTTTCGCCGCCCGATATGCCCGACATTCCCCCTGGGAAGAGAGTCGACGGGCGGTGGCCGAGGTGCTCGGTTTTCTGGCATGAGCGTGGGAAACACAACTCAACAAGCGCCAATTGTAGCCTACCGTAAATCCGGCATAAATGCCGGGCCGAATGCCGGCTAAAGCCGCAAACCGGCGTAAACGCCCGTCCGTCGTGCGGTTAGAGTGGAACACAAATGGCGCGTACCAGGCATCCGATTTCCGCTTCATCTCCCGACTTTTGCGCAGGCCAGTCCCCGCCTTCAACCGAGCGCCGCAACCTGTATCGAAAGCAGGAACAGAGCGGGAACAAAAGGCTGTCAAGTTGGGTAGTTTCGCGCAGGTACAATCTCATCCTTGCCAGTTTCGGCCGGCAGGTCGAAGACCGGTTAAAGACCGGCGGCCTTGAGATTTTTTGAACTCACCCATTTAGCGGCATTCGGTAAGTGCAACACTTTGTTGCAAAAAATGCATACGGTCTCGGCGCGCCCGTGAGGGGATCCTCGCCCCGATTCGTAAAAATCCCCGTGCTAGAGCACTCAAAAATTCCGGCATGCGGCGGCGGTTGTTGCATATATCGCGCCGGCAAGAGCGGAAGTTCGTCATCCAAGGTGACGCAAAACTCGGCGCGCCGACGAGGGCCGCGTTGGCGTTATAGAAAATTTCGGTCGGACCCTGTTTTACAGTTTCTTCCACTTTTCTCGATCTGGTACCTGTATTGGTGGGCCGGTGGCCAGCGGGTAGAATAGATTAATATGTACAAGACCCGCCCCCGCAAAAACCACGTTTCCTCAGCCCAGCCCCCCGCGGCCCGCAAAACCTTCTCGGGCCAGACGCTCTTTCTCTGGGGAGCGGTCGCCACCGGCGGACTGGTCCTGGCCGTGTTGGCCGTCGTTTTCTTTTCCGGCAGGCCGCTGGCCGCCGACTCCCAAGCGCAGTTGAAGAAGATCCCCTTCGATGGCGTCCGGGCCTACGACTACCTGAAGCAGATTTGCGACCTGGGACCGCGCCGCAGCGGGTCGGAGGCCATGTGGGAACAACAGAAGCTGCTGCGCAGTCATTTCGAAAAACTGGGGGCCAAAGTCGAGTTCCAGCGATTTTTGGCCCCCTATCCCAACGACGGGCCCAGCAAGCAGATGGTGGGCCACGACCTGCCCATGGTCAATATCATCGTGCGTTTCAATCCGGAAAACCGCGAGCGGATCATGCTCTGCGGCCACTACGACACCTTGCCCTTCCCGCTGCGCGACCCGGTCGACCGGAAGGGCCGCTTCGTGGGGGCCAACGATAACGGCGGCGGTGTGGCCATCCTCATGGAATTGGGCAACAAGTTGGCCAAAGATCCGCCCAAGGTGGGTGTCGATCTCGTCTTCTTCGACGGCGAGGAGTTCATTTTCTCGGAACACGGCAAGTTCTTCCTTGGTTCAGAGTACTTTGCCAACGAGTACGTAAAACACCCGCCGGCCTACCGTTACCGCTACGCCGTGCTGCTGGACATGGTCAGCGGTGTTGACCTGCGCCTGCCCGAGGAGCCGAACAGCGTGACGTGGGACGACAGCCAGCCGCTGGTCAAGGATATCTGGGCCACGGCCGCGCGGCTGGGCGTGCAGGAGTTCGTCCCGCGGCCGGCACTTGCGGCGGTCAGCGACGATCACCTCGCCTTGCACGACATCGCCAAGATCCCGGCCTGCGACCTTATCGATTTCGATTATAAGTACTGGCACACGCAAGACGACACGCCCGAGCACTGTTCGCCGCTGAGCATGGCCAAGGTGGGCTGGGTGCTGCATGAGTGGCTGCGAGGGCAGTGATTTGGACGCTTGCCTATCGAGCATCGTTGTCGCGCTGGTCTTGGCGGTTTCGTCGGCCGGGCTGATCGCCTGGCACGTCCGCGGCTGGAGGCGGCTGAGCTTGGCGGAACTCGACGCCCGCGAGCAGAATTTCCGCCGCCGGCAGTATCGCCGCCGCGTTCAGACCAGTGCCATGCTGGGCGTGCTGGGCGGGGCGATCCTGGTCGGCCAGTTGCTCATCGCCTGGCCGGCTTCGGAATCCGTGCTCGTGCCCTATTGGTGCGGTGTTTTCTTGCTCGTGCTCTGGCTGGCGCTATTGGCCCTGGCCGACATGGCGGCCACGCGGCTTTATTACGGCCGGGAACGAGATAAGTACGTCGTCGAGCAGGCCAGGCTGCAAGGCCAACTCCGGCAGGTTCACGAGCAAGGCAGAGCGAAAAACAACTTTGACAAGTCGTAGGATGGCCGAGTGGAACGAGTCCCAACACGACGGATGAAGAAAATACGAAATACGAATGTCGAAATCCTAAACAAATCAGAAATCGGAAAGAACAGAATTCGAAACGGCCGTTTCCCGCCTTTGAATTTTCCGCTTTGAATTTGTTTCGTATTTCGACATTCGTATTTCGTATTTCTTGTTTGTAAGATGGCCCACTTATCGCCGGTCGCGGCTGCGATCGGTTTCCGGCGGGCCGTCGTCGGTCAGACCCATTTGCGTCCGCCAGCGACCGCGGATCGGCCGGCCGGTGGGCGCCAAGGGTTCGGCCTCCGACTCGGCCGACGAGCGGCGGGCTTCGACGGCACGGATCTTCTCTTCGATTTCGGCGTCGCGGCGGGCGAGCCGCGCCCGCTCCATGGCAAGCTCGATCTCGGCCTGGCGGAGTTTGGCCTGGCACTCCTCTTGGATGCGTTTGAGCCGCTGCCGCTCCTCGACAATGATGGCGTCCTGGTTGAACGTTTCTTCCAGGGCCGCAGCGCCCAGGGCCAGCGAACCGAGGCTGTTGCTCTGCTGGCTGAGCAGGTGCTGCAGCTCCTCGATCTCGCGGTCCTTTTCGGCAATGATCTTGTCGGTGCGGGTCACGATCTGCTCGATGGTCTGCCGCCGCTCGATCGATTCGGCGCCGGATGAGCTGTCGGACTCCAATTCCGCCAGGAGTTTGCGTTTCTGGCTTTCCCAATCGCCGTTGTCCACACGTGGCGCCGCGGCGCCACGCGATGCCGGCTGGGCATGCGACTCCAGGACTTGCCGCTGCAACTCGGCATTGCGGGCCTTCAGGTCGCGGATGTCGTCCATCGCCATCAGGTAGCGGCGGGAGGCGTCCTCGGCCGCCTCCGTCTGATCGCCTTGCGCGGGCTGCGCGGAGAGTTCCACGCCCAGGCCCGCGTTGGTGGCCTGCAAGGCATGCACCTCAGCTTGCAAGGTCTCGATCTGACGGGTGAAGCGTGCCGCGATCTGCCGCCAGCGATCGCGCTGGGCCTGCAGGAATTCCCGCACGCGCGTATGCTGGGCTTGCAGGGCGCGGGCGAAATGGGCGGTCCACTCGTCGCTCGCTGCGGCGGGCGTGTCGGGATCACACTGAGTATTGTGTTGCCTGGCTGCGGGGGGCGGCGGCTGGTTCTTGGCAGGCAAGGGCGTCCCCAAGGCGTCTACCACGAAGGCATCGCATTGGAACGTATCGATCGATATGTACGACGGTTGATTTTCCACAGTTGCGCAACACCGATGATCAACATGCCCGGGGCGGTCGCGGCGAAGTGGGCTGCCATACCGGCGGCGCAGGATCGGACGCGAAGCCATCTCACGGAAATGTCCCTTCTTGTATATAGGTCACAGGCCGGCATGATTCAAGCATTCCGCGACAAGCGTAGCGGTTCTGCCGGCTGTAGGGACAAAATCGGTTAGCGATCCAGCCTTTCGGTTGCTTCCGCCGCCCAGGGGCTGTCGGGGGCCAGGGCCAGGAACTTCCGCCAATGCCCTTCGGCGCTGAGCCGATGCCCCAGGTCGTCGAGCGTGCGTGCCAGGTGATAGTGGGCGTCGGCATAGTTGGGGTGATAGTGCAGGGCGCCTTCGAAGGCAGCGATCGCCAGTTCGCCCTGCCCCGTCTCGGCGAGCACGCAGCCTAGATTAGCCCGGGCCTCGACGTAGTCTTCGTCGAGTTCGATGGCCACGTAGTAACGTTCCCGCGCGCCGTTCAGGTCGCCCTGGCGATAGAGCAACTCGGCAAGTTGGAAACACCCTTCCGGGTCGGGACCGGCCGCCGCCATAGCCGCGCGATACAGGTCGGCCGCTTCGGACAGGCGGCCCGCTTCCTCCGCTTCGGCGGCCAGGCTGCGCATTTGTTCGGCCGAGGCGGAAACAGCTTCCACGCTGCGCAGCACACCCACGGCCTGGGCCGCCGGCGGTTGCGGTCCCACGTCCTGCCCGCTGGCCGAGGCGGGGCGCGCGCCGCCTTCGAAGTCGAAACGCAGTTGGCCGCCCACCTCGATCAACCCTTCGCCTTGGCGTACGAGAATGCTCGGCCCATGAACGATCACCGCGGGATCCAGCAGCGGGCGGTGGACGGCGGGCAGCAGGCGAGCCAGATCGGCCAGCTTTTTCTCGATGTTCTGCGGCGAGAGGCCCGCATGGAGCAACTGGGCCAGCCGCTGGGCGACGGCCACCTCGGGCACGTCGAAGTACGGCAGCCGCCGCACCTCCTGGTTCGCCAGGAGCAATTTGCCGCGATGCCAACGGCGAATCAGTGCGACGGGGACGTTCAACAACTCCGCCAGCATGGCAGGCGTATAGAGTCGTTGAATTCCGCTGTCTTGCCCGGAAGGAGCCGGCTGAAACTCGGAACTTTCGTCGCTCACGGATGCAGTCTCACGAGGCAGAAGTCGGGCGGTTGGGAGGCGCAAGCCGTGTAGGCTGGCAGTTGGTCGCGTAGCGACCGCCGCTGGTAGCCGTGGGTTTCAACCCACGGACCACGGTCCAGCATACGCTTCGCTTCGTCGCGTAGCGACGATTGAGATCGGCCGTCGCCGACCATGCTGCGCACGGTGCCCGGACGGATGAAATAGGGCGCACCGCAAACCGTGGGTTAAAACCCACGGCTACCATCATAACGTCGCTACGCGACGAGTTTCGGCCTATGCAATAATCCCCGGACGGGCAAGCCTTACGCTGTCCACAACGACGGCCGGCACGACGGTCTTTCATTGGCCCGTGCCCGACTTAGGCAACGGAATCAAAGGCCTCTCCGCGGCAGGCGCCGCGCCTCCCGTGGCCGGGGCGGTGCCCGTGCCGCCGTTTTGCGTCGATGGCAGGTAATCCTTCAAGCCCCCGGTAGCGCCCGAACCGGTCCCCGTCGCCGGCAGGGACGGTTTTTTGTCGGCGTTCGACGGGCTGGCAGGCGCGGTGCTCGGCTCGGCCGGGCGCGAGCTGGCCGGCGCCGGCGTGGGGCCAAACGTCTTGGCGCTGCCCGGCACGGTCACTGCCGCGCCACTGCCAATCGGCGTCTCGCAGCAACTGGAACTCGACGGCACGTCGCAACTCGGCGTGGCACAGCAGTCGTCCACGGGCACGCGATAGCACTCCACGCGGGGCACCGTATAGTTATAGGTCACCGGGATCCGCTTCTCCACGACGTGCGGAATCCGCACTGTCTCCTCATAGGCCACCAGGCGGCTGACTTGCGTCGGCACCTGTTCCACCTGCTCCTCTTGCACGAAGCGGCAGGTCTGATAGGGCACCTTGCGGACCTGCACCTCCGCAACCTCGCGGTAGACCTGGACCGGCACCTTGCGGTCGACGTGTTCCACCACCGGGCGGCTGACCGTATAGGGCACCTTCCGCACGACTTCCTGCTGCACGATGCGGCAGGTCTGCACCGGCACCTTGCGGACGACTTGCTCGGATTGATAACGCGTGACCTGCACGGGAACCTGCTCGGCGACCGTCTGCGGCACGTACTGGACCTGCTGCACCTGCTGGGCGACAACGTTCGGATGCCAGACGCGGGCCACCTCGTAGGTGCCGCGATTGACGGGCGCCCAATAGAGGCCGGCCCGCTGATAGACGACCTGCCCAGTGACCGGATCGACCGTGCTGCCGCCGCTCTGCCAGGTCAATTGGTGCTGCCACCAGCTCGGCTTGAAAGTCGTCTGGTCTTGATAGCAGCCCTGGTCGACCAGTTGCGTCTGCTGCGTGACCACGGGCTGCATCACGGTGTGGTACTGAGGACGGAGAACGGTTTCCGTCACCGGCCGCTGCACCGTATAACACTCATCCCGCTCGGCCGTCTCCACGACCGGCTGATTGACGATCACCCGTTCCTCGCGTTCGGCCGTCTCCTGGACGTAGTGTATGGTGTCGTAACTTTCGTCGCGGACCTGGGTTTCGCAGATGGGCCTGAGCACGGTCACGCGTTCTTCCCGTTCGGCCGTCTCCACGATGGGCTTGGAGACGACATAGCGGCGCTCGCGGAGCTCGGTTTCCCAAACGGGCCTGTAACGCGTCTCGCGGCGATCTTCGTACTGCGTCTCGTACTCGATGCGATATGCGGTGGCCTGCCGCTGTTCGTACTGGGTCTGATAGACCAGCTTGTATTCACGCCCCTGGCAAGCCATGCACCCGCCGGGCGAGTAGGTCTCCTGGGCCGCGGCCGCGGCTGTCCAAAGCACTCCGGCGCTCAGCAATACAGACGTGCGAAGAAAGTTCATATCGGTTCACCTCGAATGAAAGTTTGCAGCCCTCGTCAATCGTTGCACAACACTTGTCCCCATAACACCTAATGTGCCAGACGGAAGGCAAAACTGCAAATGGGGTCCACGGGTGTTTTTTATGGATTGACTCATTAATCATAGCCCAGTAATAAGTTAAGTGAAGTGAAGATTTTTCAAGTTCCAGAGGCCGCTAACCGAACCATCTGGGGATTTCCGCGCCGCACGCCAGCAAAGCTTGCGCAGGCGGAATAAACGGACGCGGGAGGAGCGGAGAGTAAGGAAGGGGAAGCGGGGAGTTGTAGGGTGGGACCAGCGAGCTTGCGAGCGCCGGCCCACCATGATCGAAGAATACTGAACCTTGGTGGGCCGGCGCTCGCAAGCTCGCTGGTCCCACCCTACAGACATGCACTTCCCACGCCAGCCTTCTTGGAAGACAATAAGGTCATGCGCTACCTTGATCTGACATTACCCAGCCTGGCGGAGAATTTGGCACTGGACGAAGCCCTGTTGGAAGAGGCGGAAACTGACACGGAGGGCCAGGAGACACTGCGGCTGTGGGAGTCCCGCCAGCATGCCGTCGTTGTGGGCCGCTCTTCGCGGCTGGCCGCCGAGGTGCATGGCGATGTCTGCCGCCAGTTAGACGTGCCCGTGGGGCGGCGGATCAGCGGCGGGGCCGCGGTCGTCGTGGGACCCGGCTGCCTGATGTACGCCGTGGTCCTGAACTTGCGGCTGCGGCCGCACTTGCGCGCCATCGATCGGGCGCACGCCCACGTGCTGGGCACGATCGCTGCGGGTCTGCGGCCCCTCGTCCCGGAGTTGGCCGCACAAGGGATTTGCGATCTGTCGCTGGGCGGGAAGAAGGTTTCCGGCAACAGCGTGCGGTGTAAGCGCGAGCATCTGCTGTATCACGGCACGTTGCTCTACGATTTTCCGCTGGAAATGATCGGCCGCTGCCTGGCGATGCCGTCGCGTCAGCCGGCCTATCGCCAGGCCCGGCCTCACGAGGCCTTTGTGGCCAACTTGCCGCTGGACGCGACCATATTGCGGGCCGCCTTGCGGGCCGCCTGGGCGGCCGACGAGTTTTGTTCCGGCTGGCCCCAAGCGGCCACCCGGCGGCTGGTTGCCGAAAAATACTCGCGTCCCGAGTGGAACGAGCAATTGTAGGGAAAGCGGCAACGACCAAGCCGACCATGCAAGCATGGTGCCCGTCGGTGCCCGGGCCGCACTCCAAAAGCCGGAACTATTCCTCGCCGACAAGCGTCTGATCCAGGGTCAGTAGCGTAGCCGCCGCCCTCGTAGTACGATAGAGAACAACACCCTGCCGTGGAACCTGTCATGTTCAGCCGCATATTTGTGCCGTTTCTGCTGCTCTTTGCCCTCTTTGCACCGCTCAAGGCCGCCGTCGACCTCGTGACCCTGCCTACCCGCGAGGGCACGCAGCTTACGATCTACAACTCCGAAGACATCACCATGGTCCGCGAGCACCGCCTGCTGACGGTCAAAGAGGGCGTCAACCGCATTCAGTTCGCCTGGGCCAATACGCTCATCGACCCGACCAGCATTGAATTCCGCATCCTCGACAAGCAAGACAAGGTTGACCTCGTGGATACCACATTCCCCGCCGGCCGCAACGATGCCCTGCAATGGAATGTCAAGAGCCAGATCGCCGGCAAAGAGAAGAAGCTATCGGGCATGGAGAATCTGGGCCTCTCGCCGCTGCCCAACGGCACCGTCAGGCTCTTCTCGGAATATAAAAACCGCGACCTGGCCTACGTCGGTGGCACGGAGACCAAGTACGTCCCCATCGGCGACCGTGTGGAAGTCAACGTCGGGCCGGACAAGGATATCACGATCCAGCGCCGCGTGAAGAACCAGAAGATCGCCAACCTCGTCGCCCGGCAGTACAAGCGCCGGCTGGACGACAAGTTCGTCCTCTACTACGATCTGGTCGATTACGACGAGACCTTCTTCTACGAGGAAGAACTGGTCTCAGGCAAGCCGGTGCCGGCCAAGATCGAAGTTGAACGGCAGTTCGACGCCAACGTCGTGCTCTGGGGCGAGGGTGAGGAGCCCAAGGGCTGGACGAGCAACGAGCCGGGGGCCTACGTCGATCTGCACACCGCTGGGCACGTCGAACGGGCCGACCAGCAGCACGTCAAGTATTTCATGGACCTGAAGCCGGGCAAGAAGCAACGCGTCGCGTACAGTGTGACCTACAAACGGCGGAAGGTTGGGCCGGAACTGAACACCGAGAAGAGGCGGGAGCCGCTGTAAAGTTCGCATGTCGATCCGCGCCTGCATCTTCCTTTTCCCCATTCCTTTCTTCTAGCGGGGATTAGCGAAGATTAGATGCAAAGCGTACTACGGACCATATCTCTGCTTGATCTCCACCCTGACCGTCGCCTTCTCCACGACCACTTCTCTTTGTTGTTCCTTGCCGCCGGGCAAACGCCATTTGAGTGTCACGGCGCCGGCATCCATGCGGCCGAAAAATGCCTGGCTGACACCGGGCAAGACGTTCCACGCGCCCAGGCAGCGTTTGCCCATCCAGCCCGTCACGGCCACCGGCCCCTTGTATTGCCCGGTGACGGGTAGGGCCGCCACGACGCTGCGGGCTTCGTGGTCGTCGTTCTCGCGGAAGAAGGCCCAGATCTCACCGTTGTTCAGCGCCAAGACCATGTCCTGGGCGCCGTCGCCGTCGAAATCGCCCAGGCACGCCGATTGTTGGCCCTGCTCCGCCACTTCGAGCAAGTGCTGCTCGCCCAGGTCCAACGTGTGTGCGTGACCAAAACTGCGGAAGCCACGATTGAAGAAAAGTTGCGGAGTCATGGCGGCATAGGCGATCAGGGCGTCCTGGCGGCCGTCGTTGTTGATGTCGCCCACTTGGCACTCGATCCCGCCGGACTTGCTTCTGTACTCGATCTCGCCGGAAAGCCGCAGCGTTTCCGCGAACTTGCCGCCGCCTTCATTCTGCCAGAGCGTTACACCATCGCTGTTGACGCAAAGCACGTCGAAACGGCCGTCGCCGTCGAAATCGGCCACGCACGCGCCCGACGGCCCGGCGCCGAGTTGCACCGCACAGGCCACGCCCGGCGCGAACTTGCCGGGCGCGTGCCCGCGGAAGAGCACACTCCCCGCGCAAAAGGGCGCGAGGATGTCCGCCACGCCGCTGCCGTCGAAATCGGCGACCAGACATGGCCCTGTCTTGCCGAGTTTCTTCAGATCGATCCCGCTGGCCGAGAGCGTAGTGGCCGACGACTTACCGCCGGCAGCGAACGAGACGAGCACGGGCCAGGAGTTGGTGCTGATCAACAGGCCGGCGCGTCCCTTGCTCCCGCAATCCAGCGCTGAGAGGCCGGTGCAGCCGCCAGCCAGAGCCTCGGTAAGTTCCAAAGGACGGGCCTTAAACGTGCCGTCGGCCTGTTGCGCGTGGAGCGAAAGGCCCTGTCCGTCGAAAGAGATCAGGTCCAGCCGGCCGTTGCCGTCGAAATCGCCCCAGGCAAAGGCCCGAGACTTCGCCGCCAGGCGGCGGGTAGCGGTGACGTCGGTGAATTTCCGCGTCTTGGCGTCGCAGGCCAGCAGGCGATCGCCCGCGTCGTGGGCCACATAGAGCAGCAAACGGCCCTCGCCGGCCAGGTCGATCGGCCGCACGGCCCTGATCTTGCCGGCGAGCGTGGCGATCTTCTGCGGGCCGCCACTCCAGGCAACGCCATCCTTGACGGGCACTTCGGGGTCGTCGTCCTGGAGGATATAGTCCACGCAGCGGCGGAGCATGTCGGTGCCGCCGGCCCAGACGCCCTGGCTCTTGTCGTCGATCCCCTTCAGCAACCACAGTCCCGCCTGGCCGCCGGAGAATTCCGCCCATTGGCCGGAGACATGCAGGAAGCTCCGCCGCTGGGGGGCCTCGCCGCCCTGGGCGTTCCGCTCCTCGGCGAATTCTCCCACGAAAAACAGGGCCGGCTTGGCGCCTGCCGCCAGTTCGCGCAGGGCATTGGCGTTCTCCTTGTTCTTCGCATTAGAGAGGTCCAAGCGGAGGACTTTCAACTCTGTCTTGCCCTTGAGCGTTTCGCGGACCGTGGCGGAGTACTCGTCCTTCGACTTGCCCTGCTGGAGATCGACCGAGAGGATCAACTCGGCCTGTTTCACCAGGTCGATGGGCGTGAAATTGGGATTGATCATGGCCCTAGCCTCGGTCGCGCAGAACAGGGCGGCAATGGTAGCCAGGACGGTCAGGCAACGGTAACGATTCATGGGATTCTCCCTCTTGATTCTGACGGCTTAAAGGGGCTGAGTATGGACACCGGCGATCTGCGAATCTTCAACCGTGATCAGACACCGCGGCCATTTCTTATACTCCCAGACTTCGCCGCTCGTTGCTCCTGTGCCCCAACTGTTGCCAGGCAATTTGCTGCTCTTCTTGTCTGCTAATCCATATGCCTTGATGAAGTCACTGGCCGAGATTCCCAGCGAGAACGGGAGTTGGCAGACCTCGACGTTTCTTTGCGATGACAACTTGCCGACGGTGGCTGATACGGTCGCTTTACCGGCATTTAGGAACGTGAAGTTCACCTGCTCGCCGTGTTGCTCCACGCGGACGACGCGAGGGGAACTGGACCTCCAAACGACGGAGACCGCTTTGCCGTCCACATCAAAGAATCCATGCTCGGGCGCGGTAGCCTGCTTCGTGACCTTGAAGAAAAAAGGCTCGCTAAGTGAAAGTGGCAATCGGCGGCTGCTCTTTCGATTGAGCGGTTGATTGACAAGGAAGACAAGATCCGTAATCGCAGAAAGCGAGAGTTCTTCCTTCTTTGCTTCTTGCGGCGACGGCAGGTGTTGTCTATCTGAGCTTTCGGATTTCACGGGTGGCCGTGTCTCTGCGGACGACGGGGAAGCGGGCAATGTATCTGCGTGCGGCTTCTGTGAATCACTCTTTGCGAGGCCCGCGCCATCAGCCGTACGGTCATCGTGCCGAGGACCTTCGGCAGATCTACCGGTGCTATTGGTGTCTCCACCATGAACCGCGCTGGCGCTCTCCGGTTGGGGTGCAGGCGGGGCCTTTATCACCGGCTGGCTTTGTTCTGGGAGTCTGTTGCCCGGAACTCGTTTGTTGGTCTCGCTAGTATCGCCGCTGCCTGATTCAGACCGGAGTTTGTCCGCAACAGGGTGATCGGCCATGCCCTGGCCTGAAGACATTTTTGCCGGAACCGCGTGTGCCGACGGCCCGGCTGAAGGCAGAGGTCGGGAGGGCTCCGTCTTCGCGATCACAGCGGGTGGCGCCGCAGGCTTTGTTATGGTCAACGTAATCAACAAGAAAACGAGTGCGCCAAGAATCGAGGAACCGACAACAAGTGCGCTTATGGCGGTAGAACTGATTCTCCGTTTCTTTCGTCCGTCGCGGCCGGGTTTATCCGCTTCCCCAGGCTGCGCGGAACGTTTGGGTACATGCGAGGCTTGTTGAACCAGTTCAGCGATATCGAACGCATTCTCATGCTGAGTCTCCGCCCCCGTCAGCGCGGCTTGGACCAGGTTCACGGCAGGGGGCGGCGGCGGTGGCGGCGGAGATGCCGTGTTCGGCGGCAAGCGAGACGTATTAAGTGTGGACCGCAGACAAATGTCGTAAGCTGCTTTCTTTGTCGTATCCAAAAGGCACACCCGAGCTTTGGCAAGCTCGTTGAGCAACCTTTGCGACAAAGCCGCGTGTGGCCCACCTTGAAATGTCCGGAGGTGCGCCATCTGCCGGTTCACGGCAGAATCGATCACGTCGGCATCGGACTCAAATAGGTTCACGCCGATCAGGCGATAATGGTTTGGGGGTTGGTCCTCCTGCGGGATGCCCAGCCAACGATGATACGGATCGAATGTCTGCGGCATTGATTTAATCCTCCCGTAATACGTAGCCGTTCACGGGAATCTCACCATTATCGTCCTGTGCGAACCCAGCGGTAGCATGGCGACAAATACGATTCTGACCGGCGGAATTTGGCCTGTCAAGCGCCGTGCGCCGGAGAACTGCAAAGTCCTACGTAGAACGGAATTAATTCCGTTGCCTTGCCTTCGTAGCAGGGAATTCATTCTGTGGCCTTGCCAAGCGTATGGCGTGCGGGCCGGAACTGCGATTGTTCATGGCCTACCTGATGGAAGACGGGCCTAAGCCGGCACTACGAGTGTTACTCCCCGTGCTATAATCCAGGCTTTAAGATCCCAACGGTGGAACTTTCGCCACCCGCGATGCGTCTATTGCGAGCAGAATGCTTTCGATTTGACCTGGGCCGCCCGTGTCGCCCCCCGAAAATGCACAGTTTGGCAAGGAACCCCTCGATGAAAACCCTTTCAGTTGCTTCGCTCCTCGTTGTGTTCTTGATTACCCCCCTGATTGCCCCGGCCATGGAAAAGGCGGGCGCTAATTGGGACGCCCAGTGGAAGAAAGTCGACGAGGCCGTGCAGAAGGGCCTGCCGAAGACGGCCATCGAGCAGCTTCAGCCGATCCTCGACGGGGCCTTGGCCGAAAAGAACTACCCTGTGGCCATCAAGGCCATCGGCCGCAAGATCGCCCTGGAAGGCACCATCCAGGGCAATAAGCCGGAAGAGAAGATCATCCGCCTGGATGCCGAAATCGCCAAGGCCCCGGCCGAGATGCAACCCATGCTGGAGGTCGTGCAGGCCGACTGGTACTGGCAGTACTTCCAACACAACCGCTGGCGCTTCATGCAGCGCACGGCCACGGCCACGGCCCCCGGCAAGGATTTCACCACATGGGACCTGCCGCGGCTGTTCGCCGAGATCGACAAGCATTTTCAAAAGGCTCTGGCCGCCGAAGAGCAACTCAAGAAGATCCCCGTGCAATCCTTCGGCGAACTGCTCGAAAAGGGCAGCATGCCCGATAGCTACCGGCCCACACTCTTCGACTTCGTGGCCCACCAGGCCCTGGAGTTCTACAACTCCGGCGAGCAGG
>CAZTPX010000205.1:0-15256 GCA_964615095.1 uncultured Planctomycetaceae bacterium | reverse complement strand
GTTGTAGATCGAGAACTTCTCGGCCTTCACGTCGCTGTTGAGGATGGGCAGCATGGCCGATTCGTGCCGCGAGAGCGTGACCGGCGTGCGGATGGCGTACTGGAAGAGTTCGCCCACGTTGCCGGTGGTGGCCGCCGACTCGACGCCCTGGTTGAGATTGATCGGCGCGCGTGCGGCAAAATTCGCGCCTGCGGCCGCGGCCTTGCGCGCGGCCATGGGCGTCCCCGGCATCATGGGCGCGGCGGCCAGGGCCCGCCCGCGGTCCAATCCCTCTCCCCGTTCGGCCAGGCGGCGGAACTCCACGTCCTGCTTGACCATATCCTGCTCATACGTCTGCGGGCCCAGCGAGCTGAACAGTTCCAGGTGGGCCTGGGGCCGCGGGATGTACGTTGGCTGATAGAGGTCCATGGTGAAGGAAATCGGACGCCCGCTGACCAGTGACAACTGCACGTCGTTCCAGTCGACTTCGGTCGGATTCTCGACGATCGCCCAGCCCTGCAGGAAGGGCTTCTTCTCGTCGCTCAGCACCAGGCGGTAGCTGGTCTTCCAGATGGGCGTTTCCTCGACGTAGCCCACGCGCACGGTACGATGGCCCTCGCCGCGGAAATCGAAAGAGACGGTCTTCTTGTCGGTCTCGTGGGCGGTGGCCAGCACGGCCAGGGCCTTTTGCAACTCGCCGTCGAGCTTGGGGTTCAGCAGCCGGATCGCGCCGGCGCTTTCCAGGACCACGCTCCGCAATCCGCCATCGGTGGACACGTTCAGCACCGCCTGGTCGATGAAGTGGTCCTTGCCGACTTCCGTCTTGCGGGTTTCGATGCTGACGATCGTACCCACGATCTTGTTGGGGGCGTCGATCTCGACCTTCTCGCCGCGAACTTGCTCCAGGAGTTGGGCCAGTGCCGGATTGCCGTTGAGATTGATGGCGAAGCTGGAAAGCCGCTTGTCCAGCGGGTCGTTCGAGCCGTAGCCCACGGTGGAGATATGCCCACCGTCGAAGTCCTGCACGACCATGCTCTTCAACAGATCGTTGATATCCTTGACCTTGAACTTGAGGTCCACCTTGGCGTTGTCGGTCACTTTGCCGTCGTGTTCGAAGTAACCCACGCCGGAGCTAAACAGCACGACGCGTTTCAGCGGCAAGGTGGCGGTACCCTGTTTGTCCTGGGGCGATTTTTCCTCGCCGCCGGGGGCCGGTTTGGCGGATGCGTCCTTGTTGGCGGTCACCTGGACCTGGCCGGCCGTATCGGCCGCGGTGACGGTCTTGCCCATTGGCGGCTGCGAGGTAACGGAGAAAGCCGTGGCTAGCAAGGCCGCGACGACAATAACCCCAACGAGGCCGCAGATGCGGGACTTGTTGCAACTGGACATGCGAAGGCTCCTTGTTTGAGACCGAGTGACTGCTTAATCGTAGGGCGGACTTTAGTCCGCCCTACACCTTTGTCAATTCTACGTCCTTAGACGTACGCCACAGCCAAGAAGTTCCGACTATGCGACAAACGCCTTACAGCACCTTCGTGTACCCCGGCATGGCGATTGGGTACCGGCCTTGGGCGTCGGGAACGACTGGCGCAGGGGAACTCATCGTCAAATTGTCCAGGCCCGGCGCCAACTCCAGGTTGGAGGCCAGGGCCTCGTTCCACTTGATCTCGCGGCCCGACTCGGCGGCCATCCGCCCCATAATGCCGGCCATCGCCGCCTTGGCGCTGAACTCCGTCTCGTTATAGGGCGTGTCGTTGCGAATGGCGGCAAACAACAGGTCGTGCTCGATCTGGTACGGGTTCTTGTACTGGGCCTTGGCAGGCTTCCAAATCTGCTCGGCATGCTCCGGGCGATAGCCCTTGTAAACCCGCGGCAGGCCCTGCCCTTCGCCCAGGACCGCCGAACCCTTAGTGCCGTGGACCACGACGCCGAAGAAGTCCCAGCAGTTGTTCATGCCGCGGCCCTGGGCCATCATCCGCGTGCCGTCGGGGAAAGTGAACTCCACGGAGTAATGATCGAAGAGTTGGTCAGGCTCGGTGCGGACCTGCCGGCCGCCCTGTCCCTGGGCCGAGACGGGCCACGCCCCCTTGATCCAACAACAGATGTCGAGATTGTGGATCAGCCAGTCCAGGAAGAAACTGCCGTTGAGCCAGGTGTAGCAGGAGTAGTTGCGGATCTGATGGCCCAGTTCGCTCATGCCAGCCGGCTTCGGACTGAAGCCCACGGGGCCGTGCTCGCGGTAGGCCCAGAGGGTGATCACGTCGCCGATCAGGCCCTTCTGCATCTGGCCGATGGCCTCTTCCAGCGGCTCGTCGTGGCGGCAGCGCAACCCGCCGGCGATCTTGAGCTTCTTCTGCGTGGCCAATTCGCCCGCCTTCAGCACGCGGCGGATGCCTGGGGCGTCGACCGCGAACGACTTCTCCATGAACACGTGGCAGCCTTGGGCCACGGCATATTCCATGTGGATCGGCCGGAAGGCGGGCGGCGTGGTCAAGAGCACGAGGCCGCCCGGGGCGATCGCGTCGATGGCCTTCTTGTAGGCGTCGAGGCCGACGAACTGCCGCTCAGGCGGCACGTCCACCTGCTTGGCCAGCGGCTCGCGGCTCAACCGGGTGACGCAACTCCTGACGCGTTCCTCGAAGAAGTCGGCGACGGCCACGAGTTTCGTAGGCCCGGCGGTTTGCAGGGCCTCCCGGACCGCCCCGTTGCCGCGGCCGCCGCAGCCCACCAGGGCGATCTTGATCGTGTTGTCTTCGCCCGCATAGGCCCGTTGCGATATCGCACTGGCCAGAGTGGCCCCGGCCAGCGCTCCGCCGGTTTGCTGAAGGAACTTGCGACGCGTGGATCGATTGCTTGACATGATTGGGCTCCTGGTTAATCTTTCAACTGGAAGTCCGACGGCTTCACGTTCTTCTTGAAACCGCCGTTGTGAATGGGATTGGGTTCATACTTTCCTACGAAATCGATTTTGGACCTGGCGGGGATCTTGTCCTCCAGGCCCATGCACCAATAGCAGGCATTGACCAGCAGGCGGCGGAAGTTCGGGCACTGCAAATCGCCGGCATGGCCCATGGTGGTCGTGAAGATCCGCGCGGGCTTGCCTTGTGCGCCGGTGTAAGTCTTCGTCCAGGCGACAGGCACGGGCTGCTTCTTCTCGTTGACAGGATCGGTCGGCTTCATACCCGTCAAAACATGCCCCAGCAGCAGCGGCTGGCTGTCGCCGGTCAGCGTCTTGATGGCATAGACGTCCGAGGGTCCCCAGATGGGGTCCACGCCGCGGACGATCGGATGCTGCTCCATGCCCGAGACGATTGTGGCCCGCGTGCTCTCAACGTTGTGCTGGCCGTAGTGGTCGATCCACGTTTCGCCCAGCACCTGGCGGCCGAAGCCGCCGGAGAACTTGGCGTCGTTGTAGCTGTACTTGGCATAGCGGCTGTCCTTGTGTCGCACGTAGTTGAAGGAATGCGTCGCCGTGCGCAGGCCCACGATCGGCTTGCCCGACTCGAAGTAATCGACAAAATGCTTCATCTGCTCGTCGGGCAGTTCGCGGAAGCGGGCGAAGAGCACCAGCAGATCGGCCGAATCGAGGGCCTCCAGTCCGGGGATGTTCTGCGCGCCGGGGTCGATGAAGCCGGTCTGCGGATCGACGGCAAACAACACCGTGCATTGGCAACCGTGGTGGACGGCGAGGATCTTGGCCAGTTGCGGGATCAGTTCCTCGCTGCGGTACTCGTCGTCGGCGGCGACGAGCACGACGTGCTTTCCCGCCAAGGGGCCTGTCTTGCCTTGCAGGACAAGGCCCGGCGTCTGGGCATGGAGCATGCCGGCGGCCAGCAGGCACAGGATGGCAAACAACGCGGCCGAAAGCTGGGGGAGTATTCTGTGCATGAGAATCATGGGGTTAAAATGGGGGGAAAGGTGCTGGGGGTAGGAAAACACCGTTAATATACCGCGCCCTCGCAGCGGTTTCCACAAGAAACCGGAGGCGTGTCTGGGCTTGAGCCGGAAAGCTGTCCCCTCTTGCTTCATCACAAACTTCCGCTTCCTCATGTCTTGCTCCCTGCTCCCCTCTCTAAGGCATGAGTCAGAAAAAACGGCTTCCTGCGGCATTTCTCCAGCCTCGGCCGCCGCGACCAACCCGCCGTATCGAGTCAGGCAGTGGTGTGACCACATCGAAAAAACCGGCTCTTTGGCGTTTTTACGTCGATTTTCTACGTCTCTGGGCGTATTTGGTTTCCACCAAAGGTCTTGATCGCCCCGCAGAAACTGCGGGAATACGATCACTTGACACTCTAACGATAGTCTTGCCACAGCCGAAATACCTAGATAAAACCTAGCCACTTTGGCCCATTTCCTGGCCACTTTTGTGGCAAACCTAGCCACTTCCTGGCCACTTTTTGGATACATGGTCATGTGTACAGTATCTAGGGGTTGGGCACGCGCCATCTTCTTGTAGCTATTTAAGTTCAGAGTCATAAAAATAATTAATTGCCGCCAAGGCGAGCAAGACCGTCTACGATCGTTGCCCCTTTGGAGTGGTACGGGCTCCGTCGGGCACCGTCGCGCACACCAAGCGTAGCTTGGTCGGTATGGTCGTTCTTGCTTTCTCTTTCGCCGCGGAGCGGCTTTCCTTGTAGGCCACTCCTGCCAGGAGTTGCTAAATTGTGCTTTCGGGCCGTCACAGAACCTCAGGGCTTGGCGGCAATTCGCAGCGCAACAGTCCATCTCGGCAAGATGGACCTACTGCCCTCATTTCGCTGCTCACCCGCTCCCTGCGCGTAGTGCGCCGTGTATTCATAATATAATACGCCTGCGATCTCAGGATCATTTGCGCCGTCGTTCGTAGTTCCGGCTTTCGCCGGTCTTTTTTTATTCTTGCCGCGCGGGTGTAGGCCGCGAACAAGCGCAGCGCAGTTCCGGCAGTGGCGTTCGTAGTCCGGCTTTCGCCGGTCTTTATTCTGTAGCGACAGGCTCTGAACTCCACAAGTGAGTGCCAAGAGTTCGTGCTGCTGAGAGGGTAGACGAAAGCAGCAGCGGGCAACGCGATCAGTGCGGCCTGGCACCGACCCGCACGCGCCAAGTCTGCCCCGATTGCTCGGCGATGTACGTCGCGATGGCCGACATATCGGTTACCGCACAGCCTTCGTTGTCGTGCCCGAAAGCGAAGCTGCGGCCATCGGTGAACACGACGTTGAACCAGGGGCCATTTTTTACCAGTTCGTCGCTGCGCATCCCGTCAGGGATCATTTCCAGCGACGCGATCTGATCGAATGAGTGTTCCTTGTGACTCCACGGCATCCGCTGTTCAATGCCGGATGGGCCGACAATGGTCCACGAAAACAGGTAGAGCAGCAGAGCCCCGGCGTAGATCAACCCAAGGATACTGCCCTTAATCAGGACGCTCGCTTTATGGCCGGGTCGAACATCATATCGCGTGCCCGCCGCAACATCTTGGGCGTGCCATCGCTTGCCAAAGCGCCACAACAGCAATGGCATCGATGCGGCAGCGAGAATCGCGCAGGCGCAAAAACGAACCGCAATAATAGGTCGGACCACCCACGGCCCCGAAGTTCCTCCGGTGGCCGTAGGCAGAGTTACCGCCTGAATCCACGGCAAGAGGAAGAACCAGACCGCGAATACCGCAGCCAGCAGGACGAGAAAGATCGCGCTTCGGCCAGCATCTGTACGATTGAAGCTACGAGTAGGTAAGTTTGGCTTGACCATTGAAAGAGTGGAAACTTGGGCGGCGGGTGGCCGGAATGGCAGCCACTGCTGCAATTATAAGATGGTAGCGATCAAGGCCACCAGTGCAGCGACTGACCTGGATCGGCGGGTTTGGGCTATATCGGTTGGTTGGCAAGGGATGCGGGCCGCGCGTAGATCGTCGAGGATCGGGATGCCTATCTGGAGCGGTTCGGCCGGAACAGGTCAGGTTCGGGATCTAAAGTTCGGCCGTAACGGTCAAGTTCGGGCGGAAAGCGGTTTGGTCCGAGGTTGTAGGCGTTTACGGTCGGCTGGAACTGGTCTAGTTCGAGGGTTAGCCTCTTGGATTCGAGGTTCCTACAGTATCCTGTACGAGCTGGGTTTCGAGGTGATAGCATTGCTGTCAGGGGTGGGGCCGGCCG
Organism: uncultured Planctomycetaceae bacterium; assembly: GCA_964615095.1. Lineage (GTDB taxonomy): Bacteria > Planctomycetota > Planctomycetia > Pirellulales > Thermoguttaceae > JANXQG01. Next base: position 9,152 of record CAZTPX010000205.1, on the reverse strand, counting down.
GCGTCAGCCGGACGGCCACACCCAGTGATATGTAGTGTATTGTAGTGGTAAAATTTGACCCCGTAATTTACGGCACTTTTCGCACTTTTCGATTTCCCCATAGTGACTTTTTGGTTGTTTTTGACCCTCCCAAAGTGACTTTTTGGTTGTTTTTTGGGTCGCCAAAGTGACTTCTTGGTTGTATTTGACACCCCCATGTCGCCTCAATCACGACCCTTCTCGGCCGGTTTCGACCGTTGGCCGGACACCCGACTCGGCATCTTCCAGGCCATCGGCCGACTCGATTTATGCGCCGCCGACAGCAGATTAGGCGGTGCCTGGCCAGGGTCCACATGGCCGTTGTTTACAATTGTAAACAACCCATCGGCCTCCTCCTGCCCGTCGATACCCGAACGATTTGTCCGGCTTCAGCATGCGCTGCGGCACGCACGGCGGCCTGCCCTGACTCCAAAGCGCCCTGCAAAACTGGCCAACATGCGATAGGTTGCTTGGCTCCCTTGCGGGGCGTTTTACTTTTCCGCAAGGGAAACTTAGAATAGCAGCCGTACCGTTCGACTTGACTCCTCGGTGTGCGCCAAGGGTTGAACGGCTACGATCGGAGACGTGTCCCACGAAGACGGGAGCAGTTCATGTGCAGATCGTCGATGGTTCTTGTTCCGGCCTTGGCGTTCGTGATGTCGGTGGTTGGGCCCACATACGCGCAGCAGCCGGATGCCAAGGATCGTGAGATTACCTCCAAGACGTTCCCAACGCTGAAGCTGGTGCGCATTCCAGCCAAAGGGAAGCAATTCACCATGGGTGCGCCGAAAGGCGAGCCGGGCCAGCTTCGCGACGAGACCGAACACCAGGTAACCCTGACCGCGGATTTCTATCTCGCCGTCGTGCCAGTGACGCGCGGGCAGTTCGCGGCATTTGTGAAGGAGACCGGATACGTGACCGATCCGGAAAAGGGTGGCCGGGGCCTTGGTTGGGACCCGGTCAAGAAAGATTTTGCCGAAGGCGGTAAGTTCAACTGGCGGAACCCGGGATTCGAGCAAACCGACGAGCACCCGGTCGTCAAGGCAAGCTGGAACGATGCGATAGCGTTCTGCAAATGGCTCGGCGGCAAGGATGGGCTGGAATACCGTTTGCCGACGGAGGCGCAATGGGAGTTTGCTTGCCGTGCGGGGACCAAGACTCGCTACAGCTTTGGGGACAGCGACGAGGAGATCTTGAAATATGCGAACGTGGCCGACGTCAAGTTCCGCGAGGTCACCGGGAAGACGTGGGGCATCAAGGGTAACGACGGCTACGCGTTTACTTCGCCGGTCGGGCTATTTCAGAAGAATGCGTTTGGCTTGCAGGATATGCACGGCAACTCCATGCAATGGTGTTCGGACGTGTTCGCTGACTACCCGCACGGCGCGGTCGTCAATCCGGAAGGGCCGGCGGCAAAGGGCAACGTGTTCCGCGTGCTCCGTGGCGGCTGCTGGCGCAATGAACCGAAATACGGCCGGTCGGCGAGCCGCAAATACGGCGAGCAGAACGACGCCGGCATGGAGGTTGGCTTCCGCCTCGCGAAAGGGGTGCGGTGAGTTATTGGGGGTGAGGCGAACTGCCCTAGCTCCAAATCGCTCCGCAAAAGCTGCCAAGCGGTGTGCAAGTTCAGGCGACCACAAAATCGGTGGGGCCGATGCCGGTGGGCCTTTTCCAGACCCTGGCCACCTCGATTTTGCGCTGCCAGGGCCACCCATCGGCATCCTCCTGCCCGTCGATACCCGGACATTTGTCCGGGTTCGGCCCGGCCCGTGGTCTCCGCAGTGGTCCGCCTCGGCTTTAGAGCGCCCTGACAAACTGCCCGAATGGTATGCCTACGCAGGCGAGTGCCGTAGGGCGCCACGACTGTTTACAATTGTAAACAGCCAGCCCCAGGCTTCTATCTGCCCGTCGATCCCGGACAATTTGTCCGGCTTCAGCCTGCGCCGTGGCCCGCCAGCGCCCTGCCCCGGCCGTAGAGCGCCCTGACAAACCGGGCTGAGCAGTATGCGAATCGGGCGACCGCACAAGCGGTACGCTGGCTGGCGAGATGCCTTTCTCGGCCGCCGCCAACTCGATTATGCGCTGCCCTGGCCGCCGTCCGTCTTTCGGTCCTCCGACAGCCCCGATCCTGGACAATTTGTCCAGGATTGGCGATCGGCGGCAGGGCAGGTCGCGCCCGGTTGCAGCGGCCTATCCTGCCGCCTATACTGACTCGTGGCGATGAGGTTATGCCCGGATCTGTTGCCAATGGCTGTAAGTCCGGAGGTTTAGGAGCTTGGTTGGAATCATGGCAAACGCTATACCTTGGTACACAATAGCGCAAACGAGGCATTGGTATTCGATGGAAATACGATCAAGCACATTACGCAATTCGGCGAGATCCTCCGCGGCGTTGCCGGTTTGCGAGCGATTCCGCTCACGACGGCCGAAGAACACGGCTAGTCTTTCGTTCCAGGTGATCGCCGGCCCAGCCAACAATTGCGTGCCCCACTTATCCACTTAGGGGCTCCAAAATCGCCCTGCACACCCCGCCACCCGGCCTGCCAAATCCAGGGCCCCAGCAAAATCGGGGCGGCGAGGTGCCGGTGGCCGCCAAGTTCGGTGCTACGATTGCCGACCTGGCCAAACCGCAGGAGCGGCACTTGTTTACAATTGTAAACAAACGGCCGCGAGGCATGCCGGCGTCCTGCGCTGCCGCAGCCCCTACTACGCCGGCCAGCCGAGCCGTTCGGAGAGCCGGAACGGGGCCGCGGCGACCAGCAGCGAGAAGACGCAGAGGTCGGACGTGGGGCGGAGGCGGCGAGGTAGCACAGCGATTTTTATGTCAGTAGGTGATTTTGCAGTTGGGTAATGCCTGCTGAAGTCTCTTGACACCGGCGGCCGTGACACGGGTGTCTTCAAGCCACACGTCTTGCAGTTGTTGAAGTCTTGCGATGTACTCCAGCCCGGCATCAGTGACCTGGGTATCTGCGAGCAGCAATCCTTGGAGCTGATTCAAGCCGCCGAGCGACTTTAGCCCGGCATCCGTAATGTGGGTATGCATTAACTCCAACTCGTGAAGTGTGGTCAAGCATTCAAGGTGTGACAGCCCCGCATCTGTGACCTCGGTTTCGCTCAGACGTACATGAACAACACCTGTGAAGAAATCAACTCCCAGCAACTTCTGCAGCCACAGTGGCTCTGGCGGTCGTGCGCCTGCAAGGATGACCCCATCCGAATCAATTTCCCAATCGTATGTTACCGACGCAGGCAACTGCCATATCCACTCCACTGCCTCCTTCTGCTCCGTCGCCTTCTTCATCTCGACGGCCAGCCAACCGAACGGCAACGCCGCGGCCAGGACCAGCACGAGTAACAACCGGACACTGAATTGAAACCGCAGGCGGAAGATCAAGGCGACGACGAACCAAAGAAGCATCAAGACGAGTACAGCGGAGAGGCTCGCCACGCACGTCAGCACGGCATAGCCCTTGTGCCAGCCAGGCCAACCGAATCGATCCGACGCGAACAGCAACCCCGTCACCGCCAGCGAAGCGAGCACCAGCCATCCGGGCGTAGGGCAATACCGGCGGCGTTTTTCGGGTGCGTCCATGGAGCCAGTATAATCGGCCGGGGGCCTGGAGAGAACGGGGCGGCAAGCGAGAAGATGCACGCCTTGTGGTGCAGGGGGGAGCGGCGCGGTAGAATGGGAGTCGCGCAGCGCTCTAATCTCGGCAGCGTTGGCGGCTACGAGACCATATCCATCCTCTGTGTGAACGTTCGGAGGCCGACATGAAATATCGTAAAGTCTGGGCATTGGCGTTGGTCGCAATTTTCCTGTCGCCTGCCTTGGCTGCTGCTGCGGACCCGTTGAAGGACGCCATGCAGAAAGGCAAGGCGTGCTTCGACAAGGGCGATTACGACGGCGCGGTGGCGGCGTATAGCGAGGCGATCAAGCTCGATCCGATGAAAGCGGATGCCTACGGTTGGCGGGCTTGGGCTTTTGAAAGGAAAGACAATTTCGGCAAAGCGGTGTCCGACGCGGACGAGGCCATCCGCCTCGATCCAAAGACGGCGATCGCCTACTGCGTCCGCGGATCAATCCTCCAGGAACGAAAACGCCTCGATAAAGCTCTTGCCGAGTACAACGAAGCTATACGGTGTGGCGGTCGAGATTTGCCAATGGCTTACTGTTGCCGAGGAACAGCCTATCAGAGCGGCAAGGAATACGACAAGGCGATCGTCGACCACACCGAGGCCCTACGGCTCTGTCCGAACTACGCCGACGCATATTACTTTCGAGGCTTGGCATTTGAGGAAAGAGGCAACTACGACAAGTCGATTGCCGACTATAGCGAGGCCATCCGGCTCAAGTTCGACGCTCCTACGGCGTATCGTAGGCGGGCAAATGCTTACCGGGGGAAAGGCGAGTTCGGGAAAGCCATCGCCGACTATACCGAGGCCATCCGCCTCGCGCCCAAGGACGCCCACTCATATCTGTGCAGGGGCTTCGCGTACGCAAAGCATGGTGACTACGAGCAAGCGATCGCCGATTTTGGCGAAGTCATCCAGCTAACCCCAAAATCCATCGAAGCGTATAACCTCCGCGGCGCTGCTCACTTTAAGAAGGGCGAGTACGACAAGGCAATCGCCGATGTCAATAAGGCCATGCGCCTCGATTCAACTGACGCCCGTTCCCACGCCCTTTTGGGTTGGTTTCTGGCGACCTGCCCCGAGGCAAGGTTCCGCGACGGCAAAAAGGCGGTTGAGCATGCCACAACAGCTTGTGAACTGTTGCGTGAAAAGGATCAGTGGGCTGCCAACGCCGTGGCCGCCGCCTACGCCGAAGTAGGAGAATTCGACAAGGCAATCGAATTTGGGCAGAAGGCGTTGAAAGGGGCAACGGAAGACGAAGACAAGAACGACTGCCGCAAGCGTCTCGGGCTTTATCAGGACCGCAAGCCGTATCGAGAAGAGAAGCCAAAGTAGATCATACCATGTTCTCGGCCGAAGATTACGACGCCATCTGTCCGCTCCGCATGCGTCCCAAGCCTACTGAACTCGTGCGGCTTGGCGTGCTGCTCACGGAGTTAGGTCCGTGATTTCCATCGAAACCCGCCCCACCTCACCGTCGTCCTTCCAGTTCCGCCTGCGGACCCTGCTGCTCTTGTTCGTGGTGCTGGGGTCGTCGCTGGCGGTGTTCGGAGGGTGGGGGATCGTGGTTTCTGCGTTTGCCGTAGGGGTTGCTATCTACGTCCGTCAGGTCAGGTCCTTGCGTTTGTTGAAACATTATCTGCTGGGCTTGTTTTGCCTGCCACCCATCGGCCTCCCCTGCCCATCGATCCCGGACATGTCCGGCTTGCGCCCGCGCCATGGCCCGCCAGTGACCTGCCCCGGCCGTAGAACGCCCTGACAAAACGGGCTTAGCGGTATGCTAAAGCAAGGCACCTGCGAGATCGGTGCGGTCGTGCCGTAGGGCAGTTTCTCGGCCGCCGGCTAACTCAATTATGCGCTGCCCTGGCCGCCTGCCGATCCGACATTTTGACCGGGTTGCTATATTCTCCCTCCGGAATTGTCATTCCCGAACTTCTTTCGTTTCGGCACGACAGTTGATCACCGAACACATCATGGCACTTCGTCCTGCTGATATGCGAACGGATGCCCCGGGACATCCGTGCTTGCTCCAAATTTCATGGGTTCCGGAAAGTCCTGTTTGTAAACATAGGTATGAACCTTCTTGCCGGTCAAATCTATCACGTGGATGAAGTATCTATTGTACAAACCGGAGTCCCCGCGGCCAGTATATGAGTTTTCCGCCATCACCGGATCGTTGATCCGGCTGTCGCGAAGGACATAGCTCAAATTGCCGCTGGGTTGAAAGGCATAAATAGACTTGTCTCCCCGGCAATTGATAAATATATCGTTCTTATACGCGCCGCCATTCCCGTTTTCGATTGAAGTAGGGTTCTTGCCGATATTTATTGTCTTGTACAGGACCGGTGGCATGCCGGTGGCCTCTGTGTTCAGGCCGCCGACGTTATACATCAGGAGTTTGCCATCCATCGTTGTCACGTAGCAGTATTGGTCGCCAAACGACGGCGTGACGCGCCACAACTTGAACCTGCTCCAAGATGCGTTGGCTGAAGAGCACTTTGGGTCGGTAGCATGGCCGGCGCTCAAGCCGGCGGCGACGGCGGTAGGCGATTGCACATCAATCGAATAGGCCACCACCGGTTTTTGCGCTGGGGTGTGATCAAATGTATAAGGCCACTGATCCGCCGCCAAGCCCACGTTCTTGGTCTCGTTGTAGAGCGCCTGCGTGGTAAAATACATGGTCCGGTAGTATCGCAGCAGCGGCTTCAAATCGACAAACACAACTTTATTCTCGCTGCGCGAAACGACGACGGCGTAGCCCGCATGGGCCGTCGCCTTGAAGTTTGGATAGTGAGCAGAGTCGCTGTTGTACCAAGTGTCGCGCTCGCTCTGGTTGTTCAGAATCGCGGTGATGTTGACGTTGACGTTTTTTCCCATACGGCCGCTGTCTTGCCAGCCCATATTCGTGCCGGCCTTGATCGCTATGGGTGCGGCAATAGGCAAGTCGACAAAGCCCAGCAGTTTGAGACCCTTGGTCGTAGGGAAGCAGGGTACCCCATACATCCAAGTGCCGGTGCTCATCATACTATCCCAATTATTACCTAAGGACTCGGAACAGCGTACTCGGCCCTGAACAGCCATTACCGCCAGTTGCCCCTTATGGTTGGTAACATCCCAGACTGCGGCCAGAACGAACTCCCCGCACGGGGTCACAGCCAAGGCCATCGGTATCTTGCCCGCAGGCAGTTGTACGGAGGGGAAGATGCTCTTGTTCCACCCGTTTGCATAAGCGTTTGCATAATTGTCTTCGCTATACTTGTTTCCAAGACCGTTGTTGATCAACGTCCATTCAATCGGATCCACGGGCATAGTTCCGATAAAGCCGTTCTCAAAAGCGACATAGATTGCCTGGTTGGCCGCTATTCCCGTTGCGGTTGCTACCGCGATGGGTCTCTTGGGCAAATGCCAATCGGGCTGGGCCAGTTCAGGCGGAACGGCCCAGTGATAGCGATAATACGGCTTCCCGCCCACAATTTGATTGCGGTTCCAATACACCTTGTTCCAGAAACCATAAGGTGGAGTCACGCCACGATAGAGATAGCATTCACCGTTTGCCGCCTCAACCACGCCGGCATTGTTCGGATCGTCGGCGATATACAACAGCGGTCCGGCCTGGGCATACCAATCTATTTCCCCTGGCGCGTTGGCGACAGCCAAATACTTCTTGTAATCGGGAGCGCCTTCCCAGCCATCCGCGTCACCCTGCAACGCAAGCGTTGGAAACGTCTCCGGCTGCGGATGGTAATACTCATATTTCGGGCCAAGCAGATAATCTCGTTGGGCCAATTCACCCGCATGGGTGGCGACATTCTCGTACTCGGTCCAGTTCATGGTCCCGTCACCATTGCGGATTCGCTCGGTCCAGACGCTCTGCGCCGTCGCACACGAGGTGGCCGCCGCGACAATAGCTGCCCCCAACAGCAGAGTCATCAACATCTTCATACCGCGCTACTTTCGTTGCCTGATTCTGATAGGAAATGTGATTTACGCCCACGCCACAGATTATCCCAGAGAGATTGGTTAATCAAGGGGCAAGAGCGGTGGAGAGGGGCAAATGCATCGCCCCTCGCAGATTTTGGGGTTGCGCCTCCGTCCCATCTCCATTACCGTGTTGGTAACGACAACGCTTCTATTCGTCGCGGCAGATCCGCACGGTAGATCCGTGCCGACTGCAAATCATCATAACGTCCGGCAGCACCGCGCTGCGAGCCGACTAATAGAGCCCCGAGGGGCGAATTCTAATGAACGCCATCCAACAACAATTCCTTCGTAAAATCGAAGACCTATCCAACCTACTACAATACCCACAGCCCACAGCCGGCATGCTCCTCAAGGGCATCTGGGCTGCAAGTCAACGCTGGTCCGGCGGCCAGCTTTTTGAAGACGCCGAGGACTTTGCCTTCCAGCGTTTCTCCTGGCGGGTGAAGGACAACCTGGCTCCAGACGCACGCATCGATGAGGCACTTCGACTTCTGGCCAGCAGCGTTGCTCTGGGGATGTTCGTATTTCGCGACCTTGAGGCCCGACTCGACGATCCGGGCGAACACGCCGCTGCGGAAAGCTTCATAGACCACCTTGCTTTGCTGGACTTCGACCTACGGCTCTACATGCCACGAGCGGTTGCTGTTTGAGCGCGGTGCCAATTGTTGCCCGCGGCAACAATCCTGCCGCAGGCCCCGACCGACCTGGTCCGGCTCAGTTCCTGTCCGCCGGGCGGAGCCGTAGTTTGGCCGTCGTGTGCAGCATGACGCCGTGCCCGAGCTTCGAGAGTTGATTTCACCCGCGTTCTTCGCTTGCCGTCTGAATGGCGATCGGACAGCCGCTTTCGCCGCCATCTACACCCTAAACCAGACCGCCGATGAAGACCGCGGCGAACCCGCCCATTGTAAAGTTCTCTGGCGGTGAAGATGAGAGATCGGACCGGTTCCGTGGCTGGACATTTCATGTGAGTGCCGGTGAAGTGCTTGCTAGCAATGCTGTCAGCCAGGCCGCCCTGCAGAAGCTCACAGAGGGCAAACCCCACCTGTGGTGAACACGACCTCCAATTGGAGGTCGATGTTGGCCGCTGTTGACTGCCAACCGCTTGCAGTGGGCATCCGACCCTTTGCCCCAACGCTGCCCACCCAGCGCCATCGGGCCGCGTGCTACCGTGCGAGCCGTTGCCGATGGCGGAGGATGGGGTTCGCGGGGACCCCAAAGCGCCCCGCACTCCCTGCCACCCGGCCCGCCAGATCCAGGGCCCCAGCAGAATCGGTGCGGCGAGGTGCCTGGGCCAACTCCGGTGCGCGAGGTCAATTCTTGCCCGTGGCAAGAATCCTCCCAGGGCCTGACCGCCCCGCTTGCCACTCCCGCCTCTGTGCCCTTTGCGGTGCCGTTGGCCGACCGTTCAAATTAAGTGGCGATTTTCGCGGATGATTTTGCAGTTGGGCAGGGCCTGCTGGAGCTTCTTAGAGTGTGCGTCAAAATTAGTTGTACAAATATTATTTCCGTGGCGATAGGGT
>CAZTPX010000204.1:0-15537 GCA_964615095.1 uncultured Planctomycetaceae bacterium | reverse complement strand
CGACCTGCTTGCGTTCATCGGCCTGGATCCGCCAGAGTTGCGGCACGTTCTCCTTCTTGTCCTTGGTGGGATTGAGCATGCGGCTGTTGGCCTTCAGCCGGCCAGAATAGACACGGACATAGTGCAAGTCGCCGTGCGAGTCGGCCACGATCTTGAAGACCAGGCCGCAGAAAGGCTCGTCCGGCCGCGGCTTGCGGGCGAGCTTGGCGTCTTTCTTCTTGGGATTCGTGCCTTCGACCGGCGGCATATCCAAGGGGCTGGGCAGATAGGCCCCCACGGCGTCCAGCAGCGGCTGCACGCCCGTCTTGTTCAAGGCCGAACCGCAGAGCACCGGCACGAGCAGATTGTGCAACGTCGCCTCACGGAGCGTCTTGCGGATCAGCGCCTCGGGCACGGGCTGCTCGTTCAGGAGAAGTTCCATCAACTCGTCGTTGCACATCGAGAGCTGATCGAGCATCTGGCCACGCCAAAGCTGGGCGTCGTCCTGCATCTCCGCGGGGATTTCCGACTCGCTGATCGCCGTGCCTTCGGGCGGGCCGAAGCAGAGCATCTTCATGGCGATCAGGTCTACGATGCCGCGGAACGGGTCGCGGACGTGGGCCGGGCCTTGACCCACCGGCAGGATAATGGGCACCGGCTTACAGTTCAGACGCTTATGGATTTCTTCCACGGTGCCGTAGAAATCGGCCCCTTCGCGGTCCATCTTATTGATGAAGGCGATACGTGGCACGCGGTACTTGTCGGCCTGCCGCCAGACCGTCTCGCTTTGGGCCTCGACACCCTCCCGGGCGCTGAACACGACCACGCCGCCGTCCAACACGCGCAGGCTGCGTTCCACCTCGGCCGTGAAATCGACGTGGCCGGGCGTGTCGATCAGGTTGATCGAATAGTCCTTCCAGGGGAAAGTTACACAGGCCGAATAGATGGTGATGCCACGTTCCTGCTCCTCAGAATCGAAGTCGGTGACCGTATTGCCGCGGTCGACGTCGCCCAGCCGGTGCGTAAAGCCACTGTAAAACAACATCCGTTCGGTGACGGTGGTTTTTCCGGCGTCGATATGGGCAATGATGCCGATATTGCGAAGATTCTTGATATCGTGGGACATGGCGGCGGAAACTCGTTGAGGCTAAAGGACTTAATGATAAAGTCCCCCGCCGCCGCGGTCAACCGTAGCAAGTTCGCCCCTTACCGGCAATTCCAGAACCAATACCAATAGTCGTCGATCACGCGACAGTTGGGGTCCCAGGGGTCGAGTTTCAGAAGCGCCAGCGGGAGCCTTGCCTTGTTGCGAAAAATCACCTGGCAGAGAATGCCCTGCATCGAGTCCAACGGAACCCGCGCTGGGTCGCAGAGGTTGGTCGCGATTACCGAGCCGTCCAGCACCAAGGGTTCCATCTCGTCGCAGAGGCTGGCCCGGAAGGGGAACGAAAGGGCTGCGGCGATATATGTGTGGTACGTTCGCAGGGTGTTTTGACGCACCAGCGGCAGCCGGTCCTTCAGGCCCAGACGGAAGACGCAACGGATGCGATCTTCGGCGAGCCGCGAGAACCAATCCTCGTACGGTGATCGTCGCCAGAGTTCCTTGGGAAGGGTCCATTCCCACGTCCGTGAACAACTCTCCACCACATCGGGATTGAACAAAGTCACCATTGCCGCACCTCGTGCTTGAGAAGACATTTTCGTAGCACGGAATTTATTCCGTCCGCATCAATGCTACGCGGCAAACATGGGCGGACGATTAGCGACATGTTAGAAGTTCATTGATGTTCAATTCCAAACTGATTTTGCGACCCCTCCTTTGGTTGAAGGCAATTCTAGCGAATTTTGCGCAACATAGTACGTCGGCATGAATGTAGGATGGCCTTTAGTCCGTCAATGACGGGCTATCGCAAGGCAACTTGCCGTCCCTTACGGTTGTATATATCTAACGCTTGGCCGTGAACATTCCAGGTCGGATTCCCAGATTGGCCCCTTGACACCCTTCCAGCGCTCCCTGAAAATTCACGCACTGTCGGTCTTTTTCAACCCCTCGCCAAAATCTCAAGTAGGTCCACGTTGCCGATCGCGACGGACACGCTTCGTACTTAACGAAAAACCCGAAGTTCTCTGGCGGAACGACACGCAATAGTCCCTCCCGGCAGGAGGGGCCTACCCAATGGAGGATCACCGTCATGACGACCCACTCCCGCCACCCGAAAATCAAGCAAACGAAACACCTCACCTTGCGGGACCGTCTCTCGCGGCTGACCTACGTCCGCGCGTGCCAACTGCTGGGGCCGCAGGGGGCACAGTTGATCCGCGAGGGGTCCAATTATGAGATCGACATCGATCGCGACGTCTACCTTCGCGGCGATCTGTTTCGCGTGAAGTTCCCCGGCGCGACTAGCGGCACGGGCGCTGTGGCCACGATCACCACGATGGCCGCGGCCGGCAATCGCCTGAAGTTCAACTGCACGAAGTGCGAAACGCTCTGTACGCACGTCGGGGCGGCCGTGTCGCTGGTGCTGGAGGAGAAGACGGCCCTCGGTCTGGCCGCTCCGCCCGACGAGAACCGGCCCATCGAACTGCTCAGCGAGAGCGAACTGCTGGAGCACGCGCTGAGCGAACGCCAGGAGAGGGCCAGGAGCGAGAAGTTCCGCGTCACGTCGTCCGACAACAGCAAGCCCTGGACCGACTACACGGTGGCCAGTGCCTTGTCGGGCAAGACCTATCGCCTGGCCCTGCGGGGCGAAGAGCGGGGGCAATCGTATTGCTCATGCCCCGATTTCCGCACCAATACGCTGGGCACGTGCAAGCACGTCCTGCACCTGCTGGACCGCGTACGGCGGCGCTTTCCGGCGGCCCAGCGCAAGAAGCCCTATCGCAACCGGGAAACCTTCGTCCACGTGCTCTACGGCGAGGAGACGACATTGCATCTGCGGCTGCCCGACAAGGCCGATGCGGAGCTAGTCAGCCTTGCCGGCCGGCTGGTAGATCAATCCATCGACGACGTGCGGAAGCTGGTCGTGTTTCTCGGCCAGATGGAGCGACTGGGCCGCAACGTGACCGTCTATCCCGACGCCGAGGAGTTGATCCAGCGGCGACTCTTCCAGCAACGCATGGCAGCGCGGATGGCCGAGATCCGCAGCAACCCCGCGCAGCATCCCTTGCGGACGAAACTGCTCAAGATCCCCTTGCTGCCGTATCAATTGGAAGGGATCGCCTTCGCCGCGGGTACGGGTCGGGTGGTCCTGGCCGACGACATGGGCCTGGGCAAGACCATCCAGGGCGTGGGCGCGGCGGAGATCCTGGCCCGCGAGGCCGGCATCAGCAAAGTGCTGGTAGTGTGTCCAGCGTCGCTGAAGTCGCAATGGCGGAACGAGATCCAGCGTTTTTGCGATCGCAGCGTGCAACTCGTGGTGGGCGGGGCTGCGGAACGCGCGCGGGCCTACGAGAACGAGGCCTTTTTTACTGTCTGCAACTACGAGCAGGTGCTCCGCGACATCCTGGCCGTGGAACGTACGCGCTGGGACCTGATCATCCTGGACGAGGGCCAGCGGATCAAGAACTGGGAATCGAAGACCGCGCGGGTGATCAAGGGGTTGAAGTCGCCCTATGCCCTGGTCCTTAGCGGCACGCCCCTGGAGAACCGTTTGGATGAGCTGTATTCAGTGATGCAGTTTGTGGACGACCGGCGTTTGCCACCGGCCTTCCGCTTCTTCCATCGCCACCGCGTGGTGGACGAGAAGGGCAAGGTATTGGGCTACAAGAACCTCGATCAGCTTCGCGAGCGGCTCCGCGGCGTGTTGCTCCGTCGCACCCGCGACTCCGTCTTGCAGCAACTCCCGCCGCGGACCACCGAACTGGTCCGCATTCCCGCCACCGAGGAGCAGAACGCCCTGCACGCGGCCCACATGCGAATCGTGCAGATGATCACGCGCAAGGCGTTCATCTCGGAGATGGACCTGCTGCGGCTGCAAAAGGCGCTGTTGATGTGCCGCATGTCGGCCAACAGTACCTACCTGGTCGAGAAGAAGAAACCGGGCTATTCCAGCAAGCTGGCCTACCTGGAAGAACTGCTCGACGGCCTCTTCGGCGAGTCCAACCGCAAGGTCTTGATGTTTTCCGAGTGGACGACGATGCTGGACCTCATCGAGCCGCTCTTGGAGGCCCGCAAGTTAGAGTACGTGCGGCTGGACGGCCAGGTGCCGCAGAAGGAGCGGCAGGCGCTGGTGAACCGCTTCCGCGAAGATCCCAACTGCCGACTGTTCATCACGACCAACGCCGGTTCGACGGGCTTGAACCTGCAGGCGGCCAACACCGTGATCAATGTCGATCTGCCTTGGAACCCGGCCGTGCTGGAGCAGCGGATCGCGCGGGCGCATCGCATGGGCCAGCAGCAGCCGGTGCAGGTTTACGTGCTGGTGACCGAAGGGACCATCGAGGAGGGCCTGTTGAACACGCTTTCCGCCAAGCGCGACCTGGCGCTGGCCGCGCTGGATCTCGATTCGGACGTCACGCAAGTGGACCTAGCCACGGGCGTCGACGAGTTGCGGCGGCGGTTGGAAGTGTTGCTAGGCGCGCACCCGGAGGCCCCCGTGGATATGACCAAGAAGGAAGAGGTGGCGGCCGAGATGCAGCCGGCGGCCGAACGTCGCGAGCGCGTGGCGGCGGCCGGCGGCGAGATGCTGGGTGCCGTCTTCAATTTCCTCGGCGAGCTGGTGGCCAAGGACCTTGCTCAACCGCCCGCCGACGGCATCGTCATGCAGGTCCGCGCGCGGCTGGGCGAGTGCGTGGAAGAGGACGCCTCGGGCCGTCCGCGGCTGACGGTCACGCTGCCCGACCGCAGCGCGCTGGACTCGCTGGCACAGACGCTGGCGCGGCTGCTGCTGGCGGGCGGCGATGGCAGCGCAAAGCAATGAACGACAGGGTATTCAACAGCCGCGAAGCGGCGAAATGTAATAGCCCCGGGCATCAGCCCCGGGGCTGGAACGGCAAGTAGTTCGCAGCCGCGAAGCGGCGACACCGGGGGATCTGCGGGTATCGCCGCTTCGCGGCTTTGATGCCGTTTCCTATTCGTTCCTGGGGCTTCCGCCCCAGGCTATTGCATGTCGCTGCTTCGCGGCTGGTAAATCAAAGCCCGGCATGCGGGCTGGGGTTAACCCCTCCATCCCGCTAGACAGTTATCCGATCCAAAGCTAGAGCCCACCCTACAACTCGTATCGCCAATTTCTTTGACGAATTCCAAGCCTGTATCCCATGAAAACACTACGCTACTCCCTCTTTCTCTTCGTAGGCGTTCCCTCTTGGCTGGCGGCCCAATCGCCGGAAGTGCTCGTCACGGTGCATGCCGATAAAACCGCCGGGCGTGTTTCGCCCTACCTGACCGGCGCGTGCCTCGAAGACGTGAACCACGAAGTCTACGGGGGAATCTACAGCCAGATGATCTTCGGCGAGAGTTTCCAGGAACCGCCGACCATCGCCGCGCCCAAGGGCTTCAAGGCCTACGGGGGTTGCTGGCGGGTTCGCGGCGAGGAATTGCTGGCTTCCGGCGCCGCGGGCGATCGGCTCGTCAGCGAATTGCCGGCCTTCGCGGACGGCGAGGTGGGCGTGGAAGTGTTCGTGCCGGACCGCCGTTGCTCGAATGCCGGGCTGATCGTGCGCGTGGAGAAGTCCGGGATGGGAATAGACAACTTCGACGGCTACGAGATTGCGCTCGACGCGGCAGAGCAGAACGTTCGCCTCGGCCGCCACCGGCATAACTGGGAACCGATCAAAGATGTGCCCTGCGAGGTACCCATAGGTCGCTGGGTGCCGCTGGCGGTCAAACTCGACGGCCGTACGATCGAGGTCTTCGTCAACGGCAAGAGTGTTGTCCGGCACGAGGACGACAGCCACGCGCTGCTCTCGGGCACGGTTGGTTTGCGCCAGTTCCAGCTCAACGCACGGTACCGGAAGCTATGGGTAAAGACGGGAAGCGAAAAGCGGATGCTGCCTTTTGAATCCGCCTCCCGTCAGACACGGGAAGTCAGCGGCGCGTGGCAGCCTGTGCAGACCGAGACGGCGACTGGCATGGCTTCCATCGAAACAGAGCGTCCCTTTGTTGGACGGCAATCGCAGCGGCTTGCCTTTACCCAAGGCCGAGGAGTTATTGGCGTGGAAAACCAGGGTCTCAACCGCTGGGGGATGAACTTCATCGCCGGCAAGCCTTACGAAGGCCATGTCTGGGTCCGCGCGTCAAAGATGGCCACGCTGTTCGCATCGTTGGAAAGCCGCGACGGTTCGCAGGCCTATGCTGAGACGCCGCTGGCCGTGGCCGCTGGCGACTGGCAACGTCTGGACTTTACTCTGATACCCAGCGTCTCAGACAAGGCTGGCCGTTTCGCCCTCACGCTCAAGCAACCAGGCGTGGTCGCGCTGGGCTATGCCTTCCTGCAACCGAGCGACTGGGGACGTTTCAAAGGAATGCCGGTCCGGCGGGATGTTGCCGAGGCCCTGGTGGCCCAAGGCATCACCGTCTTGCGTTACGGCGGGTCGATGATCAACCATCCCGAGTACCGCTGGAAAAAGATGATCGGATCGCGCGACCATCGTCCGCCCTGTGCCGGCACCTGGTATCCACATTCGACCAACGGCTGGGGAATCCTCGACTTCCTGGACTTCTGCCGGGCGGCCAGCTTTCTGGCCATCCCGGCCTTGAACATGGACGAGACGCCCCGAGACCTGGCTGACTTTATCCAATACGTCAACGGCCCGGCCGACAGCGATTGGGGCCGCAAACGCGCGGCCAACGGCCATCCTCAGCCCTATAACCTGCACTACGTGGAACTCGGCAACGAGGAACGCGTGGACGAGAACTATTTTCGCAAGTTCAGGGCCCTGGCCGAGGCTGTCTGGGCACAGGACCCGCGGATCACGATCGTCGTAGGGGATTTCGCCTATGGCGAGCCGATTCGCAACGCGCTGAGCTTTCGCGGCGCGGCCTCCGGCATCACCACGTTGGCCGCTCAGCAGAAGATCCTGCGCTTGGCCAAAGAGCACGAGCGCGAAGTCTGGTTCGATCTGCACATCGGTACGGACGGCCCACGGCCCGATTCAACCTTGGCCGGCACGTTCTCCTTCATTGACGCCCTGGAACGGTTGGCCGACGGCGCACGGTTCAAGGTAGCCGTCTTCGAGCTTAACGCCGGCAACCACGCCCAGCGTCGGGCATTGGCCAACGCGCTGGCAATCAACGCCATCGAGCGCGACGGGCGGATCGCGGTGGTCACTTCCGCAAACTGCCTCCAACCCGACGGCCAGAACGACAACGGTTGGGATCAGGGACTGCTGTTCCTCAATCCGTCGCAAGTCTGGCTGCAACCTCCCGGTTACGTTACGCAGATGTACTCCCGCAATTACCTGCCGCGGTTGGCGCCATGCCAGGTGAGTGTCGCGGAAAGTGTGCTGGATGTCAGCGCCACGCTGGGCGACGACGGCAAGACGTTGGTTGTGCGGGCGGTGAATCCGACCGGTAAATCGCTGGCCGCACGACTTCAATTGGCCGGATTCGTCCCCACCAAGCCGGTTGCCCAGGTGACCGAGCTGGCCGGCCCGTTAGCGGCCGTGAACACCGCAGCCAAGCCCGACGCCATCGTTCCCCAACGGCGCGAGTGGAATCACGGCATGAAGCACGGGATTACGAGTTACACGTTTCCGCCCTATTCGGTCACGGTGCTGCGTTGGGAATGACCGGCAGGGAGAACAGCGATGAAAAGCTGGCCAGTAGTGGTCAATCCTGCGTTCCGCTGGGACAAGCCCAGCGCGGACGAGAGGCCGTTTCCCGACTAAATCGACAGACCGCAAGCCGGCAGGGGTCGGCTGCCTAACTCTGCTACGCGGTTACGACAGTCATTGATCCGCCGATCCTAAATTCACCCGATGGGCTGCGGTTGTCGTCTATCCAGCAGTCTCCTCTTTCCTTTTCCCTTCATCGACATTTATTGGCTCGCCGATGTTTTCCCAAGCTCCAAGACCCAGGCCTCCGTCACGTGCCTTTCCACGGTCTCCCGGGCAAGATTGAACCAAGTCCCGCAGAGATCGAGGATGCCGCTGTCGGCCGAGACCACAATCGCGTCGGACTGGATCAAGTTGGCGTCGGGATCATGCACCAATCGCCAGTTCCGCGACCGCCGTTTGCAATGCGGGCAGGGCATCCGCTGCGAAGAGTCGGAGATCGTCAGGATGAGGGCCGCGATGCCTGCGCTGGTCGGGCACGGTTTACCTATTTCCGCTCGTACGTTCCCACTAGTTCGCCCTGGGCGAGCACGTGGTCGTGAAGCTCGGCCACCAGGGCCTTCTTGTCAACGCCCGGCGCCGCGCTCACGGGCTTGTCGAGCGCATAGACCTTGAAGTGGTAATGGTGCGTGCCGTGGCCTTTGGGCGGTAGCGGGCCACGATAGCCCAGATTGTCCTCGGTCCAGGAATTGACGCCCTGCAGGGCGCCAGCGGGCGTTTTCACGGTCTTCCCCCGCGGCACGCCTTCCGGCAGGCTGGCCACGTCGGCGGGGATCTTGTAGAGCACCCAATGGACCCACGTTCCCATGGGCGCGTCGGGATCGTCGCAGATCAAGGCAATTTCTTTGGTGTCTTTGGGAACGTTCGACCAGGCCAAAGGCGGCGAGACGTCGTCGCCCTCGCCCGTATACTTCTTGGGAATCGGCTTGCCCGCCTCGAATGCGCTGCTTGTAACGGTGATTGTCATTGCTTTGCCTCCCTTGGGTTCAATCTTGTCATCCGCCCCGCGGCAACCAGCAGCCGCGAGGCATGCAAACAAAACGAGAAGAAACATCGATCGCATGTCTCACCCCTTCACCACTCCGATGGGCCGCATGCGTGCCACCTTGCTGGCCAGTCCGGCGCGATGCACGACGTCGACCACCAGGCTCACATCTTTATACGCGGCCGGCTGCTCTTCCGCCAGTCCCTTCCAACTCCGACAGCGGGCGATCACGCCTTGCGCGGCCAATTCGCGGTCGATCCGTCGGCCTTGGGCGTGCTGTACCGCGGCCGTGCGGCTCATGACCCGGCCGGCCCCGTGACAGGTCGTGCCGAACGACTGCTCCATGCTGCCCGGCTGACCGACCATCACCCAGCTTGCCCGGCCCATGTCGCCGGGGATGATCACCGGCTGGCCGCAAGCACGATAGGGATCGGGCAATTCC
This sequence comes from uncultured Planctomycetaceae bacterium, assembly GCA_964615095.1. Classification (GTDB taxonomy): domain Bacteria; phylum Planctomycetota; class Planctomycetia; order Pirellulales; family Thermoguttaceae; genus JANXQG01. The sequence continues at coordinate 6,355 of CAZTPX010000204.1, read as the reverse complement.
GGGTGCCCGGCCGGGAAGGCCCGCGTGGCCCCCTTGCGATGCACGCAGAGCGTCTTCGTCTGCCCATCAACAGAATGCTCTTCCAGCTTGGCGATATTATGGGCCACGTCGTAGACCAGATTCATCCGCAGCGATTCCCAGGGCTGCTCGAACACTGCGGCGAACGTCTCGCGGGTCTGCCACATCAACAACTGCCGGTTGCCCCAGGCGAAGTTGGCCGCCGCCCGCATGGCGTGGAGATACTTCTGACCCTCGTCGCTATGCACCGGGGCGCAAGCCAACTGCCGATCGGACAGTTCGATGCCATACTTGGCCGGCACTTTGCGGAAGTCCACCAGGGCGTCGTCGCAAACCTGGTAGCCCAATCCCCGCGAGCCGGAATGGATCATCACGCAGACCTGGTCCTTGGCGAGGCCCATCGCCCGCGCGGCCGATTCGTCGCAGATTTCCTCGACTACCTGCACTTCCAGGAAATGGTTTCCGGAGCCGAGCGTGCCGCATTGGTCGTTGCCGCGCTCCAGTGCGCGGGGGCTGACGGCATCGGCATCGGCCCCACGGAGACAGCCCCGGGCCTCGGTATGCTGAATGTCGCCGTCGGTGGCCAGTCCGCGGCCTTGCAGATACTTCACGCCGTCGTTCATCAGCCGCCGCAGTTCTTTGGGGGCGAAGCGATACGGCCCACCCTTGCCCACGCCGGCAGGGATTTCGCGAAATAGAGCGTCCATCAGCGCATTGAGGCGCGGCTGCACGTCGCTAAGCGAGAGGCTCGTGGTCATCAGCCGCACACCGCAATTGATGTCGTAGCCCACGCCGCCCGGCGAGATGACGCCGCCTTCCAGCGGATCGGTCGCACACACGCCGCCGATGCAGAAGCCGTAGCCCCAGTGGATGTCCGGCATGGCTAGGCTGGCCATCTGGATGCCCGGCAGGAAAGCGACGTTGGCCACCTGCTCCGGGGCCTGGTCGTTGCGGATCTGCTCGATCAGTTTGTCATCGGCGAAGATCCGGCCTTCGGTGCGCATGCCGAGTTTGTACGACGGCGGGATCCGCCAGACGCAGGGGGCGATCTGTTCCAAAGGACCGCTGTAACCTTGCTTGCTCATGGGACATTTCCGTGAAGGAGGAAGATCGAATGACGGAGCCGAAATGATGAACAAAATCCGAAATCGGAAGCTCGAAATACGAAATACAAAGGAGGAAGATTCAAAACGGTTTCGAAACTCGTACTCGGTCATTCGCATTTCGCCATTTTCCCAAGGACGCTTCTGTCAGGCAATAGGTTCACGCCTGCTACAAGTTTACGCATCCTGCGGGCCGCGGCAAGCGAGGGGAAGGGACGATAGCTCCCGCTTTGGACGGCAACCAGCTTTCGGGACCGGCAGAATGCGCCAATATACGTGATTTTGCCGCTTGCTGCGGTCCTTCATTGCTGGCTGTTTGGAACATCGTTATACTGGTCATATTGGAATGTTGGTTATGGGGACTTTTCGCGCACACGTCCGACAAAAATTTGAGCAGTTTGTGCTATGGCTGCAAGAAACTGGATAGCGAAGGTTCTGGGTAGCTTTCGGCGCCGCGTGAATAAACAAAGCGAGACCCCGACTGAGCGAAAATTAAAGACTGCGCAAGCAATAACGCGCATTGAGGAAAGGGTTCTCAAGAAACTGGGCGTGCGGCTCGAGGGAAGCGCGACAGACCGATTGGAGGTTTGGATACAGGAATCTCTACGTCCATGCCATCCCAATCTGGAACAGCCTCTACGCGCGGCGATTCAGGCATTCGACACCATTCAGGAGAGAAAGCGTATTTCTCCGGAATTGCTCGACGTCATCGTCGATGCTGCATCAAGTTCAAGTATTCCGTTGTACGAAACCGTGACGGGTTTATTGAGTGAGTTGACCGGGCTGTTCGTGGAAGCCCAGGACGCCCTCTTAGCCATGGCGAACCACTCGTGCAGGCAAGTCCGGTTCAACGCAATCCTCTGCATTGGGGAGTCAACCCCACGTTCCTTGTCGGTACAGATTCTCCGCCAGGGCTTGTATGATAGAAGCGCGAAAGTTCGTGTGAAAGCAGCCGATTGTATTGGACGCATGCGCCTGCGGGAACTCATCCCCGACTTGGAGGAAGCGTCACGAGTTGAGACCAATGCCAAGGCCAAAGCAACGATGGAGTTCGAACTAAAACTCCTTCTGGATGGGTATATTCTGGAGCGAAACTCCGACAGCACCCTCGATCTTACCGTCCGAATAAAGGGTGGCATAGTAGGCCGTCCCGTATCAGAACTGGAACTGAAACAACGAGGCATTGAGGCAATTGTTGCGGATATGATCGGGGAGCCGTCTTAGGAGCACGAACTTGCAATCGGACGAACAACGATGAAACCGACCGTTTACGTGGAAACATCCATTTTCGGATACCTGGCCATGCGGACCAGTGGCCTTTTGCGAATCGCAGCCAACCAGCAGATCACCCGTGACTGGTGGGACAACCATCGCGAGCGTTATGAACTGTTCGTTTCACGTTTTGTCGTGGACGAGTGTTCGGCTGGCGATCCGGTAGCTGCTCAGGAGCGCCTGGTTTTTCTTGCTGGGATTCCGCTCTTGCAAATGTCCGATGCGGTCAACGACCTTTCAAAAACATTCCTCGCACGTGTGCCACTGCCAAAAAAGGCGAGTGTCGATACCCTCCATATTGCCACCGCCGCAACAAACAGCGTAGAATTCTTACTGACGTGGAATTGCAAGCACATCGCAAATCCCGTGCTGAGAAAACATATCGAACGAATATGCCGAGAGGCAGGCTACGACCCACCTATCATATGTACTCCCCCCGAGATAATGGAGCTTTACGATGAGTTCTGACCCAATTGTCGATGAGATCCATGCCATACGCGAGCAAATGGCTGCGCGTTTCAATTATGACATTGATGCGATCGTGAAAGACGCCCAAGCGCGCGACGCAACAGACGATCGTAAAGTTGTCTGCCTCCCGCCGCGCCGTCCCGAAGGCTGGCAAGAGCCCGTTGCCGAACCGACAATCCAGAAATGAGCCGCGCCGCGCCCGTCAGGACCATGGAATGGACCCGAAAAGTGGACAATGATGCATTGGGAATCGCTCAGCTTAGCGTGCGTGATCGCCTGGAACTAATCGAGCAAATCTGGAATAGTCTGCCGGAACAAATCGTACCGCAAGACATTTCCGAGTGGCATCAGGCCGAGTTGGCGAGGCGTCGTGCGATCGCGAGAGTCAGCCCGGACTGGGTAAGCCTTGGAGAGATGTTCTTGGTCCGCTTGAGGCCAACCCATGAGTTGACTCGTGATAGTATGGCCAGACGCCGAAGCGACATTCTGGAGACATAACGATCACTTGCAATCTTCTCCTGGGCGAACTATTCTGAAGTCGCCTCGACTTGGGCTTTGTTTCCCCCCTTCCGCCCTCCCAAGGAACCCCGCCATGCCCCGCACCGTCACCCGCCGCCAGTTCGCTCAAACGTCCGCCGCCCTGGGGATCGGCTATTGGATCGCCGATCGTGCCGCCGCCGAGAGCAAATCGCCCAACGAGCGGGTCGCCTTCGCCTGCATCGGGTTGGAAGGCAAGGGCCACTCCGATTCCGACGACGCCCGCCGCTTGGGCGACGTCGTGGCCGTTTGCGATATTGATATGAATTATCTGTCCGCGGCCCGAAATCGCTTTCCCAAGGCCCGGCAGTTCACGGACTTCCGCAAGCTGCTGGACGAGATGCACAAGAGCATCGACGCCGTGACGGTGAGCACGCCGGACCACATCCACGCCCTGGCCGCCGCCATGGCCATGCGGCACGGCAAACACTGCTTCGTGCAGAAGCCGCTCACGCATTCGCTGCACGAGGCCCGCGTGCTGGCGCAACTCGCCCGCGACAACAAGGTCGCCACGCAGATGGGCAACCAGGGGACCGCCGCCAGCAATCTCCGCCGCGCGGCGGCCTTGATCCGCGCGGGCGTGTTGGGTAACGTCAGCGAGATTCATATCTGGACCAATCGCCCCATCTGGCCGCAGGGCCTCGACCGGCCCTCGCCCGTGCCGCCGCCGGCAGAACTGAACTGGGACCTTTGGCTTGGTCCCGCGCCGCAGCGGCCCTTTGCCCGGCTGACTTCCGGTGGTGCGGTCTATCATCCGTTCGCCTGGCGGGGCTGGTGGGATTTCGGCACCGGGGCCTTGGGCGACATCGCCTGCCACGCGGTGAACATGACGTTTCGCGCGCTGGATCTGCGAGACCCGGCGACCGTGCAGGCCGAGACCTCAGGGCATAACCGCGATAGTTTCCCCGCCTGGTCGATCATCACCTACGAGTTCGCTGCCACGGCTGCACGGCCGGCCCTGAAACTCTGCTGGTACGACGGCGGCAAGCGGCCCAAGGACGAACTCTTCGCGGGCATCGAAGGCCGCGACGGCGGCTGTCTGGTGATCGGCGACAAGGGCAAGATGCTTTCCGCGGGTGGCGGACCCGAGGGCTTTCGGCTCTCCAAGGGCCTTGTGCCGCCCGAGGTCAGCTTCCCCGTATCGCCCGGCCATTTCGAGGAATTCGTCCGCGCCATCCGCGGCGGCGATCCGGCCTGGTCGAATTTCCCCGAGTATGCCGGCCCCTTGACGGAAACCGTGCTCGTCGGCAACCTGGCCGTCTGGGTGGCGAATGCACCCGGCCCCGGCCCGAAACTCGAGTGGGACGCCGTCAATCACCGTGTGAAGAACCACGAGGGATTGGAGCCGTTAATCCGGCGCGAATACCGCAACGGCTACGAACTTTGAAATTTCACTTCATATCCAGCAACTCGAACACCGTCCGCGCGATCGCCTGGGGATCGCGGACGATGGCCAAGGCCAGCCACAACACCAATACGTTGCCGAAGCTCAAGAGCATCACCCCCGCGAGGTTCCAGGACACTTCGACATCCCGCAAGGCCGCGGTCAACTCGGCCTCCAGCCGCGACCAGCCCTGGTAGTCCTGCTTCGGGCCGGAAGAGACCAGCGACACGTTGTGCATCCAGCCGAAACTGTCGAGGTGCAGTTGCACGCCCAGTCCCGGCAGGAAGAGGCAATCGCCGGCCCAGCGGGCCTCGGGATCCATCCGCTCGACCACCTCGGCCAGGATGGGGCGAAGCTGATCGAGCGAGACGTTGTAAATGATCAGCCGCGGCCGCAACGTCAACAGCACCAGGATCAAGCAAACGGCCATCAGCCCGATGAACATCAACCACAGATACTTGGTGCCCGCAGGGCCAAAATGGGCCGCCACGCTCTCGGGGAACAAGAGGGCCATCGGCCCCACGAAGACCAGTCCGGAAACGGCCATCCCCAGCGCAGCCGCATCGCGGCCGCCGGAAACGACCAGCGGCCTCCGTGCCAGGTTAATCGCCCCCAGCAGCAGAAGGTAGATTGCGACCGGCCCGAAGGCCAGACATTGATGAAAGGGTTCCATCGTGTTAGTTTAACACACGGACGCGGGGGCGGGCAGGGGCGGGAGGAGCAGGGAGCGGGAAAATTCGAAGTCCGAATATCGAAATCCGAAACAAATTCAGCCACGGATGGAACACAGATGAAACACGGATGCGCATCCGTGTTTCATCTGTGTTCCATCCGTGGCAAACTCCTTGTTTTTGAATTTGTTTCGGATTTCGATATTCGGACTTCGAATTTCGTCCCTTATGCTGCTTTTTGTTTCCCGCGTTTCTTCCGCGTGTCCTTCCAGCGGCGGTGGACCCACCAGTATTGTTCCGGCGCGGTGCGGATGGACCGCTCCAATTGGCTCGTGTACCACTGGGTCAGGTCGCGGACCGTGCCCACGTCGTCGCGGGCATCGCGGGGATCGGCCATGGCCTCGGTAACCATTTCGAATTGCATCGGCTGGCCCAGTCGCCGGGCGTAGCAGACGGCCACCGGGGCGTCGTGCTCCAGGGCCAGGAGCGAGATTGCCTTGTGGGCCGAGGCCGGCCGGCCAAAGAATTCAACCCAGCAGCCCTTCTCGCCGGCATACTGATCGGCGAGGAAGGCCATCGTGCCGCCGCTGCCCAGCACCTGTTCGATCTGCTCGTAACCGCCGTTCTTGGGGATGAGGTGCTGGCCTGTCGCCGCGCGGAAAGTGGTTAGGTAGTGATCGAGATACGCGTTGTCGAGATTTCGCGCGACCGTGAAGGTGGGGAAACCGAGGATTCCCAAGGCGTAGCCGCCCAGCTCGAAATTGCCGAAATGCCCAGTAACGACGATCACCGGGCGGTCGCTGATCAACTGCCGCATGAGCGGGGCCACGTCGGTGAGCTTGATGTGTTTCCGCCAGTTGGTCTCGTGGATCTTCCGCGGCACGTGGGCCACTTCCAGCACC
>CAZTPX010000203.1:0-15998 GCA_964615095.1 uncultured Planctomycetaceae bacterium | reverse complement strand
TGCTATCCGGCGAGTCGGCCACGGGCGACTTCCCCGTCGAGGCGGTTGCAACGCTGGCACGCATCACCGCGGCAACCGAGCCGTTCCGGACGCGGTTCGATATTTGGGAGCGACTCAAGACCCTCCCTCGGGATACGGACTATAGCAACACCGATCTTCTTTCGCTTAGCGTTGAGGCGGTCATCGCCGCATCTTCGCCGGTCGCCGTGGTCGTGCCGACCTGCAGCGGCGCAACGGCCCGCGCCATCGCTCGCTTCCGCCTGCCTGTCTGGATCGCGGCGCCCACGAATAGCACTAAGGTTCTAAGGCATCTCCAATTCACTTACGGAATCGAACCGGTGTCGGTGTCCGACCTTCCGGGGGAGTGGACGACGTTCACTAGCGGTTGGGTGAGTGCCCAGGCACTGCCCGGCCGTGTGGCGATTCTGGTTCAGGGCCCTTCGGCGGGCAGCCCGCACGTAAACCACCGTATGGAACTCCAGCAATTGCACTAATCACGTTAGCCCGGAGGAATCATGCCCACGACCGTCGCTGTGTACGATACTAAACCCTATGACCGCGAATCACTCAGGACTGCCGCAGGCGCCGAGGCGATCAATTGGCGATTTCTCGATTTTCGCCTCGAACCTGATACTGCTCATGCCGCCGCCGGCGCCCAGGCCGTATGTGTTTTCGTCAATGACCAGTTGGACCGACCTTGCCTGGAGACGCTGGCGGCCCAGGGCGTCCAGCTTGTGGCCCTGCGCTGCACCGGATTCAACAACCTGGACCTCGCCGCCGCCAAGGAACTGCAGATCACGGTCACACGCGTTCCAGTATACTCACCGTACGCGGTGGCCGAACACGCCGTCGGGATGCTGCTGACCCTGAATCGCAAGATGCATCGCGCCTTCAACCGGGTGCGCGAGCTGAACTTCTCGCTGAACGGCCTAGTCGGCTGGGACCTGCACGGCAAGACCGCCGGCATCATCGGCACGGGCAAGATCGGGCGCATCGTGGCCCAAATCTTCCGCGGCTTCGGGATGCATGTCCTGGCCTACGATCCGTTCCCAAATCGAGACTGGGCCGCCGAGTACGGCATCGAGTATGTCGAGGCCTCCCACCTGGCGGAACGTAGCGATGTCGTCTCGCTCCATGTGCCCCTGACGGCGGAGACCAAGCATATTATCCGTCGCGAAACCATTGACCGGATGAAGCACGGCGTGATCATCCTCAATGTCAGCCGGGGCGCCTTGATTGACACCGCCGCGCTGATCGAGGCGCTCAAAACCGGGCGGCTCGGCGGCGTGGCGCTGGATGTTTACGAGGAGGAGGAAGGCATCTTTTTCGAGGACCTCTCTGGCGAGGTGTTGCATGACGATGTACTGGCGCGGATGCTCACGTTCCCCAACGTGCTGATCACCGCGCACCAGGCGTTCCTGACGCGCGAGGCCTTGTCGGATATCGCGCGAACCACTCTGGGCAACCTGAAAGCACTGGCCGCCGGGATGCCGTTCGTGGAAGGGTCGGTGTTGACTTAGAATGAAAGAATCAACCAAACTTCTGATTGTCATCCTCGCAGGCTGCCTGTTTGGCGTGTTTGTTCTCCTGCCCGTAGACGAACTGACCTCCTACTACGAGTACCATTTTCAGGCGAATTATACGGTCTGGGAATTCATCACACGGCAGTTAGGCAAGGCTCTACTACTTCAGTCGCCGATCAAGTTCTTCTTCTACCTCGTGTTTGGCGGAATTATGGGAGCCATTTCGTACTTCCTTATATCGCTTCTCAATCGTCGCAACTCCCTGATCGTTCAACTGGAGCGTGAACTGCGAAAAGACCTTGATGCCCTGATCCGCCGCGGCGAGGATGACAGCCTGGAATTCAAGTCTTCCTTCAGGTATGACTATCGTCTGCAAAAGGTCAACAAGGCATTGGAGGCGGTGATCATGAAGACCCTCGCAGGATTCATGAATACCCAGGGCGGATCTTTACTGATCGGGGTGGCAGATGACGGGAGCATCGTCGGATTGGAAAACGACATTCAAACGCTTGGCCGGAAGGACGGCGACGGTTACACTCAGGCGCTTATGTCAACGGTGGCGGATAAACTCGGAACGCCGGCCTGTCGTCTGCTTCGTATTCTTTTTCATCAGCAGGACGGCAAGCATGTGTGCCGGGTCGTCATCTTGCCGTCTCCCGTTCCTGTTTATGCCAAAGAGGACAAGCAGTCCAAGTTTTACATCCGTACTGGTTCAGGTACCCGGGAGATGGACCTGCAGGAAGCCGTGACTTTTATCAAGACCAAGTGGGGTGATCGCTGAGCAAGCACCGGTGGGTGCACGTCTATTCCCAATTCTTCAATAATTCAGGCTGCAATGATCAACATCTTTGAGTCCGTAGTTAAACGCTTAACAGAAGCGTGGCGATCGGAGGAACCTTCGGGGCGCGGTCAGTCCTTTCGGTGCGACTGCGGACTACCCGTGTACTTCCGCAACAGCCTTTGCTTGGGATGCAAGGCACCCCTCGGTTATGAACCGGAGTCGCTGCAGGTCCGTGCATTGCTGGCAGGACCGAAACCCGATATTTGGAGGATCCAAGGGAAGAATCAAGGCACGCGGTTTTGGCGGCGGTGTGAAAACTTAGATTCTGCGGCTGGTTGCAATTGGCTAGTGGCTGCGGATGACGAAGATACGCTTTGCGTATCCTGCCGGCTCAATAACACAATTCCGAACCTCGACGACGCAGACAATTGCAGGTGGTGGCGGAAGATCGAAAACGCTAAGCGCCGACTGATCTCACAATTATTGAGCCTGGGCCTCCCAGTCAAATCCAAGGTCAGCGAAGATCCCGAGCGCGGCTTTATGTTCGACTTCCTGCGTTCGCCTGAGAAGGGGCCTCGTGTACAAACCGGTCACGCCAACGGGCTCATCACGCTGAACGTGGAGGAAGCCGACGATTCGAAGCGAGAGAAGATCCGGCACGATTTGCACGAGCCTTACCGCACGCTACTGGGACACTTCCGCCATGAAATTGGACACTACTACTGGGATCGTCTGGTCGCGGGTACGGCATGGCTGGAAAAGTTCCGCGGTGTGTTCGGCGACGAGCGGATGGATTACGCTGCGGCACTGAAGCGGAATTATGAACAGGGGCCGCCGGCCAATTGGGCTGACCATCACATCACCTCCTATGCTTCCGTGCATCCATGGGAAGACTGGGCGGAAAGCTGGGCCCACTACATGCACGTAGTCGACAGTCTCGACACTGCCCTACGATTTGGCTTGCGTGGTGAGGACGTCGAGGCAGCCGTTGAGCCTTTTTCCGTGAATGATCTTTACGACCCAAGTGTTCCGGATGCGCAGCGTGTCATCTTACTCGTGAACTCTTGGGTTCAACTTACCACGGTACTGAACGAACTTGCACGCAGTATGGGACAACACGACTTCTATCCCTTCGTCCTGTCGCGCCCAGTATTGCGCAAGATGCATTTTATCCAGATGTTAGTGAAAGAAACGCGAGGAGGTCAATCCTTGATCTGAACGCCAGTAGCGCAATTCGTGTAGATGTTACAGACGCTGCCATGGAGTTGACGGCAAGGCATCGCGAAATCGATCATAATACCGAGCATGGTGAACGGAACCGTTGCCAGTATCGGCCAAGACGATCGACTTTGGTGGGGCCGGGCTTTTGTGGGCCGCTTTCCCGACATTGTGAACCGCGATATAATATCGCTGAAAACAGCGAATTCGTCCCTGCAGTATCCTAACAATGGAAGGCTAAATCTCGTGAGTAATCTCATCGTGCTGGTGCGGAGAGCGAACCCGGATAAGGTACTCGAAGAGGTACATGGCAGCGGTGGTAAAGTGCTGAAAACGTCGCTGACGCATGAGAAGGAGCCAAGCTCGAAGCGGCCCTGGATGCGGCGAAGGAGGGAGCGACGACGGCCTGATTTGGTTCAGGAATCACAAGGGCGCGTCGAGCCTCGACTGATGCTTCGCGTCGGGTGGCCCGGCAGCTTGCCAAACCCAGCCACCCCGGCGACTTGTAGCACACGCAAGTTTCCCTTGGAAGGCGCTATCCGTCGGGACTCTTCATAGATCGAGTCGCTGCTGGAGTCGAAGATATATTTTCCAGGACAGAACCAAGAACAAGGAGTATCTCAAATGAATCGAATCTTGCTGTGTTTGGCTATTTTCGGCGGGGGCGTCGTGAACTGGTCTTTCGCCGGGCAGCCCGGCGAACCGTCACGCGACGAGGCCGCCATTCGCAAGGCGGATGAGGTCTACGTGAAGGCGTTCAACAAGCACGACGCCAAGGCCCTTGCCGATGCCTGGTCGCCCGAGGCCGTCTATCTCAACCGCGTCACCGGCGCCGACGTCATCGGCCGGGTGGCTATCGCGGAGCAATTTGCCACCCTCTTCAAAGACCAGCCGGAGATCAAACTCGACCTCAGCGTGCAGTCGATCCAGTTCGTATCGCCGAATGTGGCGATCGAGCAGGGAATCGCCAAAACGCTGGCGCCGAAAACCGAGCCCGAGGAGGAAGAGTATAGTGCCGTCTTCGTGAGACGCGAGGGGCAGTGGTTGCTAGATCGGGTAACCGAGAAGGCCAATGAAGCCGCCCCATGCCGGTACGAGCAACTGAAGCCTCTGGAATGGATGATTGGCCGCTGGGTCGACAAGGATGACGAGGTCGACATCGAGACCGAGTGCAAATGGACGAAGAATCAAAGCTTCATCACACGTTCGTTCACGGTTGCCGCTGAGGGCCACATCAACCTGTCCGGCATACAGATCATCGGTTGGGATCCGATTGCCAAGGCCATCCGGTCCTGGACGTTCGACTCCGATGGCGGCATTGCCGAAGCCACGTGGACCTTCAAGAAAAATCGCTGGTTCGTTCAGAACAAAGGCGTTCTGGCCGATGGTCGGAAGGCTTCGATGACCAATGTTATCAAGCCGGTCGACCAGAATTCGTTTACCTGGCAGACGATCGAGCGGACCGTTGGGGGCGAGTTGCTTCCGAACATCGATGAGGTGCTGATTGTCCGGGAATAGCGTTGCCCGGCATTGCAGTTTCTCCCTATTCCGAAAACAGACATCACAACAAATCATAGGTGACGACATGACACGTGTAGCAGCTCTCTTGGTATACGTCGGAGCGATCCTTCTTCTCGCGCAGGTCAACATCCTCGCTCGCGGTGGTGGCGGCGGGGGCGGGGCGCGCGGAGGTGGCGCTGGAGGCGGCGCGGCACGTCCTGCGCCGGCGGCCGGGCGTTCGCCTGCCATAAGCGGCGGCGTGAGCGCGGGAGCAGCAACACGGCCCGCGGCTGGCGCGGGCGCCGCTGCACGGCCGGCGGCCGGTGCCGGTGTAGCAACTCGCCCTGCCGTTGGCGCGAGCGGGGCAGCCCGCCCCGGAGTTAGTGCCGGCGGAGCGGGGGCCAATGTCGCAGCCGGCGCCAGGCCTTCTGCCGGCCAAGTGAACAACTTCCTGGATGTCCCGCGTGCTTCGACCGGTGCTGGGGCGGCAGGTGGCGGAGTGCGGCCAAGTGCTGGTGGCGCCGCGGGCGAGTTCTTGCAAGGCGGCGGCGGGGTCGGTGCGGCGCAGCTTCCGGCCGGAGCGGGCGTTGCAGCGGGTGTTGCCCGACCAGGCGTCGGTGCAGCGGGTGTTGCTGCCGGTACGACAGGCGCACGTGCCCAGAATCTGGCCAATAATCGTCCGACTCGCGTTGAGAACCGACAAGAGTTGCAGGGCAACCGTCAGCAGCGCCGCGACGAGGTCCGCAATCAGGTTGCCGAAAACCACCCGCGTCTGGACTTCTGGAGCGACCATCCTGGCTGGGCGACGTGGCGCATCAACGCGCCGTATCGTTGGGCGACCTGGGCCGCACTGGGCGGTTGGATTGGATACGGTGCCGGTGAACCGACCACCTACAGTTACGGCGACAACGTGTACTACCAAGGCGACGAGGTCTATTATGGCGATCAGGCGGTGGCGACGGCCGATCAATATGCCCAGCAGGCCGACGCGATCGCCGCCAGTGCGCCGCAAACGAAGCCCGAGAGCAGCGAGTGGCTTCCGCTGGGCGTGTTCGCCCTCACGCAGGACGGCCAGGCCTCCGGCGTGGAGCCAACCCTTTTCATACAGCTAGCCATCAGTAAGGAAGGCGTTATCGCTGGCACATTTAAGAACATGGCAACGGGCCAGGTGCAGACGCTCGAAGGGATGGCCGACAAGAAGAGCCAACGAGTCGCCTGGGGCGTTGCGGGGCAGAAGCGACCAATCCTGGAGACGGGAATCGCCAACCTCACGCAGGATTCCTCTCCGGCGCTCGTCCACTTTGCCGACGGCCAGACGCAGCAGTGGCTGCTAGTGCGGCTTCCGGAACCGAAGCGGGGGTGAAACATGCCACGCGCCAAGTGGCTTTTTTGGGCAAACATAGTGCCTACCAACAGACGTGCGAATCGACGGCGGCGGAAAGATCAACGGCAAGTGAAGACAAACCATGTCGCTTGGAAAACGTTTGTCGGGACTCACCCTTGTCGGCCTGGGTGCCATTGGGATCGCCGTTTGTCTGGCGGGAATCGTCGGTCTGTGGATCGGCGCTTCCCGCTTGCAGCAGGTCAATTCGCGGCTGTTTCGTCAGGTTGATCAGCTCATCATTCAGGTCGATCAGCGGGCGACACAAGCCCGCGATGCCGTTGGCGGAGCACGAGATCTCGTCGACGCATTGCAGCGGACCCTGCATGAATCGGCAGCCGAGTTGGTGGCCGGACGGGTTGCGTCACTCCCCCAGATCGACAACATCGAGCAGCGCCTTGTGTCGGCGGTTGAGCGTACGGACGAACTCGTGACAATATCCGCCTCCACAGCAGAACTGATTGAGCAGTTACTCGCCACCATCGATGCTATCGCATCGGAGAGGAGCATCGGTCTGCATGGCTCCTCCGAGCTGATGGCGACGATCCAATCGACACGGGAATCGCTGGTCAGCGCGTCTGAACGCCTGGCGGACGTGCAGCGGCGTCTGGCTGAGATCCGCCAGAAACGAGGCGTCGATGTCAATCTCTCGGAAATCACGAAGCTCTCGCTCGGCCTGGTTGCCAAGCTCGATGTAGTGCAAGCACAGATTGCAGCATTGGGTAGCCATCTCGACGAAACCAAGAGCCGGTCGGCTCGATTACAGGACAGGATAAGAGACTGGATTCTTGCCGGTGAGTGCCTGATCCTGTTGCTGATCGCCTGGATCAGTGCCGGCCAGTTCTGCCTCCTGCTTCAGGGCCGGCGGCTTCTGCGGCGACCAGCCTCGCGAGCCTCGGATCGAACACGATAGACTCTCGTGCAAAGATTCCTTGACTCAATCCGGGGCCACGGAATGTGGTCTCAGAAATTCACGCTGGCCTGAGCCGCAACATGCAGGGCGTGGGATACCGGTGGGCGCCACCGAGATTCACGATGTATTGCAGGTCTGGCCGGAAGAACGCGGCGCTCCCGCACATGCGAACTCGGTAACCGGGAGCTCAAGATCGCCCTGGGACTAGCGAATCCGCAAGACTATTCCGCTCGTAGCGGTTGTAACGGTGAATTCGGCGGATTGCACTCATGGAAACCTCGATACTACCAAGTTGGCCCGTGTACATTACCGGCTCGGTGCAAATGAGTGAACCTACGGAAGTGTTCGCTCCGATTTTCCGTTTAGGGGCCAACAGCGACTGGGCTTGGCATGTTGGTAACGGAAAATCGGGGGGCGATCATGGAGGGTGCTCGGAGAAGCCTTATTTCTTGGACCGCGCTTGGCATAGCCTGCGTTATTGCGTTCACGTCCTCAGATGTCTTTGCGCAAACCAATGAGCCCGGCGCACCGGTACGCGAAGGTATGCACAGAACCGAGGACGCTGCGCCGCAGGAAGTTGGTCAGCAAGACACCAACCAGATCAACCAGCGCGACGGCGAGCCGCCCGGGGACGTGCCGGTCAACGAGCGGACTTTTCAAGAGGGCACCGTTATACTGCCCGCGCCCCACCTGCTTGGTGACTGGCTCGGGAGACTGCCCGCTTGGCAAGAGAGCGGTTTCAAACCGACGCTGTCATGGGTAAGCGATTTTGCTGGGAATCCGGTGGGTGGGCGGGAACAAGGTTTCACGGAGTGCGAAAACCTGGGCCTCGATCTGATGTTTGACTTAGAAAAATGCCAAGGTATTTGCGACACCTATTTTCATGTCTCGATGTCGCAGCGATCAGGTACGAGCCTGACGAATGACTACATTGGCAATGTCTTCAGTACGCAGGAGGTTTTTGGTGGCGAAACATTCAAGCTGGTCGATGTCGAGGTACAGAGGTATTTCTGCGACCGCGCTGTGGACGTGAAACTGGGGCGTATTGCGGCCGGTGACGACTTTCTCGTCTCGCCGTTCTTCTGGGCTTTCGTGTCAGGCGGAATCGACGGTCCCCCCGGAATCTACAGAGAGGCGCCGGGTATGACCGGCTATCCCAATGCCACCTGGGGGACACGCATCAAAGCAAGACCCTCCGACCGCATGTACGTCATGTTCGGCCTCTACAACGGCGACCCGGGTATCCGCAGCAATGAATTCCACGGCTGCAACTTCTCGATGAACGGTCCCCTGTTCGCCATTGCCGAGGTCGGTTACCAGTGTAATGGCCACGCGGACGACGAGGGCAAACTCGGCAATTACAAACTCGGTGGATATTACAACGGAGGCCCATTCAACACGTTCAGTCCGTCGCAGTTCGCCGCCGCTGCCGGTGGAACGCCGTCAAACACGGTCAATGGCAACTGGGGTTACTACGCTCTGTTTGACCAGGTGATCTTCCAGCCCTTCGGCAAGGCCGATCCGCATGCGGCAGGCATTTTCGCGTCGGTCGTTGTCGCACCCGATCAGTCAATCAATGATATGCCGTTTTCCTGTACCGGCGGTGTACTTGTTCGCGGAATGATCCCCGAACGCCCCACGGATTCGATTGGATTTGGCGTAGTCTACGGTAAGTTCAGCCCCGACTTACAGGCTGCCCAGCAACTCGCGCAGGATGTCGATCCCGCCGTAAAGGTGCAGGAATACGAACTGGTTCTGGAATGGGATTATCGAATGCGCCTTCGCGACGGCGCCATGTTTTTCCAGCCGGACGTACAGTATATCGTCAACCCCGGCGGCGCTCACCAATATGACAATGCCTTGCAGGTCGGGGCACAAGCTGGCGTGAATTTCTGACCCGTTCATTGCAGACTGCCAGCCTGAAACAACTTCGAAATACATCTTGAGCCATGGCGGGAGTGACTCCGGGAACCTGGCCGACGTGACCGCGAGCATTTCCACAAGGCGTCCCTGCTTCCCGATCCGGCCGGCGATGTCGGCCACAATGGGCTACGAGTGGACCGAGTTGAGTTTCCTGGAACTCGAGGCCGAAAAGGACTTGCTCAGCAAACTCATCTTTCCACTGGCAGTGCTCTTCGTCTTCATGGTCTTAGCCGCGCAATACGAGAGCTGGTCGTTGCCGCTGGCGATCCTGCTGATTGTGCCCATGTGCGTGCTCTCGGCGCTGATCGGCCTGTGGCTGATCCATCTCGACAACAACATCTTCGCCCAGATCGGCTTTGTGGTCTTGATCGGGCTGGCGGCCAAGAATGCGATCCTTGTGGTCGAGTTCTCCAAGCAGCTTGAAGACTCGGGCATGGGTCGGGTGGAGGCGATCGTGGAGGCCTCGCGCACCCGCTTGCGGCCGATTCTGATGACGGCCTTCGCCTTCATTCTCGGCGTGGTGCCGCTGGCCGTGGCCAAGGGCGCCGGCGCGGAAATGCGGGTGCCGCTGGGTGTCGCCGTGTTCAGCGGCATGCTGGGCGTGACGTTCTTCGGCCTGGTCTTCACGCCGATTTTCTATTCGATCATCATGAAATTCGCGAGCAAGAAGCCTGCCCAAGCCATTCAGCCGGGCGAACCGCAAGAAGGAGCTTCATCCTAGTTCTCCAAGAGACTGATCATGAGCGATGTCCTGAGGTCCGGAAATCAGCATCGGAAAGAGCTTGTGCGCCGATTTGCGCCGGGTCTCGGGATCTTGCTGGACTATCAACGCGCGTGGCTCAAGCACGACTTCGTGGCGCGTATATCTGTGCGTTCGTTGTTGGAAACCGAAGATGCGGCTCATGCCCGGCGTGCTGATCTTGGAGGCCATGTACCAGGCGGGACTCTGGCTCGTCCGTCGCACAGAAAACTTTGTCCATGCGGTCGTCATGCTCAACGAGGCACGCAACGCATCGTCTATGGGTCATGCGACGACAGCGCTGAAGCCACCAGCCCTGCAGGCCCGATCCCTTTTTTACCTCATAGCTTGTCGGACGCGACCAATGCAAGGGACGGTTGTTTCTCTTCGGCGACCCGTCCAGCGCCGCTTGGCTTGACACGGAAAAGCTGCAGGATAGTGACAAAATAGAGGGGCACAAAGAACAACCCCAGCAGCGTCGTGGTGAGCGCGCCGCCGACGATGCCGGTGCCAATCGCGTTCTGGCTACCCGAGCCGGCGCCGGTGCTGATGGCCAGCGGTAGCACACCTAGCCCGAAGGCCAGCGAGGTCATGAGAATGGGCCGCAGCCGCTGCTTCACGGCATGCATGGCGGCCTCCATGAGACTCTTGCCGCGATCGAAATCCTCCTTGGCAAACTCGATCACCAGGATCGCGTTCTTTGCCGAAAGGCCGATGATCGTCAGTAGGCCGATCTTGAAATAAACTCCATTGGGCATGTCGCGCAAGTGCGTGAAGAGGAGCACACCCAGCGCCCCCAAGGGCATGTCCATCATCACGGCAAAGGGAATGGCCCAGCTCTCGTACAACGCCGCAAGACTGAGGAACACGATCAGCAGCGCGATGCTGTACAGCATCACCTCCTGCGATCCGCCGGTGCGTTCTTCATAAGAGAGCCCGACCCACGCAAAGCCGACGCCCGCCGGCAGCCTCTTGGCAATTTCTTCCATGGCGGCCATCGCCTGGCCGGAGCTGTACCCCGGCGCGGGTTCGCCAACCAACTCCAGCGACGGCAGGCCGTTGAACCGCTCCAGCTTCGGCGAACCAAGTTCCCAATGGGCCTTGCAGAAGGCGGAAAACGGCACCATGCCGCCCTGGTTGTTGCGCACGTACCAGCGGTCGAGATCGTGGGGCAACATGCGAAAGGGTGCGTCGCCCTGCACAAAGACCCTTTTGACGCGGCCCTTATCGATGAAATTGTTGACGTAGGTACTGCCCCAGGCGGTATTCAAGGTGGCGTTGATTGCGGCCGGCGAAACTCCCAGGGCTTCGGCCTTTTCGTGGTCGATGTCGAGCCTGTACTGAGGCATATCTTCCAGGCCGTTGGGGCGCACTTTGGCCAGGGCCGGACTCTCGGCAATCATGCCCAGCATCTGGTTCCGCGCCGCCAACAGCCCTTCATGTCCCAGGTTGCCGTTGTCGAGGAGCTCGAAGTCAAAGCCCGTGGCATTGCCCAGCTCGATCACGGCCGGGGGCGCAAATGCGAAAGCGAAGGCTTCCTTGTATTGCATGAAAGCGCCCATGGCGCGGCCGACGATCATAGGCGCCTTGGCCTTGCGTCGATCCCAATCCTTGAGCTTGACGAAGCCCATTACCTGGTTCTGCCCCATGCCGCTGAAGGAGAATCCGGAGACGCCAAAAATGTTCTCCACGCTTTCTTTTTCGTCGACGAGGAAATGCTGTTCGATCTTCTCGAGCACGCCTTGCGATTGCTCGGTGGTGGCGCCTGCCGGTAGCTGCGCGAGAACGAAGAGCACGCTCTGGTCTTCCTCAGGCAAGAAGCCTGAAGGAATGCGCCGATACAGAAACGCCACGGCGGCCGCGATGCAACCATAGACCACCAGCGGCCAGAAGGTCCGCCGCAGCATTGCGCCCACGCTGGACGCATAGCGCCCGGCCGTACGGTCGAAGCTGCGGTTGAACCAGCCAAAAAAGCTACGCCGCCTGGCGGGTCCGCCCCGGGGCGCCGGCCTGAGCAAAGTGGCACAGAGGGCCGGCGTGAGGATCAGGGCCACCAGCACCGAGAGCGCCACCGCGGCGACGATGGTGATGGCAAATTGCCGGTAGATCACTCCCGTCGCACCGCCAAAAAAGGCCATCGGCAAAAAGGCCGCACAGAGAACCAGGCCGATGCCGACCAGCGCGCCGGAGATCTGATTCATCGATTTGCGCGTGGCTTCTTTAGGCGAAAGCCCTTCCTCTTCCATCACGCGCTCGACATTCTCGACGACCACGATCGCATCGTCGACCAGCAAACCAATGGCCAACACGAGTCCGAACAGCGTGAGCGTATTGATGGAAAAGCCGGCCACGCTCATCGCGCCGAACGTGCCCAGAAGCACCACCGGCACGGCGATCGTCGGAATGATCGTAGCCCGCCAGCTCTGCAGAAAGAGGAACATCACCAGAAACACCAGCACGACCGCCTCCACGAGCGTTTTGATCACTTCCTCGATCGACAGGCGCACAAAGGGCGTGGTGTCGTAAGGATAGACGACCTGGATGCCGGGCGGAAATCCGGGCGACATCTCGGCGATCTTCTTCTTGACCACAGCGACCGTATCCAGCGCATTGGCGCCCGTGGCCGGCTTGATGGCCATGCCGGCCGCCGGCTTGCCGCAGAAACGGGCGTTGGTGTCGTAGTTTTCACTTCCCAGTTCCACGCGTGCCACATCGCCCAGCAAGACGCGCGAGCCGTCCGGATTCACGCGGAGGACAATCTTGCGAAACTCGGCAGGCGTTTTCAGGAGGCTTTGGGCCATGATGCTGGCGTTGAGCAGTTGCCCGCGGACGGCCGGATTGGCCCCCAATTGGCCCGCCGAAATCTGCACGTTTTGGGCCGCAATCGCGGCGGTCACGTCGCTAGTGGTGAACTGGTACTGGTAGAGCTTGCCGGGATCGAGCCAGATGCGCATAGCATACTGCGTGCCGAAGGCCAGGATATCGCCGACGCCCGGCAGGCGGCTGATCGGATCTTGGATCGTGCCCACGGCGAAGTCGCACAGGTCGGCGCCCGAGAGGCTGCCATCCTCGGAAACAAATCCGATGACCAGGAGAAAGTTCTGCACGGCCTTGTCGACAATCAGGCCCTGGAGCTGAACCTCCGCAGGCAAGAGGGCGGCAGCCTGGGCGACCTTGTTCTGCACCTGCACCTGCGCAATGTCCGGGTCGGTACCGACTTCAAACGTGACTGTGATTGTAACCTGCCCGGACGACAGGCTGGCCGATTGGATATAGCGGAGATGGTCAATGCCGTTGAGCTTCTGCTCGATGACTTGCGTGACCGTATCCTCAAGCACCTTGGCCGATGCGCCGGGATAGGTTGCAGTGATCGCAATCGTGGGCGGGGCAATGCTCGGGTACTGGGCCACCGGCAGGCTCTTGATCGAGACGGCGCCGCCGACCATGAGCAGGATGGCAATCACCCAGGCGAAAACGGGCCGATCGATAAAGAATCTGGACATGCGCTGGTTTTTTTCCGGGATGCCTGCCGAGAGAGCGTGTCGGAGTTCTAGTTGCTTGCGGCTTCGCCCGGTGACGCCCCCGCCGAGGCCAGGAAAGCCGGCGATAGCTTGGCCGGCACCGGTTTGACCGCCGCGCCGGGCCGCAACCGCTGAAGATTGTCGACAATCAAACGATCGCCGGGCTTCAGGCCTTCGGACACCAGCCATTGGTTTTCCACGGCCCGATCGGTCTTCACGACGCGTAGTTCGGCCGTGTCCCCAGCGCCCACCACCATCACCGTCGGCTCGCCTTTCTGGTTCCGCGTCACGGCGAGTTGCGGGATGAGAATGGCATTGGGCGTTATGCCTTCCTCAAGCCGGGCTCGCACGAACATGCCCGGCAGGATCTCGTCTTTGGGATTGGGGAAGATGGCCCGCACGGTAACGGTGCTGGTCATAAGGTTGACCGTCACGTCGGCGAGTTGCAAAGTCCCCTCCTCGCCGTAGGTACTGCCGTCGTCCATGATCAGCCACACGCGCGCCTTACCGGAGCCGGCACTTTTGAGCCGGCCGCTGGCAAGATCACGTTTGAGTCGGAGGAGTTCGCTACTGGCCTGCGTGACATCGACGTACATCTGGTCCATCTCCTGGACCGTGGCCAGAAGGTTAGCGGCGCTGGCCTGAACGTAGGCCCCTTCGGTCACCTGGGAGATACCGATGCGGCCCGAAATGGGCGACGTGACGCGGGTATAACCGAGGTTGATCTGGGCGGTTTGAACGGCGCCTTTGCCGGAGATGACGTCAGCCTCGTAGCTCTGGAAACTGGCCAATGCGGCATCGTAGTCTTGTTGACTCACGGCACGCGTATCCAGGAGCTTTTTACAGCGCTCGGCCTGGGCGCGGGTGGCGGCCACGTTGGCCTCGGCGCGGGCCAGGGTCCCTTGGGCATTTTTCAGCGCTGCCTCGTACGGCGCCGGATCGATCTGATAAAGAACCTCGCCTTCCTTGACCTCGGCCCCTTCGCGGAAGAACCGCTTCACGACGATACCGTTCACGCGCGCCCGTACCTCGGCAATCCGCAGAGCCGCCGTGCGACCAGGCAGGTCGAGCGTGAGCGGCACGGGCTGTGCGGAAATCGTGAGGACGCCGACCTCCGGCGGTCCGCCCGGGGGCGACGCGCCGGGCGTTTTGCCGCCGCAACCGGGGCAAACCAGAGCGGTGCTCAAAGCGGCGAGCAGCGCCGTGAGTTGGACGCGATCGGGAAAGTTCAGTTTACTCTTGCTCATAGGTTCCCGTCGGGGGCCAGGGTATTCGATGATCATTGAATGGACAGAAACGGAAATAACGACGAGTCGATAATAACGATGGCTATTTTCCAAACAACTCTTGGTCGTTGGGATGATACAGTCGATGAATGACTTCTTCCTTGATCCCAAAGCCCCGCAGCGAAAACCAGACCGCGCCCTGCACCACCTTTTCGTGCGGCAGACCATAGTCCACAACTTCCGTCGCCGGCAGCATGTAAGTCTTCAGCATGAGAACCAAATGATGGCAACACCAATATCCGAGTTGCGGCGGCAAGGGACCGTCATAGGCGTCACCCGCCGCGATGGCCGCCTGCAACGAACCGAGCATGCTTTGCTCGAGGCCCGTGGAGACACCCTGAAGAAAGAGCCGCACAAATTCACCGTCTTCCAGCAGGCTGCGGATCATCAAACGGCAGTGGATTGTCTTATCGCCATCGATATCGCGTTCATGGAGAACCACGGCCAGAAATGCGTGGACCAGTCGCACGAGTTTCAGCGCGGATGGCTCCAAGGCGATGATCTGGTCGAGACGATGGAAGTCCTGGTTGTTGCAGCAAGCATGCAACATTGCGCCGTAAAGCTCTTCTTTGTTGGCAAAATGCTTAAAAATCAGCGCCTCGGAGACACCTGCGGCGGCCGCCAGTTCGCGCGTAGTGGTGCCCTTAAAGCCCTTATTCGCAAAGATCGCACGAGCGGCCTGGATGATCGACGCACGACGTTCATCCCCGCTCAATTTTTTGGCGATCGCCGGTTCGGAAGTTCTCATGGGCTGCCTCTGAGTGACTGGATGTAAGTAAGCATACACTCACTTGCCAACTTTGACAAGTGTAGGGTGGAAAAACAGGTCTCGAACGCTTCGGGGGAAAGAGCCGCTGCAGCGGGTGCTTGAGTGCGTTTTCGGGGTATCGGCCCTAGAGAGCGGGCCGATCAACCCGTGCTTGTAATATGATGAAACGCTGCCTCGCTGAACCGAATAATTGGGTGATTAACAGCACGGCATTGACCGTCTCGCATCCGAAGCATTTCCCGACTGCTTGCCTGCGGAGGGGGGCGCCGCGCGCAATCGCCGTGAAATGGGTTGGCAAACTCGTGCGATTTTAATTGCAGGCCGCGAGTCAAAAAAACGACCGTTTCCTGACTTTTTTACGCCGGGCCTACCGCTTCGCTGCGGAGGTGGGGGGTGACGAATGGCACTAGCTTAAGCAGAGGTGTCGGGCGAGGGCCTCGTTAT
>CAZTPX010000202.1:0-16187 GCA_964615095.1 uncultured Planctomycetaceae bacterium | reverse complement strand
CTGCGACTTCTCCTGCAAACGACTTAGAAGACTAAGCGATGTCCGATCCATTAGAAAGACAACTTGCCTGATTTCGCATGAGAGCAAAGAACCGCTTTTCGGATATAATTTACTCGACCTTCTGACAAATGACCAAGGCCCGCAAGATCCCCAGGATAAATCGCTCCAGGGTTGAATTCCAGGTTGAATTCCAGGAATTCCAGCAGGAATTCCAGACACATGACCAATTACTGGCGAGATTGGAATTACGTCATATGTCTCTGGAATTCCTTATCTGAGAGATGGTCGATCATTACTCAGGGCTGCGCGCGATCTCCGTAGCGCCTTTGCCGGCCGAACGCATGCTGCCGACAGTCGGAATAGAGCAGGCCGCAGAGAATAATCTTCCTGCGGTTTTCCATGTAGGATAGGTTTTCAACCTGTCGCGACAGATTACGAATCTATTCTACAGGTATCTTATTTCCCGTGGCCTGCCTAAGCACCGCACGGCCGTTTGCGGAAATTTTGAACTTACCCATTTGGGGACATCCAACAAATGAAACACTTTGTTTCAAAAAATTAAACAGTCTCATCACTCCGATAAGGGGATCCGCGCACCGATTCATCGAAATCCCGGCACTAGGGCGAGCAAGAACTCGGGCGTGCGGCGACGGCTGTTTCAAATACCGAGCGCGAAACAGTGGAAGTTCATCATTCAAGGTGATGGAAAGTTCGGCGCGCCGTCAACGGCCGCGGGGGCATTATAGGGAATTCTGCCTGGACCATATTTTTCCTATTTTTCAATTCGCCGTCACTGGGCGCCTCGATGTCCACGCCGGCTTTGATCGCTAGTGCGTCGGCTTCTTGCTCCGTCCCGCCACGATGGCGAGGGCCTCGACAAACTCGGCGCCGAGAAAAAGGATGACGCTGATATAATAGACCCAGATCATCACCGCGATGAACGAACCGACAATGCCGTAGGCCGTGTAGCTCGGCCCGATCAGGAACGTCACCAGCAGACGCTGTCCCAGGAACCATACCAGCGAGACGAGCAACCCTCCGGCGAAGGCATCGCGCCACAGTACTTTTGCCTTCGGTAATATTTTGTAAATCAGGCTGATGAGCACGGCGTTGGTGACCAAGGTGATGAGCAACTGGGTCCAATTGGTCACGACGGTGATGAGCGACTGGGCCCACGTCCAGAGCACGGCACCGCTGGCCAGTTGATGTTCGATCTGGGAACGGATGCCGGTCAAAACGAGGTTGGCCACGAACAAGCTTAGCATCAGCCCACCCACGGCCAGGAGCATGAGAAAGGCCGAGAGGCGATCGTAGAGCACCAGGCGGACGTAGCCCCACCAACTGATCTTCTTCGAGGAGTTGGGCGTGCCGAAAATGCGGCCGAACATGTAGTCGAGCTGGAGAAAAACGACGATGGCGGCGGCCAGCAGCGTCACGGCCCCCAGCGGGCCGCCCAACCCGGCATTGGCCCGCACGCCCGCCAGCAGGGCCTGGAGTTGGTCGGCCAGCCAGGGGCTGGTCACCCTTCTGACCTGTTCGAGGAACTCTCCTTGGGCGCTGCCGGCCTGCTGCGAGGCCTCGAGCACGTAGCCCAGGATGGCGATCAGCACCAGGCACAGCGGAAAGAGCGAAAACGCCGCATAATAGGCCATCGCCGCGCTGAGCAGGAAACCGTCGTCGGCCTGCCAGCCCTCCCATGTCTTCTGCACGACGCTCCAAATGTAGGTCCAGATGCGGTGGATCATAAGAAGTCTTTGGTGGTTTCTCAAACCATTGTATCGTCACCGTAACAAAAGGCGAGAAGCAGGTCAATTGATAACGCGGCCCAGGTGGGCAGGGAGCAGAGAATACCAAGTACCAAGCACTCAGAACTCAATACTCAGTGCTCAATGGATAGTCGGCGATCCTTTTCATTGCCCCCTCCATGTGCTCACTGCTCCCCGCTCTCCACCCACTTGCCATTCGTCCCCGCTCGAAGCAAAATAAAGGTTTTCCCGGTCACCCCCAGCAACAAAGAGATTCTCATGCCTAGCTGTGTTCTGGCCTATTCGGGCGGATTGGATACCTCGGTCATTCTTGGTTGGCTCATGGAAGAGGGCTACGACGTTCACGCGGTCTATGTCGATTTGGGACAACCGTGCGAAGATCGCGAGGCGATCCTGCAAAAGGCCCGGAAGATCGGCGCCCGCACCGCCCGGATCGTCGACGCCCAGGAAGAGCTTTGCCGCGATTTCGCCTTTCCCGTCTTGCAGTGGCAAGCCAAGTACGAAGGCATCTATCTGCTGGGCACCTCGATCGCCCGGCCGCTGATCTCGAAGGTCTGCTTGCAGGCCGCCCGCGAGGTCGGGGCCGATGCCTACGCCCACGGCGCTACGGGCAAGGGCAACGACCAGTGCCGCTTCCAGTTGGCCGCCGAGGCCCTCAATCCGGCCATTCGTATGATCGCCCCCTGGCGGATCGAGAAATTCCGCCAGCTCTTCCCCGGCCGCAGCCAGATGATCGCCTACTGCAACCAGCGGAAGATCCCCGTCAAGGCGACCTCGACCAAGCCCTACAGCTCGGACGAGAACTGCCTGCACATCAGCTACGAGGCGGGCAAGCTGGAAGACCTGAACGTCAACGGCGTGGAGTTGGTCGATTTCGGCATGACCGTCTCGCCGCAGAAAGCGCCGGACAAGGCCGAGCGCGTGGCCATCGGTTTCGAGTCGGGCGTTCCCGTGAGCGTCAACGGCCAGCGGCTCAGCGCCTTCCAGATCGTCGCGCAACTGAACCAGATCGGCGGTCGCAACGGCATCGGCCGGATCGACATGGTGGAGAACCGCTTTGTGGGCATGAAGAGCCGCGGCGTCTACGAGGCGCCCGGCATGACGATCCTGTACACGGCCCATCGCCTGGTCGAGCAGTTGACGATGGACCGCGACCTGATGCACCTCCGCGACCGGCTGGCCCCGGAAGTGGCCGAGATGGTTTACTACGGGTTCTGGTATCATGCCAAGTTGGACGCCTTGATGGCCTTCATCCGCCAGGCCCAGGAGCCGGTCAGCGGCGAGGTCGTGCTCAATCTCTACAAGGGCAACCTCGATGTCGCCGGCCGCAGCAGTCCCAACAACCTGTACGACGAAGGCATCGCCACCATGGAAGGCGGCGGCTCCTACAACCAGACCGACGCGGAAGGTTTCTTGCGGATCCAGGGCCTGCCCGGCCGCGTGCAAGGCCGCATGCGGGCACGGGAATACTAAACTCCCTTTTGCCACTGAAATGCGCCCACGTCGAGCGGGCCGGCGGGGCGGCGTTCGCTCTTGCAGGGGTGGACGTACTGCTCGGTGGGCGTGAGGTCGAAGGTGTCGAACTTCCCTGCCGCCACGCCCTTGCCGATGCAGGGCGAACCGGCCATGAGATGGTAGTCGTAGTTCGCCGGATTGACCAGCCGAGCCGTGGCCACAGTCTTGAACAAGAGGTTGCCTTCCGCCTCGGCCTTGGGCCAATTCGTCAGCGGCACCTTGCCGATGCACAAGTTGTTGCGGATCACGGGCAGGAAGCTCTCGGCGGCGTTCTCTACGCGCACGAAGCAGGCGTTGGTGTGGCGGTGCTCGTAGACCATCGTGTTGTTGACCACGTAGAGGGCGTTCCGCTCGTGCTTGATGCCCTCCATGCCGTAGGCGATCACGCGGCTGTTGTTGCCATGCGCGCCTTTGTGCAGCACGTTGCCGATGAGGACCACCACGCCGCCGTTGGGGAAATCGGCCACGGCGCTGCCCGTGCCGTTCTCGTCGCTGAGGCGGTTGTAGAGCAGCCAGCTTTCCTTGGCCCGGCTCTTCAAGAGGTGCCCCTCGATCACGTCGGTCGAATAATTATGGCGGAAGACCAGCTTGGTGCAGCGTTCGCCGATATAGAGGGAATGTGTGGCCGGGCTGGCCACCGGTCCGCAGTGCTGGAACTCGCAGCCCTCGAAGAGCATTTCGCCGTTGCCGCCCAGCACGCCGTTCTCGCAGTCGAAGAAGCGGCAGTTGCGGACCGTGAGGTTCTTGCCCTCGGGGCGAATGCCGGCCCCGTTGCGATCGGGGACGCGAGCACCGGAGAACTCGATGTTCTCCACCGTCAGATCGTTGCCCGTAACGACCCAGATGCCCTTGCCGCCAGCCTGTTTACCGTGGGCCGGCAACCTGGCGCGGCCCTCGCCCACACCGCGGATCGTGAGATGGTTGGCACGGACCGTGGCCACGTCGCCGGCATACGCGCCGGCCGTGATTTCGATCGTGTCGCCGTCCTTGGCGGCCTGGATGGCCTGCGAGGGCTTGGTGAACTGCTGGTGCGGTCCGACCTTCAGGGTGGCGGCCGGAACGGCGGTGAGCAGGCAGGAGAGTAGCCCGGGGAGAAACAGGGAGAGAATGGTGCGGTTCATATGCGTTTTGGGCTTTCGTTATTTCGTATTTGAATTTGTTTCGAATTTCGATATTCGAGTTTCGGATTTCTTGCTATTTCTATGGTGGGCCGGCGCTCCTCGACCAAGCCGACCATGCAAGCATGGCGCCCGTCGGTGCCGGCTCGCTGGTCTCACCCTGCCACTTACGGCCTCAAGGCTGTGCCGATTTGTCCGCCGTGGCCCAGCGCTGCCTCAAGGTCATGTTGGGCCTCTGTGTAGTCGGGCCTGATCTCCAGGGCTTTTTGATAATGGGCCACGGCCTCGTTCAATCGGCCGCGGCCCGCCAACGCCCGGCCGAGCTGGTAGTGGGCCTCGGCGAAGCGCGGATTGATTTCCAAGGCCTGCTGGAAATGCACCATGGCTTCCGCCACCTGTCCCGAACCGGCCAGTAGGAGACCAAGGCTATAATGGGCCTCCAGGTAGTCCGGCTTGAGTTCCGCAGCCATGCGGTAGTGAGCGATCGCCTCGAGGGGCCGCCCACAGCGAGCCAATGCGTCGCCCAGGTGGTAGCGGGCCTCCGCAAAGCTGGGCTTGATTTCCAATGCCTTGCGGAAATGCGCGATGGCCTGGCCGAGTTGTCCGCGGGCCGTCAACGCGCGGCCGAGACCATAGTGGGCTTCGGCATGATCGGCATTGATACGGAGGGCCTCGTTGAAGTCGGCGATCGCCTTGTCGGGCTCGCCCTTGGCGAAACTCTCCTCGCCGAGCTGGTAGGCTTTTTCCGCCTCATCCTGGCAGCCCACCAATGCCAACGCGGACAACATCGCGGTGCCAACCACGAGGATATGCAGCGGCGTTCGCATAGATCGCTTCCACAAACTGGCCGCGGTTTTCTGCCCCAAAATCGCGACAGCCCCCCGATTGATGATAAACTACAATCTTCATTGTAATTGACGCAGCGGTGCGGAGCAAGTGGCTCAATCGCCAATCCAGCGATCGAACCAATCGCGTGCCCGCTGGGCCACGTGCCCGCCCGGATCGACCCAGAGGCCCACGTGTCCCAAGTAGGGGATCAGTTCCAGCTCGCTGTGGTCGGGCGCGGCGGCGTGCAAACGCTCGCTCTGCTCGTGCGGTACGATCCAATCGTTCTTCCCGTGCATGATGAGCACGGGGGCCGAGGTCCGCTGGATGGCCTTCACGGCGTCGGCCGCATCGGGATCGAAATGCGCGATCTGTCCCGCCTCGTCCAGCGATTGCTGGTAGGTCTTCTCGGGTATCAGCAGGCCCACGCCCGGCGCTACCATGCGGGCGAAGTGCGGCACTTCCTCGCGGGCCGTGCTGAATGGTTCGACAGCCACGACGGCCCGAATGCGGCGATCGGCGGCGGCCAGGTGGATCGAGGTTGTGGCTCCGTAGGAAATGCCGTAGACGCCCAGCTTGCCGGTCAGCAGGCCCCGCTGCCCCAGTGCGTCGATCACCTGCGACAGGTCCTTGGCTTCCTGCAGGCCGAAGGTCATGAACTGGCCGGTGGAGCGACCCCGCCCGCGCAGATCGACCAGCACCGCGCGGTAGCCGGCATCGGCCAGCGAGCGGGCCGCAGGCAGCATCACGGCGCTGCGGTCCAACACGCCGTGGAGCATGAAGATCGTGCCGCGCGGCGTTTTCACTTTCCCCCGCGGCTCGATCACCGACACCGACAACGAGGCCTCCGGCGGCCCCACCTTGATCCAGAACTGCTGGTCCACGCCCAGCAGACGCTCGATGGGCGGCAAGGGATTCTCCTCGCCAGCCCAGGGATTGATGCGGTTAGGAACGCTGGCGATCACCTCTGCCAGGGGGGAAGCCCCGCGGGCCTCCAAGGCAACGCTTGCAAGCAACAGTCCGACAAGCACTCCGCTTGCCGAAAACAGGACGCGATTGGTACTCATAGACGACTCCTTTCAAACGCACAGGCGTGGAGGTTGTCGCCATATAACGCGGTCGTTTCCCGAATTTGCACCACTTCACAGTATTCGTTACAATAGGGCCAGAGTCTGGTGGAGGCCCGGAACACCGCCGCCAGCCCTTTCCCCCCCCCCTTTTCCCACCATTTTTTAGGAGAGGTCCCATGTGTCGTTCGTTGTTGCGCAATGGCGCTCTGCTGGCAATGGTCGTGTTTTCCCTAACCTGCCCCGTGGCCCAAGGGCAGGATCCCTTCGCGGTCCCCAAGGCAAAGGGCGTCCCAAGGAAACCGATACCGAAATCGGTCACTCCGCCAACAGCATCCGTGTGGGGAGAGGCGAAGATCGAAAAGAAGCTCAAGAGCCCAACCCAGATCGAGTTCGTTGAGACGCCGTTGAAGGACGTAGTCGACTACCTCAAGGATCTTCATCGGATGGAGATCCAGTTGGACGAGAAAGGGCTGAAAGCCGCGGGCATCGGCAGCGAGACCCAGGTGACGATGAACATCAAGGGCCTGCCGCTGGCATCGGCCTTGAATTTGCTCCTCGGCCAATTGGGCGCGCGGTGGACGATCCGCGACGATGTCCTAGTGGTTACCAGTCCGGCCAATGCAGAGGCGGCGGAATTCTTCATCACCAAGGTTTACGACGTGGCCGACCTGGTCGCTTGCCGCGACTCCGCCGGCCAGGCGCGGGATGATTACGACACGCTCACCGACGTGATCGTCCACACGGTGGCGCCCGTTGGCAAGATCCACGGGGCGACGCTCGGCACGGCGAAAGTGCTGGTCGTCACGGCCAGTTACCCGACCCAGCAGAAGATCGTAAAGCTGTTGGAAGAGACGCGTGCCATCGCCGCCAAGAAAAACGGCAATGCCCGTACGTAGACACCCGTAGAACTACTTTGTACCTTTCGCCTCGGCCGAAATTTATGACCAAGGCCCTGAAGCGATGAGAGAAACATGGTTTGACAGAAATATAGTCCGTAGCGGGAAAGACGGTTTTCCTTAACCGGGCATATTTCTGTCAATCATTTTTCTGTCGTTCCCCTTCCTCCTGCTCGTGTCTTACTTGTGCAGTTTCGCCACGTCCCAGATCAAGAGCGTGGCATCCGCGCCGGCGCCTGCCAGGCGCGTGTCGTCGGGAGAGAAGGCCAAAGCCGTGACCCCTTCCTCGTGCCCGTGAAATACCTTCAGCACGTTCCCGGTCTTCGCCGACCAAATCCAGATTGCCGGCTGCGGCTCGCGAACCGCCGCGGCAACCAGGCGGCCGTCGTGCGACGCGGAAATCGCCATGGGAATTTGAAGCAGATCGCTTTCCCAGACGGTCTTCTGCCGGGAGTAGTCCCATAAGCGAACGCGATGGGCTGGCATATTGGGTTCCCACAACTCCTTCGGCTGCTTCTTCTTGAAGGTTGGGACAGCAATGCAAGTGGAGTTTGGGACAAAGGCCAGAGGCTCCAAGAAGCAACCAGAGGTTTCGGGAATCGCGACAAAGTCCTTCAAGGCATCGACCTTGTAGAGACGAATGCCTTCCATTACGGCCCCTACGGCCAAGAGCTTTCCATCCGGTGAGAAGCTCATGCACGTGGGAATCTGTGGTTGATCGATCTTGCCTTTCTCGCCACGTTGAGTCATGTTCCAAATCCGGACAGTCCGGTCGAGCAGCCCCATCACGCGACGGCGCCTTCCGGCAGCGGATCGCCCAGCAGATCGACCTTGGCCGCCGCGGCCCCGCCGACAGTCAAGCCACAAAGGAAAATCCCGACAACCAACAAGGCGATCGCCAGCCGCAGACTTGGGCCTTCAGCCAATTTGCCGGAATAAGCTGCCATGATCAACAATAACCACAAGCCATTTCGGAAAGCTCCGACATAGCCAGCGTAATGTCGCGGTCAGGATTGAGTTTAGCGACTAGATCGGCACGAATCGAAGTGCCGCTGTAAATGGAGGCGACTAGATCAGGATCGAGTTCACGCCCATAGTAACCAAGTGCCCAATCGCAGTAGGAACCAGAGTCCAAGTGAATGGTACCGAGAAGATACGACGAACCGTCGTCCTCGTCCCGGGGAAACTTCATCATGCCGCGATGCCATTGGCCCGAAGTGTGCCAAATACAAAAAG
Organism: uncultured Planctomycetaceae bacterium; assembly: GCA_964615095.1. Taxonomy (GTDB): domain Bacteria; phylum Planctomycetota; class Planctomycetia; order Pirellulales; family Thermoguttaceae; genus JANXQG01. The sequence goes on along the minus strand of CAZTPX010000202.1, from coordinate 7,761 downwards.
TGACATCGTCACGTTCAACGGCGGTATCATCAAGAAGGGAATTCAGTTCGCCGGGGACGCCTACGTAGATTCCAGGCCAGACAGAGAATTCTTCTCTTGCGTGTGGACTGACGGGGGATTCGTGATCGAAGCCCTTGACAATTGCGTCATCGCCGCGAAAGAACACGAACATATGGTTGCCGCCACCGTTGTCGTATTTGGTCATTTCGGCGTCGTTCAACCATTTCGGCTGGTACTCATAGCAACGCAGCCACTGCTGGTCGCAGAGCACAACATCCAGCATTGCGCTGCATCGTAATGCATGGCGAATCCTGGAGGGCTCGGGCAAACCGGAAAGGTCTTTGGTGGATGGCATGTGCTTACTCGGCCGATGCGGTCCAGAGTTTTCGCAACTCTTCAGGGCTGGCAGCGGTTGCGGCGGCGCGGAAAATCCTCTGTAATTGTTCCTCGTCTTTGATGAGACGAATCTCCGGCATGAACTGCGTGCCGGCCTCCTGAAATCTCAGTTCCAGGATCGTCGCAATGTCCTCGATTCGGGCCTCGATTTGGCCCTCGTAACGGCCCTCGGCACGGCCGTATCGTTCCGGCGTTGAAATGAATGGCACGTGTTCTTTCTCCTCGTATTGTTTTAATTCTTTCCAAAACTCATCAGCCTGCGGCTCCGGCAATTCCACCAACCAGTCGATCAAATGAAAGAGCTGGCGAACTTGCTTCTCGCTCCATCCTCGCTCGCGAAGCCGCTTGATCAAGCGAAACTTCCGGTTTTTCCGCTCGCCCGGGTCCTGGCGGGTTTCCTGGGTATCCAAATGCGCCAGGATCACCGTGGCAAAGGGATTGGAGCTTTCCTCCAACTCCGATCGTCTTGCCGCACAGTCCAGCAACTTGACGATCGGGAAGCGGAGGCCCGCTTCCACCCCCCAGCGCCGGTAGCCGTAGCTTTGCGGGCGCCAGTCAGGGTTGTCGTCGCCCAGCACAGCGAAACTGGCCACCTCTCTATTATACTTGTCGAAGAGGCGGCAGTTATAGACGTACATCCGCCAGGGGAATTTCCTGTCCTCGGACATCTGTACCTCGATGTGGACCAGCACCCATTGTTCTTCGCCGCTTTTCAGCCAGACCTTCACCAACTTATCGACATAACGCCGTCCGATTTCCGCTTCGGGGGCGATCTGCTGTAGTTCCTTGTCCAACGACTCGCACTCCCGGCTCCAGTCGATATCGGCATGGGCCTCGGGGAAGAACAATTCCAAGAAAGCCTCGAAGAAGAAGTCAAGGGCGTCTTTCCAAGGACTGTCATAGTCGGGCATCGGAAGGCTCCTGGGTGTCGTATGAACGGCAAGTCATTTTCGCGTAGTCTACCCCGCGTTCACGTCAGCCGCCAGTCCGTTGATAAAAAGTGTCCGAAACATGGTTGACGGAAATATCGCATAAGAGTAAATTGCGCGAACAGGCCATATTTGTCTCAGTCATTTTTCTGTCGTCATCGCAAGAATCATCCCATTCACCGAATTTTGACCCCGAGGAGTATTATGAATCGAATCGCTCCAAGAACTCTGTTTTCCGTTCTCATCGCGTTTTTGCTCGTTAGCGGGGAGCGGCTTGCCTGCTCGGCTGCCGACGCCAATCCTGCCGATCGTCCGACGGCGGAGAAGAAAGTTACGGCCCTGGGCACGGTCGAGCCGGAGACGGTGGTTGACGTAGGCGCGCAAGTCAACGGCGTAATCGCCAGTTTCGGCGATGACCCGCAGAAGGCAGGCAAACCAATCGACTATGGTTCGGTAGTGGAGCAAGGTACCGTCCTGGCGCGGATCGACAGCGAACCGTATGCGGCCCAGGTCGAACAAAATCGGGCCAGTTGTGCGCTGGCCGAAGCCGAGTTGACGCTGGCGCGGGTTAAGGTGAAACGCGGCGAACTGGACCTGCGGCGTGCCCAGGATCAGCAGCAGAAGAAAGCCCTCTCGGACTACGAATTGGATTCGGCTCGCATCAATTGCGAAGAGGCGAGGGCCTCGGTCGGCGTGGCCGAGGCCATGCTCCGCCAGAACAAGATCAAACTCCAAGAGGCGGAACGCTACCTGAGCTACACCACGATCCGCGCGCCGACCAAGGGCGTCATCATCGACCGGCGTGTCAACGTGGGACAGACGGTGGTCTCCAACCTCAATTCACCCAGCCTCTTTCTCCTCGCGGCCATCGATAACTTGCAGGTCTGGGCCTCCGTCAACGAGGCCGATATTTTGCGGGTCCACCCGCAGCAGGCCGCCCGCTTCACGGTGGAGGCATTTCCCGGCAAAGTCTTCCAGGGCAAGGTGAAACAGGTGCGACTGAATGCCACCATGACGCAGAACGTGGTCACGTATACTGTGGTCATCGCGATTTCCAATACGCCGAAGGAACTGCTGCCGTATATGACAGCGCATGTTGAATTCGAGTAGTTTAGAATATCAGTTCAAGTATCCTTAGGAGGTGACATCATGTACCAAGAACGGTCTTGCCCAAAGCATTCGATCCTGGTTCTCGGCCTGGCAGCCGGAATCGCGCTGGCATTTGCCGCCGGCAGCCTTGCTGAATCTCCACCGACATCTCCGCAAGCGAACGAGACCGTGCTGGAAGCCTTGCAACGGATGCCCAAGATCGACGCCCACGTTCACGTCACCGACGCGGGCGTGCCCGACGAGAAACTGTTCTTCGACTTGCTCAAGCAGCACAACATGAAATGGCTCGACATCTGTGTCGTCGGCCTGGAATGGAAGCGGCTGCAACAGAGAATCGCCATGGCCGAATCGCTCCACAAACGCTATCCCCATCAAATCGCTTGGGCCACTTCCTTCAATCTGGAAAACTGGGGGCGCGCGGATTGGCAGAAGAGTGCGCTGGAAACGCTGGCCCAAAGCTTCGCCCAGGGCGCGGTGGCGGTCAAGGTCTGGAAGGAGATCGGTATGGTGCTTAAAGATCCGGACGGGCGCTATGTGATGATCGACGATCCCAGGTTCGACCCCATCTTCGACTACATTGAAAAGCAGAACAAGACCCTGGTGGCCCACGTCGGCGAGCCGCGCGATTGCTGGCTTCCCGCGGCATCCATGCAGGTCGAGGCCGTCGCCGGCTACTACAAGGAACACCCGCAGTACTACGGCTACCTGCATCCCGAGATACCGGGCTATGGGGCGCAAATCAAAGCCCGCGACCACGTCCTGGAAAAGCATCCGCACCTCAGGTTCGTGGGTTGCCACCTGGGCAGCGTGGAACATGATGTCGACGAGTTGGCCAAGCGCTTCGACAAGTATCCCAACATGGCCGTGGACATGGCGGGTCGCGTGGTGAATTTCCAGGCCCAAGACCGGGAAAAAGTGAGGAACTTCCTCATCAAGTACCAGGACCGCTTGCTTTATGGAACCGACAACGAAATCGGCCGGCCGGCTGCCGATGCGAGAGGTCCGCTGCGGTATTTCGAGCGGGTCTACCGCAACGATTATCTGTATTTCGCCACCCACCAGGATGTCGACGCGGGCGAGGTCAAGGCGAATCTCAAGGTCCCCGGCCTGGCCTTGCCGCTTGACGTGCTGAAGAAGATTTATTACGAGAACGCCGTGAAGTGGTACCCGGGGATCTAGCCTTGCTGTGAATCACTCGATTCATCGTACTGCCGGCTCTTTCCGCGCGGCACGCCAGGCGTCCAGGGCAAAGAGCAATTGCCCCACGCCCAGCGAGGCCCGTTCCATCCAGGGCATGCTCGCTCGCAGCGTCTCCTCGACCGCACGGCGGTAGTCATCGCGGCCAGTGTGTCGGGCGAGCCGCAACAGGGCTGTAACCGCCAGGCCGGTGCTGCTGGGCGCCGGCGTGTCCCAGACGTCTTTCTTGCGGGCGATAAGCGGTTCGTGATCGCTGGAAGTGTAGAAGAACCCGCCGCCCTCCGTGTCGGCGAATCGTGCCAGCATGGCATCGGCCAGCCCAGTCGCTTCGTCGAGCCAGCGGGGACCGGATTGCGTCTCGTAGAGCGTCACCAGGGCGTTGCACAGGCTGGCATGGTCGTCGAGAAAGGCGTTGTGCCGGGACTGCCCGGCGCGCCAACAGTGCAGCAATCGCCCCCGCTCATCGCGAAGATGCGCAAGTAGGAAATCGGCGGCGGCCGCAGCCGCTGCGCGGTATCGCGGCTCGTCCACCACGGCGCCGGCCCGGGCCATGGCGTCGATCATCAGCCCGTTCCAACTCACCAACACCTTGTCGTCGCGGCCAGGCCGCGGTCGGCGGCCACGAACTTCCAGCAGCAACGTGCGATCGGCATCTAGCTCCGCCGCCAGCGACGCTGCTTCGCGGTCCAGCACACTGGCGCAGGCGGTGATGGGCATGGCAAGGTGCAGGATATTGTGGCCTTCGAAATTGCCGGCCTCGGTCACGTCGTAAACGCGGCAGAAAGTGGTCGCGCGCTCGGCGCCCAGCGCCGCCTTGACCTCCTGTGGCGTCCAGATGTAGAACTTGCCTTCCTCGCCTTCGCTATCGGCGTCCTCGGCGCTCAGGAATCCGCCCAGTGGGTCGGTCATGTCGCGGAGCACGTAGTCGAGCGTCTGGCGAACGACGTCGAGGTAATCGTGCCGCTGGGTTTCCTGCCACGCATCCAGATAGCAGTTGGCCAGCATGGCATTGTCGTAGAGCATTTTCTCGAAGTGCGGCACGAGCCATTCGGCGTCGACACTATAGCGATGGAATCCGCCGCCGAGGTGGTCGTAGATACCGCCCGCCGCCATGCGGTCGAGCGTGACGACGACCATTTCCAGCAACGGCTCGCGCCGTGTGGCCCGCCAGCGGGCCAAGAGGAGGTTCAGGTCCGTGGCGTGGGGGAACTTGGGCGCCGCGCCGAAACCGCCCAGGCGATCGTCGAAGGCCTGGCCCAGGGCGGCTTCCGCAGTTTCCAGCGGGGCCTCGTTCAACTCGGCTGGCTTGCCGCCGACTAGGCGCTGGTCCTGGAGGAATTGCACCGCCTTTTCGGCCTGCTGGAGGACGTCGCTACGGCGCTCGCGCCAGGCTGCGGCCACCGCCGTGAGCACCTGGTCGAAGCCCGGCATTCCGCCCCGGCCGTGCAACGGCCAATAGGTGCCGCCGAAGAACGGTTTCTGCTCGGGCGTGAGGAAGACCGACATCGGCCACCCGCCCTGGCCGGTCATCGCCTGCACGGCATCCATGTAGATCTGATCCAAGTCCGGCCGTTCTTCGCGATCGACCTTGATGCAGATGAAATCGCGGTTCAAGCGTTCCGCGATCTCGCGGTTTTCGAAACTCTCGTGGGCCATCACGTGGCACCAGTGGCAGGCGGAATAGCCGATCGAAAGGAAGATCGGTTTCTGCTCCCCGGCGGCGCGCGCCAGTGCCTCCGCACCCCACGGTTGCCAATCGACGGGGTTCCCGGCGTGTTGCAATAGGTACGGGCTGATTTCCTGGCTGAGCTTGTTCATGCGGAATTCTACGCAAGTCCGCAGCACTTGGCGAGCTGGTAAAACCGTTCCAGCCCCGCTTGTTGCCGCGGGCCGCGGTGGAATTCCAGATTGTCGCGAAGATAGCCCAGGCACTCCATTTCGGGAATGCCGATCTCGGGCGCTGCCCGGCGGGCAATCTCGGGCAAGCGCGCCAGGCCTTCATCGCGGGCGGCGGCCAAGGCACGGTCGATACGCGCCTCCTGCACGTGCGGCCGGGCCGCCCACAGGGCAAACACGAAGGGCAAGCCCGTCCAACGCGCCCACTCGTCGCCCAGGTCCCAGGCAAAGGCCCACTCTCCCTCAGGCTCCCGCATGCCGCGGTCGCCGATGACGACCATCGCATCGGCCGCACAATCGGCCGGCAAACTCTCCAAGGGCAAGGGCAGCAGGCGGGGCTGCAAGCCGAACCGCTCGCGAAGCAAGATCTGCGCCAAGGCCGCGCTGGTCCGCGAGCCTTCGTCTAGGGCGAGTGTCTGCACACGCTCGATCGGCGTCCGGCCATAGAGCTTGACACTGCGCACCGGCCCATCGCAGGCGATGACCGCGTCGGAAGCGATCCGCAAGCCGGGCTGCCGCAAGTATTCGATCGAAGGGATCAAGGCCACGTCGAAGCGCCCGTCCGCCAGTCCGTCGGCCAGGCGGCTGGGGAAATCGATCACGACCTCCGCCTCCGGCAGGAGTTGCGGCAGGGTATACGTCAAGGGCCGGGCGTTCAGATAGGTGACCGCCCCCACGCAGATCTGCGAAGAAGATCGAGGCTGCTGGATCACGATGCCTATAAGCGGAAGTTGAAGGTGTTCATGATCAGCCGCCAGAGGCGGGCGCCGAGCGAGAGCGGCGCGACGTGGATCTTGGCCCGGCCGCGGATGCCGATGGTCAGTACGCGCTCCTCGTCGCTAATGGGCACGATGGCCTGGAAGGACGGGCTTTGCGGCTTCTCCAGGCCCGTGTCCGGATCGGTCATGCTGGACAACTCGCCCTTGGCCGCGCTCGACAGCCGCCGGGGCGTGATCTTCAAGCTGGTTCTCGAAATCCGCTCGATATTGCCGTGCAGCGTATCGTGAGGCAGAGCGTCGAACTTCAAATCGACGTCCTGGCCGTCCTGGACGAAGTCGATGTCACCCTGATCGATCACGAGCACCGCTTCCAGGCTCGTGGGATCGCCCACCATGCAGAAGAGCGTGCCTTCCTTGAGGAAGGGTTGGTAGTGGTGCTCGTCCAGGGGCGTGCCCGACCATGCGGGCAGCGGCGGGCCCTCGACGTCCGTTTGCCGCGTCTTGGGCGTAGGCGGTGGTGGCAACACGGTGCCGGCGCGGGCCGCCTTGAGGGTCAAGCAGTCGCGCTGGGTCCCTTTCTCCTTAAGCTCCTTGCGGACGAATTCCAGGTTCTCCTCCAATTGCGGGATGGTTTCCGGCGATTTATTGTGGTTGGAGGAGTCCATCGCTCCCAAGACGTTGAGCTTGGTCGCGTACTCCCCCTCCTTGGCCGTGAGCCTAGCAATCTCGACGTCCAGATCCTTGTTCTCAAGCAGGGCCAGCCGCTGGCCGTCGACGACTTTCTGACCGGCTTTGACGTCCAACTTGACCAGGCAGCCGCCCTTGGGGGTGTTGACGTAGACGGGGTCGGCCAGGTGCGGCTGGATTTCCATGGTGGCAATCACGCTGTGCGGCAGCGGCACGAAGACGACGGCCGCCAGGACGGCGATCACGACCGCCAGGGTGGTGAACATGTTGGTTTTTTTCACTTTATCGAGCCTCCCGGGCACGTAGAGGAATTTGCCGAGCTGGTAAAGCGGCATCACGATCAGGCCCCACAGCGAGGCCAGCGCGATCAACTGCCCGATCTTCTCCAACCCATAGGGCTTGAAGACATGGTACAGGAAGAACAAGATCGAGTAGACCACCACCCATTGATAGATGCTTGCCGCCACCGAGTACAGGGCGAAGAAGATCTGGTTCCGCTCGGGGAGGAAGGGATCCTCCGGCTGCTCCAGCCCCAGGCACCAGTCCCCCATCTTGCGGCTCAAGACGCTGGTCGACTTCTGCCTGAGGTTGGGGATCTCGGTGATGTCGGAAAGGATGTAGTAGCCGTCGTACCGCAAGAGCGGATTGGCGTTGAAGATCAAGGTGCTGACCGAGCAGACGAACATCACGTTCAGGCAGAGGTGGTTCAAGAGCCCCGGCTCGCTGTACCACCAGATCCAGGTGGCGATCGAGGCCAGGACCAGTTCGACGTACATGCCGCCCGCGCCGATGGCGGCGCGGTGCCACTTGTTGGGCAGCAGCCAGGA
>CAZTPX010000201.1:0-16232 GCA_964615095.1 uncultured Planctomycetaceae bacterium | reverse complement strand
CCATCCCATCGATTATATCGACTAATCGCCCATCACTTATCTTGATCGCTCTCACGCTGGCGATCGGCGTGGAAGCGGATGCGGTAGTGAGAACCCTGAAACCGGAAACCCGGCTACGGCAGGCAGTGCGGGTCGACGACATCCGTCGCGGGGAACACCGTTTCAGTGTTGCGGGCACGGGGCGCGTCTTCACCACCTTCACGGGGTTGAAGAGAGAACTTCGGCCGTTTTGCAGGCTGGACGGCGAAGTACTCGGCGGCGTGGACATCAGGTGTATTCACCCGTCGCTGCTGGCCAGCATCATGCGTCATTCGGGTGAAGATGTGCCATCATATATACAAGGGTGGTTGCGTTGTGTTGAAGGGAAGGACGCGGCGACTTTGCGAGCGTCCGGCTACCCGGGCCTGCTGGCGGCGTTGTCTCGGTCGGCGCCGTCGCGCGGTCCTGATGCAGAACTCTACGAGAAGCTGGCGTTGGCGGGGCCGGGCGAACAGGACGTGTACGAGTACTTGGCCGATGCCTGCGCGGCGGAAGGGATAGACGTGCTGACGGAAGCGATGCGGCCGACGAAGCGTGTTCGGGTGTCGGTCCCCTCGACTGCACGTGATGCGGCGAAGGTTTGCCACATGCGGTACATGGTCGCGTTGCCGGGGTCGTATCGACCTCCGTTCGCGTGGGTATTCGAGAAGTGTTTTCCGTCCGTGTTCGCGTGTGCCACGTTCGTGAACCGTCTTGGCGCGGGCGAGTTGATACGGGTGCTGCAACGTGTCGAGTCCATCATCGTTATTGAGCAGGTAGCACCCCGTCTTGTGCGGCAGGGGGTGGGTTTTCTAACGCTGCACGATGCGATATGGGCGGGTGAGAAGGACGTGCCGGCGGTGGTCGACGCGTTCAATGCGGTGTTCGGTGACATCGGCGTGAGTCTGAAGTTGAAAGTAGAAGGAACCAAAGCATGACTACTGCAAGGTTGATTGCGTCGGGTGAATGTGAAGACTTGTGCGAGTGTTTCGACGCGTTCCCCTTGGAACTCCTCCAAGACTTCCGGCCACGTCGGCGGCGGAAGCCTGTTGCGGATCCGCGAGAACGGGCGCAGCCTGAGAACTGCCAGGACGGCAAGTAGAACAGGCACGTGGTCAGGGAAGACGCATGGGGCCAAGGACGGCCATAGGGAACAAGGGGGACGGCAGGGACGGGCCGCGGCGAAGCCGGTAGCCGGTCGAAGGCACTACCGCAATGGCAGTAGGCGAGTACCCCCGCTGGCCAGCAACCACGTCAGCGCGTGTTCCCCCGGTGCTCGAAAGGGTGGTGGGGCTTGTGCTTGCGGACGGGCCGGGGTGAATGCACATACTCAAGGTGTCTATTCAACACTAAGGCTTGCCGAATAGACATTTGGTAGGTGTCTGTTCGCGGGCCGGATTGTGGGAAATGCACCCTGTTTGTCGTGGGCTAGAGTACCGAAAGAACGTCAAAACGGTACCCTGCGGTGTGCGTGTCTGGTGCGGTAGGCCCCCGGTGCGCCCGCCAGGGCAGGGCCGCGCGTGGAATACCCCCCCATTGAAACGAGTTGCTGACATCGCGTCAGTAGGCGGCAATTTAGGGGGGTGTGTAATGTTGGGCTGGTCTTTTGGCAAAATTGCCAAAACAGCAACGGGCCGGTGGAAATAAAAAACCGCTGGGGGAATTTCCCCCAAGGGTTTCTGGGCCGGAACCCCCGGGGCACGATTTACCCCGGGGGCCTGCTGGCCACGAGCGGTCACCCGGCGGCCTGGTCCTGGTGCTGGGTGCCGTGTTCGACCGGTGCCGGGACCACCCCGTATTGCTGACCGAGCCAGAGAAGGGCTGTGTCAAGTCGGGCCTGCGGCGTGGTGTTGTAATGAGCGTCGGCGACGGTGCGAGCGCTGTGGCCGAGAAACAGCGTGTGCAGGCTGTGATAGGTCTCGTTGTCGTTCAGCAGGGAACTACTCGTTTTTCTGAACAACTTCGGCGAGTAGATGGGTTCCATCTTCAGCGTTTTGCAGGCGTGTTTGTACGACTTGCCGATAAGGTCGATGGTGATGGATTTGTCGCGTTCCGAGTTGTAGGAACGGTTCCATAACGGTCCCCCCCGCTGGTTAACGAGAACACGCACGGGGTCGGACGAGCGGAACTGTTTCAGCAGGCGGAACGTCTCGGGCCACAACTTGTAGCTGACGATTGGTGTGGATTCACACTCGGCCGTCTTGCTGCGCCGGCGGACGATGATTCCGGCATCCCAGTCCACCTCTGCCTGTTGCAAGTCGTTGATGTCTTTTTGGGTCGCGCCGATGTTCAACATCAACAAGGCGTACAATTTCGGGCGTCCGTTCGCCGCAGCCAAGAACGATTTTACCCACGGCACGGGGATGGTCGGGACTTTCGTCTTGGGTACTGAGATTCGCAACGACTTGGCGTCGATGTTTCGCGGCAGGTCGCGGATAACGTCGGACTGCCAACACCATTTGACAAACGACTTGGCGGTGAGCATGACCGCGTTGGCCGTGTTGCGGCCGAGTTTCCTCTGTTCCACTTTAGCCAGCAATTCAGCATGAAAGTCTATCAGGGTTTTGGCGTTGCTGAGTTGGTCAACGGACTTGGCGGCGGTGAACTGCCGGAAGTATCCTGATTGCCACACGAGAACTCCGTACCGTTGCGGCGTGATGGCATCGTCTCCTCGTCCTATCCGTAGCTGCTGGGACTTGAGATAGGCGTCAAGGTTGGCATCAACGGTCTTGGCGTGGTCAACGGCGGCCGTCCATCGGCGGTGCGTGCGTAGTGCCTCGATGCGGAACTCCCAAGCATTTCGTTCCCAAGCTGTCGCGCCGTCCAGCGGGTCAACAGAGATGGCGCCGGGCACGTCCAGGGCCGGGGGTTTGGTTCTCTTGGCGTCCGTGTTCAGCCGTTCGCACTCTTTGCCGATGCGGTTGTATGTCTCCTCGCACGTGGCGACGTGGAAGAACATGGGGTCATCACCGTAGGGTTCCTGCACGTCGCTGGGGGCGTCATCTGTGCGGGCGTGGTCGTATGCGGCCTGTGCCTCGTCATCGCTGGGGACGACGACGTACACCGTGCCGCGGCGTGCGTCGTGTTCTGTGCCGGGATCTCGTGCGGCATCGTCGGCTGCCAGGTCGTGTTCGTGCCAGTGTTCTTTCTCTTGGTCGAGCCATGCCAGCATTGCGTGTCGCAGTCGTAGTGCCTGCTGGTACTGCTGGTAGTTTGGTTTGCCGGCCTCGGCCTGTCCGTCGATGTCGGACTTGCGGCGGGTGAACTCGTCCAGGGCGAGTTGATACGACGGCATGTCGGACTTACTCTTGCCGTACCCCAGATAGAGTTTGTGGCCACGGTAGATTTTTCGCCAGCGTCGTGTGGAACGGTCGAACGTCAATTTGAGTCGCGTTGCCATGATTGCACCTCGGAAACGGGTCGTTATTGAAGTTATCGGTCTCCGGGTGATATCGTCTCAAATTTAGTCCCAAAAGTCCATAGTCTCAGAAAAGACGCGTCGTAACATGTTGGCACAAAACGACTTACCTATTCTGCCATGCTCGTAACCACCATATTATCGCGATGGATTACCTCTTCGTAGGGGCATTCGCCCAACACCTCGGCGATCTGGCCGGTGCGGAGCCCCTTGATGCGGGCCAAGTCGTCGTGACCGTAATTCGTCAGTCCGCGGGCAATTTCTTGTCCGTCCGGGGCGTGCAGGGCCACAATGTCGCCCTTGGCGAAATGGCCATCGATTTCCACGATCCCCGCCGCCAGCAGGCTGCGGCCTTTCCGCAGAATGGCCTCCTGTGCCCCAGCGTCGAGTTGCAATGACCCCCGCGGTTTTACGGTAAACCCGATCCAGCGCTTGCGGGCGGCCAGGGATTGGCCTTGGGTCAGGAAAAGCGTGCCGACGATCTCGCCGGCAACGATTTTCGGCAGTACCTCCGGATCGCGGCCGCTAGCGATAATCAGGTTCTCGCCGGCGCTGGTGCAGAGCCGGGCCGCCTCCAGCTTGCTGGCCATGCCGCCCTTGCCCCGGCCGCCCCTCTTGTCGCGTACGAGGTCGTAAATCGAACGATCCAGCCGTTCCACGGTCTGAATGATCTTACTGCCGGTCTGGCGAGGATCGCCATCGCATAGACCTTCGACATCGGAAAGCAGCACCAGCAGTGGCGCGCGTATGAGGTTCGTAACAATGGCGGCCAGGCGGTCGTTATCGCCGAAGGTCGTATGCAGTTCTTCCACGGAAACCGTGTCGTTCTCGTTGATAATCGGAATGGCGCCAAGTTCCAGGAGGGTCAAGAGCGTATTGCGGGCGTTGAGATAACGCAGGCGGTGTTCGAGATCGTCGGCCGTCAGCAAAACCTGGGCGGCGTGGTGGCCGAAAGGTGAGAGCGCCCGCTCGTAGGCCTCGACCAAGAGGCTCTGCCCGATGGCGGCGACGGCCTGTAACCGCGGCAAATCGGTCGGCCGCTGGGTCATGCCCAGACGCCCCATTCCCGCCCCAACAGCCCCGGAACTGACCAACACCACCTTCCGGCCGCTGTGGACCACATCGTGCAGTTGGCGGGCAAGCTGGTCGATGCGGGCCTGATCGAGTTGGCCATCGTCGCGGGTCAGAACTTGCGTGCCGACCTTGACGACGAGCGTGGTGGCTAGGGCGGCGATTTCCTGTCGCAGTACGTCGGTCATAAAAGCGTTATACTAGGTGTTCTTGATTCGCCGGACCCCAACCTCCAACAGCATAATCGTTTTTCTCGAATACCGAAAGTGAATCTTGACTTCCCCCCGAAACGGCCAGTTGTGGGAATCGAACTTAATACCTAAAATACTGTTATGAGCGAACTACGCGACGAATGCGGGGTGGCCGCGATTTACCACCTTCCTGGGCGGGGCGTGAGTCCGTTATGCACGGATTGCGGGCCAGACGCCGTTTCCCGACTGATGCCGCGGATGTTGCTGGACATCCAGAACCGCGGCCAGTTGGCGGCCGGCATGTCGACCTATAACCCCCATCGCAAACAGTTTGTTGGCACCTATAAGGATGTCGGCACGGTTTGCGAAGTTTTTCGTATGAATCATCGGGCTCAATACGAGAGCCTGATCAAGGAATTCGATGGCCGGGCGGCAATCGGCCACGTGCGGTACGCCACCTGCGGTTTGGACGATCGCAACTACGCCCAGCCGTTCGAGCGCCCGCACATCAAGAAGCACAAGTGGTTCAGCTTTGCTTTCAATGGTCAGTTGGCCAATTACTCGAAGTTGCGCATCGAGCTTCTGGCCGACGACAATAACCACCTGGCGCGGGAGACCGATACCGAGGTCTTGATGCACGAGATCTGCCAGGCATTGACGGCCGACAAGCAGCCGCCGCTGATCGACGCCATGCGCGAAGTTGCCGCCAAGCTGGACGGCGCATACAGCCTGGTCTTTCTCGATGCCTTGGGCGACATGATCATCGCCCGCGACCCGCTGGGAATCAAGCCGTTATGCTATGCGGTCGAAGGCCCGCTGTTTGCCGCGGCCAGCGAAAGCGTGGCGCTGATGAATCTGGGCTTTGCTCCGGAGAGCATCAAGCCGGTGCCGCCCGGCCAGGCCATCATCATCAGCGATGGGCGATTGGAAATCCAGACCTTCGCGCAAAGTGTACGGCGGGCGCATTGCTTCTTCGAATGGGTCTATTTTGCCAACGTGGCCAGCACGCTGGACGGCCGCAGCGTCTATCTGGCCCGCAAGGCCCTGGGCGAAGAATTGGCCCGCTTGGAGACAGTGGCCATCGACGACGAGACGGTCGTCGTTCCGGTTCCCGACACCAGCAAGGCTGCGGCCGACGCGATGGCCTATGCCTTGAAGGTGCCGTGCGTCGAGGGGTTGATTCGCAATCGTTACTCGGGCCGCACGTTCATCGAGGGCAGCGGCGACCGCAAGCGCAAGGCGGAGACCAAGTACACGCCGCTCCGCGAGGTTCTCGAAGGCAAACGGGTGATCCTGGTCGAGGACTCGATCGTCCGCGCCACGACCCTGAAGGTCTTACTGCAGCGACTGCGGCAGACGGGGTTGCCGCGGGAAATTCACGTCCGCGTGGCCTGTCCGCCGATCATCGCACCTTGTTTCTACGGAATCGACATGTCGACGGTCAGCGAGCTTTTCGCGGCCCACTTCCTCCAGGACGGCCCGCTGACGCCGGAGGTCGAGGCCCGCATGAGCGCGCGGCTGGGGGCCGATTCCTTGCGCTATCTGCCGGTGGAAGCGGTCGCCCGAGCGATCGGTTTCGAGGCCGGAAACCTCTGCCAGGCCTGCATTACGCGCCGCTATCCGACGCCCTGCGGCCAGGAGCTTGCGCAAATCGCCATCGACAACGATCGCAACAACATCACCGGCCGGACGTATGAAGCGGTTGGTGGGGCGCGGCAGCTCTTTCTCCGCCAGTCGCATTAGGGGCTGCCGTGCGTCGCCACATCTTGGGATTGCTCGCACTGACCTCTTTCCTATTGGCGATTATCACTAATTGCTATCGGCCGTTGGAGTCGGTTCAAGCGGCTGGAGCCATGGGAATGCGGGTCGGTTGCGTATTGGGCGCCCTTTGGCTGGCTTGGCCGGACTTGCATCGCTTGCCAGGCTGGGTCTGGTACGCCTTGCCGCTGGGTATTGTGGCGGTGATCTATGCGCGGGGCATTCTGATTTTTCTGGCCCCGGCTTTAGTTACGGCGACGTTGCTCTTCTTGCTGTACCGCAAGATCTGGCGCTCGCCGCGCTGATTCCTGCGGCAGAAATTGCCGCCAGCGGCAAAAATGGCACACGGGCGGCTGTTGCCGCCTGGCCGGGGACAAATCTGGTACTTCGCTCATAAGGATTGGACTGGCAAGGAGTTAGGATACGGATTCCGAATTAAGCTTCGTGCGATTACGGTTCTGGCTTGCGATTTGCTCTTGGGGCCTGCCAAACTAGCGTAGGTCTCTCTTGCCGAGAGAGACTAATGTGCTCCGCGCTGCCAAGGAACTTCGGCTCTTCCCTCGGGCAGCGCACATTAGTCCTTTCCGGCAGAAAGGACCTACAGTAGGTCTCTCTTGCCGAGAGAGACTAATGTGCTCGGCGCCGCCAAGAAACTTCGGCTCTTCCCTCGGGCAGCGCACATTAGTCCTTTCCGGCAGAAAGGACCTTCGGCAAATCTCCTTTCCCAAAACGGACTCAACTGATGATCATGTCCAATGCTCTCATCGGACTCTCCAGTGCGGCTTCGCTGGCCAATCTCAATGGCGCGGCCAACGGCCAAGCTGTGGCGGCGGGCAAAGCGGCAACGGCATCCCTCGCGTTGTTGCCCACGCAAACCGCCGCCATGCGGCAGGTCGTCTCCCACTATGACATGACCGATATCACGCCTAACGATTTCTCGAAACTCATCCAGCAATTATCAGACAAAGGCGCCATTTCGCAGAAGGACACGCAGGAGTTGTCGTCGATCCGCGTGGACATGGAAAATGCCGGCATCAACTCCGACGACTCGGTGAATCTGCTGCAATTTTATCAAGAGCGGGTTGCCAAGGCCCAAGCCGCCGCCGCTCAATCGCCCAATTCCGCGGCAGCAAAGTCCAACGTCGATGCCTTGGCCGGTCGGTTGACCTGGGTGCAGAAGTTCGCCGCCATGGGCCAGCAAGGCAGCGCAAGCGGAGTGAACGCGGTGGCGTAGGCTTACCAGATTTCCCGCAGATCCAGCGCGAATCCCGACAGTACCGGATCGCAGGAAACAGCCTCGGGGCCGTCAAGAACCTCGACCTCCCGATCGCGGCGATAGACATGGACCCGTCGTCGCTGGGGATCGATCAACAGGCCCATCTCGGCGCCGTTGTCGAGATACTCCTGCATTTTCTCCTGTAATCCGCGGAGACGATCGCTTTCGCTGCGCAACTCGACGACGAAGTCCGGGCACAAGGGAGCAAACTGTTTCTTTTCCTCCGCAGTCAGAGCGTTCCACCGCGGCAAACGGAGCCACGAGGCGTCGGGCGAACGCACAGCGCCATTGGGCAGGCGAAAGCCCGCCGATGAATCGAACGATTTGCCGCTCCCATCCCGTTTTGCCCAATTCCGCAACTGGGTTGTGATTTCGGCGTTGCGGTCGCCCATGCCGGATGCAGCCGGCAGCATGATCAATAGTTCTCCCCGTGCGTTACGTTCAATACGGAGGTCGCGATTGACCTGACAGAACTCCATAAGCTGGCTATCGGAAAGGTCTACGACGGGCTGCAATCGGATGACGATGGGCAAGAGACCCATGTCCTCTGTCTGTTGTTTTTGCGTGGGGACAATCATCGCATAGTGGGGCGGTGGTCAATGAATAAGACAGACCTTCTTTCGACATTTGTGAGGTAGGGCAACAGATCCTTGGGCTCGGCAAATGCATCGCCACTTGCAATTTGAATGCAGGTTCCTAAGTCCCCAGCGATGCACCGAGCGAGAGTGGCCTTGCCTAGTCCTGCTGGGCCGTTGAAGAGTGACGGGATCTTAACGTGTGGCCTTCGATATGAAAATTCTGGGATTAAGACAGCACTCACCTAGTTTGTTGCGAGAGCTCGCCTTTTCCTCTGGTTAAGTATTATACCAAATCCACGGGCGGATGCCAGCCTGCCAATATCCAGTAACCCCGGACGACGAGCGCGTCGGGATCGTCCGCCAAGCGGAGCGCAGCGACGGTCGCGCGACCTGTGGGCGTCAAGCCGACGATGCGCAATCCGTCGGGCGACCAGCAAAAATGCTCAGACCATCGCTGGCAGCGGGGATTAAAGAGCGCTGCTTCGTTGCCGCTCTCGGGATCGGCAGCCGACGTACGATCGGCCTTGTGTCGATTGCATAGTGGACAGCTCAACCAGAGGTTCGACTCGTCGCTCTTCCCGCCACGCGCCCGCGGGACGATATGTTCGATCTCCAGCCGCGCCAAGACCAAGTGTTGGGGACTCAAGCAGTACCCGCACCGGTTCTTGGCGGCTTCGCGCACACGGCGCGCAACGTCGGCGGGCACAGAATCATGCGGCATGATCGTCCAGGCGAGGGCGAAGGCCGCGGGCCACGGCCTCGGATAAGGCGCGGGCCTTCAAAACGAGACCGCGTCGATACCCTGCCATGAGCTCTTCGAGCCGTACACGCTGCGAGATTTCCAGCGTGCCTTCACGAAGGTCGGCTAACAACACGCTCAATTCCTCCTGTCGAACGCCATCCAAAGTGGCGTCACAGAAGGCAAGCAACTCCCCATCGGGAAGGAATTCGACCGGTGGATCGGCCACCGCCCGCCCGATCCACTCCACGACGGCGTCTTCCAGTCGGCGCTTGCTGGCGATCGCCAGCGCTCTCGCTTGCTGCGCCAACTCGGAAGGGATTTCAACCGTGACAGTCTCGCTCATAGTTTGGGTCTTCGGGAATGATCGGGAGCCGTTTCAAGGGTCATTCGCGCTTGTCGACTCCACATGTCTATTGTACCACATCGCGGGTGGGCAGACAAAGCGAATAACCTCGATCCTCTCTAAGCTCCGGGCGTGTCCAGGTAGGGGTCCTGGCCCATTTGCTGCTGCATCTTTTTGCGTTCTTTCTCGAAGTACATCAGGGCCCGGCGCTGGCGGAAGTGCCGCCGTTCCACCCGGGCTTGCGCGCGGCGGTAGAGAGAGCTGAAGCGATCGAGTCCGCCGGTGGCCCGCTCGCCGTAGGCCTTGAGCCGGTCGCTTTTCTTGGGACCCAGGCCGGCCAGGAGCAGGTCGTCGTCCAGGCCCAGGTACTGGCGGTACGTGCCCGGGTCGCCTTGGCGGCCGCAACGGCCGCTGAGCTGGCGGTCGATGCGGGCC
The DNA here is from genome assembly GCA_964615095.1 of uncultured Planctomycetaceae bacterium. Classification (GTDB taxonomy): domain Bacteria; phylum Planctomycetota; class Planctomycetia; order Pirellulales; family Thermoguttaceae; genus JANXQG01. Next base: position 6,402 of record CAZTPX010000201.1, on the reverse strand, counting down.
GCGTCGTGCATTTCCGTGAGGATCACGTGCAGGCCGCCGAGATCGGCCACGCCGGGTCCCAGCTTGATGTCGGTGCCGCGGCCGGCCATGTTTGTCGAGACAGTGACTTTGCCCTGCTCGCCGGCATGGATCACGATCTCCGCTTCCGCGGCAATATGGTTGGCATTCAGCACCTGGTGCTGCACGCCGCGTTCTTGAAGCAAGCGGGAAAGGGCCTCGGATTTGTCGATCGACCGCGTGCCGATAAGTATGGGCCGTCCTTCCGTGTGAAGCCGGCAGACTTCCTCGACCACGGCCATCCGCTTGGCCTCTTCCGTGCCGAAGACCTGGGTGCGGAGCCGCTGGCGGATGGCCGGCTTGTTGGTGGGAATGGAGAGCACGTGGCAGCGATAGATCCGCCGCAATTCAGCCGCGGAATCGATCGCCGTGCCGGTCATGCCCGCTAGTTTTTCATAACGCAGGAAGAAGTCCTGGATTGTGACCCGCGCGGCCTGGCCGGTGGCAACGGTCACCTCCACTCCCTGTTTGGCCTCTACCGCCTGGTGCAGGCCCTCGCGCCACTTGCGGCCCTCGGCCAAGCGGCCGGTGAACTCGTCGACGATCACGATCTCGCCGTCGCGGACGACGTACTGGCGATCGAGCTTGTACTCGCGTTCCACGAGGATCGAGCGCTCGATGAAGCGGTAGATGTTGACCATGCCCATCGTGTCCAGTTCGGGCGGCTTCTCCAGGGTCCGCACCTTTTGCCGACCTTCGCGGGTCAACTCCACGGTCTTCTTTTCGTGGTCGAAATCGTAGTCCTCCTCGTCGACGAACTGATCGGCGACCGCCGAGCTCCAGCGGTAGCACTCCAGTTCCAGCTTCTGCTCTTCCGTCGGCAAGGCGCTGATAATCAAGGGCGTGCGGGCCTCGTCGATGAGAATGCTGTCGGCCTCGTCGACCAGGGCGAAGAAGGCGGCTCCTTGCACGGGCTTCTCGCTCGACTCGTTGCGATGGCCGAGCATTCCCCCCAACAGATCGCCCTGGCCCTCGGAGATCCGCCGCAGGAGGAGGCGATCGCGGAGGAAATCGAAACCGAACTCCTTGGCCGTGCCGTAGGTCACGTCGCACTGGTAGGCCTTGCGGCGGTCGTCCTGCGACATTTGCGTCTCGACCACGCCCACACTCATGCCCAAGGCGCGGTAGATGGGACCCATCCATTCGGCATCGCGGCGGGCGAGATAGTCGTTCACCGTGGCTAAATGGCAGCCCTTGCCGACCAGGCCGTAAAGATACATGGGCAGCGTGGCGGCCAAGGTCTTGCCTTCGCCGGTCTGCATCTCGGCGATGGAGTGGTGGAACATGGCGATGCCACCCAGGAGTTGCACGTCGAAGTGCCGCATGTTGAGCTTCCGCCGGCCGGCCTCGCGGACCAGGGCGTAGGCCTCGACCAGCAACTTCGAAAGCGGCTCGCCGCTCTTGGCCCGATAGCGGAGCGACAGGCTGGCCTTGCGAAGCTGCTCGTCGTTGAGTTTGATTAGCTCGGGCTCCAGCGCGCCGATTCTGGGCAGCAGCTTTCGCCACTTCGCCAACCGCCAGCCGTTCGTCGCGCCGGAAAACGTCGAACGGGGAGACGCTATAATATCGAAAAGGCTGATCACGAATATTGATCGTTATTTGTTGTTGTCTTGATGACCTGACTGCTGCCTAAGGATATTATAAATCGTAATAGGCGTCAGCCAAAGGCAGTTACACGCTGAGACAGTTGTCAAACTCGCTGGACAGCAACGCTTCGCTGCCGCGAACAGCCAGCGATCTTCCGATTCTGCGTTACGGCGCCGGGCTTATGGGCATGGCTGCCGATGCCTGCGCCGTACCCGGATCGCCGCCAATCGCCGTGGGAATGCGGACGATGCTGGGGCTGCTGTCCAGCCCATCCGCGGCCGCGGTCCCGGGCGGGGCCGAAATGGTCGCCCCGTCGAGTCCCACGGGCGTAGCCGCAACGCTCACGGGAGTTATCCAGGTACCTCTAGGCCCCGGACTGGTCGACCCGCTCTTATCGGGAAAACTGAAGCCGCCTTGGGGAACATAGCCCGGCCCCAAGCCGGCGGGCGGCGAACTGGTAGGTGGCGGACCGGCCGGCGTGGGCGTAGTTGGCGCGGAAGAGCTGGGTGCAGTGGCCGCAGGAGCTGACCCGCTGGTCGAGGGGGATGTGCCGCCGGGTGTGGTCGATGACGAGGGCCATGTGGGATAAGGACCGGCCGGTGCCGTGCTGGGCGGCGTTGCCGGCGGTATCCCGGTGGTGCCCGATGACGATGTATCCGGGTTGGAATAGCCCGACGAAGGGGCGCGGTTTGGCATCGAAAAGCCGCTCGAAGGTGGCGCAGTCATGGCCGGCCCTGCATTGCCATAGGGAACGCCGCTTCCGGCCGGGGCTGGCGTTGCCGGAATTGGCGTAACGTTTGCCGGAGTGTTCGGCATGTGTGGCGCCAGCGCAGGCGTTGTGGGCGCGGGCAGCAGATTCGGTGGCGTGGTCGTTTGCAACCCACCGCTGGGAACCGGTGTTCCTTGCGTTATCAACGGCTGCTGCACCGGTTGCTGACAACCCGGGTTGATTGCCGGCGTACAAATCGAGCCGGTGGCCGGCGGCGGTACGGTCTGCCGGCCCCAGAAGGGGTCGACTACTTGTTGCCCGCTGTGCTGACATCCGCTCAAGACCATCGCGGCAACCATCGCGAGCACGAGGCGTGTCATGGGCGCGAACTCCTTTTCGCCTGGGAACCAACGGGGGAAACGTCTATCCGGCTTATGCCTGGAACCTCGACTGCCACCAAAGTAGCCGAGCAGCCCTTCCTGGAAGAGGAAGGGCTTTGGCCGCGACGTAGCTTAGCGATTTCCCCGATCTTGTCCAGACGGATTTGTACGCTAAATCGGGGTAAAGGGATAAAAACCGCCGACTGCGAATCATAAACACTAGTAGGTTAGGGTCCGGTTCACGTTATTATGGGTACTGCGCCGATCGCTCTGGCGGGGTTGGTCAGCAGGAAACGCCGCAGGGCCGCTTCGTCCAAGCCGGCCTTCCGCAGCCCACCGGCAACCTGTGGCATGACAGCCGCAGCGCCCATGAAATGCGTGCCGTCGGGCGAGCGGGCGGCAAGGTCCGCGCCGACCTCGACGGTCTGCCCGCCCAGGCTGTAGCGGCCTGGTCCGAGGCCGGCGGCCGAGATCGCGTCACTGACAATGATCGTTCGCTCCGGCGGCACACAACGCAAGTAGTTTCTCAGCGTAGGGTAGGGGATGTGAACACCGTCGCCGATGAAACAGATCCAAAGTTCGTCGGCAAGCCCCAACACCCGCTGGATGATGTTGTCGTGGCGGTGCAGGAACATCGGACAGCCGTTGCCCAGGTGCGTGAACATCGAGAGGCCGCAGTCGATCGCCGCGCGGAACTGCGCGAGGTCCGGATTACAGTGCCCTGCCGAAACGACGATCTTCTGGCCTGCCAGCCAGCGGGTGACGGCCAGGCCGGTGTCGTATTCCGGCGCGAGGGTCACGATGCGGACCAGCCCCGCGGCAGCGTCCAACAGCCGCTTCATGGCGTCCAAGTCGGCGGGGCGGACCAATTGGGGCGGATGGGCGCCGACATAGCCTGGCTCCGGGTTCAAGAAAGGCCCTTCGACATGGATGCCGGAGATCATGTCGGCGGCCAGGGCGTCTTGCCGGCGGATGGCTGCAATTCTGGCCAGCCGCGCCGCCATGCGGTCGAGGTCGTCGGTGATGATCGTGGCCAGGACGTGGCCGACGCCACCGCCGCGGAGCTTTTCACACGCCGTGTGGCAGGCCTCGACGGACAGGTTGTCGGCGTTGAAATCGACGCCGTAGCAACCGTTGACTTGCAGATCGAAGTAAGGGAAGGTGGAGGTCATAGGGTGTTGTGCCAGTCCTAGGGGAAGCGTTTCGCGGAGATGATCTCAGGGTTCATGCCGGCCGAGTGCAGGCTGCCGGAACAACGCTCATGTTCCACCATCAGACATTTGTCCATGACGACCACCAGCCCCGCGGCCAGGGCCTTTTCGGCCGCTTCAATATGCACGATCCGCAACTGGGTCCAAACGGCCTTGGCCCCGATGGCGATCGCCTGGTCGAAAATCGCGGGGACTTCCTCGGCCGGGCGGAAGATGTCCACCAGGTCGACTTGGCCTGGAATGCTCTTCAGGTCCGCATAGACCGTTTCGCCCAGGATCGTGCCCCCGCGCGGATTGACGGGGATGACGCGATAGCCTTCGTGCTGCATGTAGGTGGCCACGAAGTGGCTGGGCTTCTGCTGGTCCGCCGAAAGGCCCACCACGGCGATCGACTTCGTCGTGCGGAGGATGTCCTGGATGCGGTCCGGGGCCTGGTAGCGGGCCTGTTGCTCCGGCGTCAAGAGCGCATTGAGGCTTATAGCGCAGCTAGCACCTGGTCCAGGTTCCATTGGAATTCCTCCGGTAGATGGGCACGGCGCGGGCCCCGACGTGCGGGTCGGGAATGTGGTGCGCGTGCAGCATGCGGGTTTCAGAACCGAACTTTCGCTTGTTTTCGGACATGACGGCGATGCTCCTTGGCGCCGTTAGCGTGGCTGGGCGTTGTCGCGTATCCAGTCGTGGAAGGAGCAGATGAGTTCCGACTCATGCACCGTGCCCAACTGCCGTACGATTTCTTGCACTTTGGCAATGGGGAAGCTCGGAAGGCAGAGGCTCGTTTCACGAGCAACGTATTGGCCCTCTTTGGAGAGTTCGAAGACCTTGAGCGTGGTGCCGCTCCAGCACCACAATTCGGGGACGCGGAACGCCGCGTAGATACCCATCTTATCCATCAACTTTTGGGTCACTTCGACTTCGATAGCCAGATCAGGGGGCGGATCGGTCTTGCAGTTAATCTTCTTCTTGTCCCACATCTGGGGCTCGTGCTGCACGTAATAGCAATGATCGGGCTCAAATCCACGCTCGAGGACCGAGCGTTTAATCGTCATCGCCCCGCAATTGCGAATTGGAACACTACGGTGTTCGAGACGCCAGACGGTGATTAGGTCTCCCAACAACCTGGCAATCCCCTCGTGCAACGGTGACGGCGACATAATTTCCAATTCTCCCCGGTCATAGGTCATGCGAATGTTGTAGTTCTCCGGCATTTTGCGGAGCTTGCGATACATCTTCCAGGAAATGCCGTGAAGAATCGTGGAGTCGCAGTCGCTTACGGTGAAGGTCGAGTCGCTATCCGTGATCGACGGTGCGGGTGCAGTTTCCAAGTCGGTGGCCATAGGCGTGCCTCCAGAAGTTGGCTGATGGATATCACTTGATTATAGCAATAGAGAGAAGGCCCTGCGAGGGCTGGTAGGTCTCTCTTGCCGAAAGAGACTATTGTGCTCCGAACCGCGCGATAAACTCCGTATCGCTCGACAACGCGGCGCACAATAGTCCTTTCCGGCAGAAAGGACCTACAGTGGCCGCCGCCAAAAAAATCGGGCGCGTCGGCTGGCCGAGCGCGCCCGTTTCTGGTTCTATCCGTAATTGTCCGCCGGCGGCAAGCCGCCTCAAGCGGTCGGCGCGGCCGCGGGACCGCTGCCGGCGCCCACCGTGGCGGCCGCCGGCTCGGCGGCATGCTGCACCGTGCCGTGGAACTTCAGTTGCTTCTTGCCGGCCACTTCGACCACTTCCACCGTGATCGTGTCCATGCCGTTGAACTCGCCCTTGAGCAGTTCTTCGGAAAGCGGATCCTCGATCAGGTTCTCGATCGCCCGGCGCAAGGGACGAGCGCCGAAATCGAGGTCCTTGCAGGCCTTGTTGACGATCAGGTCCTTCGAGCCATCCGTCAGCACCAACGCCATGCCGCGCTCCTTGAGCCGCTCGCGGACCTTTTGCACCTCCATCTCGATGACATTCTTCAGATTGTCCTTGTTGAGATGGCGGAAGACGATGATGTCGTCGACACGATTGAGGAACTCGGGCCGGAAGACCTTTTCGATCTGCTCCTGCACGCGGCTCTTCATGCTGTCGTAGTTGGCATCGTCGTCGGCCTTCTGGAAACCGAAGGTCGACTCGTTCTTGATCGCATCGGCGCCGGCGTTGGTGGTCATGATGACGATCGTGTTGCGGAAGTCGACGTTGCGGCCGAAGCTGTCCGTCAAGCGGCCCTCTTCCATGACCTGCAGCAGCATGTTGAAGACGTCCGGGTGGGCCTTCTCGATTTCATCCAGCAGGACCACGGCGTAAGGCCGGCGGCGGATCTTCTCGGTCAACTGGCCGCCTTCCTCGAAACCGACATAGCCCGGAGGCGCGCCGATCAGGCGGCTGACGTTGTGCTTCTCCATGTACTCGCTCATGTCGATCTGGATCAGGGCGTCCTCGTCGCCGAACATGAACTCGGCCAGGGCCTTGGCCAGCA
>CAZTPX010000200.1:0-16234 GCA_964615095.1 uncultured Planctomycetaceae bacterium | reverse complement strand
GGGAACAGAGAAGGACAAATCCCAGCCGCTAAACTGAGTCCTCCTCATCGGCTCCCCCGCAACCCGCCACGGCACAAGCGGCCACCGGAGGCGAAGGGCGGCGAGAGCATCGTCGCGAAATGGCCGCTGGCCCTCGGCACCTCGTCGCACCGATGTTTGCTGGGGCCCAGGACTTGGCAGGCCGAGGCGGAAGGCGAACTGATCGGTGCACTGCCCGCGAACTGAAAAGCGAAATCACGGGCACCGTCTACAAGGAGACCTCCTGGCGCCGCTGGCGGCCCCTCACGCTTCATCCTCCGCACCCGGCAACGGCTCGCACGGTAGCACGCGGCCCGATGGCGCTGGGAGAGCTGGGCGAAGGGCTGGGCCACTGCAAGCGGTTGGCAGTCAACAGCGGCCAACATCGACCTCCAATTGGAGGTTTTTGTCACCAAAGGTGGGGTTTGCCCTCTGTGAGCTTCTGCAGGGCGGCGTGGCTGACAGCATTGCTAGCAAGCACTTCACCGGCACTCACATGAAAGGTCCAACCACGAAACCCGCCCGATCTCTCATCTGCACCGCCAAAGAACTTTACAATGAGCGGGTTCATCGCGGTTTTCATCGGCGTCTTGACTGTGGGTGAAGATGGTGGCGAAAGCGGCTGTCCGATCGCCATTCAGACGGCAAGCGAAGAACGCGGGTGAAATCAACTCTCGAAGCTCGGGCACGGCGTCATGCTGCACACGACGGCCAAACTACGGCTCCGCCCGGCGGACAGGAACTGAGCCGGACCAGGTCGGTCGGGGCCTGCGGCAGGATTGTTGCCGCGGGCAACAATTGGCACCGCGCTCAAACAGCAACCGCTCGTGGCATGTAGAGCCGTAGGTCGAAGCCCAGCGATGCAAGGTGGTCTATGAAATTCTCCGCAGCGTCATGCTCGGCCGGATCGTCGAGTTGGGCCTCAAGGTCGCGAAATACGAGCATGCCCAGAGGAATACTGCTGGCCAGAAGTTGTAGTGCTCTGTCGAGGCGGGCGTCTGGAGCTAGGTTGTCCGTCACGCGCCAGGAGAAACGACCGTAGGCGAATTCCTCTGCGTCTTCAAAGGGCTGGCCCCCAGACCAGTGTTGGGTAGCAGCCCAGATGCCCTTGATTATCAGGCCGATTGTGGGTTGTTGGTATTTCAGTACGTTGGATATGTCTTCGATTTTGCGAAGGAATTGTTGTTGGATGGTGTTCATTAGAGTTCGCCCTTGGGGGCTGGATTAGGTGGCTGGCAGCGCTGCGCTGCCGGTTAAGAGGGTTCGCAGTCGGACCGGGTTGTTGGGCGGATCTGCCGCAACGACAAGAGCGTCGTCGTTCCCATCACCATAAGCTGGGTGAGCCGGAAGCGCAAGGCCAGAATCCAGAAGATCGCGACGGCCGCTGGCAGCCGAAGCTGCCTTGGGACCGTGGAAGGCGGCAAGGCGGACAGAATGGCCAGGATCGATGGCCTATCTGAAACGGTTCGTCCGAGTACAGGAAATCATTCGCGGATAGTAATCGTCGCCTGCGTTCAACTCTGCGGAATCGAGGTAACGGTTGAACTCCTGCCACGAAAGCACGGCAAACTTTACCAGTTCGCGAAAAGAGTTGGATCCCAATTTGTCCACGAGTTCGCGACGTCGCAACTCGACGGTACGGCAGCAAATGTTCAACTCCGCAGCAATCGTTTTGGTTGATTTCGCAGTAGCAACCAGGCTTACTAGTTGCCTTTCTTCACTTGTCAGCATATCAATCGATCCTCGCACCCAACGCTTCTTGGCCTCTCTGCGACGCTCGTTATGGTCAATGGCCACGGCTTCGCAGATGCCGTGGAGCAGCTCGCTGGAGCACAGGGGCTTCTCCAAGACGTGGACTGCTCCTCCGCGCATGAGGACCACGGCGGTCGATACATCCAACCCCGAAGTCACATACACCATAGGCAACCGCTGGTTCTGCGCGGCCAGGCGCCGCTGGATCTGGAGACCGCTGATGTCGAAGATCCGTTGTTCCAAGACCAGGCACCCTGGCTCGTCCCCAGCATAGGCCGCAAAGAATTCCCGCCCCGATGCATGCACTTGTACCGTCACCTCGTATCCTTGAAGCAGATCTTCGACCATCTTCCCGGTAACTGGATCAGGATCGACCACGAAGACCGTCGGGGACTGCGTGAGAACGCTATCGCAAGTTTCCGCCGACTCAGCGGGAGACGGCAACAGGCCACGTCGCGGCAACGCTGCAACGACGACATTGTCACAAATTCCAACTTCCATCGCATTTGTTTCCGGGTGAAGTGTGAATCAAAGGTCCTGCCTCAAGGTCTTGCACGGCCAAGAACGAAAAAAAGCCGACGTGGCCGAACACCCGAAGGTATTCCACCACGTCGGCTTACTCACTAACGAGCCCCCCGGCACATCCGGGTTGCTCTTTATCTAGTCATCCGACCATTTCGTTGGAGAGTCGCGATCCAGTGCGCCGCGACTTCTCCAGCAGAGTAATTGTATGCTGCCAAAGGACAAAGGCAAATTGGCTGACACGGATTAGGAAAGCATCTGGAGCGTTGTTCTTTTCCGCATTGGCGACGCGTTGTCAAACCTTGACGGTTATACCGATTGTACCGAAGTGTCGCAAATTATCGATAATTCCATTTGGGCGTGTCCGACTCAATACCAAAGCAAAACGGATTATTCGGATTATGACGACAACGAGGACATCACTGCCGCGCGTCGTTTCGTGGGGCGTACTTGGCCGTCGCTGTGGTGGACTGGATAGGGGCGTGTCAGCTACCGCTACCCCTCTGTTGTGGCATATGAACTTAACCAACAGGCATTGATTTAGAGTGTCCTCCGTGATGCGAGCCCTTCCAACCAGCAAACCGGAGTCTATGCACATGAATTCCCTTAGATTTACAATCGGAATCTTGCTCGTGGTCTTCGCCGAGAGAAGCGTTATGCTGGCGACGGCAAAGGAGGTCGAGCAACCTTCGGGGGCGAAAGTCGGCCAGACAGACACTCCTGTGTTGAGCGCAACCGCGCCGGTCGCGGATGTGGCTCCCATGCCCCCCCAACAGGGATCTGTAGCGCTGTCCAGCACGATGTCGCGTGACGATAGTCTGGCCGGCTGTTGCCTTCCCTGTTGTAACTCCCCATGTCCTCGTTTCTACGGCGAAGTTGAGGCACTGTTCATGAAGCAGGAGCCCCAATTCGCTCGCCAGCCGATCATCGTTAACGAAACCTTCGGCAACAACACGCCCACAACGTTGCTGTCAACCTCGGATCTCGATTTCAACTTCGATCCCGGCTTGCGGGCAACGGTTGGCATGCGCCTTTGCGATTGCCGGGCGCTGGAATTCGAGTATTTCGGCCTCTTTGGCGGAAACACCTCCGCGGCTACCGCAAAACCTGTCGGCGGGTTCATTACTTTCCCGAATGGCCCATTTGGCAATGTATTTCAGAACATGGACACAGTTCAGGTCAAGTACTCTTCCTCGGTGCAAAGTTTCGCGGTGAATTTGCCCTGCTGCTGCGGGTGTTGCACGTGCTGCAACGAGTGCCGCGACGAATGCGGGTGCGGTAAGGTCGGCGGCGAGTGCGGCTGCGCCAAGTGCCGCGACGAATGTGGCTGCGGTGAAGTCCGCTGCCGGTCTTTGGAGTGGTTTGCCGGCTTTCGCTACCTCAACGTCAACCAAAATCTCAATATTTCAGCCCAGGCAACTGTTTCCGGCATGGTGGAGGAAGGCAGCTACGACATTAGCACCTCCAACAACCTTTTCGGCGCCCAGGCCGGGGCCCGGTTGCGAGGCTCGTGGGGTCGGTTCGGCTGGGAGGCGACTGGCATGGCCGGCATCTTCGGCAACGCTGCGCATCAAACGCAAACGGTGAATGACTATCTAATCCAGTGGCGGAACGCGTCGAGCAGCGGAGGCGAAGTGGCTTTTGTCGGCGAACTGAACCTCTCGGCTTTCTATCGCCTGACGGATGTCTGGGACCTGAAGGCCGGCTACAACCTCATGTGGATCGACGGTCTGGCCCTCGCCCCGGATCAGCTCGACTTCAACTTCGCGCCGCCCAATGGAAATCAATTGCAAAACGGCGGGGCCATGTTCCTTCACGGGGTGAACGTCGGCCTGGAGGCCCGCTGGTAAAGCACTGCACGCAAGCCGTGTAGACCTCGATTGGACGACGAAAACGCGCGGCACGCACTCGCCGGTGGTGGAGGAGCATGCGTAAACTTTCCATCATCGGTCATATTGCGCAAATACGGCATCCAAGGCCATGATCGCCACGCCCACCTTATGGTGCTGATCCGAATTATCCGAACCGTTTGCCGCCTGTCCCAGCCAGGCCAGATCCCCCGCAGTTGACCACCAGACGAGCTGGTTCGCGGCTGTTATGTCGAAAACGCCGGGACCGGATTTGCTCAGTCCTTTTGTCTGCGGACCGGGGGGCGAAGCCTGCAGTTGCCATGCAGCCGGCGGCGGATCCACGGTTGCGGAAGATTGAACCCGCGAGTCGCGATGGGTCGTCGCCACACTGCCGGAAGCCAAGACAACCGCTCTGGGCGGCAACCGTACCAGGCTCGAAGATACCAGGCTTGTGGTAACCGGCGCGGCGGTCGCAACACTCGCGTCGCTGGATGCTGCAACCGACGTAGCGTTGGACGCGGCGGGCGTAGCGTTGGGCGTGGCGATGTACGACGAATCGAAGATGAGCGTCCCGCCCGCGCCGATCGTCAGGCATGTGTTTGCGGGGATCGCGGACGGATTGGTCGAGACGAGCGTACCCGCAAAGACCGAGGTGCCGCCGCCGTAGCAATTTACGCCGCTGAGAACCACCGTCCCCTGATCATCGATGGTCAGCGCGCCCGTGCCGCTGATCCCGCCGGAGATGGTCAGTTGGCTGCCGGCAGCCGGAAGCACGGTTACGTTGCTATCCAGCACCACCCGAGCACTGATCGTATCCGACGAGCCCGCAGCGATCGTCAGCGTCGCTGGGCTGGCGTTGTTGGCAACAAGCGTAAAAACGACACTACCGGCTAACGCACCGAACACCTGATCGATGAAGTAGGGGTACGGATAGGTGCCGGGGACCTCCGTGGGCGGCGCAACCTGGAGCGGCGAGACGCCGGTAATATTGAACGCGTTGATCTGGTCCGTGGTCCCACCCGGTCCCTGCACGGCAAGAATCTCATCCGCAGTGCCGTCACCCGTCGTGTCCAGCGCCGCTACCTCGACCGGCGCGGTTTGACTCGCACCAGTGAACGCGGTAAAGCCGATGCCATTGGCCGACAAGCTGGACAACGTGGGGGAAGAGCCGTTCCAGGCCCAAACGTCCACCAGGGAATCGCCGTTCGCGCCGGCCCCCACGATGATGTCCGGGGTGAGATCGGCCAGATCGGCCAGATCGGTGGAACCGGTGCTGATCCTCGCCACGCTCAGCGACACTCCCCCGGAGTAACTGAAAGTACCCGTGCTGAAAGGATAGAAACTCGCAACGGGCGTGGCCGCGGTCGTAGGCGGGGGCGTGGTCGGCGTGGGCGCGATCATGCCGCTGACGTCGAAGACCTCCACGGTGGTTTTCATGCCGGAGTCGCTGCCGACGACGATTTCCGCCTTCCCGTCCAGCACCGCGGGTTGGAACAAGCTGCTCGCTGGCATGTCGGCCGCGGCAACCACCGCGCCGAAGATAAACGACGACGGGAACGCGAGGAAATCCCTGTAGGGAGTGGCCTGGAACGTCCCGTTCCCCAGGTTGAGAAACACTTTCACCTCGGCAGGCCCGGAGCTGGGAACCGTGATGATGTCGTTCAACCCGTCGCCGTTGACGTCGGCGATCGCCACCTGGACACCGCCCGTGAACGTCGGACCGTACGGATCGAACGACGTCAGCAGCACGCCACTCAGGCTATACACGTTGACTACCGCAACCGTGCTCCATCCCGGCGCCGTAACGATCTCGTCGACGCCATCGCCCGTGAGATCGCCGGTGGCGATCCGAACGCCGCCCTGGAAGCCGTTGCCGTACGGTGCGAACTGCGACAACACGGCCCCGGTGACCTCGTCGATCACTTCGACGGTTTGCGGGGTGTTCGGACTCTTGCCCGGCGCAATGACGATCACGGGGTGTTCATAGTTGCCAACGGCCAGCCCGGCGATGAGCACCTGGGTCTGACCGGGCAGCAGCGCCGCCTCACCGGAATACGCCATCCCCTCCTGGCCGCTGGTGAGCGTGAACGTCGCCCCGCCGGCTGTTTGCGACCAACCGTTCTGCCCCTGCTCGCTCACCGTGTAAGACCCTGGCGCCAAGCCGGTAAACGAATACTGGCCGTTGGCGCCGGTAATCGTGGTGGTCGAAACCGTATTGCCGTTGCCGGTAGTGCCGGCCAGCGCGATCGTCCAGCCGGCAAGCCGTGGTTCGCTGTCGTCCACGCCGTTATGGTTCAAGTCGTTGAACTTGTAGCCGTGGATCGAGGTCTGCTCGTAATTGCCGAAGTCGACCCCCGATACCAGCCCGTTCGACGGCACGGTAACTATTTCGCTGGTCGCCGGGAAGGAATTCGTCCAGCCACTCTGGCCGACTTCCCGCACCGTCCAGGTGCCTGGCGTCACGCCCGTGATCGTGTACGTCCCGCCAGGGCCGGTCACCGCCGACGGCTCCGTGGCGCTGTCGAACACTCCGTTGTTATTGTAGTCCACGTAAACCGTCCACCCCGCCAGGCCCGGATCGCCGGAATCATACACCCCAGTCCCGTGCAAGTCGTTGAACTTCAGGCCGCTAACGACGCCTGGGCCGGCCGGCGGGATGGTGCCCGACGGGGGGAGGCCCGTGGTGACGGACACGATCGCGCCAGTCGAATTGAATTCAAGGCCGCCGCTGAAGCCGGGGCCGTTGTTGGGAGGGGGACAGACGTTTTCGATTGTGTTGGTATCCATCGTCACCGCGGCAGTTAGGGCCAAGGCCCTGCCGTTTGAAATGGTTGCGGCGGTGTTGAGCGTGATGCTTGCAGTTGCGAGGATATTGCCTTCGAAGGCAGTCGTGGTACCGAGCGTTGCGGAGCTGCCGACCTGCCAGAACAGGCCGTCGTCGGAGCCGTTATTGGAACCGAGATTGATCACCTGAACCGACGAACTGCTTGCGGTCGTCAGCGTACTCCCGATCTGAAAAACCCAGAACGCATCGTTGTTGCCCTGGGCGTTGAGCGTGAGGGTTCCCGTCAACTGGGCCGACGAGTCGAAATGATAGACGCCCGACGTGAGCGTGAGGTTACCCAAGTTCTGACCCGTCAAGTCGGCGGTGAAGGGCATGTTTGCCAAACCATTGTACGCAGTGGTGGCATCGACCTCCGCCTGCTGCGCGACGGCATCCGTTTGGTGTACCGTCCCCGTGATCGTGATTTGCGCAAGGTCCGTGATCGAAGTACCCGGGTACAACCCCAGATCCCCGATGAGGGTGGTCGGACCGGTATTGGTCACCGCCGACGCGCCCAGAACCGCGAAACTCCCCGCCGTGCCCAGAATGCTCGTGAGCATCCGGCGATCTTCCAAGTGTTCCAGGCGAAGCAGCGTCAACGACCAGGCGCTGCGTTTGGTGACCGGCGTCCGGCGGGTGCGCTTGCGGGGCCAGGATTTTCCGAACAGTGCAGCGAATCTCGGGTGAGACATTGTGTGCCTCTGTATCAAGTGAACATTATGTACAACCAAGAACGAAAAAGCCGACGTGGCAGAACACCCACAGGTATTCGACCACGTCGGCTTACTCACTAACGAGCCCCTCGGCACCGCCGAGATGCCCTCTATCTAGTCATCCGACCATTTCGTTGGAGAGTCGCGATCCAGTGCGCCACGACCCCTCCAACGCTTTCATTCTATGCCGCCAAGGGGCAAAGGCAATAGCGCGAACCCGTGGTGCCACGGTTGCCGGCTGGAATCGTCGTGCAGGCCGCACCCTCGGTAGGTTTCTTGGGCGCGCGCTGGCGGCCATTCGGATTCGCATGGTTCCTCTGGTCGTCGAGGCTCTGCGGGCGCTAGCGTCGCTTGTACGCATCGTAAGGGGCCTTGGGCAGGATTCCGCAGGGGACGGCCAGTAAAGTCTGGCTCAATCGCCTACCTTCACAGCGGCCGTGGCCCCAAACATCGATGGCTTCGGCTGCCAAGCCGAATCTGCCACGCGGGCAAATTCTCCGGCCCAATCGCAGGGTCTAAGCGACTGGTCAAGAAACAAAGGGAAGGCCGTTCCGTAGAACGGCCTTCCCCGCAATTCTTGGTATGCAGACCTTTTCACAGCAACTACTGTGATGGGGACTACTTGTTGTCCTTGGGAGCTGTGCTGCCCGTGGAGGTCGTCGTCGTGTTCGTGTTCGTGGTCGTGGTGGTAGAAGTCTTGGCGCCACTATCCTTCTTCACGGGGGTGTCGGGACCGCAGCCAACCATCATGCCCAAGCCCAACAGCAAAGCCAATGCAATCGTCTTCATCTTTTCTACCTCAAATCAAGAGTATTCTAGTCTTTCGCCGGAACCTCTCCGGCGTTACATCTTTGATCCTGGGCACTAGGCTTTTATTCCCGGCCAAGTCAAAATTTCTACTAAATTTACCAATCGGTGGGGTACGTTGGCGCTCGTAGTCCCGCCCGGACGCCATGTCGGGCACCAAGTACTCATGGTCATGCTCGGCGGAATTCTGCCGACCATGAGTACATGGTGCCCGGTCGGGACTACGAGCGCCCCCCGAACGGCCGTTGTCGTGCGATTCCGGCGGATTTTCCCGCTAGTTGGGGAATAAATCCGCTTCTTAGCCTCTCTAACAGGTAGGGCCCGCGATGGCCAGCGATCGCAACAACACGAGTATTCAGCGGCTGATCGACGATCATCTTGACGCCGTTTATCGCTATGCGTACCGCTTGACGGGTGGTGTTCACGATGCGGAAGATCTGACGCAGCAGGTTTTCTTGCTCGCCCAGCAGCGGTTGGACCAGTTGCGCGAGGTCGAGCAGGCACGGGGTTGGCTGTTCGCCATTTTACTGAATTGCTTCCTGAAAATGGCGCAGCGGACGCAGCCGGTTTCCGCCACGAGCGTGGGCCTGAACTTGGAAGCGGTGCCGGCCGGAGGCAAGAATGGCGAAGCCGGAAAGGAGAGCAGCCAAGCCGTCGATAACGCCGAATTACAGGCCGCAGTCGACGAGTTGCCCGCCGAGTTTTGCGTGGTGCTGGCGATGTTTTACTTTGAGGACTGTTCGTACCGCGAAATGGCGGAGAAGCTTGATTTACCGATGGGGACCGTGATGAGCCGCCTGGCGAAGGCCAGGGGTCATTTGCGGTCGAAATTGTTCGAGACCGAGCAGGCAGGCAAGAAACCGGCGCCGGCGCGGTAAACGTTGGAAATGAGGAAGGTTCGATGGATGATCCGTCAGGGCGCCGACAGCGACTGTGGGAAGCGATGGAGTCGTGCCGCAACGGCAGCGACGACCTGAGCGATCCACAGTTCGCGGACTTGGCGGCCCGGTTGGCGGACGATCCGGAACTTCGCGGGCAATTCCAGCGTTTGCAGGAGGCCGACAGGGCGATCGGGGCCGCTTTTGCCAGTGTGCCCGTTCCCGCCGGGCTAGCCGATCGGGTTTCGCGTTGTCTGGCCGAAGCGGCGGGGGGCCGTGCCGAACCGGCACAGGCCGCAGCTGCAGGATCCCAACCGGCTGCGGACCCCTCGACGGCGCCTGCGGCAAGGCCGCCTGCCGTGCCGGGGCTCGACGTGACGGCAGCGGAGCGGCCTACGCTGCGCCGGCAGTCAGCGGCGCGGTTTTCGCGACGCCGGCTGCTGGTTGGTTTCACCGCGCTTTCGGCCGCGGTCGTTCTCTTGGCTGCGGTTTGGATCGAGACTCACTCGCCCCCGAGCTACACGCCGGACCGCGTGCTCGCCGAGGCCGTGGACTTCTTCGGCAACGACAATCAGCCTTTGGGCCCGTTGGTCTCGGAGAAAGATCCGCCGGCCGAATATCCCATGAGCCGCGACATCGTGCAGTTGCCCAATGTTCGCTGGCGATATGTCGAGAAATTCCTCGGCCGACGGGCGGTGGCCTACGATCTGCCCTCCAGTGGCGGCCGAGCAACGCTCTATGTGCTCCTGACCAGCGTCCCCGATCTGCCGCCGATTCCGCCGACTGAGCCGAGATCGACTACCGGCGGCAAGTCGGCCGCCGCCTGGCAGGCGGGAACTGGGCTGCTCTATGTTCTGGTCGTGGAAGGCGATGCCAGGATTTACTCTAGCTATCTCGATCAGGCGCATGGGCCGCTGACGTAAGTAATTGCTTATATCCCGGACAGCGAATCTGCTCTTCCCAAACGACCTGGCCGCCACGGAAGAACCAAACGAAGAGCGTATCTGCCGTGGCAAACGCATTCCTGACCGGAACCAACGACCATGCCTCCTGATTGACCGCCCAGGTATCCAAGTGCAAGTAGGCAGCCGCCAGATTTACGGCCTGGCGACCACTGCCTCCCGGATGAAGATGAACTTGGACGCGTATGCCCGGGACATCCTGCCAATCCAGTTCTTCTTCGATTCGCCACAACGGAATGCCACGGCGAATTCCTCGTTCCAGCAGTTCTTTTCCGTTCATCGCTGCACCTCGTCTTTCCACAGCCAAGAACAAAAAAACCGACGTGGCCGAACACCCGAAGGTATTCCACCACGTCGGCTTACTCTTCAACAAGCCACCCGGCTGAGCCGAGCTGCTCTTCATTTAGTCGTCCGACGACTTCAAACCAACTGCATAACCGAGCCGGATTCAAGTCCTCTACCGCCCGCTTAGCTGCAATTATTGTACGCCGCCAATCGCAAAAGACAACCAAACGCGATTATTGCACGCTGAATCGGGGAATCCGTCAGGTACACCTCTTTCGGGTGACATGCACCGCGTTTTCTTTCGGTTTCAGAGGTGCCCCGCGCTGTCTTGCGTAGACCCGTGTGAACGCCGCGCCGAACAGCACGACCTGCGAGGAATAGTAGACCCACAGCAAGACGGTCACGATCGAACCGGCTGCACCATAGACCCATGTGATGCCGGCCGCCGCCAGTTGCCAGCCGATCAAGTGATTGCCGAGCAAGAACAAGAATCCGCTGGAGCCCGCCCCGACCCATACGTCGCGCCAGGCGATCTTGGCGTCGGGCAAGATGCGGTAGACCAGCGCGATGGCCAGCGTGAGGAATGTCCAGGAGACGGCGAACATGACGGCCCACCAGAGCGCGAAGCCTTGGGGCGCGGGCGAGGAAGGCACGACCCGGCCGAGCGCAGACAGAAGTGCCGTGACCAGCAGATCGGCCAGCAAGAGCGCGCTGATTCCCAGGACGGCAAGAAATGAACCTAACCGATCGTGCAGGTTTCCTCGCAGTCCCCGCCCCGATTTGGGCTCGACCTCCCAGATCGCGTTCAGCGCGCTTTGCAGTTGGCTGAAAAGCCCGATGGCGCCAAACCCGAAGAAGACAATGCTTAGGACGGTCGCCAGGACGCTCGAACCGTTCTGGTACGTGTATTGCGAGGTGGCCTGGATGGCAACGGCCACGGTATGACCCACGGTGCTTTCGATCTGCTCGGTGAACTGGCCCTGCGCCGCCTCTCTGCCGAGAACCAGGCTGGCGGCCGTGAAGGCCAGCACAATCACCGGCGCGATCGAGAAGATGGCGTAAAAGGCCAGGGCGGCACCGAACTCAAAAGCCCTGGACTGATACCATTCCAGCCACGTCTGCTTCAGCAGCCGCACGATCTGCATCTTTCTCCCCTCACAGTGGCGATCTCCCTGGTTACTAAAGAAGTTCCCATGTGTCGGGGATCGGCGTGTGCGGCGGCTTTTGCCCAGGCGGCTTGCTCACCTCAGCTTCAATCGCCGCGTGCGCCGTTCCAGGGTATCGCACGATGATTTCGGTTCGCGCGACAGTGAATTGTTCTCCTGATAGAACCTGCGATTCACGCACCCGATGACCGCGCATGAAAATACCATTCTTGGAATCGAGGTCTCGCACCACCAGGACATCGCCAATCTGGGCGATCTCGCAATGCCTATGGCTGACCCACGGGTCCGTTAGCTGCACATCTGCGCCCTCATCGCGTCCCATAACCGCGGGCAGGCTGTGAAGGGCGCACTGCGTTTCTCGCCCGTAGTGGTCGCGGATGGTCAGTTCCACGGGAAGCAGGTTCTTTGTCGAGGTTGCCGTTTCTGTACGTCCTCTCTCGGGGTCGCTGCGCTGCAGGGCGTAAATCACTCGATTCGGTCCTCCTCGGCAGCCGTTCTCAATTTGCTCATCGCTCTGCACTGGATCTGTCGGACCCGCTCTTTGGTTACGCCCAGCGCGGCTCCGACCTGCCGCAAGGTCAGCGGTTCCTGGCTACGGACCAGGCCAAAACGACTCGTGACAATCTGCCGCTCCCGTTCGTCGAGTCGCCTGAGGATCCCCTCCACTTGCGACTCCCGCTGGATTTGGGCCGACTCCTGCGCGTACTGGTCCGTGCGGTCGTCCTCGCGGGCGTCAAACATCTCCGATTGGTTACTGCAAAAACGGCCCCGCCGACGGAGCACGTCGGGGATCGTGCGGGCGAAATTCTTCACGATCGCCCAACTTGCGTACGTGCTGAACCTATAACCGAGCGAAACATCGAACTTCTCCGCAGCACGCATCAACGACACATTCCCGTCGCTGACGAGCTCGAAGAAGTCCGCTGCCGGACCGACGTACCGCTTGGCAATCGAGACCACCAGCCGCAGGTTGGCCGAGATGATCTGATTCTTGATCGCGACCGATTCGTCGTACAGCCTCTCGATCTGGCCCATCAGGCGACTCTTGGGCCAATTCACGTCGAGTGTGTCGCGAAGCCTCCGCGCTTTGTACTTGAGGTAGTTCATCTTCCGAAAGAAATAGACCTCCTGCTCGCGCGTCAGCAGGGGCACATCGTACAGGCTGGCCAGATACGCGGGCATACCGCTGGGCACTCGTGACTTCTTCGCCGGCGGATCGCTTTCCGGCGGCGGCTGCAAGATCTCGCGTTCCTTCTTCTCCGAGCGTAGACGGGCGAACTGTTCGTTGCCCATGGAGTCCAGGGGTAGCTCCATAATCCGTGCAGCTCGCATCTCCTGGATGATGCGATAGATCCGAGGGCAAGACCGGCAAAAACGCAGGGCCAATGTCTCCGCCGACTCGCCAAGGCGATGTTGCTGGAAAATCTGCTGCTTCGTCTCGGTCGGCATGGATTGGTGAACGGGCGGAAAGATCGCCATGTCAGGTCGCTCCAAATCTGGCAGAAAACAAAAAAAGCCGACGTGGCGGAACACCCCAAGGCGTTCGGCCACGTCGGCTTACTCTTCAACAAACCTCCCGGGATAGCCGGGATGTTCTTCGTCTAGTCGTCCGACGAGCATTTATTATAGGGCGCGACATGCAGAATGCAACAACTACATCGAATTTCGGACGCAAGTGCTTGGCATTGCTGTATTTCCGCCGATTCACGCAGTTGGCTACGGTCAAGATCGCCCCCACCTTGACCAGAAGTCAGAAAGTCCGGTAAGAAACGCCGGAAATATGGCCCAAAGCGGTGCGCAAGCCCTGATTCAACAGCCCTCGACTGGCAATCCATCCTTTGGCTATAATCTTTTCTTATGCGAACCCAACGAGGAATTCCCATGAAAACCCATGGAGAAATCGAATCCGCCGTTTGTGAAGCAGTTACTCGCTTCGAGCAGGACTATATGGGCCGGGGGCCCAAGGATATTCACACCCACCTGCTCGGAGATCTCCTCGTCGTCCGCCTTGAGGGGGTCTTGACCGCCGCCGAGCAGCAACTGGTCAAGTCGCTTTCGGCCGAGAAGGGACGGGACCTGCTCAAGCAGGTGCGGACCCATCTGATCGAAACGGCCCGTCCGGTCATGGAAGTGATGGTCCAGGAGATCACCGGCGTCAAGGTCGTGTCCATGCACCATGACATCAGCACGATAACCGGCGAGGAGGTCGTTCTTTTTACCCTTGCCCGGTCGCCTGACTGCCGTGAGGCAAAGATGAAATAGCAGTTTGGGGTGCGTCGGCCTGATCTACTCTGCATGCCACGGCCTGCGCGCCGGCCAAGCCCGGACAACACCCACGTCAGAGCCACGCAATTGGTCAGGTTCAACACCACCAGCCGATCCCAGTCATCGTCGCAGATCTGATCGATGGCCTGCGGCAGGTTGGCCCCGGGGTTGAACGAGAAGGTGATTGCTGTGCGGGTCATCGGTACTCGGTCTGACCAGGGATAACCGGAACCCATCGGGCCCCTGTTTACAACTGCAAACAATCGTGAAGGCATTCGCCGCACCGATTTTGCCGCCCCACGCATTGGCATACCGCTCAGCCCAGTTTGTCAGGGCGCTCTACGGCCGGGACAGGTCGCTGGCGGGCCATGGCGCGGGCTGATCCCGGACAAAATGTCCGGGATCGGCGGGCAGGAGGAGACCGATGGGTGGCCTTGGCGGCGCATCAATCGGGTCGGCCGGAGGCCGAAAAGCCCGTTGCAGGCCAGGATCGAAGGCTGATAGACGACCTTGCGGCAGAATAAAAGGCCACCGGACCGGCCCGCAACCAGGGCGCGGCGTCAGTTTGGCAACTACACCGAAGGTCTGCAGCGCACGGTCCAGTGGCCCCTGTTCTGCCCGCCGCTTGTTGTCCTATGGCTTCAGCGTCAAGTAACAAATAGGGCTATGTGAATAATCGGATCAAGACTGCAATACTCTTTAGTTCCATTTGTGCGAAAACTGAATCTTGGCGATCGCCAGGGCACTCGGGTCTTGGGGATCACTTGCAGTCTGCCCAGGTCCTGCCGGTGCGGATGTCCACCTTCAAGGGCACCGCGAAGCCTGCGGGCGTGGTTTCCATGACGTTACGCACGATGCGGCGGGTCTCTTCGACCAGCGCCTGCGGGACCTCGCAAAGCAACGAGTCATGGACGGGCAGGAGCATCCTTACCTCGTCGGGCAACTTGTCGTGCAAACGAATCAACGCCATCTTCATCAGGTCGGCGGCGCTGCCTTGGATTACGGTGTTCACGGCTTGGCGGCGAGCTTCTGCGGCGAGTGCCTCATTGGCGGAATAGATGTTCGGCAGGCAGCGGCGGCGGCCGTACAAGGTGCGGACCTCGCCAACATTGCCGGCCTGCGCGTGCATGGCGGCAATCCAGGCGGCAACACCAGGATAAGCTGTGGCATGGGCATCCAGCAATTCCTCGGCACGCGGCATGGTCACGCCCAGTTCATCGGCTAGGCCGTAGGCAGTCTGGCCGTAGACGATGCCGAAGTTGAGGGTCTTGCCCAGTTGGCGCTGCTGGTCGGTCACGTCGGATTCGGCGATGTTCAGCACGCTGGCCGCGGTGCGCACGTGCAGATCTACGCCGTGCTCGAAGGCGTGTAAGAGGGCGGCGTCCTGGGAGAAGTGGGCCAGCACCCGCAGTTCCATTTGCGAGTAGTCGGCTTCCATCAGCACGCAGCCAGGCGCAGCTTCGATAGCCCTGCGGACCCGGCGGTCGAGGGCCTGCAAAGGCGGATCACTGCATGAATAGCGGCCGGTGGCAGTGCCCAGCGGGTCAAGGTCGGCATAGATCCTGCCATCCGCTTGGACGTGGGGCAGCAAGGCGGCGGCGTTCGTAGCGACGGAGCCTTCCCGGCCGGCAAGTTGCTCCAGAGTGTCAGTATTGAATGGCACGCCGGTTAATGTCATGGCCAGCGTGGGCGCGATGACGGGCAGTTCGATTTCTTCGTAGACGGCGGCCAAGTGCTCCTGGGCAGCGTTACCGAGGAACTGGCCGTAACTGTCGAGCGGTATGATTTTCTCCGCGAGCGCCATGCGAATCAGCGCCGCTCGGTCCATGCCGCAATCAGGCTCCCACTGGAATGGGTCGTGGCCGTAAAGCAGGCAGCACAGGGCGTGGAAATCATGGAAATCAGAAGGTGGCGGAAGGTCATTGACGGCTTCCACGGCGAGCGCAAAGAGGGCGTGGGGATAGAGCCGCTGGCGGTCGCCAAGACTCTGGAGCAGGCCGGCAAGGTCCTGATCGACGAAGCAAGGCTCTTGATCGGCTTCCTGAATGGTCAGACCGACGAGCCGCGATCTGCCCGCGGCAATGGCTGCGGCAGTACGAGGGCCTTCGACGACATAGTCGATGGCGACGGCGTTGGAGGCGATGGAGAGAGGCATCTGAAGCTTACGGTTCGCGGGGCGGTGGCTCGACGGG
>CAZTPX010000199.1:0-16238 GCA_964615095.1 uncultured Planctomycetaceae bacterium | reverse complement strand
CACAGCCCCGATTTGAAGTCCGTTATCGCCGACTTCGGGCACCGCGCGATTTACCGGACTGCGATCGTCTCCAAGAAACTGATTGCCGCGTATTACGGCGAGGACCCCAAGTACTGCTACTACTCGGGCGGCTCAACGGGCGGGCAGGAAGGCTTGTCGCTGGCGGAGCGACACCCCGAACTGTTCGACGGCATCGCGGTCTTCTTTCCCGTCACCAACCGCACGCGTCTGCACACGCGCTTTGCCTACGAGCGGAAGGTCTTGGCCCCCAAAGCGTACTTCACGCCCCGCGAGATCGAAAAGATTTCCGACGCCATCGTGGCGCAAAACCGCGGGAACACCGGCGAGTATCCGGAAAAGGACTACCCATTCTTGAAGAATCCCGAGAGGGCAAAATGCGATTATTCCAAACTGACGTTCTTGACGGCCGAGCAGCTTGAAGTATTGAAGAAGATTCACGACACCGTGAAGGACTTACATGGGCAGTACATTACGGTCGGGTTTGTTCCCAGCGCGGAACTCGCCGACGGCGGGAAGTCGCTGCTGAAGGGCTTCACCGGCGACTGGATCTACCCGATGGCGCTGGGGGCCGCGTATAGTGTCCCGGATGTGACTTTCGACGGGGATCTCAAGAAGGTCGAAGACCTATTCGCAAAAGATAGCAACGCCTTGCCGCACCTCGAAAACTTCAAGAAGCTCGGGCATAAGCTGATCATTATCCAAGGCAAGCTCGACACCATCGTCCCGGCGCAGTATGCCAAGGAATACTACGACGCCGTCGCCTTGCGCAACGGCGGGATGGAAAAGAGCAGGGCTTTCGCCAGGATCTTCTTCGTTCCGGGAATGTGGCACGGCAACATGACAAACTGCAACCCTCTCTCTTACGTGCGAAATTGGGTTGAGAAAGGAGTTGCGCCTCAAAGTATCGATATAGGAGTGCAATACAAGGCGAATCGCTACCCACAGAAAGTGGACGTTTATTGACCAGTAAATTGCCCTCACCCCTGCCCCTCTCCCATCCTGCTGGGTACAGCAGGCGGGAGAGGGGAGACTTTCCGGATAGCCTCTTACAGCGACCAGCCTTTGCGGTATTCGCGGCGGACGTACTGATTCAGCTCCGGCAAGTTCGTGCAGCGCATGTTCGCGCCGTCCCATTCGACCTTCTTGCCTTGCCCGGCGAGCTGGGCCAGGTTGCCGACCAACAGGGCCTCGAGATACGGCCCGGAGACGTCGGGGAAATTGGAGCTGGGCGGATCGCCACCCTCCTTGATAGCCCGCAGGAAGTCGGCGTGGATGCCGCGGGTGCGTGCATACTTCTTCTTCGGCGGCGTAAACTGCCGGTGCTGCTCCTCGGGCACGATCCGCGCGCCGCCGCAGTACTCGTCGCAGTACATGTAGCCCTTGTCGCCCACGAAGATGGTTCCGCAGGAGGTCAGATTGAGGCCATACTTGGCCGCCAGCTCGTCGGCCACATGCGGATGGTTGAGATTCTTGGCGCCGAAGAGCTGGTCGTCATGGTCCTTGGCGATCTGCGCGCGGCGCTTCCCGCCGTACCAATAAGCCTTCAACGGCGGAAGGCCCGGCCGGGGGAATTCATAGCATAGCGTAGTGAACGCCGGCCAGACTCCGGGATTGCTTTCCTCCTGCTCGATGACCGTGACACTCGTCGGGTACTTCAATTGCAGGCCCCAGTGAGCGGCGTCAAAAGCATGGACGCCCACGCAGGGCAGCAGGCCCGTGCCGTAGTCTTTCCAGAAGTACCAGGCAGGTGTGCCCCCACCAGGGTGCAGGCCGGAGCGATAATGGCACCAGGGGCCCGGGCCGATCCACTCGTCCCAATGTACGCCGGCCGGCGCTGGCTCGTCGGGCCTCCGCACCTGATCGCCATAATACTGGGATGTCCAGGTGTGCGTCTCCCGCACGGTCCCGATCGCGCCGGCTTCGAGGTACTCGCGGAGCACGCGGATGCTTTCGCTGGCGTGCCCCTGGTTGCCCATCTGCGTCATGACCTTGTACTGGCGTGCTGCCTGGCCCAAGGCGCGGGCCTCGTAGATGTCGTGCGTCAACGGCTTCTCGCAGTAGACATGCTTGCCCAGCTTGATAGCCATCATCGTGGCGCAGGCGTGGCTGTGGTCCGGAATGGCAATGAACAGCGCGTCCACTTGCTTGTGCATCTCGTCGAACATCTTGCGGTAGTCGTAGTAGGTCTTGACCTTCGACCGCGTGCCGGGGACATTTTTGTCCAGCCAGTCCAAGGTGGCGCCCATCCGCCGGTCGTCGATATCGACCAACCCGACCAGGTGCTCGCTGGCGGCTACCGGCACGTGGGCCATTCCCCGCCCGTTGGCGCCGATACAGACCATGTTCAGTTTCGAATTGGGCGATCGCTCGGCCAGGACGGCTGGCACGCCCACGACCGAAGCGCTGGCCGCCAGGGCGGCCACGCCTGCAGAATGCTTGAGGAACTCACGACGTCCGAGGTGGCTAGACATAACAGACCCCCTTTAGGTTGTTGGCAGGATGAATCATGGAGGCGCGCCGCCGTTGGTTCGGCGCTCAAAACGCCTGTCGCGATTATAGTTGCCGCAGAGGCGCGTGGCAACGATGGAGTCGTCAAATCCGTCGGGGAATTCATGCCCACAGTCGTTGCAGCGGCGCGCGAACTGCGGCGTGAGAGGTTCTGAAGTCGCGGAGCAAACTGGGGCTGCCATGGATTACACTCCTAATGTAGTGTCTCACGCAGATTGGTATTTATGGCAATCGCTGGAGTCCCGCCTTTAGGCGGTATTTACCGGCTAAAGCCGGGACTCCAACAAACACGGCAATTCGGAGACACTGCACTACCTCGTTGGAAACGATTTACTGCTCGATTATAGTCGTTAGCCCGTCGAGGCGATAGCGGGCGACCGGCTGGATCGTTCCGCCCGGCCAGCGGACCGTCACGCCCTTCACTTCCGTTTGCTTGCCCAGGCCGACGGTCACCGGAAGTTCCACTTGCGAGAGGTAACTGCGCGTGGGCATGACCTGGCGGCGGAGCACGCGGTCGCCTAGATCGACCTCGACCACGGCCCCGATGGCGTCGCGGTTGCCGTGCGTTCCCACCAACTTGAAGCGGAGGTAGTGGGCGCGACCGTTCAACTCGTTGCGCAACAGCAGGGGAGGGCCGTTGTTCTGCGTGAGGACCACGTCGAGGTCGCCATCGCCATCGATGTCGGCATAAGCCGCGCCGCGGCCCACGATGGGCTGGAAAAGGTCCGTCCCGCACTTGTCCGGGCCCACGCAGACGAATTCGGTCGACTGCCGCGGGCCCGCGTTCCAGAAGAGCTTTGCCGATTGCCGATACTGCTGGCTGGCCTGCACCTTGTGGATGTCGGCCTCCAGGTGCCCGTTGGCCGTGAGCAGGTCCAAGCGGCCGTCGAGGTCGTAATCGAAGAAGAACAGGCCGAATTTCAAATCCAATCGTGAGGCCGGACCGATGCCGCAGGCCACGGCTTCATCGGCGAACAACAGCGGCTGTCCTTGCGAGACATAAAGCGCGGTCATCTCGTTGGCGAAGTTACTGATCGCCACGCCGAGCGAGCCGTCGTCGCGGTGCCAGGCAGCGTCGATGCCCATCGCCCCGCGGGCCAGGCCGGAGGAGTCGAAGGCCAGCCCCGTTTGCATGCCGATCTCCTCGAACGTGCCGTTGCCCCGGTTATGGAAGACGAAGTTCTGTACGGTATCGTTGGCCACGATAATGTCCAGGAAACCGTCGTGGTCCAAATCGACGAAGGTGACGCCCAGACTCTTGGCCATGGGCTTGCCCGTGGCCGGATTGTGTACTTCGATCCCGGCGGACTTCGAGACGTCGCGGAAGCGGCCGTTTCCTTCGTTGTGATAGAGGCGGCAATTCGTGCCCTCGAACGAGACCGGCGGGCCGTACGCGCGACCGAGCCCGGTGAGCACGAAGCCCTGGCTGAGATCGGCCTGACGCGACCAGCGCACGTAATTGCAGACGAACAGATCGAGCTTCCCGTCGTTATCGTAATCGAAGAAGCCGCAACTGGTGCCCCATTGATCGGCGTTGCCGCCCAGCCCGGCTTCGACGGTGACGTCGCGAAACTTGCCGCCGCCCAGGTTCTTGAAGAGCCGGTTTCCACCGACCCCTGAGATGAATACGTCGACGAGCCCATCATTGTCGTAGTCGCCCACGGCAACGCCCATAGCGTACATCGAGACGTCCAGCCCCGAGCCGGCGGTGACGTCGGTGAAGTGGCCCTTGCCGTCGTTGTGATAGAGCTTCAACGTCGGCCGCGTCGCCCGCCCGGCGGCGTCGCCGGCCGCTTCGCGCCAGGGCCAGGCCGTGGAATTCACCAGCAGCAGATCTTGGTGTCCGTCGTTGTCGAAATCGAAGAACGCGCAGCCCGAGCCCATGGTCTCCGGCAGGAGTTTCTCGCCGTAGGCGCCGTTGTAGTGAACGAAGTCGATGCCCGCCGCGCGCGTCACGTCGGTGAAACGAACGGCGGGAACCGTTTCCAGGGGCTGGTCGCGGACTTGCGGGGCGATCGCCACCGTCGCATGCACCGCAGGCGGTTCGCGGCGATACCAATTCCACACGACCAGCGCGGCCGCCGCGCAGCCCCCCAGGGCCAGAATTGCCAAGGACCAGCGGAGCGCCCGGCCAATGACGGCGTCGTCGCGCAGTTCTTCGTCCGGTTCGTCGCAGGGATTCGGCGAGGGTTCGGTCATGAATCGTCTCCGGTCAAGGCGGGGATGGCGGGGTTGGGGGCTGCCGGAGCGGATAGATGGCTGCCCGTTCGGCCGCACGATTTGCCGCGGGGTATTTCCTCCGGGCCGCGGCGACGGCCCGATCGCGGGCGTTGTCGTCGGGTCTATAGCGGGCATGCAGTTTGCGATGCTGCGCCGCTTGCTCGACGTCGCCAAGCTGAGCGTACAGCAGCGACAGATTGTAGTGCGCGTTGACATTCTCCGGATCGAGCGCGAGCGTCTTCTGGAACTGCGCGACGGACTGCCGCAGCAGCGCCTGGCGTTCCTCCGCGCGGGAGGGACCGCGGATTTGCTTGGCGCGGTCGAAGAGAGTCTCGCCGAGAAGGTTGATCACCTCGTAGTCCTGGCTGAAATCGAAGTGCCGCTTGAGCATTTCCGCGCTGCCGCCTTCCAGCACGCTGCGGAAGTTCTGCTCGGCTTCGGCCAGATGCCCCTCTTGGCGATTGACCAGGCCGCTGAGCCAGGCCACCGTCCACGGCGGAGGCGGCGGATCGCTGTGCAGGGCCGCGCGCCGCGCGGCTTCCACGGCCTCGTCCAGGCGGCCTTCCGTATAGTACACCCGCGCGAGATTCAGCGGCCCGTCGTAGCGCCCCAGCTTTTCCACTTGCGAGAACGCCTCGGCCGCCTGCCGCAATTCCGCCTTCCCCTTCAACAGCAACCCGATGCCGTAATCGTTCCAACGTTGCCACGGGGGAATCTCCGACGGCCGATTACCGGCCGCCGCGCGGCCATCGATGGGCAGCACGATCTCGTCGGCAGCCACCGTGGTGATCGGCAAGTCATTACGGTAAGGGCTACCCGGGGTGTTGCCGCGAATGGGCAAATCCCCGGCTTTCGCCGCGGCGGCGATGAAGCTCATGTACCTCGCGTCGAACTTCCGATATTGCAGTTTCACCGCAATGCTAACCGGACCGGCAAGATCCGGCGGAAGGTCCAGGGCATAGTGGACGGTTTGCGCAGCGCCGGGCGGGATCTGGTTGTCGTACAACGGCACGAAGATGTCCTGCGGGTTGCGCCGGTCGATACGGTTGCCTTCGCGGTCGAGCATAAAGACGTTGACGAAGTGGCTCCAGGGATCGACCTGCCGCCCGTCGTCCAAGGCGCCGCTACGGCCAATCGTCTTGCCACCGCTGCTGACGGTTACGTCCAGCCAGACCTCGTTCGAGTCGACCGTCCCCTGGGTAAAGGGATGGCCCAGTTTCAAGGTGCGGATCACCACATCGAGGAGGTACTTTTGGCCGGCCCGCAGCGCGGGAACCGCGGGCCGCAAGGGCGCCACCAAGGGCGCATCGATAGTGCTGCCTTCGTGGATTGCGAAAATATCAACGCGGGCCACGCCGCGCAGATAGTCCTCCTGAATCTTCACCAGGTCCGGCCGTTGGCGCAGCCAGGCGATGCCAGTGTTGGCGGCCGGGAACAAGTGGTCGTGGATGCTCAGCTCCTTGGCGCCATCGAAGAATTTGGCCCCGAAGTCGTTCGAGGCGAGCAGCGGCATGTGGCAGGCCGCGCAGTTCGTCTTGGCTTCGTCGGGATAGTAGAAGCTCCGCGCCCCATGGCCGGAAACCCCACTGAGCAGATAGGTGTCGTAATGGTTCTGTCCGCGGAGGAATTTGTAATCGTTGACGTCTTCGGGCAGGTGGACCTTGTGGCAGGTGGAGCAGAACTCGGCCGTGCGATGGAAAGGCTTCAAGAAAGTCCGTTTATGAAAGGACGGCTTGGCCTTGATCAATTGGCGGTTGACCCAGCGGAGCAGAGGGTTGTCGCTATAGGCGAAGGGATATTGCAGCGGTTCCTCGATCGTGTAATCGGCGTTTCCCCGCGTGCTGTTGACGTTGGTGATCGCGTGACAAACGGAGCAGGAAATTCCCACTTGTGCCGTTGGATCATTGACGTCGTCGTAGGCGGGGTTGTCGAACGCGCCGCTGAAGAACGGCACAGGATCGTGGCAGCCTGCGCACCAGCGGGACCGTACGACCGTACCCTCGCGCTTCTTGGAGAACTCGCGGGTTTCGCGGACACTTGCCAGATAGGCCGGATTGTTGAACGAGCTGATATGGTGGACGCTCTGGGCCCAGCCCGCGTGGATGTCGGCATGGCAGTCCAGGCAATAACGGTCGTTGTCCAGCGACTTGGCGGGGATGAATTTGCCCGTGGCCGTTCGTACCAGCGAAGGGTGAAAGTACTTTTCTCCCTCAGGAGGGCCGACGGCGTTCCAACGGCGAGGATCGGCGCGATGCAATTGGATCATGGCCGCGCACAGCACGCACACCACGCCGGCATACACCAACCCCGCGCGCCAACGGATCCGCGGGCCGGCCAGACGGTGCAGCCAGTAAAGCCAGATGATCACCAATGGCGAGATGACGTGCAGCCAGTACGCGGTCACACGGGCCGCGGGGGCCTTGAGTTCCAGCGTTCCCAGCCGCGTGAGCAAGACGCCGCTTGCCAACAACAACACCGAAGCCACCAGCAGGACGTAGCCGATCCGCACGGCCCGCCGATTACGGCGTTGGAGCGTGTTGCGTAAATGGATGGCCGCAAAGACCAGAAATGGCACGATCAGTACGAACCCCAACAGCAGATGGCCGAGGAACATGTACTGATAGAAGTAGTTTTCGTAGACGCTTCCCGAGGCCGCCTCCAACGCGGTAATGGCGGCAAGGTAAAGCGAATTAGCCCCCAAAAGGGCCACTAGAACCGATACGACCAGCAAAAGCCGGCGCAAGCGTGGACCTATGGCCGGTACAGTCCGCTTGGCCGGCCGTGGCTGCCCGATTGTTCCAGACACCGAAGTTCCCAGGGGTGAAAATCCACAATACAAACCCAGATAAATATTATAGGCCAGGGGGCGATCAACGGCAAATTCACCATGAAGTACGAGGTCCGTGTCTCCGCTTGCCAAGCTATCGGCGGAGGACTGCGATTACGCGGAGAAGCAGCCGAAACCGCTGAATCCGTTTGAATGACGAGAGCCCAAAGGTTAGCCTCTTAGTACCGGTCCAGAAACAACTCCCCTCTCCCGTACGCGGGAGAGGGGCAGGGGGTGAGGGCAGATGCGGCCAAAACGCGGAGTTGTTTCTGGACCGGTACTTAGCGGTGTCCGAGGTTCGCAACTACCACGCCCACGGCCGCCAGGAGAGAACACAACGTGGCGAGGCCGCCGACGATGATCCCGAACCAGGCACGACCGGCGCCGGAGAGGTCCGGATTTTTCTTGATTGCACCTAACGCGACGCAGCCCGTGATGATGGCCCCGATGGAGAATGGCAAACCACACAGCGGAATAACGCCAAACAACGCCAGATAGCCGGAGGCGATGGCCGATATGGGCCGGCCGACGGGCAACAACATCCGCTCCACAGGGCTCGCGGAAGGCATGTTGGCTCGGCGCAGTTCCTCGTCGAAGTACTCGCCGCAGAACCGGCACTTCTTGGCGACCGCCAAAATCGATTCGCCGCAAGATGGACAGTTCTTCCTCTCGCTGGATTCGGACATTGCAGCTCTCCTCTGACAAGGAATTTGCCTTGCTGACTTAGAGGCCAGTATACTTGGGAGTATCGGTTAATCAAGGGGAGTATCGTGACGTCGACTAGGGACCGGCGAATCAATAACTATCGCATGGTTGCCTTTTGCTCCGCGAAAGTTGCGCAACTTTCGCGGAGCGAAAGACGACACTTATTTCTGTGTCAGTCCTAACCCAAACGGGAACGGCCGGACCATCACATTCCGGCTGCACTACTGCGTCCGATCTACGGCGAGCCCTTCGCCGTGGACGGGCCGCGCGTGGTCGCGCCGCCAGCGGCAGTGTCAAAACGGAAATTCTCCCAGACGGGGGTACGGGCCCAGCCGCCGAGGCCGATCTTGCCGCTCGTTAGACTAAAGGCTTCCGCGACGTTCAGAAGCGTCCCTGCCACTTGCGCCGCTTTGTCCGCCGGCGAGGCAAATGGCAGTTCACGAACGAACTTCAGCGTGCCCGAACGAGTCGCCTCGATCCGCCAGTGTTGGAGCGGGCTGCCGTTGCCGAGGTTTTGGATCGGTACCGACGGTCCTATCTGGCTGATCGTGCCATGGATCCGTTTTTCGAATCTGCACGACTTCTCGCCAAAGTTCAGCCGATACCAATGGTCTTTGTCCTGATAGAAGAAATAGACATAGAAGTTCCCTTCATGACCCAGTGCGCTCACATCGACGTCGATCGTCACATCCGGGCCGTGGTTGGAATCGTTGTTCAAGGTCACATGATCGGGCCTGAAGTCACCGCCCCTCATCCTCAGGTTGCTGCATTGGTAGTAGGTGTACAACGGCAGGTCGGCTGGATTTATAAAATTAACCTCTGTCCAGCCACTGTAGATCCAGACGTAGGAATAATCCGAGTCGCCGACAGAATTGTAGGCCTTCACGCGATAGGAGGTATTGGCCGTGGCGGAAAGGCCCGTATCCGCATAGCGGGTGACATTGGCGCCCGCGGTCGCGATCTGTGTGTAGACCCCGTTGATCTTGCGCTCAATGCGGAAACCACTTTCGTTATAGGCGTTGTCCGTCCACTGCAAGTCCACTCTGCTCCCGCCAACGACTGTGGCGCGCAGGTTGGTCGGTTGGCCTGGCCGGCTCGGCGAACCATTATTGGGGGGCAACATGATCACGGCATCGATTCCCGCCCGTACCGGGGTCCGCGCTTTCTCCAGCAAATATCCCTGCGCCTGGTCGCGCGGCGGCTCCTTTTCCTTGCTCCACCAATTGCTGCCAGCCTTGTCCGCATTGTTGTGACCGTGGGTCTCAGCGCCCCACAAGCCCTGCGACCCGCGGACCGCATAATAGATCGCGATCTGACCCCAGGAAGGGTAGGGATACTGCTTCTTGATGTCCACATAGACGCGGCGAATCGGGTTATCCTTCGGCGTCTCCGGCAGCCGCCCGCAGGTATAGATGGCCTGCCCGACATCGAATGGGACATACATGACGGCCGACGGCCAGTTGTTCACAACATGATAGGCAGCGTCAGGCACAACCCTGAAGTTGAACTCATCTCCTTTCGGGAAGCATCCGCCGGCGCAGGACCAAACCTTCACTTTCTTGCGGACCAGGTCCATGCCGTTCAGGGGACTGTACTGATCCGGACCGGACTGCAGCAGGGCTTTCAGGTTGTTCAGATAACCGGTCGTGACGATGGTCACGCTGCGATCGGGCTGAGAAGCCAGAATTTTCCGGTACAGATTTGCAGCCAGAGGGCATTCCGACGCCGATTTCAGCTTATGGGGAAATTCGCTAGCGATCTGACCGCAGTATTCCCCGACTCCGCCGATATCTGGCGGGACCCCGATAGGAATGCCGGGCTTGCCGTAGTAGACGTTGATCGCATCCATGCACAGTGGCGTCCCGCCGTTGCGGGAAGAGACCATCATGGCGATGATCTTACACTCTCCCAAACTGGCCAACCCATGCAACGCGGCAATGTCGCCTACATCGTCATGGTCGCTCGACATATCCGAGTCGAAGATGATGCGGGGAATGTCGGCCTGCTGGGCGGACCAGAGCGGTCCGCTCGCGAAGACCATGCAGGGGATGAGGATCGGCAATAGGCGGATGCAGCGGCGCAGGTTCATCGGCGGCTCCTGACAGGACGACTACGGCCGGCCGCGCACGGCCAGCAGATTGTTGCCACTAAGGCAACGGGCATATTCATATCCATCGACGCGCCCGCCGACAACCAGACCATTCTGCTAGGAGATTTGATTTCCGGCGGCGGTATTCAGCCTAGCCAGCGAGAACTGGTGAGTCAAGGGGCGCACAACGGAGATGCCCACAGCCGCAGTAATTCTGCGAATGGCTCGGGAATAATTGCTGTCGTTCGAGTATCTAATAGACGGCAGACCGCTTTCGACTGACACCAAGCTG
This sequence comes from uncultured Planctomycetaceae bacterium, assembly GCA_964615095.1. Taxonomy (GTDB): domain Bacteria; phylum Planctomycetota; class Planctomycetia; order Pirellulales; family Thermoguttaceae; genus JANXQG01. The sequence goes on along the minus strand of CAZTPX010000199.1, from coordinate 5,576 downwards.
GAGCGCCAGCGAGGTCGCTATTGTCCCCACGGCGGCGCTTCGCGCTTGCTATGGATTGTGCCAATCTCGACTGTGGGTGGTTTTCATCAAAAAACGAGGTATACGATGCGCTGGGTAATTCCTTGGTGTCTAGTTGTTGTCGTTTCGACGGGTTGTGGTGTTGAGAGGAATGCAGCGCCGCGCACCGCCGACAAAGAAATGGTCCACAAGTCGGCCGACGCAAGGCCGGCTGCCTCCCAGGAATCAATTGCGGCGGGCAAGACCAAACCGTCTCAGCCGCCCGGCGCCGAGACCTTGCAACGCAAGATCATCCATACGGCCACGCTCACCCTGGTTGTCGAACACTTCGATCCTGTGCCCGAAGAGGTCGCCGCCCTGGTGGACCGTTTCGGCGCTTACGTGGCCCGCTCCCAGATCATGGGAACGGCCGGCTCGCTCCGACGCGGGCAGTGGACGGTCCGCGTGCCGGTCGAGCGCTATGAGGCGTTTCTCTTGGCTGCCGGCAAGCTGGGCGAGATCCATAACCTCAATTCCGACTCCCAGGATGTGACCGAGGAGTATTACGACGTTGAGGCCCGCATCCGCAACAAGAAGCAGGAAGAGACGCGACTGAACGATCTGCTCGCCAAGGCCGCGGGCCGACTGGACGAGGTACTGACCCTCGAACGCGAGATCACACGGGTGCGGGGAGAGGTCGAGCAGTTGCAGGGGCGGCTGCACGTGCTGGATAGTGTGACGGCGATGAGCACGGTGAACCTGGAAATCAGCGAGATCAAGGAGTTCGTTCCCGGGGAACCGGTCAGTTACCGCACGCGCGTCCGCGGGGCATGGGAGGACTCTCTCGCCGCGTTACTTTCCATCGGGCAGTCCTTGTCTGTCATGCTCGTGGCCCTGTCGCCCTGGGTCGGCGTCCTGCTGCCCCTTTTGCTGGCGGTGGTTTTTGTGCGACGGGTACATTCAGCACGAAAACGCTGACGACTTGCTCTCGTTCCGGTTTCGGGTAGTGCAACTGAGCCGACTGGCGTGGCAGAATTTCGAGGAACGGACCAGCCCGATCCTTGCGGCGTTGATGGCGAATATGTAAAGTGAACCGAAAGAGGGGGCACAGGTCAAGCTGGCTTGCTTGCGGATGCTGGCCAAGCTGCAACTCGACCCTGCCCGACGGGAATTGGTCTCGGGCTTTATCGATTCGGCTTTATCGATTCGTACCTTCAGCTTACAATAGAAGCATGATATCTTGAATCGCCGATTGGTTTGCCACCCGAAACTATGAATTGCTTGCGTTCTCCTGTTTATTGGATCGTGGTTGCCGTAGCCATTTTCGTGTCCGTCCTTACGTTACGCGCGGAGGACACCTCGCCGAGTGCCATTCCGCAGCAAATTCGCCGGCCGGTGAGGGTCACGATTTCCAAGGAGACGACCTGCCTTACGGGGCCAATTCGGTCGGACGGCTGGCTGGATTATGCAACCGCGATCAACGAGCGATGCAGCCGCGGCGTAACGGCGGAGAACAACGCTGCAATTCCGTTTTGGCGGTCAGTCGGGCCGAAGGATATTCCCAAGGAGAAGCGGGAGCGTTTCTTCAAGATGCTAGGAATCTCGCCGCTGCCGGACCAGGGGCAGTACCTGGTTCAACTCTATGAGCACTTGCAGTACGTGAAGGACGGTCCTGCGTCCGGCACGCCGGAGCGGAATCAGTGGGAGGGCGATATTACGCTCGACCAGCCGCGTCTAGCGCAGTCGCGGCCATGGTCTCGCAAGGAGTTCCCCGTTCTGGCAAACTGGCTGGACAGCAATGCGAAGCCGTTGGAAGTCCTCTGCGCTGCCGCGGATCGAACCAGGTTCTTTGAGCCCCTTGTCGTCAAGGCAAACGGCTCGTTGTTGGACGCGTTTGAGATCATGGATCTTTCCGGTTTTCGTTGCGCGGTGGAACTCTTGCGACTGCGCGCTATGCAAGAGGTGGCTGAGGGCAAGGTCGATGCGGCATGGCGGGATCTGCTTGTTTGCCATCGGCTTGCCCGCTTGATGGGGCAAAAGGCGCTGCTCGTCGACGGAATCGTGGCTCGCGGGCTGGAGAGATCGGCCTATGATGGAGAAGTGGCGATCATTCACCACGCGCATCCAACGTCGGAAAAACTCACGCAATTTCGCCGCGAATTGTTGGAATTGCCCGGCCTGCCGCCTATGGAGAGTTATTTCCTGGGGGAACGATTGTTTAGCCTCGATTTTGTATGGAGCGTCGCGGCAGGCGATCCGGCGGCATTGAGACTATGCGGTGGTTTTTCCCTTAAAGACCGCAATAAAGAGAGCCGCACACAACTGCTCGCCGACCGCCGTGTCGATTGGGATATCGTGTTTCGCAAGTATAATGCCGGGCTCGATGAAGTTGAGAAGGCATGGCGGCAGCCGACCTTATTTCAAAGATACCAGGCTTTGGGGAAGTTGGATGCAGCCGCTCGCGTTGCTGCAAACCGCGTCATCGATCCTGCTGAGCTCGCGAAGTTTCTATCGCCACAGACTTCCAAGGCGGATATTTCGCGGCAACTCGCCGACATTCTCTTCGGTTCTGACGGCGTCGCCGGTTTCGAGGTTTACGCGGTCGCGGAGGCGCTCAACGCTGTAAGAACCCAGTTGACGGATTTTGCCTTCGCCCTGGCCGAGTATCACAACGATCGCGCCGCCTATCCAGGCAGCCTTGCCGAGTTATCGCCCAAGTATATCGCCGATATCCCCAAGGATCCTTTTTCCGATCAAGCGTATTGTTACCGGCCGCAAGGCAATGGCTATTTACTGTACAGTGTCGGCAGGAACGGCAAGGACGATGGCGGGGCAAATTCGTTGGATGACCTCAAGAAGTATGCCGGCGCGACGGATTTCGATAAGCTGCCGGATGATATCGCCATCCGCACGCCGTAGGTCCTGAACCGCTCAAGCTTCGCGCACAAGGATGGTGACATTCGTCTGGGCGTTTGGCAAGGAGAAGACGGCAGGCATTCTGTGTTCGCGTCGGCATGGCAGCAACGCTCCGACACGCTGTGGCTGTCGGCTTGACAGGCACGGTCTGCCGTGTTCTGCTAGAGTTTGGCTACGCGCGCCCCCCGGAGTAGATCGATGGACCACGACCGCCTTTTCAAGGAATTGCTGACAACATTCTTCGTGGACTTCCTGGAAGTGTTCTGTCCGGAGTTGGTGACGTACCTGGATCCTGGCTCGCTGGAGTTTCTGGACAAGGAGGTCTTTACGGACGTCACCCACGGTGAACGTCACGAGGTAGACCTCGTGGCGAAGGCGAAGTTCCGCGGACAGCCCCTGGGCTTCCTGATCCACCTCGAATCGCAGGCCCGGCAGCAGACCATCTTCTCACAGCGCATGTTCACGTACTTCGCCCGTTTCCATGAGAAATACGACTTGCCTGTCTACCCGATCGCGCTGTTCTCGTTTCAGACGCCAAAGGAGCCGGAACCCGACGAGTACCATATCGACTTCCCTGATTTGGCCGTGCTCTCGTTCCGGTTTCGCGTAGTGCAACTGAACCGACTGGCGTGGCAGGATTTCGAGGAACGGACCAGCCCGATCCTTGCGGCGTTGATGGCGAATATGCAAAGGGGACCGAAAGAGGGGGCACGGGTCAAGCTGGCTTGCTTGCGGATGCTGGCCAAGCTCCAACTCGACCCTGCCCGACGGGAATTGGTCTCGGGCTTTATCGATTCGTACGTTCAGCTTACAATAGAAGAAGAACAACAGTTCGGGGTGGAGTTGCAGGACCTTCACCCCCAAGAAAGGGAGAGCGTGATGGAGATCGTAACAAGTTGGATGGAACGAGGTTTGGAACAGGGCCGACAAGAGGGCCGACAAGAGGGCCGACAAGAGGGCTTGGATCACGAGCGCAAGTTGGTGCTGCGTCAACTGCGCAAGTGCCTCGGCGATCTTGACCCGGCAGTGCAACAGCGGATTGAGAGCTTGTCGACCGAACGCCTCGATCAACTCGGCGAAGCCCTCTTCGATTTCAGGTCGCTTGCCGACCTGGACGCTTGGCTGCAATCAAATCCCCGGTAGAAATGCCTTTACGTCCTTCCGCATCCAACCAACGAGTTCGTTCTCTCAAGGCAAAGGCCAAAAACAAGAACGCGGCGACGACCATGAGTACATGGTGCCCGCGCCGCACTCCAAAATGCCCGTTTCCTTGCCGTTTGCCCTTATGGATATCTCCACCCTTCGCCATTACCTGGACAACGCCGACGCCGCCCAGGAGTTCCTCAATCGCCTGGGGGTGATTGATCTCCGCCGCGCCCACGCGGCCCTGGTGAGCATGGCCTCCACGGGCATCACGCTCGACCTCCTGGCGGGGATCTGCGATCAACTTGGCCAAACCCTGGCCCGCTGCCCCGATCCCGACATGGCCCTCAACAACCTGGACCGCTTTGTGGGCCAAGCCCGCAATCCGCTGAGCATCGGCACGCTCTTCGAGCGCGACGCCACGGCCCTGCCTACGCTCGTACAGATTTTCTCCACCAGCCAGCATTTCTCGGACCTCTTAATTGCCGACCCCGAGGGCTTCGACCTGTTGCGGCTGACCGAGGGGGCGCCGGTGGCCCGGCAGATGCTCGTCGAGGACCTGGTTGCGGAAATCTCGGCCCTGGAACACGAGCAGACCGTGTTGCGTTCACTGCGGCGCTTCAAACGCCGCGAAACGCTGCGGATCACCTATGGCGACATCATCCGCGAGCAGAGCCTGCAAACGGTCACGGCACAAATCTCCTACCTGGCCGACGCCATCCTCGAAGGGGCCCTCCGCGCGGCCTGGCGGAAGATCCGCGGGCAGCGGGGCGATCCCATCGGCCCCGACGGCCAAGCGGCCCGCTTCGTGATCCTCGGAATGGGCAAGCTTGGCGGCTGCGAACTGAACTATTCCAGCGACATCGATCTGATTTTTCTGTACGACGGCGAGGGCAAGACCAACGGCGCTCGTCCGATGAGCAACCACGAGTTCTTCGACCACCTGGCCCGCGAACTCGTCCGCCTGCTGACCGAGAACACCGAACTGGGGACGGTCTACCGCGTCGATTTGCGTTTGCGGCCCGACGGTCAGCGGGGGCCGATGGTGATGAGCCTGCCGGCGATGCTCGCGTATTACGACGGCCGCGGCCGCACCTGGGAGCGGCAGGCCTACATCAAGGCCCGGCCGGTCGCCGGTGATCTTGAGTTGGGCAACCAATTCCTTGCCCAGCTTTCGCCCTGGATCTATCGCCGTTACCTGGCCCGGGCCGACATCAGCGGCATCAAGGCCCTGAAGCGGCGGATCGAGCAGAATGTCCGCGGCGACGACCAGGGCCGCGACGTGAAGGTGGGCCACGGCGGTATTCGCGACATCGAGTTCGTGATCCAGTTCCTGCAATTGCTCAACGGCGGCGACCTGCCCCAACTGCGGACCGCCAATACGCTGGAGGCCATGATCCGCCTGGAGCAGTGCGGCTGCCTGACCAACCAGGAACGGGTGTTGCTGGGCGAGAATTATAACTTTCTCCGCAAGATCGAACACCGTTTGCAGATTCTCTTCGATCTGCAAACGCACATGA
>CAZTPX010000198.1:0-16361 GCA_964615095.1 uncultured Planctomycetaceae bacterium | reverse complement strand
GCGATAGACCGCTTCTTCCACAATGGACGCCCCGACGCAATCCCGCTGGTTCCACGTCACGCCCGGTCGCTTCGTGGTCGGGCTTCTCGCGGTCGAGGGTCTGCTGTGGCTGTCGGATAGATTCGGCTGGCTGGGGTGGCACAAGGGCTACGCAGTTCTGACGGGAGTGGCATGCGTCGGTGTGGCGATGGTTCTGATGCTCGTGTGGTTCGGCGTGGCGGTGGTCTTTCGGCGACGATTTCAGTTCAGCTTGCGATCGTTGCTGGTACTGGTCGTCGTGGTCGCCGTGCCGTGCAGTTGGCTGGCTATGGAGATGCGAGCGGCGAGGAGACAGAAGGAGGCAGTGGCGGAGATTACGAAGTGGCAAGGAATAGTATTGTATGACGATCTGTTCGATTCGTCGGGTGTGCCAATTCAAACTGCAAAATCTCGGGGACCACGTTGGTTGCGGAATTTGCTTGGCGACGATTTGTTCATTGGTGTCTTCGTGGTTCTCCTCGACGGGCCTGAGGTCACGGATGCTAGGTTGGAATGCCTCAAAAGCTTGCCCGGCCTACAAGGGTTGGCCCTTCCTAAGACACAGGTCACGGACGCCGGGCTAGAAAGACTCGGAGGGCTGAATCGGCTCCGGCAACTGCGACTCGGCGGCACCCAGATCACGGATGCGGGTCTGGAATATCTCCATGACTTGAACCAGCTCCGAGGACTTGATCTCGGTGGCACGAAGGTCACGAACGCCGGGTTGGTACATCTCGAAGGATTGAACGAACTTCAAGTTTTGATGCTCGAAGGGACGCATGTAACGTCCGAAGGTGTCGCCAAGCTCCAGCGGGCCCTGCCCAACTGCAAAATCACCCGCTGAAATGCCCACCGCCGGTCCTCGACGCCCTGGTGATCGGAAGGCAGGTGCGATTTGCGGCGGCATCCTGATCGCTCGTAATGGCGGATAGGTAAAAGAAAATCGCGGTCACGAGCCGCCCGAAGGCGGCATGTACGCCCTTTGGCACGATTGACGACCACCAGGAGCCGCCGATAAACTGGATGCAGCGGCCTACGGCATCGTGCGTGGCGATCGGCCGCAACTAACTTGGAGGAGGTTTGGTTCCATGTTCCGACAAGTATCAACAGTCGTCGTGGTGGTCCTGGTGGCGGTTGGCAGTTTTACCGTCGGAGCCGCAGAACCCAAGGAGGCAGGCGATAAGGCAAAGAGCCCGCCAAAGGAACTTACTGTGAACGTCGGCAAGGGCATCAAGTTGGAGATGGTTCTGATCCCTGCGGGCGAGTTCCTAATGGGCTCGCCGGATTCTGACAAGGGAGTCTTTGCTGCCCTCGAAAAGCCACAGCACCGCGTTCGCATTACCAAGCCGTTTTACCTGGGCAAGTTTTTGGTGACGCAGGAGCAATGGGAATCGGTGATGGGAGGCAATCCTAGCCGTATCAAGGGAGCAAGGAATCCAGTCGAGCAAGTCAGCTGGGACGACTGCCAGCTTTTCCTCGGCAAGCTCAAAGCAAAGGTCGGCGACCAAGGCAAGTTCGTTCTGCCGACAGAAGCCCAATGGGAATATGCCTGTCGGGCCGGAAGCACGACTCGCTATTGCTTTGGAGATGATGAATCGAAGTTGGGCGATTATGCGTGGTACGATGCGAACTCAGGCGGCAAGACGCATCCTGTTGGCGAAAAGAAGCCAAACGCATGGGGCCTCTTTGATATGCACGGAAACGTCTGGGAGCGGTGCCAGGATTGGTACGGAAATTATGGGGCGGAGGCGGTAACAGATCCGGCTGGGCCTGCAACAGGCTCGATCATCGTACATGGGGCATTTGGGCCCAGAAGGGACTCGCTCCGCGTGACCCGGGGCGGCGGCTTTTGCCACGTTGCCGTACAGTGCCGGTCGGCGTCTCGTGCCGACGTGTCCGGAGAACCTATTTACAACCAAGGCTTCCGTGTCGCCCAACTTATGGCGGATAAGTAGATGAGAAACGGAGCCGTCGTGCAGCTCGTGGCTGTTGCCCAGCTGGATTACGCCCGCTCGGCACCGATTGACGGCTGCCATGAGCACGGCTTAGACTGACCTTATTCCTATTATCGCGTGCCTGCTTGACCAAGGAGCACAATCCTGAAGCCGTTCTCGTCGATCGCACTCTTGGCGTCGCTCTTTCTGATTGCCAGTCTGGCAACCGCCGCAGAGCCCAAGCCCACCACTAAGCAGATCACCAACTCGATCGGCATGAAGCTCACGCTCGTGCCTTCGGGCGAGTTCATGATGGGCAGCAAAGAGTCGGCGGAAGAAACGGCTGCGTTTTTCAATAAGACCTACGGTGTAAGTCTTCGAATCACGTATTGGTTCAAATGGGAGCATCCGCAGCATCGGGTACGCATTACGCGGCCATTCTATCTGGGCACGTACCATGTCACGCGAGGCCAGTTTCGGCAGTTTATCAAGGATTCGGGGTACAAGACCGACGCCGAGAAGAATGAACCACCGGGTGCCTACGGGTGGAACCCAGATGAGAAAGACTACAGGTTCAACATAGGCTACTCTTGGCACAACGTAGGTTTCGAGCAGACGGACAAGCACCCTGTAACGGTCATAAGTTGGAACGATGCAACTGCTTTCTGCAAGTGGCTTAGCCGTAAGGAAGGCAAAACGTATCGGCTGCCAACAGAGGCGGAGTGGGAATACGCCTGCCGCGGAGGGACGACAACAAGATACTACAGTGGCGACGATCCGGAAACTCTGGCCAAGGTCGGCAATGTGGCCGATGCGATGATCAAGGCGAAATTCCCGGCCGAGAAATGCACGATAAAAGCAAGCGACGGCTATGTATTCACCGCTCCGGTCGGCTCATTTCAACCTAATTCCTTTGGGCTATATGACATGCACGGGAATGCCTATGAGTATTGCTCAGATTGGTTTGACGAGGATTACTACGCCGGATCCCCAGTAGACGATCCAACTGGCCCGAGAGACGGAGAGCTTCGCGTGCTTCGCGGTAGTTCGTGGCTTACCGTTCAAGTCCATGCTCGTTCTGCCGATCGCGGTGGAATCGTCGAAAACACTGCAACGAACTGCGGTGGTTTCCGTGTCGCCAGAACTCAGTAGTGCTCTGCCGTGTGATGGTCCTGCCGCCGGCCCTCGTAGCTCGTGTCCGCCACCGCCAACCTGCATTCCGTCCGCCAGCCACCGCTCCTCCAGCCCCGGATCCTTGCTCGCGGCGGGCGGGGTACGCATGCCGGATGGCCCGCGGGACACAGCAGATCACAACTCGAACTGGTCGCTGAATGGCAGCTTTCGGCCGAAGTCCTTTGGAAGCTGAAGCCGCTCTGCATAATTGGTCATGTCGGCAGGGTAGGTAATCCCAAGCCGACGCCAGAGATCGGTGAAGACCCAGAAGTTCTGCAACTCGAACTCATCATCAGGAAAAACCTTGCCGGGGTCGTTTGGGTTCTCTGCGTCCAGGTGGACCAAGTACGGGGCAATTGCTTCCCGTGGTGCGGACAGGGCCTGAGAAATGGAATTTGCATCGCCTGACCACTTGGCCTTCAGCTTCTCCAAATCCTCCTCTGTCTCTGCAAAATACCCAGGGACCGAGGCGAATAAACTGACCGTGACTCCTTTATCAAAGATCGCATTGACCCAATAGTCGTCATCGTAGACATGCACTGTCGACACCAGCGATGGCATATCGGCCGACAAAATGCGGCATAGCTCGATGTCGTGGACGTTGAAGTATTGAGGCCACAAGACCAGGGTCCATCGTTTTTGCGGAGCAAAGATGATGGCATCCGTACGCTCATCCACTTTCCCCGGTCCCATAGGTTTGCAGGTCGTCCCATATTTGGCGGCGTAGGAGATCGTGTTCGATACAACTGATTCGACAGACTGATCGCGGAAGGCAGAAACGGCTAAGAAGTTGCCCACTGACGTTCTCCAGGAAGGACGATGGATGAAGACGGCTGGTGCGGCCCGTTCACAGACCGAAGCCCGGAGCCCAGCATATCGCCCCTCTGAGATCGCCGTCAAGACGGCATAGGAGCCTTATTCAAGTGCGGTTCGTATCGCCGCTGCCCTATATTTTTATTGTCTTGGCAAAAGAGGGGTGCGAGCAGGACCGGCGTGCATGTCGGGGCTGCGACGGAGTGGGACGGGGCCGGCAGCAGGCAGTCGATGCCATGACCGTGGGCCTGATCGGCGATCGCGTCGAGAAGGGCGAGGATGCATTGCACGGCCAGCAGGTCCAGCGATTGGAGTTGGGTCAAGCCTTTGAGATGCTCAAGCTCGGAGTCGGTAATGTTGGTCGATTCCAGAATCAAAGATTGGAGTTTCGTCAATCCTTCGAGGTTCGCTAGCCCAGCGTCAGTAAAACCAGAACATAATAGGTTAAGCACTCGTAGTTGGGTCATTCCTTTGACGTTTGCCAACCCGGCGTCGATGGACCGTAGTTGCACCAGAGCCACTTCAATAACAGGATTGCCAGGACTGTTTTTATCGATGGTGACCTTCCCACAGATTTTCTCGATTTCGGCAATCGCTCTATCTTGTTCCTTTTCGGCAGTGGTCTTGGACTGTTGCGAACTCGGTTTGGCTGAACAACCCCAGGGCATAAAAGCAAGCGACAGGCCCAGTGTCAGCAGCAGGAGAGTGGCACGGTTCATGGGATTGCCTTTCCGAACGTAGAATCGCAGAAGCCGCCCGTGGTCACCAAGGACCTCTGCGTGGGCCATCGGCCTCTACGATCATCTTCGTCGCTGGCGTGGCCGCCGTCAACTGGCAATGCCGCTATCAGGGCGTTCGAGACGCCCTGCCAGCGGCATTTTTGACCCCGCTTGGCCAGAACGGCAGCCAAAGGCCGCTATCCCCAGCGTGTTGCTCGCCGTCGATGCCACGACCGCGGGGCCGAGAAGGCCGGCGGGTGCGGTGGTTGCGGGGGTGAGTGATGGGAGGTAACATAGAAAGAGGCCAACGAGGAGTCGAATATGCCAGACGACGACAGCAAGCTGACGACGGGCTGTGGTATCCTGTTCGTGCTGGCCCTTGTCATAATCAATGTTCTCGGAATGGTGCCGCTTTGGGCGGGGCCGTATGCCAAGCTCGTCTTTGGCGTCGGGTGCGTGGGTTGCGTGTGCGGGGCAACCTTGGGCGGCTATATCTCTACCAAGACCAGGCTATCGACGAAACGGACACCCGGTTTCTGGATAGCCTTTTGCGGACTCCTGGGCTTGGTTCTGTCGGCGTCCATTACGGTGCGAATCGTGCAGTTCTGGCCTCGCTAATGCCGCTGCCGCATTGGAGCTGTGGGAGACAAGAGGCACGACGTGGGCAGAGTGCAGGCCGGTCAGTTCGGTTGCTTGCCAACGAGATACGGCGGCAGTAGCATGAAGGATAGGGCCAGAACGAAGCAATAAAGGCGACCTTCGATAGCCAAAAAGCCATGACGAGCCCCGATTCCCCCGAATATCGCCGCTATCTGAATCGCATCAGCATGGCGAGAATATGCCTGGTCGTGGCGTTCGCTGTCTGCGGGATTGGGTATGCCCTGTGCTGCAGCTACGTCCACGAGCATACGTATCGGTCAGGGTTTTATGGCGGCCCGAGCATTTGCGTCCGGGCGATACCAATCTGTGGATTCTGTGCGATCGCCTGTCTGCTGGCCGTTGCTGGGTTTGTCGGTGAATCGGTACTCCGGCTTTGGGCTCGCCGTCCTTTGACTCGCTGGGAGCTTGTGGCTGTTTTGCCGGTCGGCTTGCTTACCTGCCTCGCCCCGTTCGTCGCGATCGGCCTCGGCCAGATCCTCTACGGCAGTTTCGCTTGGGATTCCCTCGTGGGCATGCTTGCAGTCGGTATCGCGGCGTGCCTGATTTTCCTTATTGTCGCTACCGTTTATGCTCTGGTCTGCGACCACCGAAGCCGCCAGTCGGCGATAAACCTGCGGGCCACCACCGGGCTGCTTGGGGTCGCGACGTGCATCATGCTCGCCGTCTTCGTGCCTTTGCGGACCATTGAAGGACAAAGACAACGGGAAATCGTGACGGCATTGGCCGGAATGGGATATCACGTCCATTACGATTACGAGATCAGGGACGAAGGCCGCACCGGCCATGGAAAAGACCAAGATGAGCCGTCTTGGCCCGCTTCGATGATCGGTGTCGATTTCTGCCATCGCGTCGTGCGAGTTGATTTGGACGGCGACGATCCCGACGTGGTCGCAATTCTGCCATACTTACAGAGCTTGAGGAAGCTGAAGTTCGTGGTCTTGTGGACGGGTGTGCCCGCCGAGAAGATCAATCAAATCAAGGACGTTTTGCCGACGTGCAAGGTTAAGATACGAAGCAAAGGCGAATGGTGGTGAGGACCAACCTTGGCCTCCTGATAGGCCAGTTCACGAGCAGAACTCGCGTGACTAAGACAAGCGGCAAGAGCCCCGCGTAGCAGGACGACGAGCCTCTGAATTTTCATCTTGTGATCAAATTCTTCTGGCTTCCTACGACGCCTTCCCCGTCGCTGCGATGCCTGCCGTGGGCGATGATGCTAGACGCCGCCATACGCTGTCGGCTCCCCCTGCCTCTCCAGCAGCATCGAAGCCCCCGCGTCAGGTTAGTCGATTGTCCTGCTTCCCGCTGTCTCCGCACCCTCCTCGGCTGCGTCTGGCTGGTTGCTTGCGTCGCGGGCGGGTGGTAGCATGAAGGAAGTGATGGCGGGCGATGCATGCGGGCGATAGCGGAAATATGCAGGAATGGCGTTTGGAACTGTTGGTAAGTGAGCCTGCGGCGTTCGCACAGATCGTGGAGGCACTCAACTCGCACGGCGTAGCGTTCTCTGCCGGACGGCGGACGGGGTCAGGCTTACGCTTTGTACTATACGGCTTGCAATTCGGCGTGCTTGATGGCGAATGAGGTCGGCGAATGGGGTCATGGTGTCTTGGTCCAGCGGCGAATGGCGCGAATGGCGCGAACGAACGCGAATGGGGTCGGGTCAGGCTTACGTTTTGTGCTTTGCAAAGCAAAGTACAAAACGTAAGCCTGACCCCGGACTCGGACTCCGCAGACCCCGGACTCCGCACAGGTTTGTGGCGACGTTGGGGACTCGTCTATCCGCTGTTGCTTCCGTTTTGCGGCACGAGGTCTCAATTGGAGCAGCATACGGACTGGTACGATGACGCGGCGGCTGAGATCGTTCGTGCGAAAGGGCAGGCATCTCCAAGAATTGTCGACGAATTCCGCCAACGCGTTCTAGTTGATCACGATTGGCAGTATGCCGAGACCTTCCTCGCCGAAGTGCGGAGATCACGATCCGCCCAAAGTGACCAGTAGCCGAGTACGTCAAACGCGGATAAGCTTCGACGATGGCTTGCCGCCATTGCAGGCCCAACCCGACTACATCATCAGTCCGTCCATATTTTCATCATGTGATCAAACTCTTCTGGCTTCCCACGACGCATCCCCTTTCGCTGCGATGCCTGCCGTCGGCGAGGATGCCAGACGCTTGGCACGGTGAAGTAGTCACGCAAGGCGGTGTCGCCAAAAGCCATGCCTGCGGCCCGTTGGTGGTCCTGCTTCAGCACGTCGATGCCCCTACGATGGGTTATCTGACGAGCGTCCGAATCGCTGCCCGCCATTCGATCTCCGCACGTACCCGCTCTTCGGCTGCGTCTGGTGGTTGCTTGGGCCGGGGGCATATCACCGTAGCGATATCGTTGTGGCACCCCGCTATCAACCACGCGAATGATGCGTGAGCTGGGTTCCATTCGGGATGATGAATAAAATTGGCCAGTTGAGGCGAATAGACCGATATGAGCCTCGTGAAGCCACTCCTCAACTCCCTTGCCGACTCACTCTGGTCGCCGTTCAGATTGCGGTTGCGGCCAGCTTTTTGCATGCTTGCACGGGTTAACACCCAGCCCGGTTCTTTGCCGCCAACTTGCCCGGCACTTCGAATTCAGGGCCATTTCAGATGAACATGAAGACGATCGGCTGGTTGGCGAGTTGCATTCTTGTCGGCGTCTGCCTTGGATGCCAGCCCAAATCCGAGACGGAACCTTCCCCGCAACCCATTTCCGAGGTGCAAGACGACGAGTCGGTGCGTAACGGCAAGACTTTCGAGCAGTGGATGTCCCAAACGAAAGACAAGAACCCCACGCTGCAACGTGAGGCGATTTGCGAACTGATAAGCTTCCGCATGAGGGCCGTTCCATCGCTAATCGAAATGTTGGGAAATGATGATCCCGACTTCTGTATGACTGCCGCCTACGCCTTGGGCAAGATCGGTCCTGAGGCGAAATCGGCGATTCCGGCTCTCGTTGGGCTGCTCAAGGCAACGGAGACTCAGGTCCAAGAAACTGCTGCCGTGGCCCTCGGGAGGATTTGCGAAGTCAAACTGCCAAAACTTGCACAATGCCCGGAGGACACGGGCGACGCGAAGAACTCAGACGCATGGCGGTTGGCCGTCATTGTCCTGCTGACGACAGGCCTGCATACGGAGATCACTACGCCGATCCATCGCGGCTTGATAAACGAAGAGAAAGTGCAATCGGCAATTGAACTCGCCACGCACCTCGGCTACCTCGGTGAAACAGGGGCCACGAGCGTTGCAAAATTGCTCAAGGATAAGGATGTCGTATTTCGTCGAAAGGTTGTGCAAGTCCTTGGCAAAATGGGCTCGTTGGCCGTACCGGCCCTCACGGACACGCTCAAGGATCCGGATTGGGAGACCCGCTGGTGGGCCACGAGGACACTTCGAGCTCTTGGCCCCAGAGCGAAGGCGGCGGTGCCCGCTCTCATGGAATTGCTCAAGGATCAAGAGCATTGGGTTGGGGGCGGCGAAGTTGCCGCCGCATTGAAGTGGATCGGGCTTGATGTGAAGACCGACGTTCCTGTCCTCATCGATACGCTCAAGCACCCTGAACCTTCGGTTCGCGTAGAAGCCGCAAATATTCTGGCAAACCTTGGCCCCTCGGGAAGTGCCGCTACTGCGGCTCTCAAGGAATCGTTCAAGGACGAGAATGGATTCGTTCGTGCTCATGCCGCTCTGGCGGTCTGGCAGATTACTGCCGAGGCGAATACGATTGTGCCGCTGCTCATCAATCTGCTCGACCATAATGATCGAGATGTTCGCCATATTGCTGCCTATGCCTTAGGGCGGATTGGCCGAGCAGCGGAGCCAGCTATCCCCGCCCTCGTCAAACGATTTGATGATGAATATCACGTCAATGTAGTCGCAGCATCGAAAGCCTTGGGCAGGATTGGTCCCGCCTCCATTCCAGCGGTTGTTCGATTTCTCAATGCCCAAGGCAAGAGCCCTTGGGCTCGGAAACAGGCTGTGTTCTCGCTTTGGCAAATGGGTTCCGTCGCCGTGCCTTCGCTTGAGAAACTCGTTCAGGACAAGGATAAAGAAGTTCGACAAACGGCGAGCGAAGCATTGAAGATCATTGAGGAATTCAAGGGCACGCCGCCACCGATGCCTGGCGGACGAACCTAATCGACAGCCCCATATCGCAGCCCACGCTGGCGTCCTATAATCAGCGGCTGCTCGACGCTGGTCGTTTCGTGCGGGCAAGACTTCCAAACGGATGCGAATAAATTTCGGTGCCGACTACGAATAGAAGGATAACGGCGTATGGAACCGCCGGCAAATCGACACACAACTGGAACGGTTGCTGGCCATTTCCTGCAACCGCATCCAAGGTCGTCGTAAGCAAACTGCTGCACGGAAAGGGAACCTGCCGTGTTCTCCTCGAAAATCGTCGTTTATGTGCCCATGATTCTCTTGTCTGCCGCCGTGATCGTGTACGGTGCGGCAAAGGGCGAGAAGACGACCACTACGCCCGAGGCAAGCGTCACGGTCCATCTTACGCCCGAAGGGACTGACGAGGGTCTTCGAGTAGTTTATCCGAAGCAGATATCGGCCGGGTCAGCAAGCCCTTCGAAGTTTCCGTTGCTTGTAATCAACCTTCTGAAAGACGAAGTCTTCCTTGAAGTGACGGGGATGGATGATCTCTCCTACGAAATCGATGTCCCTGGCGAACTCGTTGCTGGCGGCGGCCCGATTATCGTCTTCCCCGATAACACGCACTTGCTCAAACGGTTGCATGCATGTAGCTACCACGACGGCAAAGCTTGTCCGTGCGGTTGTGCCATGGCCCCGATCGCCGCGACGATTAACTTCGACGACGTCAAGTTAAAGGATCTTGTCGGCTCGAAGATGACAATCGAAGTCAGCCTGGTTGGTTATTACCGTGCTTCCGGCAAAATGTTTGATAAAACCACCAAGCTGACGGTTGCGATCGTGAAGTAACAGAGGCCCATGGCCGAGTACATTGGGACCGAGAGGGTCTCCATGCCTCGCTTGGGCACGTGGGTTCTGGTTTCGGCGAAAACGAAGCGATCTCCGCGATCATCACGTGCTCGTTCTGTGGCTGCCGCAATCTTCCTGTGGTGGCGGTTACGGCACGCCGACCCCACCAGCCTCATTTGCGGCCGACCGTCTTTGCCGACCCCATGAGCAAATGAGGCAATGCCCGCTCTTCTGTTGCATAAGCAGCGACGCAGTAGGTGGCATGTTTGCACTCGAATAGGTGGGCTACATCCCAGTCCAGCCCATTCCTGCTCGCCAGCCTCATTTGGGGCCGACGGCTACTCGCCGCCCCGCAGCCTCAAATGAGGCAATCGCAGCCCTTCTGGTGCATAAGTCATATAGCAATAGGTGGTATGCTTGCACTCGAATAGGTGGTCGGCAGTTGTACCACAAGACGTGTTCTGGGGTACAAGCCGCCCGCAACGCAGATTCACCATAGATATACTGTCACCGTTGCCCCAGCATCGCCAGCCGCACGCAACTCCCGGCGGCAGCCTGTCCTTATCGCCTTGCCGCTTTGCGACGCTGGGCCCGGCCGACCCCGCAAGCAAGGTAAACCGCCGACTCCGCCCTCGCCCGCGACCCGCAAATTCCCCGCGAAAACCCAGGGGAATTCAGCCGCCCCACTCCAACGGGTTGTTGTCCGGGAGAGGACAGGTTGGCGTCGTGGGCGGGAGCGAGGCATCGGGCGGGATACCTGGATGCTTGATTCGACATTGATCTGCTCGCTGTTAGCCGTGCTATACTGGCGGTTATGAGCAAGTCGCAGCCCCAACGTCGATGGTATCGCTTGACGCCGGATCGGCTGGTGCTGCTCCTGCTGGTCGTGGAGTGCCTGCTCTGGTTTTCCAGTCGAATCGGCTTGCCTTGGTGGGGCGAAGGCTACGCGGTGTTGACCGCTGTCGCGATCATAGGCTTGGCAATGCTGGCGATGGTGCTGTGGTTTATCTTGGCCTTGATCTTTCGATGGCGATTTCAGTTCCGCATCCGATCGCTACTCGTGCTCGTTGTCGTCGTCGCGGTGTCGTGCAGTTGGCTGGTGGTCGTGTTAAGAGAAGTGCGTGAGCAGGTGAATTCGGCCATCGCCAAGGCCATAGCCAACGAACTTGGTCCGATCGCGAAGGAAGCCAGTGACGATATGGCGAAGGAAGCCTTGCAAAAGGGCAATGCCTGCTTCGAGAAAAACGATTACGACGGGGCCGTGGCGGCATATAGCGACGCCATTCGGATGGACCCGAAGAGTGCTAGAGGTTATGTGAGTCGCGGCCGTAGTTATGGGCGAAAAGGCGATTTCAACAAGGCCATCGCTGATGCCGATGAAGCGATTCGGATCGACCCCAATCTGGCTTTCGCCTACTCCGTAAGGGGATGGAGCTACTCCGAGAAGGGAAATCAGGAAAAAGCCATCGTTGACTACGATGAGGCCATCAGGCTCGACCCCAAGGACAGCAAGATATTCAACAACCGGGGCTGGGCCTACGGGAAAAAGGGCGACCACGACAAGGCGATTGCCGATTACACAGAGGCCATTCGGCTCAATCCGAAGGATGTTGCAGCTTACGGCAATCGAGGGATGGCGTACGTTACGTCGGGCAACGAAGACAAGGCCATAGCTGACTTCGATGCAGCCATCAGGATTGATCCAAAGAATGCTGAGATGTATGCGAACCGTGGCAACGCGTCTGCCAGAAGACACGACTTGGACAACGCCCTTGCTGACTGCAATCAAGCAATTGTGCTCAGGCCTGGACTTGGCGTGGCATTTGGCGTGCGGGGATGGATTTACGTGGGCAAGGGCGACCTGGAGAAGGCCGTTGCCGACTTGACGGAGGCAATTCGTCTCAATCCGCGACAGGTTTATGCGTACGAAACTCGAGGAAATGCGTACTGGCGGCAAGGCAAATTCGACCAAGCGATTGCCGATTATACGGAGATAATCAAGCTCGATCCGAAGAACGCTGAAGGGTACTACAGCCGTGCTGTCGTTCGAGCCAGTAAAGGATGCCCTGAAGCGGCAATCGAAGATTTTACGGCGGCGATCCGTTGCAAACCGGATTATGCCATGGCCTATTATGATCGTGGCCTCGCCTTCGAAAACAAAGGCGATCATGTCAGAGCTATCGCGGACTACACCGACGTGATCAAGCTCGACCCGAGAGATGCGAGGGTATTTTGCTGTCGAGGGACCGCATACCGCAAGCTCCGTGATTACGACAAGGCGTTGGCAGACTTCAGGGAAGCCATACGGCTCGATCCAAAAAGTAGTCAGGCTTATTACGGGCGAGGCAGAACCTACCAGGGGAAACGCGATTGTGACATGGCAATTGCGGATTTCACCGCGGCCCTTCAAGTTGATCCGAAATATGTGGCGGCCCTCGTTGAACGCGGCAACACCTACGATGACAACGGTGACCCTACCAATGCGATCCGTGACTACGATGAAGCCATCC
The DNA here is from genome assembly GCA_964615095.1 of uncultured Planctomycetaceae bacterium. GTDB lineage: Bacteria > Planctomycetota > Planctomycetia > Pirellulales > Thermoguttaceae > JANXQG01. Next base: position 3,559 of record CAZTPX010000198.1, on the reverse strand, counting down.
GGCTAGACCCAAAAGACGCGAACGCATACGGCAATCGAGGCGTCACGCATAGCAGAATGGGTAATCTGAACGCGGCAATTGCGGATTTCAACGAAGCCATTCGGCTAGCTCCTAAGAAAGCCGATGCGTATTACCATCGCGGCCGTACATACCGGAAGAGGCAAGAGTTCGACAAGGCCATCGCAGACTTCGCGGAGGCCATACGTCTCGATCCACAAGACGTTGTGGCGTATCGCTCCCGTGCTTGGGCGTATCAGAGCACCCATCAATACGACAAGGCGATTGCGGACTGTGATGAGGCAGTACGGCTGAGTCCAAAGGTTCCGTACAACTACGAGTTTCGGGCTGCACTGCGAATTGACCATGGGGATTACCAGGCCGGCATTGACGATCTTCATAGGGTTCTTGAAATTAACCCGAATGACCCGGCAGCCAAATTCGAGAGTTGGCTCAAGCAGCCGCTCACATCCGCTGCACTTCGGCAGGGCGAAGAGCAAGTGCGTCGCATGCTGCACGATCGCCCCAAGATGACCCAATTCGGTGAAAAGGCCGAAGTGTTGCAGAAATGGGCAGCACGCAAATTCGCCGGCGAGGACTTGTGCAACGTGCTTGTCTGGGACGCTACCGAACCTGCGGACGCCGTTGCACAAAGCCGCCCACCCACGAGCAAGAGGCCGGGAGATATCCGTATACGCAAGACGCTTTTCGAGGGGGCGACGAAAGGTGAGGACCTTTCCTTCGAGACCCTTTGGAGTGCGGCGGTATTCGAGTTATACAACGTCATGAACGCGAAAGACTTCGACCTGGCCGAGGACGAAGTCATCGCCGGACGGCTGTCAAAACAGGCGTACACTGCCAAGATCGCTGACTGCGAATACCACGCGGCAGAAAAGACGCGGGCGTTCTACATTCACGTGTTTCTACCTTGGGCTAAGGACAATGGCGTATCGACTGACCCGCACTCCTGGTATGTTGCGGACCGATCGGACTCCGGGATTCGGTCCTCCTTTACTCATCGCGACAAGGATGGGGCATATTGGAAACACAGTGAACGGGTTTACGACTTGATCCTGCTCCGCGAATTGGCTCTGCAAGGACAGAGCGACCATGTATTCACCTTAGCGGCGACCCTCGCGAACGAGTCGATTACAAACGAGCAGAAAGCCGTCCTGCAACTTTATCGAGGCATGGCGTTTGCACACCAAGGTGACCACAACAAGGCTATTGCCGAGTTTAGTGAGGCGATCCGCAACAGGCCCAATTTGTTAGGAGCGTATCGCCATCGTGGTGTGGCTTATGGAAGCAAAGGCGAGTACGACAAGGCGATCGCCGATTTTACGCAGACTATCATGCTTGATCCGGAAGACGGCTTCGCCTATTACCTCCGGGCGAAATCATACGAGGCCAAGGGCGACAGATCCAAAGCCGAAGCCGATTTCGCCCAGGCTAAGAAGCTCGGCTACAAGGCCCCACGATAAACGGCTTCTTCCACCATGGATGCCACGCCCCAAACCCGCCGCCTCCGCCTCACGCCTGACCGCTGCGTGCTGCTCCTGCTTCTCGTCGAGGCCCTGCTCTTCCTCTCGAACTGGCTCGCCTGGCCGGCGTGGCACAAGGGCTACGCGGTGCTGGCGTGCGTGGCCATGGTGGGCTTGGCGGCGAAGGGACATCTGTTTGCATACGTCGAGCAGCAGAACCATGAAGAAGCATTTTGAGAATCTCGATGTGCAATGCTGGGAGCACACCGGACCACGTCTCGGAACATCAAGGCCTGAGATCTGTCTGCAAGCCGGTCCGGAGGCAATAGGCTCGCTCCTTCTGGCGATCGATGAATTGGGCGGGGAAAGTCCGCCTGCAAAAAGAACGATAAGCCTCCGACGAAACCAACGGAGCAAGCAGTGCTCCACCATTCGAATTATGCTCTCAATTGCGGACAACACTCTTCGGCAAATGTGCATAGGGCGGAAGGAAGATGTAGGACTGTTCGAGTTCACGCCGCAAGGACTGCAGAAATTTCGAGAGGCCGTCGTCTGCTGGCAGAGCGGTGGTGAAGATTTTGGGCTTGCCCCAACTTGGACAAGCCGGAGGAAAAAGAAAGAGGAACTGGGTTCAAAGGACTTGGCATCTGGAGAGTTGTGGTTCTGGACACCCCGCACGGACCCGTGATGCTACTGGCATACCCGCTGCTCCGGGATTACGATAGAAGGCAGACCCTCGAAAGGAGCCCGTCATGCAAACTCGCATATCCTGGCCTCTGCTGCTTCTCGTCTTGGCCTTGGCAACGCCCGCCTTCGCCGCCGTGGACCTCGTTACCCTGCCCACCCGCGAATCCACGCAGCTTACGATCTACAACTCCGAAGACATCACCATGGTCCGCGAGCACCGCCTGCTCACGGTCAAAGAAGGCATTAACCGCATCCAGTTCTCCTGGGCCAATACGCTCATTGATCCCACGTCGATCGAATTCCGCATTCTCGATCAGCAGGACAAGGTCGATCTGGTGGACACAACGTTCCCCGCCGGCCGCAACGACGCCCTGCAGTGGAATATCAAGAGCCAGATCGCAGGCAAACTGCCCGTCGAGATCAGGTACTTTACGAGCGGGATTACCTGGGCCGCCGATTACGTGGGAATCGCCAACGAGGACGAGACGAAAATCAACCTGACCGGCTACGTGCGGGTGACGAACGGGTCGGGCGAGCAGTACGATAATGCCGAAACCCGACTGGTGGTCGGCAACATCAACCTCGTGGAGAAAATCGCGGATCTGGCCAGGAGACCGCCACCAAGAATACAGCCGCCGCCGTTGCCCGAAGATTCCAAGTCCGAGGCCGTCAAACCGGACGCACCCAAACCGGACGCTGCTAAACCGGACGGCCCTTATGAACGGTTTGAGGACGCGGAGAAGCTCGCCGACGGCCAAGAAGCTCCCAAGCAGGTCATTAAGCAGGGCCTCTCCGAATACTTCCTCTTTACGATCGAAGGCCGCGAGGACATCAAGGACAAGGAGCCGAAACGCCTGTTGCCCTGAAGGCCATCGAAGTGCCGCTGGAATCGATCTACAAGCTCTCCGACCGCAGCGGCGACCAGGGCTTCACCAAGTTCTACCGCTTCAAGAACGTCAAGCTGCTGGACGAGAAGGGCAAAGAGAAAAAGCTCCCCTCCATGGAGAACCTGGGCCTCTCGCCGCTGCCCAACGGCACCGTCAGGCTCTTCTCCGAATACAAGAACCACGATCTGGCCTACGTGGGCGGGACGGAGACCAAGTACGTGCCCATCGGCGATCGCGTGGAGGTCAACGTCGGGCCGGACAGGGACATCACCATTCACCGGCGATTGAAGGACCAGAAAATCGCGAACGTCGTCGCCCGGCAGTACAAGCGGCGGCTGGACGACACGTTCGTGCTGTACTACGACCTGGTCGACTACGAAGAGACCTTCTTCTATGAGGAAGAACTTGTCTCCGGCAAGCCCGCCAAGATCGAGGTCGAAAGGCAGTTCGACGCGAACGTCGTGCTCTGGGGCTCGGAAGCGGAACCGCCCAAGGGCTGGACGAGCA
>CAZTPX010000197.1:0-16647 GCA_964615095.1 uncultured Planctomycetaceae bacterium | reverse complement strand
ATGAAACAGCCAGTTTCCAAGAACAAAATTCCGAATGCTGTTGAAGACGGGTCAGCGCAGTTGTCGAGGTGGCCACCGGCTGCGGGCGGCGCCGCCGTAGGCCCCATCGCAGCACGTCGGCCGCGCTCGCCTCGCCCACCGAGACCACTAGCGTATCGAGGACGCCTGCCAGTAAAATCGTTCCAATTAACCATTTCTTGAGGGTCATTCTCGTATAATCTCGCTTGAACCATAGAACTTGTGGTAACATGGATGGAAGATGATCATCCCCAGTTCCCATGATACCATCGCAGAAAACAACTATCTTACACCAAAATCAATACTGGGAAGAATATGGGGGAAAAGAAAATGGGAAAGTAGGAGCAAACATCATGGTCCTTTCCAGTATTCTTCCTCCATCTTTCTGTTCTCCATTTTTCTGTCCGCTCTCTTTCTCTTGCTTTTCGCATGCCGTGAATTACACTCTCATGGAGGGCCGGGCAAGCGGCGGAAGTCGCTCTTGCCCGCCTTTTTCCAGAACAGAAAGCAACAAGGTACCGCATGAAAACCTCCTCCTCCCGAATTTTTGCCTCGATTGCATCGTTGCTCGTCGCTCTCTGCGCGTTCTCTGCTCGTGCCGAAGACGGCAGCCTCTCGCCGCGCGAGTTGGCGGCCATTCAATCGTCGTTCCGCATGGACGACCACGCCCGGGCGATGTACAACGCGGTCAGCAACCTCGATATCAGCCAACTCTCGCTGAATCGCGACATCATCCGCAAGCATAACGACCTGTTCAGCGACAAGATCAAGACCAGCACGGTCACCAACCAGCTTGCCTCCGGGCGGTGCTGGCTTTTCGCCGGCCTGAACGTCCTGCGGCCGGCCGTCGTGGCCAAGCACAAGCTGGGCAAGTTCGAACTCTCGCAAAGCTACCTGACGTTCTGGGACAAGATGGAGAAGGCCAACTGCTTCCTCGAAGACAGCATCGACCTGGCCGATCGCGACACGCTGGACCGCGACGTGCAGGTGGTACTCACGCGGGCTGGCCAGGATGACGGCTGGTGGGAGTACGTTACCGCCTTGATCAACAAGTATGGCGTGGTCCCTCAGGAAATCATGCCCGAAACCCACAGTTCGTCGAACACCGCGCACATGAACGGCGTGCTCCGCAACAAGCTCAAGGTCGATGCCGTGCGGCTGCGCCAACTCAAGAGCGACGGCAAGCCATTGGCCGAACTGCGGGCCGAGAAAGCCAAGATGTTGGCCGAGGTCTATCGCATCCTGGCGATCAATCTGGGCGAACCGCCGGCCAACTTCGCCTGGCGCTTCGAAGACAAAGACTCGAAACTTAGTCCGCTGAAGACCTACACGCCGCAATCCTTCTGGAAAGAGTGGTTTGGCGACTTCAACTTCAGCGACTACGTGCAGCTTGCCAACGTGCCGGGACAGGACTTCGGCAAGCTTTTCCTGCTCACGCATTCCCGCAATATCCAGGGAACGCCGGACGTGCAGTATCTCAACGTGAAGATCGACGTGCTCAAGGCCGCCGCCTTGAAGTCGGTCCTGGACAAGCAGCCCGTCTGGTTCGCCGCCGACGTAGGCAAGGACCAGGACGGCCCGCACGGCATCATGGCAGTGGGGATGCACGACTACGCGGCGATCTTCGGCGACAACGCGAAATTGACCAAGGCCCAACGCTGGGCGTATTACGACGGCGGGCCGACCCACGCCATGGTCCTGATGGGCGTCGACCTGCAGAAAGACAAGCCGGTCAAATGGCTGGTGGAAAACAGTTGGGGCAAGGAACGCGGCCACGAAGGCTACTGGGCGCTTTACGACAACTGGTTCAATGAGCACCTCTACATGATCGTGGTGAAGAAGACTTACGTGCCCCAAGAGGTCCTCAAGTTGTACGGCCAGATGCCCGTGGTGTTGCCGCGCTGGCATCCCATGGCCCAACTCAGCGATTAACGGGCGTTTCGTGTGTGCGGTCATGTTTTGTGGCAAGTCTCGTAATGGTGGGCCGACGGGCACCATGCTTGTGGCCGGCATGGTCGGCGACGGCCGATCTGTTCGCGGGCGGCAAAGACGGGTCAGAAAAAAAGTGCCTGCCGCGGCGTTTTTCCCTCTCGGCCGCCGCGATCAAGCCGCCGTTCCGGGTCAGGCAGTGGTGTAGCCATTTCAAAAAAAAGGGGCCTTTTGGCTTTTTTGCGGCGATTTTCTACGTCCATGTGTATGTTTTGCTTTCGCTAAAGGTGTTGCTCGCATAGCGGAAACTGCGGAAATACGGTCGCTTGACACTCTAACGATAGTCTTGCTACAGCCGAAATACCTAGACAATACCTAGCCACTTCGGCCCATTTCCTAGCCACTTTTGTAGCCAACCTAGCCACTTCCTAGCCACTTTTTTGGTAATATGGCCATGTGTACAGTATATAGGGGTCGGGCACACGCCATTTTCCTTTAGCTATTTAAGTGCAGTGTCATAAAAATAATTAATTGCTACCAAGGCTCGCGGGGGCGTACGCGACCGTTGCCTGGGCGTACGGTGGGTCGAGGCACGAGAGCCACGCGCCACAGTTTCCGCGCAGCCGCCGGCGCGGACGCCGACTTGGGCAGGTCGGCGCCGCGCATTGCTAATGGCCCCCGGTTCGCTAGGCCGGGGGCCGGTCAAATTGTCAAAGAACAAATGCACGCGCCGAGTATTCAGGCGTGGCTGAATCGTTTCAGCGCGCTTTATACCCAATAATACGCATGCGATCCCAGGATCATTTGTCCCGGCGCTCGTAGTTCTGGCTTTAGCCGGTTTTTTTCCGAGTGGTGTAGGCCGTGAACAAGCGCTGCGCAGTTCCGGCACAGCGTTCGTAGTCCCGCCTTCAGCCGGAAAGCTCGCTCGAAATCTCGCCCGCGCACTAGATTTTTGGTGCCGACAGTCGTTCTTGATTCCGGGAAAATCGACTGATTGTGACAGCGAACTGGGGCAACTTCCGTTTCGCGGTCCAAGTTTGCCGGCTGATTTTCGCGAGCCGACATCGACGCGGACCGTGGCTGATGGATTATCAACTGCTCCAGGCGCAGGTGACGCGGAAGTATCTGCCGCTGCCGCCTGCGGCGACCGCAACGGCCCGCAACTCGCAGCCGCAGCAGGCCACCGGGCCCAGGCCGCCTAGCACGACTGCCCCAGACTGTCGGGGATCAGCCCAGCGGCCAAGCGGCCCCTGAGACCATCGGGGGGCAAAACCAGTTTCGGAAAGCGCATAGGGCGGCAGCGGTGCGCGCCGAGATCGGAGATAATGGAACCGTACTAGGCATACTGGCTGGCCGTAGGCATCTCCCGCCCCTTTCGCCGTTGACGAAACGCTGGCACAGGGGTTAAGATGGGGGGTGTAGGCCGTGCCAGAAGGATTGCCTGCGCAACCCAAAAGGCCGGAGGCCAGACCGCCGACCGTTCATACGGACACTTCGGCGGCCAGAGTACCGTTAGGCAAGCAATCGCATTTGCACAAATGGACACATTCGCTCATATCGCCGGTCAACTTGCTTCGTGGCCACCGAAAGACGAGATGGCATCAATTCTTCGGCGAGCGGGGCTTTCGGTCACGGTTGGTCAGTACTCGATCCGGCTGGACGATTGCGAGCACTTTGTATTCCAGGAATACGGTGGCGACCTCGGTGACCCCAGCATTGATGCAGATGCCGATTCCTCCGATCATTTGCTGCGCGACGCCAGTCGCGTGTCCCGTGCGCTCGCTGAGGCAAATATCCGGCACCGCTTTGAGATTTACGACCACAACGACGTTTTAGCGGGGTATCTCCACCATGACTGGCCGATAGATCCGGTCACCTAACACCGCCCGCCCGCACAGCCGCTGCGCGGACGCCTTGGTCGTGGTGCGCGCTGCAGTGGCGTAGTAGAATCAATCGTAGCTCGGCGCTGGTAGCTCCGGTCGGGGCGGCGTCGGGCAGGCAAACCGTTGTGCGTTCGACTTGAGGAGCATTGAATGGGTGCCATCCCGGACAACATGCTGTACGAGGGCCTCGCGGTGGACATGCTGTTTGCTCCACCTGGACCTCACTTCGGTGACCTGTTCCAGATTTGCGGCGTGGGTCATCCGCACTTTCCGCCCAGCGGCCAGTACCACTTTGACCGTCTGGCCGATCTCCAGTTTTCCCAGATCGACGACTACTTCGGTGTCCAGTCCCTTGCGGACGATGGCGATGATGTGGTCGTCTGGTTGTATCCACTCGTCCAAGGCAAAGCCGTACACCATAATCCCGGCCCCTTCGACGGCCTGCGACTCGACTACAGCGTGCTGCGCAACCCGGCGCGGCACGTAGCCTACTTCCTGCGATGTGTGGAAGCGTTCGCATCGATGCCCATCGCGCGTGTCCTATACGCCAGTCGAAAGATAGACCTGGGGGTTCCTCCCAATCTTGCGCCGCTGAATGAAGACATTGAGGCGATAAGCAGACATTGGCGCGAGCAGGGGATCGAGCCTGGGTCTCACGACGCATTGACAATCGACTACTAGACAAAGGACGCACAACACGGCACACCCGCTGAGCCGCCTACGGCGGACGCTTCGCGTCGGGTCTGCCTACCGTTGGCCGCGCCGCGGCCGTCCATATTTCTACGAAGACCACGAGTCCTGATGGAAGCATCTGATTGGAAACAAGGCTGGGGCGAGGATCGTGTGGTTACCCTGCAAGGAGATGGGCGAATGCTGCCCGTCGAATCGCAGCGGTTTCTGAGGGACTACGGCTTGCCCAGCGTGGTAATCTTCGAGGGCACGGCCACTTTTGAGATCCATTTCACGCCTTTGGCCAACAATCTGCGTTCGTACAATACGCTGATCCGCTGGGGCGACTTCTACGATGCGGATCGTGACCGCGCATGGGGTGAACAGTTCGTCATCGCCGACGAAGACTTCTGTAACGGATCGGCCTGTTACTGCGTTCATGGGGCACGCGGAATTGTCACCCGCATTGATTGCGAACTCAGTCAGCCAGAGTGCTTCGTCAATTCCAGCGTTGCCCTGTTTGGAGAGGCCCTGCTTACCGCAACACACTGGTCTTCGGAGAATCGCGTACGCGGCGACATGCGCGCTCAGGACTCGCTAAAGATCCTTGGCGAGCGAATGAAGCGTATTGACCCCGCAGCGTTCGAGGAGCCAGATAGTCTCTGGCCTTGGCTCATCGCATTCGTGCCCAAAGAAGAACCAGGTTGGTTGGAGATTACGAACGACCCGGCAAGATCGAAACCGCGGTTCTAGTGCCTGCCAACCTGCCACGGCTGCAAAGTCGCTGCGCGACCGCCGCTTGATGGTGATGGCCGTGGAAGCGTGGTAGAATAGCTGGAAGTTCAGACCGGATAAATTTGGGGGCTGCGGCGGCAGCCATGGCCCCCGTTGGCTCGGGCTTGAGAGCCGTAAATCCGATCGAAGGAGACGACGCGTGCCACAATTACTGGTGATTGCCGGAGGTGTTCTCGCCCTTGCCCTTTCGGCACCTAGTTCCTATTCAGCGGAAAAAACGAGCGTCAAGGACCGGCTTATCGCCTTGCGCGATCGCGTCAAGGCAATTGCAGAGGGAAAGGAAACTGTCGAATTGACTGATGCAGATCGCATCCGCATCCCGACAGGCCTTTCCGATAACGATAAGATGATCTTCAAGGCATTGGCCGATTTCGGCCAAACGGTCAACGACGCGGATCTTGAAGCGGTTGCCGCCTTTGCTGTTTCCAAAGAGGGAGCAGGTATCCGCTGGGGGCTTGCTCAGCTCCTCGTTGACCGTGGCCGGTATGACGCCGCAGCCAGGGCGGCGATTTTCGATCTCGTGGCGAAACCGAAGGATCGGGAGTACAGGTTGTGGAAATGGTGGGAGACCAGTTTCTCCGATCGTAAGAACTACAAGGAACTCAGCCGTTCGTTTTGCGACGCGTTGCTCCGCCAATTCGATATCGGTGACGCGGGGACGAAGGTCGCCATTGCGGAAGTCTTTGGGAAGGGCGCTAATGAAGCGAGGCTGCCTCTCCAAAAGTTCAAGGATGCCGTTCAGTATGACCGCCGCCCAGAACCGAAAAGTGAGCATAAGGGCCAAAACACCGCGACACCGGCCAACAACAGCCAGCCGCAGGGTTCCGCTTCGCGGAATCAGCCTGGGGGCTGACGGCTAGGCCGACCCGTTGGGCGAGGTCGTGAAGGTCTCGCAGAAAGGTCGATCCCAATGAGATCCATTTTCGCCACCGCGATTTTGCTATTCTTCGCTTCCTATGCGATCGCTCAAGAGAAAGAGGAAACGAGGGGTGAAACCGTTGTGAAGCTCAAATCATTTACGGACCAACAACTGAGAAACTCCCTGGAAAAACTCCAGGATAGTTTCGATTTCCGCGAAGATTCTCTTTACGAGCCCTGCCTCAATGAAATCGTGCGGCGTGGCGGCAAGGCGTGGGAAGCGGTTTTGAATGCCAAGCTAGAAGCATTGAACAAGAAGCAGGTCAAGCTCGGTCAGGATGTCGACGACGCTGAGCCCGGAAATCACTACAACCTTGAGTTGCTTACCGCGCTGCGTCGAGTCCAGAAGAAACCCGACCCAGTGGTTGTCATGTGGGACGCGAAGGTGCCGTTGGAGGCCACGCCGCTTTCGCGTCCGAGGCTGAAAGTCAAGATCAAGAATGTTGACTGCGAGAAAATCACCGTGGGCTTTAGAAATAGCGGAGATTATCGAAGCGGACGTCAGGCACGCTGGCGGATCGTTGCGCGGGACGGCAAAGGCACGGAGTTGCCGGTCAGGGAACGACTGGGGGAGCGACACGGAAACATAGTCCTGAAGTTTGTCGGTGGGCAGTATGCGGAAGACGTTCTGGAGTATGGACAGTCGTGGGAGACGGTGCTCGATGTCGGCAGCTTTGTTAAAATAAGTCAACCAGGGACATATTCCTTGGAAGTGCTTTACCACAACACGAAGGCCATTGCCGATGAATCGGACATCAGCGGGTTGATCGTTAGTCGGGCGAAGCCCATCACGCTCATTATGCGGCCCTTGGTCATCGAATTGACAGCGCAGGAGCGGAAACAGGCCGCGCTTTGGATCGCCACCCTTAATGCAAACCAGCGGGTGAAGGTCGTTGCAGGGACCTATGGGGAATCGGCCTACAAGTTTGTGCCGCCCACTACGCCGGAAGGAAGGCTTCTCGGTATGGGCGTCAAGGCGGTCCCAGCGCTCGTTGAATCGCTCGGGGATAAATCGCTGTCCGACAAGAAACGCGCCTGGATTCTCGCGCTTCTATTCTCGGCAACTGGCGAAAACGATCCGCGCGATTCCGGCGTGCTGGGAGACTATGAGATCCGGGAAACGGGCTGGCAGGTATCGGGAAGCAAGCCGGGGGAGGGGGCGTCCGGTGGGCTGACGCCACCGTCTGAAGAGTCATGGTCTGGTGCGAAGATTGACCGTGAAGCCCAGGATCGACTCGTCGGCAAATGGGAGCAATGGTTCAAGAACGTGCAAGTCAGGCAAGGAACGAGTAACGACCGTCCGGCGCCGCAGCCCCGCCCAACACCGCCCACCCGCTGACGTCGCTGCGCGACACGCCTTGGACGTGGTGCTGGCCGCCGTGGCGTGATAAAATCAAACGTAGCTCGACGCTGATCGCTCCGGTTGGGGCGGCGTCGGGCAGGCGACCCGTTGGTCAAGAATGAAACATGCGCGAGATCTCACCAACCAATCGCGACGACAAGTCTATCAGCCTTTCGGCGCTCAACGAATCACCACGCTTCGGCGAGCAATCCGCCGCCGCGGAAGTCCGGATTGAGCCACCGCCACATAGCCGTATGGAATGCCGCCAGATCGGCTCACAGTGGATGTTGCTGATCCCGCCGGGCCGAAGCCGTCGCGCTCGCAACCTGGGCTTGTTCGGTGCGGTGTTTGCCGCAGCGGGCGCCGGATTCTTGTGGTTGTGCGGGTCAACATTGCTTCGCGAGCACGACAACAGCCTCTTTTTCGCTTGTTTGGTGCCCCTCGTATTCCTGGCCATCGGTTTGACGATGATTTACTTTGCGATCCGCTCCCGTTTCGGCTGGACGCAGGTGCTTATCGAGCCAGGCCGTCTGGTGATGCGACTTGCGTTTTGCGGTCGAGATACGCTGAAAGAATACGCGTGGAGCGAAGGCTGCTTCGCCCTTCTGGGCGTGGCCTATTGCGAAAATGACGAAGTCGTTGACCGGGTCGAAGTCTACACGGACAACGGCTGGGTCAAGTTCGGTACGTTCCTCGACAACAACGAGAAGCAGTGGGTCGTCGATCAGATCAACACGCAGCTCGGCTATGTTCCTGGGGACGACGAAGAAGACCAAGAGAGTGAGGACGACGATGCGAAGACGTGATTATGGACTTGGGCTTTCGCGGATATCAAATCATGACGGGCCGCGATTTCGTAGCGTGTGCCGAACGCTTGTCGCATAGCCCCAACGAAGCCGACTTGCGAACTGCGGTCAGCAGAGCCTATTGAGAATCGTCTCTCCGATTCGACAAGCGGATTCCGCACCAAGGTCCGCGCCCACGGGAAGCAACTTGGCCTGACGATTTCCGATTGAACGCAGACGCGGGCCGGGTGGCCCCGGGCAGGTAGCCTGCCCAGGGCCACCACAGATCCGGACGTGCTCACATCGGAGCACCTGGTTCCCTAAGTAAACGCCCGCTGGAGTCCCGCCTTTAGGCGGAATCGCCGCGGAAATTCCGCCTAAAGGCGGGACTCCAGCGCAGTCGCCCGTCCGGTCTGCACCTAAAAGCGGAAGAGCCGATTTTCTGGCAGAAGGGTGGCACGGGCATCCTGCCCGTACTGCATTTCACGGGCTGGAAGCCCGTGCCACGGCACACTTCCGTGTTGTCGATTTGATTCGCGTATGCTAATCTGAAGCTGGATTTGCAGCGACGTGCATCGAGTTTACGCTACCCAATAGGGCTGGAAGATGTCTCAATCGCAACCGGGCGGCCCGCGGGGTCCTGCCCATGATTCGGAAGATGGTCATAAGCGGCAGATGAATCTGTCGCTGAAGTTGCTGGCATCCGCCCATCAGGCCGGTGAGCCGGGCGCCTGGCTGGAGTCGGCCCTGCCCGCGATTTGTGCGGACCTGACGGCTGGCTATGTCGCCTTGGTCGCCGCCGACGGGGGACAATGGAACCGCCTGGCCGAAACGGGAACGGCCAGCGCGCTGCCCGTCGACCTGCTGGCCGAAGCCCTCGATCGCGAGGCCCTGCGGTTGCAGGGTAATTGGGCCGTTGGCCCGCTGGCCGCGCGGGCCGTTTCCTCCGAGGCCCTGGTCGTGCGCTGGGCAAGTGCACCCCCGCCGGACGCCATGGCGGAAGTGGAAGCTCTGCTGCCGGTGCTGCGCGAGGCCTTGGCTTCCGTTCGCCTGCGGCATCGACAACTCCAGCGGATCCGCCGCCTGGAGACGATCCTGGAAATCGCCAGCCAGTGGAACCAGACGCGGGAGATCGAGCCGCTGCTGGTGCAGATGGCCGAGGCCGCCACGCGGTTGTTGAAGGCCGATCGGGCCAGCATCTTCCTCTGGGACCGTACCCACCATTGCCTGATCGGCCGTCCGGCCTTGGGCCTCAAGGGCGGCGAACTCCGCGTGGCCGACGACCGCGGCGTGGTGGGGAGCGTATTGCAATCGGGCCAGCCCGCCCGCGTCGATAGCGCCACGCAAGCGGAGGCCATCGATCATAGCGTCGATAAACAAACCGGCTACCGCACGCGCACGCTATTGTGCGTTCCATTGCAAACGCGCGCGGGCGAGCGGTTGGGCGTGTTCGAAGTGATCAACAAGCTTGCCGGCGCGTTCACGCGCGAAGACGAAGAGGCCCTGGCGGAACTGGCCGCCCACGCGGCCGTGGCCTTGGACAACGTCCAGGACCGCCAGAAACTGATCGCCGCCAACCGCCAGATTGTCGACCAGGCGGCCCAAGGCGTGTTGCTGATCGGCGAGTGCCCGGCCATCCAAGCGCTGCGGGCGATCGTGCGCCGCGTGGCTGAGACCGACTTGGCCGTGCTGATCGGCGGCGAGAACGGCACCGGCAAAGAGGTCGTGGCCCAATCGATCCACTATCTCAGCCGTCGCCGCAGCCAGCCGTTCATTGCCCTGAACTGCGCCGCCATCCCGGACACGCTGGCCGAAAGCGAGCTCTTTGGACACGAGAAAGGGGCCTTTACCGATGCCCACGACGCCCGGCCGGGCAAGTTCGAACTGGCTTCCGGCGGGACGCTGTTTCTCGACGAGATCGGCGACCTGAGTTTGAATTGCCAGGCCAAGCTGCTGCGCGTGCTGGAAGAGAAGGTGTTGGTTCGCGTGGGCGGCTCCGCGCCGATCTCCACCGACACCCGCGTCTTGGCCGCCACCAACCAGAAGTTGGCCGAGATGGTCCAGCAGCGGCGCTTTCGCGAGGACCTGTATTTCCGCTTGAACGTCGTGACGCTCGACCTGCCGCCGCTACGGCAGCGCGAGGGCGACATCCTGCTCCTGGCCGAGCACTTCCTGGGCGATTTCTGCCGCCGCGCCCGTCGCCAGCCGCCGCAGCTTTCCGCCGCCGCCCGCAAGCGGCTGGCCGAGCACCACTGGCCGGGCAACGTCCGCGAGTTGCGGAACCTGATGGAGCGGCTGGCCTATCTCAGCGAGGGCGACCGCATCGAGGCCGAGGAACTGGCCTTTATTCTCTCGCCGCGGCGGCCGCCCGCGGCGCTCGTCGACGACCTGGAGCAAAGCCTCCCGGACGCCACGGCCCGCTTCCAGAGCGAGTACATTCGCCGCACGGTCGAGCAGCTTGGCGGCAACATGAGCCGGGCCGCCCAGCGGCTGGGGCTGCACCGTTCCAATCTCTATCGCAAGATGCGGCAGCTCGGCATGGACGTTCCCGACGCGTCGGATCCCGAGGAGCGGCAAAGCGATACTTGAGAATCCACTTCCACTTATTGTGCAGTCTGCGTCTACGAAGCCGCGGATAGGTCTTCCACGCGGACGATGTGCAGAAGCGAGCAGTACTCCACGCGGTCAAGAATACCAAGCGACTCGTCCCCGGGAACCGCAATGTCAATCCGCGATCGTAGCACCCACACGAGTTCCGGGTGGCGAATATCAAACGTCTTGCCGTCTGTCAAGTGAATACGAAGGGGAACGAACGGGGTCCGTCGGAGGAGCTGGACGAATTCTTCGGCGCGCATCGGAATTCCTTGAGAAGGACTGTCTTGGAACCACGCGTGCAGCCGAAATTAACCTGCACGCTGCAATTAGTCTATGCAATCCGGCCTTTGTGTATCAAGTGGGGCAAGGCCACAGGGGAGAAGTCCGAAGTCCAAAAACGTGGCTACGGACATTGCGGTTCGCGCGACTGGAGTAACTCCCGCACCCACACGGCGTCGTCATCACAAAGCGGCGGCTGAAGGTCGGCATCGTAATTCAGTGACCGGTCGTAACGGGCACGATCGTAAACGGTGGCGGAGGCATCCTGCAGGTCTAGCGGCACGAGGAGCGTCGGCAATCGATCGTGGATCGTCCAGGGGTAAACAGTTGCCACGGGCCGCCGTTGGCAGCGGCTCGCCGGCCACGTAAGCATCGCTGGCCGCGGCAAGGACGATCGGTAAGTTGCGTCACGGCATTCTAATCCATCGCTCGCCAATCCACGGCAAGTGGTCTTCACGATCCCCAAACGCCTGCGACTGCACGCCCGCTTCGATCGCAAGCTGCTGGGCAAGCTGGCCTCATGCGCCTGCACGTGCATTCGCGCGGAAGTTGCGCGCCTGCTGGGCCGCGACGACGCTCTGCCCGGCGTGGTCGCGGCAATCCAGACGCACGGCGAGTTGCTGCCCTAGCATCCCAACATCCACTCGCCATAAGATAGGCTGGCAAAATCCTGCGATTCAAATTGCCTGCCAGTCAATAAAAACTGACTCAGCGTAGTACAAATGTCGTTCAGGCTGATCGTTTTGTCTAGGCAGCGCATCACGCCCGGCCGTATTGGGCAAACACCGTCTCCAGGGCCTGCAGAGCGATGTCCTTCTTCTGCTGGTCGGAGCCGGCGCAACCGCCCACGGTCGCCCCCAGCCAAGACAAGTCCACCACGATCGGTCCGGCAATCGACCGGCGGACGACTTGATCGGCGGGCAGTGTGTCTAAAGTGCCGGCCGAAACAGATTGCCGGCCTGGCAACACCGCGGACCCAGCGGTCGGCAAGTGTGGGTTGCCATCGATACGGCCAAACGTTGTGACGTCCGCCGCCGCTGGGTTCCGAAAAATCGTATTGCTCGTAAGGGGCGCGGCAGTTGTTGCACACGCGATGCTGACGGTCGCGGCGGGCGCCGCGCTGGAAACGCTGGACAAAAAGTTGCTTGTCGTGGCCATTTCTACCGGACTGGCAAACGCCGGAGTCGTTGCGGCTGCGACGGCGGCGGAACTAACGACGAACGACGGATCGAAAATGAAGACCCCACCCGCGCCGACCGTCAGGCTGGTGCTTGCGGGGATCGCTGACGCTTTGGATACGACGAGCGTGCCCAAGGCGACCGTGCTACCGCCGGTATAGCCATTCACGCCGCTGAGAACCACCGTCCCCGGAGCACCGACTGTAAGCCCGCCCGCGCCGGTGATCCCGCCGGAAATGGTCAATTGACTGCCGGCAGCGGGAAGCAAGGTCAGGCCGCTGTCCAGCGTCAGTGGACCGGTTATCGTGTCGGAGCCTGGGTCGAATACTGGCTGACTGGCCAGGGGATTGCCAAACTGGTCGAGTGCCGTCGCTACGGGCGGCTGGCCGGTATTGCTGATGCTCGTCAGTGTTTGCTCCACTGCCACGGTCACAGTGCTGGTCGTCTTCAGTCCGAACGGGTCGGTAATGGTCACCGTGAGGCCGTAGGTTCCCCACATGCTGAAAGTGGCTACTGTATGCTGCGCGTCGTGTGTGCCGCTGACGCTGAATTTGGGAGCCGTGGCCCCAGCGGGTAGTATGGTGGCGGCCCAACTATACGTCAGGCTCGCCTCACCCGTGGCAATGTCCGCTCCCAAGACGAAAAGCCCGGTTGCTACGCCGGTGACGGGATTGAGCGCGGCACTGGCCGGCGTGGCCACCGTAGGGCCGCTGTTGTCCACAATGAACGTGCTGCTGGGCGCGGAGGCCGCGGCCAGGTTGCCCGCCAGGTCCGAGGCTGTGCCCGCCGCGATCGAAATCCCCAGTGTGCCGTCGCCCGTGATGTTGCTGACGGTGACCGTATAGCTCTGCCCCGAGCCGGAGACGCTCACTGTGCCCGTTGCCGTGCGGGTGGAATTGAGGGTGATATTCGCCGCGGACAGGGTACTGGTGTTGAAGTGCGGATCGGCATAGGTCACCGTGTAGGTCACCTGCGAACTGGAGTTCGCATAGGCCGCAGACGGATTGCCGATGGTGATCGTTGGGCCGGTCAAAGTCCAGGACATGGACGCGCCGGTCATGAGCGAATTGCCGTAGTAGTCGGTCACTCCCGAGCCCAGGCCGGTGACCGAGAGCGTGTAGGCGCCGGCGGCGGTCGTGAGGCCCACGAGGTTCCCCAGTACCCAGTTCTGGTCGTCGCTGGTGGTGAGCGTTGCGCTTTCCAGGGGCAAACTGGCGGCCACGCCGCCGTTGGCCAACAACAATTGCAGGTCCTGCAGCTTGAAGTCCTCCACCGGCTCGCTGAAGGTGATGGTGATCGAGCTGACCGGTGAGAAGGTGGGCGACGCCGGGGCGGTGATCGCCACGGTGGGCGACGTCGTGGCGATGGTCAACTGGTTGACCGGCGAGTTAAGGGCGCCATTGGTATAAGTGTAGTTGTATGCCTCGACGGCCCCCGAAGAGCTGACTTCGGTGGCCTCGACGCTGTACGTGCCGGCCGCCAGGGTGGGAGTAATTTCCCCTGCCGGCAGCGTCCAGGTGCCGTTGTCATTGTTGGTCGCCGCGTAGTTGTTGCCGTTGACCCACACGGTTACCGTCGCGGTGGGGTCGCTCAGCGTACCCGTCAGGGCGGGCGAACCGGTGCCGGTAGCCAGTGTATTAACGCCAATCGTGTACGCCGGCGCGGTGTAGCCGCTGCTGGCGGCATAGCTGCAACTGGCCGTCATGCTCGGCAGGGTTGCCCCGGCCACCGTCTCGACGCCGCTCACGGTCAAGCTGTCCCGCAATGTTCCCAGCGACGAAGTGGTCAACAACACGCTGCGGTCGTCCGACTGCAGCACGGCGGAAGTCACGGTTGTACTATTGGTAATCTGATAGTTGCCAACCGTCTGGGCCGTGACGGGATCGACGGGCTGGCTGAAGACTACCAGCACCTCGGTCTTATTGGCAGTCGTGGGGGTAGTGACGGTCATGCCCACCGGAGTAACGCTGACGGGCTGCGAGGGCGAGCCGAACAAGCCGTCGTAATTCACGGCCGCTACCTGGTAGGTGTAGAGGGTGTTCGAGGAGACGCTGCTGTCGATGTAAGTGGTCCCGGTGGAGATCACGTATGGCGTAAACGTGCCACTGTCCGGGTTGAGGGCCGTACTGTTCGACAGGACGTAGCTGAATGTGTCGCCGCTGACCGCGGCGACGGGGAAGGTGCCGTCGTAAGCTGCCTGGGTGGCGCCGCTGATCACCACGTCCTGCCCCACGAGCAATCCTGGGGCCGAAGAAAGCGTGACCGTGGCCAGCGAAGTCGTCGTGCTGTAAGTGAGATCGCCGGAAGGGATGGAGACGGCCGACCCCAGCAAGGGGCTGACGACGCTGCCGTTGCTGCCTACGTTATTGCGGTAGATCTGGTAGAACGCCACACCGCTGGTGGGGATCTGAACGGCGTCCCACGTCAAGGCGACTTGACTGCTGGTCGCGACGGCGCTCAGGTTGGCCGGCGCGGATATCGGCGTGGTGTCGATGTTCCCGCCATAGGGGCCGAGGTAGGCGCCCGGGATCGACGCCACCAGGCTGGAAGACATGCTTCCGCTCCCCACGCCTGTAAAGGAGTATTGGGCGGTGATGTTTGCCCCGCTGGCGTTGGCGGAAGGCGTCGAGGGCAAGGTGTAAGTAAACTCGTCATCGGTCCCCGCCACGACGGTGACCGCAAACGTGCCGTCATAGACCGCGGGCGTGGCATTGGCGATTTGCACTTCGTAGCTGAGTGAATATGGCACTGCGCTGGAAGTGAATACGGTGGCCGTGGTGCCGCTGTAGGTGATGCTGCTGACGGACACCGTCGGGGCATAAACGGTGTACGTGTTGGTGGTGACTTCGCCGCTGGTTGTGGGGAGTAGTTGCAGGCCGCCGAATGGTATCGCCCCGGTCGGGGTCGCGACGCTCGTGTCGACCCAATTGCCTGCCATGTAGCCGTTGTTGGGGAGCCAGACAATGGCGCTGGCGCCATCGCAACTGAGGCCGTAGGGCACAATCGTGACGCCGCCGGCCGG
Source organism: uncultured Planctomycetaceae bacterium (assembly GCA_964615095.1). Lineage (GTDB taxonomy): Bacteria > Planctomycetota > Planctomycetia > Pirellulales > Thermoguttaceae > JANXQG01. Next base: position 1,234 of record CAZTPX010000197.1, on the reverse strand, counting down.
CGGCGGCGCGCCGTATACCGACGCATACGTGATCGTATTGCCGCTGACGCCGGTGACTTGATAGAACTGGTTGTTGTCCAGGTAGCTGCTCAGGTAGGTCGCAGGAGGTGTGATCGTGATGGTGCCGCTGGCCGCCGTCAATCCACTGGGCACCGTATAGGTGATCGTGGTGTTGTTGAGCACGGTGATCTGCACGACAGTAGTACCGGGCGTATCGTATCCCGAGGGAGTGGCGCCGCTGATGGAAACATAGTCTCCTGTGGCGAGCCCCGCGGTCGAGGACAACGTGGCCGTGGCCGTCGTCGTGCCGCCGGAGGTCAAACTGCTGACGGTATAGGGAGCGGCCGACACGAGGATGTCTTGTCCGATTTCGAAGCCCGGCGCTGAGGCGAACGTGGCCGTGGCCGTACTTCCGCTGCAGGTGAGGCTGGCGACGTAGGGCACGACATCGCCGACGCTGCTGGCCGGCGAGGAGGGCGAACTCGACATGGTATAGCTGAACGAGTTGCCGCTGACCGCGGTGACGGTGAAAGTGCCGTTGTAGGCCGCCGGGCTGGCGTTGTTGATTACTACGGCCTGCCCCAGCGTAATGCCTGGCGGCGAGGCGAACGTGGCTGTGGCCGTGGTCCCGCTGGCGGTGAGGCTGGTCGGCATCAGGCCAGACCAGGTGAAATTGACCGTCGATTGCGACACGCTGGGCAGCAGCCAGGCCACGGACAGATTGTCGTCGATATCGTCGCCGTGTACCATCAGGGCCTCGATGTAGTAACGTTGCCCGGCGTACAGAGTAATTTGTGCCGACTCTTGGCTGCTGTTGGCGGTCCAGTCGTACGGGCTGGTCGGCGTACTGACGGAGGCGATCATCTTCGCGCCCGCAGGGCTGCCGCCGCTGCCGGATGTCGAATTAAGCCACAACTGGCTGTCGTCGTCGCTGGCAATCCAGAACGTGTATTTACCGGTGGTTGGCGGATAGATGTAGCCCCCGACCTGAACGCCGTAGTCCACCACGTCTAACTGCTGGGGCTGGTAGTTGAACGACGTCAGAAGCTGCGTGTTTGTGGGATTGTTGGGATAGTTCGGGTTCAGAACCGGATTGGTCAAGTTGTGGATGTCACCGCCAATAGTGTCGCCGGTCCCGTTAGCTGCGTTGGTCCCGTTGTCCAACCCCTGCCATTGCTGGAGCACAATCTCCCCCGTGCCATTCCAGCTCACCGAAAGCGGAATGCTGGCGGGC
>CAZTPX010000196.1:0-16708 GCA_964615095.1 uncultured Planctomycetaceae bacterium | reverse complement strand
CCGGCCAGGTCGATCAATCGGTTTGGATTACGCAGGCACCGGGGGCGAGCGATGGGCAGGTGCTTTGCCAGGCGACCATTGACGAACCGTTTGGTATTGACAGAAACAAGCACCCGTTGCCGGCGGTCAAATATTTGCCGCCGGGCCAGGTCGCCGTCACAACGACACCGATTACGGCCCCTGGGAATTATAGCGCGGGCCCCTTCACCTTCGCTGCGAATTACTTCGCAACCGTTCCTATTGCGAAGTCATTGCCGATCAATCCGGCGGAGATAACGAACGCGGGCGGAGTCCAATACCGATATTTCATCGGCACAAACCTTGGCACAAAGTGGATCGGACAAACAGTCAGTGCCGAGGGGACCTTCTCGGTCGTCATCAAGCCGGCAGGCGGTAATGACGGGACGGGCGGTAGCGACGGTACTCAGACGTTTACGTTCCCTTGGACGGAGAGCTACCAGGCAGATTGGTCCTACTATTTCACCGGCAGTGCTTCCACGACATACGGATTTGGCGTCGAGTCCGACCATGTGGATCATCCGGCCAATCTTGTCAAGGCATTGTTTGACCGAAACGTTAAGTACGTCGATTTCAATTTGGGTGGTCCGACCGGCCTTCAGCTCACCATGAAGAATCTCACCACGAATGCGAATACGCTCTATGATGTCGTGAGTTGGACCTACCAGCTTAAGGCGAACTACAAGCTTTCTGCATGGAAGTTTGTTCCGACGTACTCGCAATCACAGTACAACGCAATAATACCAATTTGGAACAAGCTTCACCCCCACTTTACTTATCCAGGTTCAAATGGCACTTTACAGAACTACATGTGGTATGACTGGAAGAAGGCCACGGTAACGCCGAATCTTTCAAATAGTTCGTTCACTAACACCGGCACGTTGCTGCCACAGGATAGTCCCACCGTCCTTCAGTCCGTTTACTGGACCTACCCCGCACTGCCGAAGACGTGGGGGCCGGTCGGGTCTACCGTTGCAACTTGCAACGACATCTGGAATTTATCATGGGACAGCACGGTCAACAAAGGCACCGTCAATGCCTCCTACAAAACGAGCGGTTACAAGTGACAGAGGCGTCCCATGGCTACCAACCCCGTTGCGAATAGCGAAGGCCGAAAGCCCGAACGCGCGAAGCGCCGATTTCAGTACACCGTGCGCTCGCTGCTAATCTTATTGCTTGTTGCTGCGGTCGCATTTAGCATTCCTTCCTGGCGGCGAAAACAATATTGGGACCAATGGCGCGCGGTCCAAAGGCTCCGTGAACTCGGGGTTGGGGTGGTGGTTGAGCCCAAGGAGGGGAAATGGATGCGGTCCTTCATTGGCGACGACGCGTACGTCAGCACACTGGGGGTCAGCTTCGAGCGCAAACGCGTTACCAGGGAAATGATGGACTGCCTAGGGACGTTCTTCGACCTAGAGCAAATCGTCATGACCGATTGTGTTGTGGACAACAACGATTTCGCCAAAATCGCGCATTACACGGGCGTGAAGTCCATTTACCTTCAGGACACGAATCTATCGGACGTCGGCCTGAAGCAGTTTGCGGGCTTCGTGAACGTGACGGAGTTTTTCATGGTCCACAGCGATGTTACGACGGACGGCCTGAAATGCCTTGCGGGAATGAAGAACCTGTCTAGATTCGGGATAGCTCGTTGCAATAATGTAAGTGAGGAAGCGCTCGTCCAACTCGTTCCCCTTAAAGCACTCGAACACGTTGAATTCGGCGTACCAATCAGCGACAAGTCGATTCCCGTGCTCAAGAAACTGACCCATGTCAAGTATTTTAATTACTTGGATGTCTCCGAGGTATCTCCCGACGGAATTTTCAAGATCAAGCAGATCCTTGGCGATCGTGTGAGGCTTGATGCCTGGAACTAGAGAGGCGGTTGTCCGAGAACACGACCGGCATACCCGTGGTGTCCGTTATCCTCGATGCTTAAGGGTGGCGTGCCGGAAGTAACGTGGAGGCGGAATTCAGGGGCGAGCGGCGCAACCCACGGGCACGGAGTGCGCGCTGGGGCCATTCTTGGCGGAAAAGTGGCAGTCCCGCGATCGCCGTGGGGCAGGACAATTCGATTTTTCTGGCTGGCGACGTGGGAACGCGCAACTTCGCCCTATTAAAGTACCTGCCCGACGGCGAGGGGCTCGACTATACATTCAACTCGACCGGCATCGCCCAAGGCCCCTTCAGCGAAGCGGCCGCCGTGGCGGTCGAACCCAGCGGGCGGATCATCGTGGCGGGCGTCGTCGCTTCGTCGACCGACCAATGGGCGATCGCCAGTTTCCAAGCGGACGGCGCACTCGATACCAACTTCGGCGCGGGCTCCCCTCTCCCTCCGGGAGAGGGCAAGGGTGAGGGAGTCCTGTACACGGGCGTGGCGGGCGACGCTGCGGCCATGGCGCTGCAACCGGACGGCCAGATCGTCGTGGTTGGCGATTCCATCGACCCCACCTCGCAGGACCAGCTTGCCACCATCGCCCGCTACAACTCCGGCCTCGCCGTGCAGGTCAACGAGGTCGAGCCCACCAGCCTCTCGGCCACGATCAGTTCGGCCAGTTACTCCACCGGCGACGGAACCACCTTGACCATTTCCTATGCGGATCCGAATTCTCAGGCGAGCCGCACCGTGACAATCGATTGGGGGGACGGGACGGCTGGCTGGCCCGACACGCTAACCGAGCCTCTCGCTCCGGGGGTGCCTTGGAACGTGCCCGCCCAGCAGTATGCGGCCAGCGGGCAGTATATAATAACGGTATCGATCGCGGACGCCGGGGGCGGCCCGGCCGACATGCAAATCCCCGTGACCTATACCGATCTTGCCCCCACGCAACTGGCCTTGACCATGCCCGCCCAAGTGGTGCTGAACGATAACGCCGAGTTGACTGGCATCTTCGTGGACAACGACGCATCGCAGGAGCATACCGTGACCATCGACTGGGGCGACGATTCCCCCGACACGCCGCTGAGTTTGAACGCAGGCGATTTGACCTTTAGCACCGCCCATCCCTATTCGGGCGACGGTAGTTATGTTGTCACGGTGACGGTGGCCAACTCCTTGGGAAGCACCCAGCAGACGGCGACGGTCGACGTGCTCGACTCGGCGGCCACCACGGACCTCGTCATGGACGGTTTTACGGTTGATACCGGCGGCAACCTGAGCGTGGCTTACAACATCACCGGCGCGGCGGCCACACCCTTTACGATCGGTGTCTATAGTTCGGTGGACGGCGTGCAGTTGGGCGATATGGTGCAGTCTGTGGACGTTTCCGATCCCGCGCTCTTGACGGTGGGCGCGCACACGGTGACTTTCGCGGTCCAGTCCGGCGCGCTCTCCGGCGGCCGGTATTACGTGGCCGATCTCGACGCGTATGACGAGGTTGCCGAGACCAGCAAGACCGACAACGAATCGGTCCCGCTGGCCGGCGTCTTTAAGGGCAGCGACGGCAGTTTGTACATCTTCACGCCCACGACCGGCGCGGCCGAAACGGTGAGCGTGGCCAACGGGGCGGTCGCCGGCACCCTCAACGTCACGGTGAACAGCGTCCAGCAGACTTTCTCGGGTGTCTCCTACATCTACGCGACGACCTATCGCGCGGCCGACAGCGTGAGCGTCGATTCGCAGGTGCAAGTTTCCTTTACGGACTTCAACGCCCCGAGCGGCGACACCGAGGTGGGATTCTACCTTTCCGCGGCCGAGAGCGGGCCGACCGAGCTTGATATCCAGGCAGCCATTGACGCCGTGCATGGAGGCACGGACGGCGCAAGTCTCCAGTTGAGCGCCGTTGAAGGCGGTGATCGCATGGAAGTCTGGGACGCGCCGCAAGACGGCAACCAGCTTACTATTGTGGACGGGTTGATTCAGACCTGGGATTTTTCTAGCACGGGGCAGGTCGATCAATCGGTTTGGATTACGCAGGCACCGGGGGCGAGCGATGGACAAGTGCTTTGCCAGGTGGCGGTTGGAGGCGGGCAGGGAAACGCTGCTGGGGCGAAGGCGAACGCAAAGGTCAATAAGCCGCCTTTTCGCATTGGGGGTGTGAAGCTGCACTTTGAAACGCGACTCATCAGGTACTTGAACGGCGGGCCGACGCTAACGCCAACCAATACAAACAACAAGCTCTTGATAAATCCAGCGGACATCGATAATGACGCAGGGCTCGGGGCCCAATACCAGTTCTTCATGCTCACAAAGTGTCAATACCTCGAGCAGTCTGTCGAGAACTCGAGAGGTCGTTTCACGGTCACATACCAAACGGCCGGCGTAGGTGGTTCTGGGGGCACGGGCGGTTCCGACCAACCGACCGGCTCCACCACGCAAACGGCAACTTGGGAGGAAACCTACGCGGTTAGCTGGGCAAAGAATTCGCCAAACAAGCAGCGGAGATTCTTTGATTTAGGGGAGCATCAGGCAGGCCCGGCGGCGATTGCCGAATACATGGGACGGTCCGACGTCTATGGCCTCACGTTCAGCCCTGGCGACGACGGGAAAACGCTCTATGTTGTGACGAAGGACGGTGTGAAGCACAAGGTGCTGAAGTGGGCTTTTCACCTTGACGCGACGTATGACCTTGAAGAAATGACCTTGCCGCCCGTCAACCCAAACCAGTGGGCGCAACTTGCCGCGGATTGGTCGAAAACGCATAATGGCCAGAAGTACGACGTGGAGGCGATTCGGTGGACAGATCTGCATCAGTGGCGTCCCACAGGCTCCACACCGATCTCGAAGCCGCCACTTAGAGGCTACCTGCTTCCTGGTAACGCACAAGACTCCGTATGGGGACCTGTCGGAAACGCAGGAATTGCACGCTGGGTGGCGGTTCCGCCGGCCGTTTCATGCACCGACACGTGGGATTATACCTGGAACGCCGGAGATCCCCACCCAGGCGCAACATACACGACGAGCCAATATCCATAGAGACGCGATATCGGCCCAAACAAATATGACGTTTCGCAAGGCGAGCATGCGCAGCGGCAAGAATGTTGATGGGACGAAAGTTGCTTGAAGCAAGGTTTGCGATGTTCCAGTTCCGCAGGAGGTCCTTCCAGTTCACGATTCGCGCCCTCTTGGCGTTGATGCTCATCGTATCGCTTTGCGGCAGCTACGTCGCTTGGCGCCGCGCAATGTATGCCGACCAATTCGCGGCGGTTCGCGAGATCGAACGGTTAGGCGGTCAGGTCGAGAGCGTTCCAGAGGACGACGGCTTGGATCGTTTCTTCGTACCTGCCGAAAGTTGCGTGACCGTAGCTGGCGTCGTTTTGCGCGGGCGTCCGATAACTCCGGAGCTAATGGGGTGTGTGGGCAGGGTGTTTACGCTTCAGTTGCTGGGGATTTCAGATTCAAAGCTCGACGACGAGGCGCTGGCGCCGATTGCTCATCTTCGCGAAGTTAGAAGTTTTTCTCTCGATAATACATACATTACCGATCGAGGCTTTCGACATATCGCGGGCTTTACGAAAATGGAAGATCTTTCGTTGTGCAATGTGACGCTCACCGACGAGGCCCTTCGAACCCTCCACAACATGCAGCAACTTCGGCACCTGGAAGTTCTCGGCGCCGAGTTTACGGATGCTGGTCTGGTGCGGTTGCAATCGCTCAAGTTGCTGCACACACTTTACTTGGCGGAGACCAAGGTGTCAGACGCCGGCATCGACGACCTGCTTGCAATACCCTCGATCGAAGACGTCAGGGTGGCGTCGTTATCGCGCAAAGGCCGTCTGGAGTTGAACAAGAGGCTCTTCAAGAAACTGGGCAGAAATCCTGATGACTATTAAGCGTCCAATCCAATTACCCATATAATGCGAAGGCCACCAACGCGGGACCGACGCCATCGTGTGGATCGGATCGTCGACAGAGGTGCGAGTCAATACGCGGTCGATAGTTTTTCCCTGCGTGATACTTCCACGCCGGGTATTCATGTGGCGCAGTCTTCGAAAGACAAAGAGAACGTATTCCGCTATTTTCTCTGCTTGGCAAGAACCTGTCGGAAGTAAAATGGAGGCGGAATTCGAGGGCAAGCGGTGCAACCCACGGGCACGGAGTGTGCGCCGACGTCGTTCTGGGTGGAAAGGAGTAATTCCGTGATCGCCGTGGGGCAGGACAATTCGGGGAATCGAAACGGGGACGCAGCTAGGAATCGAAACGGGAATCGAAACGGGGACGCAGCTAGTATTGGCAACGAGAATAACTAGCTGCGTCCCCGTTTCAACCCCCGGGCGCTTCCTTATCCTGTGTTGATACCTGGGACGCAAACTGGACCCAAGGCCAAGAGGGGAAGGGGGTTGTCTTGACATACAGAAGCAGCGGGTACACATCTCCTTAAGAACTCATGTTAGAAGTTGCGAACGCCCGCCTGCCGATTTTTTGCGTAATACGGCGACTTTCAACCGATGCACATGATTTCAGTACTTCGCACCCCAGTATTCGTCCTGGATTCCGCAAGCCAGATTTCTGGAGGAATGGGGTGCAAGACTGCCCTTGCCTCCTCAACCGGCTCTGTTTCTAGCTTGACAATGCAATCCGCGATTACCCAACGAATTCTCGGCTTCTTCGCGACGCTACGACTACGCCCGCATCTTTCGACAGGCGTGTCGCTGATTCCAGTGCTAGCTGTCCTCTTTCTGGTAAATTTTCCCGGCTGGCGAGTTGCGCGTGTGGATTTCATGCTCTACGGTGCGTTCGAAGCTGGAGTGCGTCCAGATTACGAACATGGCTGGCCGCTGACCTATTTGTCCCGAAGAATCGCGGAGATCAAGGAAGTAGGAGGTAAGTACGTTGAAGTAGACTATTCGCCTTGGGACCTTCCGGACGGGATCATCGATTCTAATTGGCGGGCGCTGGCGGGGGACTTGATCATCGGCGCTGGCGTCCTGCTCCTTACGGGAGTTATTATCGAAGCTCGCAGGCGCAGGCGTCGCTCCTGCATCCAATTCCATTTGTGGGAACTGTTCGTCTTCGTGGCGCTCGTCGCGATCGGACTGAGTTTCTATGCGGTGCGGCGTCGAGAGTATTTCGAAGAATGCAGGATTTTCCGGCGGCTTCATCCAAATGACGCTACGCTAGACTGGACTCCGAACGGACACGGGTGGCTGCTTGAGGGCCCTGACTGGCTGATGCCTGTTTTAGGGAAGGACCGGTACAACGAATTGTTCAAGCGACTCGTCGCGATTGACCTTCGGGAGGAAAACAGTGAAGACGTCGTGAACCTGCGGCATCTTGTCCTGGTAAGACTTTTGGACCCTTCGAGCGATCATCTTGCGCTGCTCCCGCAGATTCCGAAACTTCAAGCCGTTCAAGTCCTATACTTGTCGGACCCTGATGCGACGATTGTCTTGCCGCCGTTGCCGCGACTGCGCGCGCTGAACGTTTGGCACCCGACGGGCTCCATGGACGACCCATGGTCAAGATGTAAAATAACCGGGCTTGCTGGCCTCGAAAGCCTGGAAAGTTTCAATGTTCAGGACCGCGAATTCGGCGATGCGGACGTGGCCGAACTTGGTGGGTTGACGCACCTCCGCTTCGTCGACCTCACCCTTAGCAAGATTACCGCGGCGAGTGTCCGGCACCTTGAGAAGGCCACAGGGCTGGATTGGCTGACTCTCGCGCAGACACCGATCGGCGACGACGCGCTGGCCGTGATCGGGCGAATGAAAGTGCTCACTTACCTTGACGTCTCCGAAACGCGGGTTACCGACGCCGGGCTAGAATCGCTCAAGTCCTTGACGGATCTGCAAGTCCTTCATATCGAGGGTACCTCCGTGACAGAAGCCGGCGTCCGCGGTTTACGGCAGGCTTTGCCCAAATGTAGGATCGAGTGGTCGTCAGCATCGCCATACTCCGTTCCCGACTGATCAAGTCCCGATGTCGAGCACACCCATGTTTTCCGTTATCCTTCCTGCCGGCCAGGACTTGAACCACCTGGAACGGACGGTTCAATCGGTCCGCATTCAGACGCGCGACGACTGGGAACTTTTGGCCGTCGATTTCGCATCGAAGGACGGCCGCAACGAGTGTTTGCAGGGATGGGCGCGCCGTGACCCGCGGATCCGCGTCGGGTGCATTGTGGGAAACCGCTGTCCGGCGGCGGCCCGAAACGCGGCGCTGAACCGCGCACGCGGAGAGTTCATCGCCTATCTCGACGTTGGCGACGAATATTATCCGCATTACCTATCCGAAGTGGCCGCGGCCGGGCGGGAAAACGACGTGTTGCTGTTTGGCTTCGACATTGCCTACGGGACAGCGCCCATCGCAGATCGGCCCACGGAATGCAACCCCGGAGCGCTGATCGACAGTCTGTTCGCCGAGAACATCGTGCCGCCAATGGGTGCCGCGCATCGCCGCTCTATCGTGCAGCGTGTGGGCGGATTCAATGAACTCCTCTGGTACGGCGAGGACTGGGATTTTTGGAAGCGACTGGCCCGAGCGGGCCTGCGATTCGCTTTGTCGCAAAGGAAATGCGGACGCCACCGCGCGGAGATGGATGCCGCCAACAACGCGCGACTTCCTACGCCATTTCAGTTGGCAACCTTGGCCGCCAACTGGCATGTCGGCCGACCGATCTTCACTAATGGGAACGGGGCCGCGGGGACTGCGGATTTGAGATTGCAGCAAACCCCACACCCTGACCCTCTCCCAAAGGGCGAGGGGACCGGAAGCCCTCAGCCTCGGCCTCTCCCGGCGGCAGGGGGGACGAGGAAGATCGCCTTCGTCAGCCCGCACTGCCTGGTCGATCCGACCTGCGGCGCGGCCGTTGCCACCTCGCAAGGCATGCGGTTTCTGCAAACGCTGGGGTTCCAGTGCAAGGCGTTTTGCGGCGCACGGCTTGATGTCTCCGAAAACATCGAGACCATGCTGCGCCGACACGAGGTTGTTTACCGCCACGACACGATTCCGTTGGGCAAAGCGCAGGCCCCACTGCTGGTAGCATCGTTGGGCGGGTTTGCCCCGCACGGCGGGGCCGGCGGGTTCGATTCGCTGGAGGTCACGATTTTTCCGAACGAGGCCCAGCAACAAGCCGACTTCCTGTGTGCCTGTGACGCTTTCCTGGAGGCGGAGCGTCCCGACGCCGTACTGACCTATGGCGGCGACCCGCTGGCCAAGGCGCTGATCCGCCTGGCGAAAATCCGCGACCTGCCATTGGTCTTCTGGTTGCACAATTTCAGCTATTACTACCCGCAGACATTCGTTCCCGCGGATTACGTGATCGTGCCTTCGCAGTTCAACCGCAGGTACTATTGGGAGACCATCGGGCTGGCCGCGCAGGTTCTGCCACTGGTGGTGGACTGGACGCGGGTGGAAGTAAACAACAGCCCTCACCCTCGGGCACCGACCGCAGGTTGGTCGCTCCGGGAGGGAGAGGGCACTGTACGGTACGTGACCTTGGTAAATCCAGATCCGATCAAGGGGCTTTATGTTTTCGCGCGGATTGCCGAGCAGCTTGCCTGTCGCCGGCCGGACATTCCACTGCTGGTGATGACCGGCCGCAGTCGGGCGGGTTGGCAGGACGAGACAGGAATCGACCTATCAAAGTTGCCAAACGTAACCATACGGCCCAGCGTGCCCGACCCGCGCGAGTTCTACGCGGCGACCAGGCTGGTCTTGATGCCCTCGCTGTGTTACGAATCCTTCGGCCTTGTGGCGGCGGAAGCGATGCTCAACGGCATTCCCGTGTTGGCGAGCAACCGCGGGGCCTTGCCGGAAACGATCGGCGACGCGGGCTTTCTCTTCGATATCCCTGCCCGCTACACGTCGGAGACGCGCGACGTGCCAACGCCGGCGGAGGTCGAGCCGTGGGTGGAGACGATCATTCGTCTGTGGGACGACGCGGCGGAGTACGAGCGCCGCAGTCGTGCCGCGCGGGAGCATGCCCAGCAATGGCATCCGGATCGCTTGGCCCCCATTTATCGCGAGTTCTTCAGCCAAATCGCGCATCAGCCCGGCCCCCCGCTGGTGCCGCTGGAGTTGACGAAGGGATGAGCGAGACGGACAATAAGCAGCCGTCGGGTAAGATGCGCCACTGCGGCCAGTAGGCCCCTCTTGCCGAGGGGGACAAATGTGCTTCGAACCACGGGAGAAACTCTGTATTGTTCGAGAGGGCGGCCAGGGGCAAGGCAGCGCCGTCACCGCCTACAGCTATCAGTTCGGTCAGAACGGCAACACCTCCAATCCCGGCGACACGCAGACCACCTCGCAGGGCCAGGCGTTTACCACTTCCACGAACTCCGTGACCTTCGACAACCTGCCACAATCGCCCAACAACAGCAGGACCTACGTCGTCTACGCGCAGTCGTCGACCGCCATCAGCAGCGGAAGCTACACGCTCAGCTTCAGCGACGACGGCACGAGCTCCAGCAACGCTTTCTCCGCCGTCACGCCCTTGGGCAACGGCTGGTACCAGGTGGGCACGCTGACGCTGGGTTCCGGCGACCCGGCTTCCGCGCTGACGGTCACCTTGGGTTCGGTGTCCGTTTTGCAGATCGCCCTGATCGAGCAAACGTCGAGCGACACCTGCAACTCCGACGGCAATCTCGTGGGCGAGACGGATGCGCTTGGCAACACCACGAAGTACGCCTACAACCCCTTGGGCCAAGCCGCGCAGCAGCAGGTCACTAGTTCCACTCCCTTGCTGGGCCCGCTCTACGACAAGGCCGGCAACACGGTCTCCGACACCGACCTGCAAAACGGGGCAATCACGACTTATTCCTACGATGCCTTCGGCGACCAGGTGAGCGAGGCCGACCCCTACCCGGACCCGGGCAGCGCGCAGATTCTCGACGACAGCGACGTCGGTAACGGCAGTTTGCCAAGCGGAGAGAGCGTGTCCCTCACGGGCGCGTGGGCAACGGGGCCCAGCAGCGGATATGGCGGCGGTTGCAGCGTCAGCACCACGCCCGGCGACACGGCCGTGTATACGTTCAGCGACTTGACGCCGGGGCAGCAGTACGAAGTGCTGGCCACCTGGCCCGCTGCCGCGGGCAACAGCAACACCACGAATGCGACGTACACGATCACGAGCGGCACGCAGCAGCTTACGGCCACGGCCGACCAGTACAACGCGCCGCTGGACAACCTCACGCTGAACAACTTCTCGTGGCAGAGCCTGGTCACGTTCACGGCCGGCAGCGGCGGCACGGCGACGGTCACTTTGGCCGGCGGCCAGTCCGCCGCGCAGGTCGTGGCCGACGGCATCCTCGTCACCCAGGCCCGCCCCGTGACCACGGACGTCTACGACGCCGACGGCAATCTCTTGAGCGAGACGTCCCCTCTCCCTTCGGGAGAGGGCCAGGGTGAGGGCGGCAACACCACGACTTCCACGTACGACGCTTTTGGCAACCAGGTGAGCCAAAGCGATCCGTACCCCAACCCCAGCGCCGCGCAAATCATCGACGACTCCGGCCAAAATATGCCGCTCAACGACAGCGTGACGTTTTCCGCCAGTCCCAACGGTTGGACGCCTAGCGACTCGGGCGGCTACGACGGCACTTACAAAACGAGCACCGCTTCAGGGGCGACGGCCACTTATGCATTCACCAACCTGACGCCGGGCGAGCAGTACGAAGTGTTGGCGACATGGGTTTCGGGTTCTACGAACACCACCTCCGCGACCTACACGCTGAGCAACGGCGCGGCGGGGACGGCCACGATCAGCCAGCAAAACGCGCCCGTCGACAATCTCACGGTGGGCAACTGCTCCTGGCAGAGCCTGATCACCTTTACGGCCACCGGCAGCACAGTCACCGTCAGCATTGGCGGCGGCCAAACTGGCGCGCCGGTCGTGGCCGACGGTGTGCTCGTGGTTCCCGCCCGTCCCACAACCACCAGCACGTATGACCTCGACGGAAATCTGGTCGGCCAGACCGATCCCCTGGGGAACGTCACGGCCTATGCTTATGATGCCTTCGGCAACCAGACCAGCCAGAGCCTGCCCGATCCGGCCAACGGCACGCAGGACCCCGCCAGCCCCACGACCAAGTATACTTATGATCTCGGTGGGAACATGCTCTCGCTCACGGATCCGGTAGGGAACACGACCACCTGGACTTATGACGCCGACGGTAACGAGACTTCGCAGAACGAAGTCGTTTCGCTGGGCTATCAGCCCGGGACAAGCACTCCTCTGGGCACGACCACGGCGACGTACACTTACCAGTATGATCTGGCCGGAGATCTTGCGCAGTCGACCGACGCCGACGGCCACGTGATCGACTACGCGTACAATTCGCAGGGCCAGGAAGTGGGCGAAACGTTGTACGCCAGCACCGCAACCCAGACGGAGGGAAAGGCCGATGCGACGGTCTCCGAGGGTTATGACGTGCTGGGCGAGATGATCTCGGCCGGCAACGCGGCGTCGACCTATTGCGGCGGGCCTCTTTCCACGGTGGCCGGCTATACCTTCCAGTACGACGGGACTGGCGACGTGAGCGCGGTAAACGCGCAGCTTGGCGACCTCGATTCGTCGCACAACGTCGTGCTTACGTCGATTTACGACTATAACGGCAACCGCACCAGCCTGTCGGTGAACATCGGCGGTACGCTTAACGCGGATGGCACGGTTGCGGACGGGACCAACGATTTCGTCAACACCTATGGCTATGATGCGCTGGGCAATATGACGAGCATCGAGCAGGGCACGCAAACCGCGCAGAGCGGACAGGTTTCCAACGACGTCACGCAGAAGAACGTGACGCTAACCTACGACTCCGACAGTCGGCTGACCGGCATGAGTTGCACGGACGGCAACGGCGCGAGCTATTCGGCGGCCTATGCGTACGACCACGACTCGGACCTCACCGACCTGACGTACAGCACCACGGTGGGCAATTCGACGGTTCCGCTGGCCGGTTATCATTGGGATTACGACGGCGAGGGGCGCGTGGCCGACATGTACTCCCGCAACGACACGTCGGGCGGCGCGGCGCCGGGCCCGAGCTATGCGACCTGGGGCGAGGCAATCTATACCTACGATCACGACAGCCAACTCACCGGCACGAGCTACAGCAGCTTCGCCAACGCCCCGACCAGCAACGTCAGCCAGACCTACGACTCCAACGGCAATCGCTCCGCCACGCCGGTGGCGCCCGGCACGGAGAGCCCGCAAAGCGCGTCGAACCGCCTGCTCAGCGACGGCGTGTACTACTATAGCTACGACCCCGACGGAAACTGCATTGCCCAGACCCAGATATCCAACCTGTCCAACGTCACCTACTACCAGTGGAACGACGCCAATCAGCTTGTGGGCGTCAGCGGCGGGGCGAATGCCGCGTATTCCTATGATGCCTTCGGGTGCAAGGTTTCGCAGACGGAGAACGGGACCACGCAGAACTTCATTTACGACGGGCAGAACCTCGCCTTGGTACTCGACGGCAGCGGAAACGTTATCGAGCGCGAGCTCTACGGGCCAGCGGTCGACCAAGTGTTGGCCAGCGAGGCGGCCGGCGCGGTGAGTTGGTATTTGGGGGATAACCAGGGCACCGTTCGCGACGTGGTACAGTTCTCGGGCGGCGAGACGAACGTCGTGGATCACGTGGTCTACGACAGTTTCGGCAACGCGTCACAGGGTGACAACTTCGTGGGCGATTTCCTCAGCACTCCTCTGCCGCGGTTCGGATATGCCGGCATGCGCACGGACGCCGCCACGGGACTTGACTTCACTCCCAATCGCCCTTACAACCCGCGGACGGCGAAATGGCTGCAGCCGGACCCCAGCGGCCTCGCCCCGGATACGAATCCGTATCGTTATTGCGGCAACAGCCCGACCAACGGGACCGACCCCAGCGGAATGGAGGATCAATCGCCCAACTGGGTGGAACGCGTGAATTCGGAATGGTGGAACCAACAAACCGGTATTGGATACGGGTGGAATGTTCTGAAAGGGATTGCTCAGAAACCATGGACGGTAACTGGCGCTGGCTTGATGGTGGAGACCGCGCGTAATGCCTGGCGCCGGTCGCAGTTGAACGGCTCGAATCCCGCTTATGAAGGGTATCTCGAAACCAATCCCGTCGCGAACAACCTGGACGCGGCGATTAACGGCAAGGACCGGGACACGGGGGAACGCCTGGATGGTTTGGACCGCGCTTTCCGCGCCGGTCGCGCGGCTAGAGATGCCATCATTATCGTCGCGCCGGCGCTGATACCAGAGGGCGTAGGCTTAAAGAGTGATACCAATTGCTTTGTGGCCGGAACGCCTATCCTCATTCCCGAGGAATCGCGGACTGAAGCCCTGATCGTCTCCGCGGCAATAGAGGACGGCTCCGGCTCAGCCAGCCAAGATTTGCTCATGGCCGTGGGCGTGGTGATGGTGGGAATGGCCGGTTACCGCGACGAGAAGAAACGCGCCAATCGAGCCCGTAAGCAAAGCAGGGAGGGTCTTGAATTCCTCTGGCGCCCCGACGAAAATAAGGATGATCAGGATTTCGACTTCGATGGGTCCGACGATGGCCCGAGGGATCTTATGAATTGGCGGAATAGGATAGACGTGATCACGTGTCCCGCTGACTGCCACGCCGATGCGACCGTCCCTGGCGATCCGGCGACGCCAAGCAACGTCGCGAATTCTCCTTCGACCATAACCGGCCCGGCCTGTCCGCCGTTGGTGGTCGTCGCTCGCCCGAAAGGGGCATCATCGGAGATTCCCAGGCCGCCCGCGGCGGCGGCCGACAACGTGTTTGCGGGGTTGGCCGCAGCGCACAGCGTCAGGGTGTCCCGCGGATCCCGAACGGCGGAATTTAAGAAATCCAAGTCGATCCGCCGCGGGGGGCGATTGTGGCTGGTCGCCTGCCTGCTGATCGCGGCGTTGTTTGCCGACAAAGCGAATTGGCATCCATCCGCGCCGCGCTCGACGGTTCCGACCGCCTCGGCCGTATCTGTTGCCCCGGCAAAACAGCCCCCTTGGCGGCCCATTGAGGCCATTCGCGTGGGGCAGCGGGTGATCGCGGGCAATCCCGATCTCGGCGATGCGGCCTCGACCGAGGATACCGCGGTCGACCGGGCGACGTGGCGGCTTGTGCGTCTGCACGGCGAGGATCGCTGGCCGGACGGAACCCTCGACACCATCGAGGTGGAGACGCTTCAGCCGCCGGAATGGATCGAGGCCAATCATGCCTCGCCGGGCGCGAGCGTTCCCCTGCCGATGGACCTGGTGGAAATGGGCATGCCCGGGGACCTTCGCGCGCGGGTGGAGGCCGTCGAGCGCTGTCCGGCGATTCCCGACGGACCCGGGAAGGTCGTGTTGACCACCATCAATCATCTCAACCGCTACGTCTTTGCCTTGGAGTTGAGCGACGTCGCGGGGCGCGCCGAAACTGTTCGGGCCACCGGCTTCCACAAGTTCTATAACGACGACCGCAAAGAGTGGGTATCGGTCGATAAGCTTCGCCCTGGGAACCGAGTTCCGGGGGTGGCAGGGCTATTGACCGTGAAGTCGATCGCGCGGCTGCCGGGCGTGCAGCGGGTTTACAACATGACCGTGGAGGACGACCACGTGTACCACGTGGCCACCTTCGGGGCGCTGGTGCATAACGTCGCATGCGCACCCGAGGGTGTAGTGCCGACCAGAGGTGCCCCAGGCGCGGCTGGTGCTGCGGGCAAGCAGACATTCAGGGACATTCTAACGCCAGCAGAGCAAGCGGAGTTTGAGGCTTTGCAGGCAAAGCATCCGGAGTGGATGCCAAAACAGGGGCTCGACACGCCAGCAACCGTGCGAAGCGTGGCTGAAAACGCCGAAGCTCGTGCGCAATTCACAGGACATGGACATCACCCGCAACCCCTGAAATTCGGGGGAGAGCCAAATCCTCCTGATCTTGTTCCGACGGGAGAGACACAAACCGTAAAGAATCCCATCCATACGGAAATTACAAACTGGTGGAATAAAGTGCTTCGACGGATAAATTCGGGACAATAGCAGGGGTTTATGAAAAGCGATCATAGCATAGTCACGGGACATTTCATTTCCCATTGGGGTGTCCCAACAGCTATTCGCCCACGGAACTTGCGAGGAATCGGTGAATTTGCGATCCTTGAGTTTGCACCGAGGGGCGCACGGGGGACTTGGCGGTTTGCAACGAACGGCATGAGTAATTATGCCCAAAGTTATCCAGACGGACTTCTGCAAGTGCGGACCGAACTTTTTGGCTGCACGAAGCAGCACGCGATTTGGGTTGATGACCTGCTGGCAGCGATTGCGACATACCCTCTCGATTACAGCACTTATCTCTCCGAAGGCGATACAATCGACGTGGGACAGCCAATTGACCGACGAGGCTCAAAACTCACTGGCGTTCTGCTTGCACCGCCTGGTGTTGACGACCCTGAAACAGTTGGGCTTGTCGGCGGCATATCGGGTAATGTCCTGGTACACCAAGTTGTCGGGATTCTTCCAGAGGAAGCCGAGTTCGCTAAAGAGCACGGCGGAAAACGTCTCTGGGAACGCCTAGCGAAGAATGGCCCCCTTCTGCTTGACGATGACCTTCGCGTCCCTGTGACCTGACGTGTACTCCCTTCGGATTTTTGTGAGAGGCTTGAAGCCGCGACCCGTTCGCGCTCGCGAGCCATCGAGTCTACCTTGAACGGACGGGGTCGGCTTCGGACGGGGTCAGGCTTACGCTTTGTACTATACGGCTTGTTTACCGGAGGGTCTTACGGACGGGGTCAGGCTTACGCTTTGTACTATACGGCTTGCAATTCGGCGTGCTT
>CAZTPX010000195.1:0-17166 GCA_964615095.1 uncultured Planctomycetaceae bacterium | reverse complement strand
TTAGGGCAATACGGGATGAATTTCGTGCTAGGGAGGGCTGTCCTGCCGGACTTTGCGGTTCTCCCGGCGTCTTCGTTTGCTACTGTCGTTTGCTACTTGACAAAGCTTTTCGGGCGCGATAAGGTGAGGCGCATTGTGAAGTCGCAACCCGATCATTCTATTTTCGGAGGGCTGTTCGTATGAAACGACACGTAATGCTTCGATTCATCGATCCGGCAACGCGGACGCTACTTGGCGGGCTGCTGGCCGGGTGTCTCTTGTGGGGGCTGGCCGCACTGGCTGAGCCGCCCAAAGTCCCGCAGGGCAAGCATGGCGACGCCAGTGCCGAGCAGCAATTGACGGAACTTCAGAAGCTCAAGCTGGCGGCGGATGTCACCAAAGTACCGGCAGGGCTCGATCCGGTCGTCTGGGCGGCCTCTGTTCCCGCCGACAACCAGATGACGCCGGAACGGGTTGAACTGGGCCGGAAACTCTACTTCGACCCCCGCCTTTCCCACGACGGCACGGTCGCCTGCGCAACCTGCCACGACGTGTTCCGCGGTTTCACCGACCAGCGGCCGGTCTCGGAAGGCATCAACAAGCAGCTTGGCAAGCGCAATGCGCCGACCACGCTCAACGCGGCCCTGCTACAGACCATGTTCTGGGACGGCCGCTCGCCGACCCTGGACCACCAGGCCAAGATGCCGATCCTCAATCCGGTCGAGATGGGCATGCCCGACGAAGCCGCCGCGCTGAAGGCGATTGGCGATGTTCCCGAGTATCAAGAGGCCTTCAAGAGCGCCTACGGCCGGGAGATGAACTACGAGGACGTCGGTCGGGCCATCGCCGCTTTCGAACGGACGCTGATCTTCGTCGATTCGCCCTTCCGCCGCTTTTTCAACGGCGATGCGTCGGCGATTTCCGCCCAGGCCAAGGCAGGGCTGGAACTGTTCAACGGCAAGGCCCGTTGCGTGGCCTGCCACCCCATGAACCCGTCGAATCCGCTGGGCAGCGACAATCGCTTCCACAACGTGGGCGTGTCGGCCCGCCACCAGAACTTCAAGGAACTGGCCCGGAAGGCCCTCAAGGCACTGGGCGAGGGCGCCTCGGAACAAAAGCTGGACGAACTGGCCGTGGGTACGGACCTGAGCGAGTTGGGGCGGTTCATGGTGACGCACGACCGCGCGGACATCGGCGCGATGCGCACGCCCCAGATTTTGAACATCGGCATTACCGGCCCTTACATGCACGACGGCTCGATGGCGACGTTGTGGGACGTGCTGGACCATTACAACAAAGGCGGCGAGGCCAATCCGTACCTCGATGGCGGCATTGAGCCGCTGGCCCTGAGCGAGGCGGAAATCGACCAGGTAGTGGCCTTCCTCTTCACGCTCACCGACGTCCGCTTTGCCGCAGAGAACCAGCGGCAGTTCGAGTTACAGAAAGCCGCCGCGCAGAAACAGCGTCCCTTCCGCGACGAGGCGATGGCGATGCGGAAGATTCTGCCGTTCGAACCGCGGGCAGCGGTCGCCCAACCCAAGGACAAATAACAAGGAGCGATTCACGATGGCTACTCACAAGAGTGTTGAAACCAAGTATTTAGACGATCGCCGGGAACTCTTCCGCGGCTTGCGAAATCTTGACCGCCGCTCCTTCTTGAAGGTCTCGGCGGCCGCCCTGGGCGCCACGGCCGGCTTTGCGCCGCCAATGTCGTTCACGCCGGTGAGCGTTGCCCTGGGGGCAGAAGGCACGGAATCGAAAGAAGCCTTTCGCTTTGCTTATATCTCGGACTCGCACCTGTACGAGAAGAGCGTCAATGACCGTTTCGTGCGGGGGTTGCTCCGTGCGGTCGACGACGTGAACGACCTCGACCCGCAGCCTGATTTCGTTTTCTATGGCGGCGATTTGGCGCAGCTCGGCGAGCCCAAGCAGCTTGAGCTGGGCCACCAGATCCTCAAAAACCTCAAGGCCCCCCTGAAGATCATGGTCGGCGAGCACGATTGGTATCTCGATCTGGGGCAGAAATGGCAGGAACTATTCGGCAAGCCGACGTATTCCTTCGACATTAAAGGCGTGCATTTCGTCGTTCTCAACAGCGTCGTGGAAAAGGACTTCTGGACCGATAGACACATGTCTCCCATGGAGCGGATGAAAACCGTGGCCGGGTTGGACAACGGCGTCCAAAGTTCCTTCACGGTGGGCGAACCGGGGCGAAAGTGGCTCGAAGAGGACCTGGCCAAACTGCCCGACGATGCAAAACTCATCGTCTTCTCCCATTCGCCGCTCTACAAGCTGTATAAGAACTGGAACTTCTGGACCGACGACGCCGAAGAAGTCCAGGCCATCCTCAAACGGTTCAAGCATGTGACGGTAATCCACGGGCACACGCACCAACTGCTGACGAACCGCATCGGCAACATCCATTTTCACGGGTTGTTGTCGACCGCTTGGCCTTGGCCGTACGCCCCGGAAGGCATGCCGGAACTGACGATCCAAATGAGCCGTCCCGACCCGTTCAACCCCAGCGACGGGTGCGGCGATGGTCAGGTACGAGTCCACGCCGATGGACTGGTGGACAAAGTTTATAGTCTCTGGAACCGCAATCCCATCACCGTGAGCAGGGCCTACACGCTGAGCGGGGGCAAAGAGGACGTTCCCCCAAGACCCAGCCGGGCATCCTATTGAAAGCGTAGAAGGAGAAAAACCATGAGAAATACGTCGATCCAGTTCCGTCTCGGAAGCGTTTTGGGCAGCGTGGCCTGTCTTCTGTTGGCAGGACTTGTCTGCGGCTGTTCCGACGAAGGCGCATCGCCCAAGTCGGTTACTGCGGCCTCCGCCAAGGGTTCAACCGTCGCTCCCACCGATGCGAGCGCTAAGCCGGCCGTCGCGGCGGAATCCAAGACCGCAAAGCAGGCGGAAACGACTGCCGACAAGGCCGCGCCCGATGCTGGCACCGTCAAGATCGGGGCGTGCGACGGCGGCGATGCCGTCGAGGTGGCCAAGGACATGAAAGGCCAGCCCCTGGCCGACAGCTTGCTGGACCAATGGAAACGTAATCACCCCAACGAAAAATGGGTGAGCGAAGAGAAAGAGCGACACACGCTCAAACCGCCAGCGGACAACGCCGACTTGCTCAAGGGTGGCCAATCCAAGGGCGATGCCTACGGCAACTTCACCCAGCGCGACCTATTGACTTGGTCCCGCGAGACCGAGAAGTTTGCGGCGGAAGGGTCGCGGATCTTCCATAACAGCGAGGAATTGGGAAGCACAGTTGCCGTCTCTTGCGACATGTGCCACCCGCATGCGGCCAATACGCATCCGGAAACTTACCCCAAGTACCAGGTCCAGTTGGGACGCGTAGTATTGCTCCGCGACATGATCAACTGGTGTGTTCAGAACCCCGTCCGCGGCCCCAAGTTGGACCCCGATGGCCCCACGATGCGGGCCTTGGAAGCGTATATCATGGCCCAGCGCAAGGGCGTGCCTATGAACTATGGCAAACACTAACCCGAAGCGTCAGCGAGGACTAAAGGAGTGTCCATGAGATTTCCCACCATCCTTGCCCTGCTGACTCTGGCCGGTTGCACGGCCTCGCTCGCCGACACAGCGAACCGCGCCGAGAATGCGCCCTCGAAACCGGCGGTTTCCACGGCGTACCCCAAGCCGGAGTTGCTCGTCGAGTCGTCTGACCTGGCGAAACACGAAACGGCCGCCCAGTTCATTGTGTTGGATGCCCGCGGCCGCAAGGCGTTTGACGAGAATCGCCTGCCTGGGGCGCGTTGGGTGGATGCCGCCAAGTGGGCCAAGGCATTCGGCTCGGGCAAGGATGCTAATGCCTGGAGCGGCAGGATCGGCGATCTGGGCGTCAACGGTGATTCCAAGGTGGTCATCTATGACGACAACTATTCGAAGGATGCCGCCCGCATCTGGTGGATTCTGCGTTACTGGGGCTTAGCCGACGTGCGTCTTCTCAACGGCGGGTGGCAAGGCTGGAAAGCGGCTCGACTGGCCCTGGAGGCCGGTAAGGCCCAGGCCCCTGCGGCAAAATTGTTCCGGGCCGTGCCGCAGGCCAAACGGCTGGCAATGAAGGAACAGATCTTGAACGCCTTGAACAACCAGAGCCTGCAGATTGTGGATGCCCGTGGCCAGGCCGAGTTCTGTGGGATTGACAGGCAGACGAACAAGCGGGCGGGGGCGATCCCCGGCGCGAAGCAACTGGAGTGGATCGACTTGATCGACAAGCCGACGCGAAGGTTCAAGACGGCCGATGAAATCCGGGCGCTCTTTGAAAAAGCCGGCATCGAACTGGAGAAGCCGACCGCAACCCACTGCCAGTCCGGCGGGCGGGCCTCTGTGATGGCCTTCGTGATGGAATTGATGGGTGCCGCCGAAGTGAGCAATTACTACGCGGGCTGGAGCGAATGGGGCAACGTGGACGACACGCCGATTGTTGCAAAGAAGGCGGAAAAGCGGTAGGATTACGCTGGCATGAAAGTAGGTCAGGCTTTCCAGCCTGACGTGTCCGTCCCGTCAGGCTGGAAAGCCTGACCTACTGGATCCTCTTACTTGCCGGGTAGTATTGGTGTCTTTAACCCGCGAGTCCGTTGCCGTGTCGCCTGATTCAATATTTGTGGAAGTTGCCCGTTATGGGGTCGTGCCAGTGATCGCCATCGAGGCGATCAACGCGGCCATTCCTCTGGCCGACGCCCTCGTAGCCGGTGGCCTGCCCGTGGCCGAAATCACCTTTCGCACCGCCGCCGCCGCGGAAGTCATCGCTGCCATGACCCGTCATCGGCCCGAATTGTTTGTCGGCGCCGGCACGGTCCTTACTGAAGATAACGTGAAGGCAGCCAAGGCGGCTGGGGCGCGTTTCGCCGTTGCCCCGGGACTCAATCCGGCCGTGGTCGAGCATGCGGCGCAGGCCGGATTGCCGTTCGCCCCGGGCATCTGCACGCCTAGCGAGATTGAACAGGCCCTGACGCTCGGTTGCCGCGTCGTGAAGTTCTTTCCGGCCGAGGCCGCCGGCGGAGTGGAAATGGTCAAGGCCCTCGCGGCGCCGTACGCTCACAAGGGCATCCGCTTCCTGCCTACCGGCGGCATCCACGCTGGAAACCTGGAGCATTACCTAGCGGTTAAGGCCGTGGCGGCCGTAGGCGGAACCTGGATCGCCAAGCCGGAAGACCTGTCCGCTGGCCGCTGGGACCTGATCCGCGAGCGCTGCCGGGAAGCTGTGGAGATTGTTCGCCGCGTGCGGGCGGTAGCGAAGTGACGGGAGTTGTGCCGTGAACATCGATTTCGGTTTGCGCCCACAGGACTTTACGGCCCCGTTGCGGCGGTTCTGGCAACTCTCGGGCGAGAAGATCCTGGCGATCGAGGCCGGTTACGATCCGGCCGCCGGCTCGCCGGTCTTTACGGTGGCGGGAAAATATACGGCACGGGGCTGGACGGAATGGACGCAGGGTTTTCAGTACGGCTCGGCCCTCTTGCAGTTCGACGCCACGGATCAGGCCGAATTCCTGGATATCGGCCGCAGCAACACGGTTGCCAGGATGGCCCCGCACGTGAGCCACGTGGGCGTTCACGATCACGGCTTCAACAACGTCAGCACCTACGGCAACCTCTTGCGGCTGATGAACGAAGGCCGCATCACCGAGGATCCGTGGGAACGCCGCTTCTACGAGTTGGCGATGAAGCTTAGCGGCGCGGTGCAGGCCCGGCGCTGGACCGAGTTCCCCGGCGGTGGTTACATCTATTCTTTCAACGGGCCGCACTCGCTGTTCGTCGACACGATCCGTTCGCTGCGGGCACTGGCCATCGCCCACAAGCTGGGCCACGCCTTGATGGAAGAGAACGATCGGCGGGTCTCGCTGCTGGATCGGCTGCAGGCGCACGCCGCGGCCACGGCACTATGGTCGGTGTACTACGGCCACGGTCGCGATGCCTATGACATCCGCGGGCGGACGGCCCACGAATCGATCTTCAACGTCAACGACGGCACCTATCGTTGCCCCAACTCGCAGCAAGGCTATTCACCCTTTTCCACGTGGACCCGCGGGCTGGCCTGGGCCGTCTGCGGTTTCGCCGAGCAGTTAGAGTTCCTCAAAGCCATCGGTGAGAGCCGGAATGAGACGGTTTTCCTGGAAGCGGCCCGGGCGACGAGCGATTTCTACATCGAACAGGCCACGGCTGCCGACGGCATCCCCTATTGGGACACTGGCGCTCCGCAGTTGCACCGCCTGGGCGATTGGCAGAGCCGGGCCGCGGAGCCGGAAAACGCCTTCGAGCCGGTCGATAGCTCCGCCGCGGCGATCGCCGCCCAGGGCCTCTTGCGGCTGGGCCACTATACGGGCGAAAGCCGGTATACGCAAGCCGGTCTGACGGTCCTGCGCACGCTCTTGGATGAACCATACCTCAGCACCCGTAGCGAGCATCAAGGGGTCCTGCTGCACAGCGTTTACCATCGACCCAACGGCTGGGACTATCTGCCGCCGGGCCGCAAGACGCCCTGCGGCGAGTCGAGCATGTGGGGCGATTACCACCTGCGCGAAGCGGCCATCTATATTGAACGAATGGCGCCGGGCTGCCGTTACCTGACTTTCTGGGGAGGATAGGAACATGATTATTGCGGACTTGAACATAATCGAGGGCCGCCGCTATCCGGCCCGCCGGAGGACGCAAAACCTCGTGGGCGGCGCTTCGCCCATCCAGGCCAAGTGTTTTTCCATCGGAAACGTGACGCTCGATCCGCATGGCGGCCAAGTCCCCTGGCACAACCAGGAGCAGGAGGAAGTTTACTTTGTAATCGAGGGCAGAGGCGAAATGTGTCTGGGTGACGAACGCCAGGAAGTCACCGCGGGTCAGGCCGTCTACATCCCGCCGGGCGTGTTCCACCAGTTGACCAACACCGGCGACGTGGCCTTGCGGATGCTCTATTGCTATGGCCCTGCAGGCGACGTGGCCCATTGGCGACAAGAACTTTCCGGGACGCTTCCGCGCGCCGGCCTGGAGGTCCCGCCGCTGCCTGCCGGGGCACAGCCGCAATGTGTGGAAAAGCCGTCAGATTCGAAATAAATTCAAAAACGGGGAGTTTGCCACGGATGGAACACCGATGAAACACGGATTCGCATCCGTGTTTCATCGGTGTTCCATCTGTGGCTGAATTTGCTTCGGATTTGGAAATTCGAGACCTGAATTTTGAGATTTGAGATTCATCACCATGAAAAGAATCGCTCTCGTCACCGGCGGCACCCGCGGTATCGGTTTAGGCATTTCCCAATGCCTTGCTCGCGACGGCCTTGATCTGGCGGTCTGCGGCATGCGCGAAGAAGCGGCAGCCGCCCCGTCGCTGGCAGCGCTTTGCGCGCTGGGGGCCGAGGTGCTGTACGTGCAAGCCGACGTGGGCGATCCGCAGGCCCGGCAGCGACTGCTGGCGGACGTCCAACAGCGATTCGGCCGCCTCCATGTGTTGGTGAACAACGCGGGCGTGGCTCCCAAGGTCCGGGCCGACGTGCTGGATGCCAGCGAAGAGAGCTTTGTCGACGTTTTGCGGACGAACCTCCAAGGGCCCTATTTTCTCACGCAGGCGGCAGCCCGCTGGATGATCGCGCAGAAGCAAACCGATGCGGCATTTCGAGGCTGCATCGTCAACATATCGTCGATCTCGGCGACGTTAGCGTCGGTCAACCGTGGCGACTACTGTATTTCCAAGGCGGGTGTCAGCATGGCGACGCAGCTTTGGGCCGTACGCCTGGGCGAGTTCGATCTGCCTGTTTATGAGGTCCGCCCCGGCGTGATTCGCACGGACATGACGAGCGGCGTAGTGGCAAAATACGATAAGCTGCTGGCCGAGGGTCTTGCGCCGCAGGCCCGCTGGGGCCAAGCCGAGGATGTCGGCAAGGCCGTCGCGACGCTGGTGCGCGGCGACTTTCCCTATTCGACCGGTGCGGTCATCATGGTGGATGGTGGGTTAACGGTGCCAAGATTGTAGCCGGGGCACAGCACACTCTGTGTGCCGTGGCGGAGCGGCACAGGGAGTGTTCCGGATACATTTTCAACGGGCCGCGCTGGATGCGGTGTCGGTCTGGATGTCTATGGGTACGGCCTTCTGTACGCCGGTCGCCACGTCGCGGGCCAGCAGGGTCCAGCGGCCAGCCGGGTCGTTCAGCGCCAGGAACAATTGGGCGGCAACGCGGCCCGTCTCGGTTTCCACTACCCAGCGATGCGGCGATTGCTCCTTTCCGTCCGGGCGGCGGAGTTGCAAGACGATGAAGTGCCTGGCCAAGGGCTTGCCCTGCGCGGCGACGGTCACTTGGACGTCGATCGGCTGGCCCAACGCCGCGCGTGCCGGCGATGCTAGGTCCAGCCGCTCGACCCGGTAGGGAAGCAGGGCGAAGAGATTGCCCGTCGCCGTGCGAAGTGTCAGGGTGATTTCGCCCGCGGGACCGAGATACTTGCCCTCGCGGCAGTCGTAGAGGTGGCCCGGCCCGCCGACTTCCAGGCGGCCATCCAGCGCCTGCCCGTGCTTGCCATCGACGACGCAAGCCAAGTAGCGTGCCGGGCCGTCGACAAAGTCCGTCACCGAAGCAATCTGCGCGAATGGCCGGCCGTGGTTGTCGCCGAGGTGGAAGGTTGGCCGGAGTCCCGCTTTCTCTGCGAGCAGGGCGGAGAATTTCGCCAACGACCGTGAGGTTTCAGCGCTCAGCGGGGCCGTGGTGGCCTCGCCGTTTACGCCATAGCCGCGATCGTGGACGTAGCCGCTGCCCAGGCCGCGATACAGGATGAATTTTCCCTTGCCGACGTTCTTCATATCGCTGCCTTCGTGGGGCAGGCAATCGTGCAAGGAACCCGCGGCGCGCTTGTGGCAGTGCTCGTCGTAGAGTCCCGGTTCGCTATCGGCGATCACCACTCCCCCGTCGTTGAGGTAGTGGCGGATGGCCTCCGTCTCGCGGTCGCTGAGGGCCAGCGCGCCCCAAAGAAAGAGGACCTTCGTGGCCTGCGGCTGGATCTCGCCGCGGGCGACTTGCTCGTAGGCCACAAACCGCGAGCCGATCTGCAGATCGCCCAGGGCGGCCGAAAGTGAGGCCAGCAAGCTGTTCTGTTCGGCGCTAGCCGTGTAATGCGCGTTGTCCTTGAGGGCGACGATTCGCGCCCGATAGCAACTCGGCGAGTAGAAAATGGCTGCCGCGACGTCGTTGCGGCGGGCGCGGAGAATCAACCGCCCGAAACCGTTGCGAATCGCCGCGAGTTCCTCGGCATCGGCGACGATGCCCGGCTTGGGCCGGTAGTCGGGAAAGAAAACATTCGTGTAGCGCCCGCCATAGACCATTGTGCCGCGGCAGTGCCCCAGCAGGTTGCGCCAGATGCGGGTGCGGCAATCGTCGGGACCGTTAAGCGCCTCGCCCAGGTGCGACCAGGACATCATCAGGTGATCTTCCGCGGCGAAGGAGCGATACATCTCATCGTGAATGCCGTGGTACAAGCAACCCGAACGGAGATCGTGCGCCAGTAGCCACCAGTCGGTGCCGTTGACCCCGCTGGTATCGTGGGTGCCGCTCAGCCCAATCCGTGTTTCCGGAAGCGCCTTGCCCACCGACTCGGCCAGGGCGGCATAGAAGCGATGGGCGGCCTGCTCGGAGGCGGCGTACCAGTCGGCCCAAGGCGCCGGGTTGCGATCACTCTGAGTGACGAAGTTGATCGCTGTCGGCCCGGCGTCAATCTCGCCCCAGGCATTGTAGGCCGTTCCCCATGAGGTGTTGAGGGCAGCCAAATCCTTATAGGTCTCCTGCAGGTACTGGCGAAAGAATTCCACTTCATGGGAATTGGATTGCGGGCCGAAGCCCAACAGTTCCTGCTCGTCGTGCAAGTTGCAGCCCGGCGGCGTCCAGGGCGCTGCCGCCGCAAGCGAGGAAACCACGTACCTGGTTGCCTTTTCCAATGACTCACGATCGCAGCACGTACTGTCCGGCCCCATCGCGCCGGGCAGATTGAGCCACGGAAAGGGCCTCAGGGCCAGGTCGGGACGGGGGACCCCGATCAAGAGGTCCGCTCCCATCAGGCTCCAACCATCGAACCAATCGTCGTAAGGGCCGACGTGAAAATCAACTTCGGGCATCAGTCGCTCCGTGCTCAGCCAGGCCGACGCCCGGGCGAGCAGTTGATCGCCGGCCGTGATGCGGACCTGCAAACGGGCAGAACAGGTTTCGGCATGCGTCAGCGTCAACGTGAAGCGGTGGACGGTTTCACCTCGCGGAAGCGACAATGGCGAAGCAGACCGCGCCAGGATCCGGCCCCAGCGGTCGGCGACGTGTGCCTCGATGCGGGCGCTGGGAACCGCCTGGTAAACGTTCTTGATCGTACAAGCCACCCGCAAGGGCTGATGAGGCTGGCAGACGGCCGCGCCCGGGTCGAGCCTGGTGATTTCCAGCGAAGAGGCGACCGTAAACGGAACGAGCGACCACCCCAGGACCTGTTTTCGGCTATCGAGTGCCTGCGCCGCCAGCATGTAGTTGCCAGCCGGCAAGGGAGGCATCGCCAGACGCCTCAGAGGCGCCGCCGATCCGTCGCTCTTCACTTGGACGTCGGCCACGACCTCGCGGGGCACGGCCACGCCGTGCCCGTCCATGAGCGTGGCGCTGTCCGGCGTGGGTAAGTCCGGCACGACGCGGATCCGCACCAGCCCGCCGGGGCCGTAGACGGACGCGCTCCAGGGCATGCCGGCGACGGGCTGCGGCGGCCGCAGCGTGGCCGTGGCTTCCGTCGCCGACCGGCCAGCCGCTCGATAGATGCTTTGCAGGATGTCGCTGTAGACCGTTTCAATGCCTAGCGTACTCCTGTCCCAGGCCGCAGGCTGTTGCACGTTCAGGGCCGTGAAAACGTGGCCGTGGCCCGCTTCGGGCAGTCTTTCGGCCGCATCGATCAACTCCTTGATCTTCGGCGTGGCGATCGCCCCCGCGTGGTTTCCGACGCGAATGGGTCCCAGCAGCACCACACAGCCCATCCCCTGGCGGACACGATCGAGGATGGTGACGCGGTCCTGCCGGTCGAGGAGTTCCAGCATTCCCTGCTCGATCACCAGCACTTGCGGCGCGCGATCGGCGGAAAGCTTCGGCTCCACGCCCAGCCGGGCGCGGAAAACGTCGATGCAGCGCTGGTGAATGATGCGCACGCCGGCCACGTCGGTGCTCGAGGCGTTCATCACCACGCTGTCGAGGACCAGGTCGCCTCGTTGGGCCAACTCGCAGGGCGCCCGGGCGTTGTTGTAGAATCCGGCCCAGAGAATCCGCGGCGCGCCGCCTGCGTACGGCCGGGCCAGTTCCAGGTGCGGCGTCACGACCGCCAGGCTACTGCGATAGTCGGCCGGCAGCGGCAGCCAAGGGATCTCCGGCTCCTGCGTATAGAGTTCGCCGGGATCAATGGAGTCTGGCCGGAACGCGGTCGGCCGGTCGCCCTCTTCGAGTTTCAGATCGTCGAACCAGACCGTTCCCACCATGCCGTCGGACGTCGAGTGGCATTGGCAACGGAACTGGTGCGTATCGACGTCCTTGGGGACCGTGTAGGGAAACGAGACAAAGACCCAGCCGTTGTTCTTGGCCGGGTCCGTGTTGCCCGAGACTTCCCGCGAGGAGCCGTGGCCGGGACGCGCCTCGCACAGGTAGGCCACAGGGCCGGTCTTGCCGGGCGGGACGCCGGCAATCTTGATCCAGCCCGAAAACGTGTAGACGTGGCCCGGTTTGAGGACCGCGGAAAGTCCGTTGGCGGCAAAGAGATAACTTCCTACTCGGCTGTCTGCGTCCTTGCGGTATTGCAATCGCAAGGCATGGCTGCCGGAGTGCGATACAGCATTATCCACTGTCACTTCGCCATTACCTTGGCTTTCGAAAGACCAAGGCTCAGTGCCGTTTTCGAAGCCGGGGTTGGGCAGGTAGTTCTCGCCCGGTGCGCCTCGCGCGCCGGCCGGTGCAAGAATGGATAAAGCGAGAATAATGATGAAGACACGGAGCACAAAGGCCCTCCTTTTGCAACACTGATGTCTCTGTATTGTACCGTCTCAGAGCAGATATCTCGCTTGCGCTTCGGGCTAGTGGGCCTGGGCACAAATAATGCAACAGGGTCGACCATCGGTTCGGGGATTCCCCGTCCCGGAGGGACGATTGAAATAGGTCGCAATTGGGCCGATCAGTCGTCCCGGGACTGTCGATGTCCTCATCTTGCCTTCCCAGCGATAAATCGCTGGGCTATTTTCAAACGCCCCTCCGGGGCAGATGCGTCGTGCTGAGCCGTGTACGACATGCAATTAGTTCCGCTATTTACTGCCAGAGCCACTAGTGAGGTTGGCCGGACTCGCCCGTGTCATCTCTCCCTGCATCGCCACCGCGGGAACCCGCTGCATGCGAAAACCGAGCGTGCGATAAATCCGCATCACCACAAAGACCACTGTGCCTTGCGTGAAGTTCAGCAAATAGATTTTCAAAAGAACATTCTCTCCACCCGGAGCGCCCAGGATCGCGCAAACGACGGCAAACTCGATAACCGTTACCAGGAAACCGTAGCCCAACCAGGCCAACCCCAGCCGCCATGCTCGGTCACCGGGCAGAAATCCGCCCCAGAGACATGGCAGGGTAGCCACAAGATTCACGACGACTGCCGCCGGTACCAAGACGAGCAGCTCCTGATCGTGAAACAGGTTGCCGGCACTTTCCTTGGGTAGGATAAGCCGAATGGGCGACAGCGCGACCGCAAAGATGAAGGTGCCAATGAGAAGGTGCTTCAACTGGAACTGGACCGGACCGCGCTCGACGGATAAGGGGGCGTCGTCGGACACGAACATGCGGAAACGAAACACCCGCTTGGCGATCCACAGCGGGATTTGCAATACCGTTACTCCAAGCAGCAAGGCAACGCCAAGAGTGAAAACCTCCTCTGGCCTCATTGGCATTCGGTCGGCCTGACGCCTGCCAAAAACCAGCAGGTACCACATGGCGAGGCCGAGCAAGAGTGACCAGGGCAAGCGAACAACGATATTCCCCGGGGCGAAAACCGCCCACGCCACGATCAGCGTCACCTGGGCGATGCAAATCCCAACGGCTATGAACGCCCGCCAATCCTTCCCGCTCATATCTATTGCCGGCGTTTGATAGTCGACGACGGCAAACACAAACAGGATCCCTGCCGTAACCAGCAGCGTTAATTCGCGGTTCCTGGTCATCGCTGTGCCAGCACGTCCTTGCGCCACTCGAATTCGAGCTTCTTTTCATCCCAGCCGTAAACCTGCTCGATGGCCTTCATCGCGTCTTTCTCTGCGCGAAGCGCGAGGAGCAATTTGCCGAACTTTTCGGTTTGCTTGGCCAGCACGGCGACAAGGGTCCAGGCCTCGGCATACTGGGGCAAGAGCATGGTGGTCGTATCCATGCCCAGCAATTGGCGGACGCCGGTCTCTTTCTTCCCGCGCATGCGTTCCTGCACCAGGTGTAGCCAGGCCCGCGGATCGTTGCCCAGGTCGCGCTCCTCGTTGTGGTAGCTGTTGCTGAAGAGCATGACCTGGGGCGAGCCGGCCACGAGCGCTTCGGCGGCGTTGCCAAATCCGGTTGCCAGCGGATCTTGCCGCTGAGGTTCGATCTGTTGCACGAAGTTCATGTAGCCCACGCCGGTGGCGGCCATGCGACGCATCCAGGGCGTTTCCTGCCCTTCCATGCAGAGCACGACGAAATTGTGCGAGTAGTAGCCCGACCACTTGAGGATCGCGGCCTTGATGTCGACCTGGCCCGGGCCGCCGGACGACTTGAACGGCTCGGGCGTAACTTCGAACATGGCCTTGACCCACTTCTCGTAGTCGTAGCGGGTCTTCAACAGGATCAGGTGGGCCGCCCGTCTTTCCAGTCCGGACCGCAGCGGTTCCTTGCACCGGCTCTCCAGGAACGTCTCGATCTTCTTGACGTCGGGCATGAACGTTGCCTGATCGTCCTTGGCCGCCCACAAGGTGATGTGTTTCGATGCCACCGGCTGTACGTTGGCGCCGCTGAGTTTGGTGATCTTGCTAACCTCTTGGAGGATGCGGTCGCGCTCTTCGTCGCTACGATTCAGCCCCTCGCCCGGCACGATCGGGGCGGCCTTTTCGGCCTTGCCGGCTTCGTCCTGGCCCTTGGGGCCGGCAGCGGCAGCCTGTTTGATCGTATCGATTTGCTCTGGTGTAAACCCCAGCCGAGCGAGCTGTTTTTCCGCGCCTGGCGTGACGGAAAAACTGATTCCCTGGTCCACGGCCTTGTCGGCAATCTTGTCCGGCGGCACGCGATCATGCCGCAGCCGGGCGATATCACGCAGGGAAAGCGGTTTCTCGTCTCCGCGGGCCACAAGCGTCAGACTACAGGCGATGACCACCGCCAAGACCATCCACACAATGTTGCGAAACATCAACATGGGATTACCTCCAAAAAATCGCGACCATTCCTCAGCCTTCCGTGATTGTACCCCCAGCCGAACGGGTTTCCAGTGGCCGATTTCCGGATTCGGCGGCTCGAAACTCGAGAATTCGCGTTTCACCCACCCGAATTGTGAGTTGTCACCCCGGCACGGAAGGCCCTCCCGTAGGTCAGCCTTTCCGGCCTGACATGCGTGTTCCGTAAGGCTGGAAAGCCTGACCTACTTTCGTGGCGGGCTAGTAACATGTCGAAAATTGCGTACTGGTGCTCGCCGCAGGAAGAAGATGTGGTAAACTGGTGGTATTGCTTGATCGCGTAGAATAGATTGAAACCCAGCAGCCACGGATTCCCATGTCGATCGCAATCGGCGGCCATCGATCCATCCTGCTTTCAGTTCTCCTAGGGCTTGCAGCGTTGCTTGTCGGCTGTGGCAAGAAGAGTGAATTGGAACGGCTTCCGGTGCATGGCACGGTGCGGTTTGCCAGCGGTGAGAAACTTAGTGAGTGTTCCATCAGTTTCTTGCCCAAGAAAGGTGTGCGCGGCCCTCCCGCCACAACGGGCTTGACGGAGGGCAGCTACAAGTTCGATCGCGGCAACGGCCCCACCGTGGGTCCTCACATCGTGAAGGTGATGCGGGTCGACAGATCCAGGCGCGTGCCTGGGCCACCTGGTGGCAAGCCACCCGATGTTAACGCGAAAAGAGAATGGACCACCTCTGCCGACGTATTGAACGACGGGGAATATCGGCTCAATTTCGACTTGAAAGACCAGGCGGACTAAAGTCCACTTTACGGTGAAAGACCAGGCGGACTAAAGTCCACCCTACAGTGAAATGTGGCCATGTTCCGACGACGCCTCCACAAACCGGGCTTCACTCTCGTCGAGCTTCTGGTCGTCATTGCGATCATCGGCACGCTCGTCGGCCTGATGTTGCCGGCGGTAAATAGTGCCCGCGAGTCCGGCCGGCGCGTCCAGTGCCTGAACAACTTGAAGCAGTTTGGGCTGGCATTGCACGCATATCACAACGACTATGGGAGCTTTCCGATCGGGAATTTCGCGCCCAACCCGTCCACGTACATAGGCGGATGGTGGGCGTTTCAAGCCAGGCTGTTGCCCTACCTGGAGTCAAAGGATATCTACAAACTTTGCAATTTCAGCTACCAGGGTGATTGCTTTGATTGGATGGCGATTCAACCTCCACAAAATGACCCCGCCGTAATGATCCCCAGCTTCAGCAAGTGTCCCGATGACTCGCTACGGGATGCAATCTACCAGGATCCCGTTTTTGGTAATTATGGCTGTACGAACTACCTGGGAGTGATGGGGACTTCGGGGACCGCCAATGACGGCATCCTGCTACACGGTGGGCCCAACAGCGCCATCAATTTTTCACAAATCGCGGATGGGGCCTCGCACACGATCATCATGGGTGAACGCGGCATCAGCGAATTGTTATACGGCTGGCCTTATTGTGGCTATGGCGACGGCACCGGCCAGGGCGACAACCTCATGAGCACTCAATTAGGCCTGTCGCAAGGCTATCCCGATGGAAACCACGATTTTCACTTCTGGAGCTATCATCCGCATATGGCGCATTTCCTCTGGGCTGACGGTTCCGCCCAGCCGTTGACCTACGACACGGACTTGGGCACCTTACAAGCCCTGTCGACACGGGCGGGGGGCGAAGTGGTGGAAGTCGGGCAGTAGGCGCGCAAGGCATTGCCGCATAAGCGGTTACGACTTGTCGCCAAGCTGCCTGTTCTTTTCCTGCCAGGATTGGTTATACTAGAGGGATTGAAGAATCTTATTGGTCTTGGCGCCGCGAATATTTGCGGCGCAACCGCATGAGCGAAACAGACATCTCGGTTGTTAGTTCCAAGGAACTAGTAACGCTCTTCGGCACTTGCGATCAGCACGTGCGGAAACTCCGTGAGGCGTTGTCGGTTTCGATCTCTGCGCGCGAGGGTCGGATCCACATCCAGGGCGACGAACAGGCCGTGGCCAGCGCCACTCAAGTCTTGGAAGAACTCCAGGCCCACGCCCAGCGGCACGGGGAACTTGCTGCCGAGGACATTAATCGCGTGCTGGCCGACATGAAAAGCGGCGAAACAGTCAGGCCGGCTGCCAGGCCGCTGACGGTTTTCACCACCGGCCGGCAGATCCGTGCCCGTTCGCAAGGCCAGGCCCATTACATGGACGCCATCGCACAGCACGACGTGGTGCTGTGTCATGGACCGGCCGGAACCGGCAAGACCTACCTGGCCGTGGCCGCGGCGGTGGCCGCATTGCGGGCCGAGCGCGTCCGCAAGCTGGTGCTGGTGCGCCCTGCGGTCGAGGCGGGCGAAAGCTTGGGCTTCTTGCCCGGCGACTTGCAGGCCAAAATCAACCCGTACCTGCGTCCGCTGATGGACGCCTTGCACGAGATGATGGACCACGAGCAGATTTCACGCTACCGCGAGCAGGACCTGATCGAGGTCATTCCGCTGGCCTACATGCGGGGCCGAACGTTGAACGAGGCCTTCATCATTCTCGACGAAGCGCAGAACACGACCGTTTCGCAAATGAAGATGTTCCTCACGCGGATGGGCCACGGTTCCAAGATCGTGGCTTCCGGCGACACGACCCAGATCGATCTGCCGGAACATCACAAGAGCGGCCTGGTCGACGCCTTGGATCGCCTGCAAGGCATCGACGGCGTGACCTGCGTCAAGCTCGGCCGCGGCGACATCGTTCGCCACCCCCTGGTGCAGAAGATCGTCAACGCCTACGAGCA
>CAZTPX010000194.1:0-17308 GCA_964615095.1 uncultured Planctomycetaceae bacterium | reverse complement strand
CAGGAGGAGCAAAAGACCTGTTCTTCCACTCAAAGAGCCTCCAAGGCGTCACTTTTGAGGCACTGCGAGAAGGCCAGAAGGTGTCTTACACAGAAGGCCGGGGCCCGAAAGGCCCATGTGCCGAAAACGTCATGCCGGTTTAGTTCGGCCAGGTGCCATCTGGAAGGACGCCTTTGGTTTCCTTCCAGAAGGCAGCCGGTCGGAATTGGCAAAGGACTTTGTGGCGGAACAACATGACGGCGAGTTGGATGGCTGTATCGCACTTGCCGATTCTCTTCTGACGCACGCTCCAAGACCTAAGATCACGAACAAGTTTCTCCCGCCCCGCTAGCCGATACCGCTGAACGGTCTGGTTTCTCCCTCAACCCCACGTAACTTGGCTGAGATCAACCTCGTAACCGCATTCTTCGCACCGAGGACGAGAAACGGAAACCTCGCCCTCTTCGCAATTGGGACAAACGTCCGTGTCGAGCAGTACCGTGACCTCTTTCCCCAAGGACACGCCGCAAGTCGACACACCGGGTTTCAGCGCCAGTGACCGCCATAATGCCCGAGATGCCGAATCGTGTTCGCTTCAGAAAACGCACACCGCGTTCCTCCGGTATGGAGCAAAATGGTCGGAAGGAATCAATCACATTCGATCGGGGCCCGCGTCAAATCGTCCCCGAATTGCTGCTATGCTACCCAAAAGACTGTAGCCACCGAATGTCGATGGTCAATCTACTCGACGCCGCGGCGGCCTCGTGACCCAACGATGACCGGCTTGTCCTTGCGAAGGACGGACATGGTCTGCCGCTCCAGGTTGAGATGCGTCTGCACGAGCTTCGGCGTGGTCAAGGCCATCCATTGGTTCAACGACAAGTCTGCGAAGTAGGAACTGCGAAACAGCTCCAGGAAGCGCAGTGATTCGTCGCCCGTGTTCTCGACGTAGTGCCCCATCGCGAACGGCGCGCAACCCACGTCACCCGCCTGATAGTCGAAGGTCCGTGCCTTCCCGCCTGAGGCGAACACGGTCATCCGCCCCTGGCCGCTGATATAGTACTGCCACTCGTCCGCGTTCGGGTGCCAGTGCAGTTCGCGCATTCCGCCCGGATCGATCTCCACCAGCGCCGCCGCGATGGTGGACGCCGCCGGAAAGTTGGAGGAGTCCACGATCCGCACCTGCCCTCCCGCCACCTTGATCGGCTTCTGGGCGGGCAATCGGTAGCTGTACCACACGGGCGTGCGTCCCGCCGGCGATTGGACCGTGTCCGCGGCGAGCGGGCCAGGCACGTCTCCCGCCAGGATCCACCTCGTATGTTCAATGTCCTCCGGCAGGTTGGCAAAGGCGGCCTCGGGGACGCCGAAGTTCTTGGCCAGCACGTCGCGCGGCGTGTGTGCGAACCAATCGCTGATGAGGAAAGTCTCGTTCTCGGAAAAGTCGCCGTTGTCGAACACCAACAGGAACTCGCAGCCCTCCTCCAGCCCCTGAATCGAGTGTGGAATGCCCGCGGGGAAGTTCCATAAGTCGCCCTCGCCAACGTCGTCGATGAAGTTGCGGCCTTGTGGGTCGATGGCCGTGAGCCGGGCACGGCCGGCGAGCATGTATGCCCACTCGGCCTCCTTGTGCCAGTGGAGCTCGCGAATGCCGCCGGGTTTCAGTCGCATATTCACGCCGGCCAGAGTCGTGGCTACCGGCAGTTCACGGACGGTCACTTCCCGCGCCCAACCTCCCGGGGCCAGGCGGTTGCGGGCCGCGGCGAAGGAGAACTTGAGATTGGGGATCGTGCCGGCGTCGGTTTCGGGCGAGGCCAACAAATCGGGGTTCTCTTGCTCCAGGGTCATGTTGCGCGGCCCCAAGATCGAGCCACCGCGGTCACCACGGATCGGCTCTTGTTGCTCAAAAGAGCGGGTTTCTTCGTATGTACTAATCATGGAAAGACCTCCGTTTGGTCATTAAAGAAGACGGGGAACTTATGCTTGAACCTGTTCTATCGACACTTCTCGAACAGAGTAGGCAAGCACTGGCATCGACGATCTGAGGTCCGCAGCAGGAACATACGGAAACGCCTTCGACGGCTTTGCGGTGACCGACTCTTTGCCAATGCCGAGACGGATAGGAGTGTTCGATGCGATTGAGAACATTACGTCCGGTGCGTTATCCGTCAGGGAACGACCGTTCCACGCGACGAAGCCGAATATGGCCATGGTGCCGACCGTGTAGGGGAGTATGTTAGGGAAGAATCGGTGCG
The DNA here is from genome assembly GCA_964615095.1 of uncultured Planctomycetaceae bacterium. GTDB lineage: Bacteria > Planctomycetota > Planctomycetia > Pirellulales > Thermoguttaceae > JANXQG01. Next base: position 15,077 of record CAZTPX010000194.1, on the reverse strand, counting down.
CGACCTTCTCCGCGTAGGCCCGTGGGTCCTCGGCGGTTCCATTCGCGGCAACGACAGCGGCGACAGTACGAATGACGGCTTCGCCGTACGTCGCGAAATCATCGGACGGGCGCCCCGCGTTGAGACGGTTACCTAGGTCTTCGTTGTACTGCGTGAACAGTGGGTGGATCATGGGGAGGCCAACGCGGTTAACCGAACGCCATCCTCCAGCATCAGTGGAAAGCGTCGACAGGGCCCACACGCCGATGCGGTGCGTGTCACCTGCGTTGGCTACGAATTCTCTGTCGGGTACTTCCAGCACGATCGAGTAAACGGTGTGGCCGGCAAACAGGTTCTTCGCCTTGGCCGGATCCCATGTCGACAGATCGACAACCGTGCCGTCTTGGAATGCGTGGCCGACCGCGTGCAGCACATCGGGCTCGATCCAAAACGGATCGCCCGCCTTGCCGGCCCAGACGTGCAAGCCTTCTGAGGTGGTGACAACTTCACCTGTGGTACCCTTTGCGACGACCATACCGGCAGCATTGGGATCGACAGCCTCGACGCCTGCGATACAGCGCAGAACAAAGCACTGCTTGCCGTCGGACTCACGTTTGTCGAAAGTGATACGGTACGTGAGGTCTTCAACGGCATCACAATCGAGATCGACCTTGAATTCATACATTCCCTCCGGGTGGTAGCCAGGCGTGGGGATGTTGCCCGCGATCGAGTGACACACGTTCATCACGAACACGGTGCCCGTTTCACCACGGAAAACATAAAGGTCCGTGATGTCGAGGCGGACGTCTTGGCGAGCGATCGGTGAATCGAGATGGTGAGACATCGTACTCTCGTTTTCCTTGTTGGTTATGGGACTAATGTCCCTTGGTAATTTCCGGCGGACTCCTAGAGACAGTGCGGGAAACGACGAGGTTCTTCTTCTCCTCAACCGTCAGCTTCAGCCCTTCCACACGGTCGAATCCGAAGACTACAGGGTCCCCGGACGTCTCCTTACATGAAGCTGTCGTACTCCGGCTTGTAAACATGGCTGCGGATGAACGCCTCATAGTCGGCCGGACGTGCGACACGGGCTAGGTCGCTGTCGAACACCATCTTGGCCACCCGGGCGGCCACCTTGATCTCAGTTTCCAGGATGTTCGACTGCGGCGGGTAGAGTAGTCCTTGGTCCAACTGCCCGGGCGTCACCTGATCAGCCAGCGCGTGCGCGGACTCGATGAACATCTCGTCGGTCACGCGCCTGGTCTGCGTCGCGTAGATCGCCATGCCGACCGCGGGGAAGATGTAGAAGTTGTTGGCCTGCCCGGGTAGAAACGTTTGCCCGCCATAGAGCACCGGTGGAAACTGTACTCCGGCTGCATAGAGTGCTTTACCCTTGGACCACTTGTAGGCTTCCTCGGGGGTACATTCCGCGTGTTCGGTGGGGTTGGAAAGGGCGAAGATGATCGGTCGCTCGTTAAGCCGGGACATCGCTTCGACCACCTGCCGGGTGAAGGTCTTTCCCACCGTGCTGACGCCGAAGATCGCCGTCGGCTTGATAGACTCGATGGCTGCGACGAAGTCTCGGGTCGGCGCGTGCGGATGCGCATAGGGCTTCTGGAAGTCGAACAGATCCTTGCGGCTCGGTTCGAGCAGGCCGTTAACGTCGAACATCGAAATTCGCGCCTGGGCGTCGCGAAGAGACAGTCCCTGCTGCACCATCGCGGTGGAGATCAGGCTGGCAAGGCCGATGGCCGCGGAACCCGCGCCGAGGAAGAGGATGCGCTGGTCGCGGAACTTGCCGCCAGTGACCTTCAGCGCGGCGGTCAGTCCGGCCAGCGTCACGCCGGCCGTGCCTTGGATGTCGTCGTTGTAACAGCATATCTTGTCGCGGTAGCGCGCCAGCAGGTGGACCGCGTCACTGCCCGTCCAGTCCTCGAAGTGGATGCAACACAGCGGGAACACGTCCTGAACCGCCTCCACAAACTCGTCCACGAAGGCGTACAATTCCTCGGTGGAGGGGCGCGGCCGCCGCAGACCGAGATAGAGCGGGTCGTTGAGGTACGTCTGGTTATTGGTGCCGGCGTCGAGGTACATGGGCAACAGGCCCTGCGGCGGGACGCCGGCACCGGCGGTATACAGTTGCAGCTTGCCGATGGGAATGCCGATGCCGTTGGCGCCGAGGTCGCCCAGGCCAAGGATGCGGCCGCCGTCCGTGACGCAGATGACGCGCACATCCTGGACCGGCCAGTTGCGCAATACGTCCTTGACGTGTCCCTTGCGCATGATCGACAGGTACATGCCCCGCGCCCGGCGGTAGATGTGGCCGAATTTCAGGCAGGCTTCGCCGATCGTCGGGTCGTACACGATGGGCAGGAATCGCGCCGGGTCCGACATCACCGTGCGGTAGAAGAGGGTTTCGTCGTTGTCCAGCAGATTGACCAAGTAGATGTAGCGGTCCAGGTCGGTGGACTTGTGCCCGAGCTGCTGCAGGACGCGGCGGAGTTGCAGATCCTCCGTCTCGGTTACGTCTGGCACCAGTCCCACCAGGTCGAATGCCTGACGCTCCGCTTCGGTGTAGGCGGTGGACTTGTTGAGCACCGGATCGTGCAGGATGTCAATCCCCCGCTTGCCATCGGCAGAATTGGAAATGGCTGGGCCCTTCTTCTTTTCTAAGTTCGGGGTTTCCGGGGCGCGCTTGTCGCGGACCGTGGTTGTGGTAACCATTGGACTTTTCTCCTTCGAGCTGGGTTAAGGGATCGATTGCTCAGTTTGCAGCGACATAGGATTCGACCATCTTTCGGGGATCAACGACACGATCGAATTCCGCCGCACTGACGACACGCAACTGCAGCGCCGCCTCTTTGAGTGTCAGGTTGTGATCCAGGGCGAAATGTGCAACCTTGGAAGCCTTGTCGTAGCCGATCACCGGGCTGAGCGCGGTGACCAGCATCAGGGAGCGCTCCACAAAGTTGCCGATCTGCTTGAGGTTCGGCTCGGTGCCCTCGACCAGGAACTTGCGAAAATTCGTGCAGCCATCGGCCATGATCCGGACCGACTTGGTGACGTTGAAAATCAAGAGCGGCTTGTAGACGTTCATCTCCAGGTAGCCGCTGGCCCCGCCGACCGCGGCCGCGACATCGTTGGCCATCACCTGGACGGCGAGCATTGCCAGCGCCTCACACTGCGTCGGGTTGACCTTGCCCGGCATGATCGACGACCCCGGCTCGTTCGCAGGGATCTTCAACTCGGCGAAGCCGTCGCGCGGGCCGCAGGACAGAAGGCGAATGTCGTTGGCGATCTTAAACAGCGACACCGCCAACGTCTTGAGCGTGGCGCTCAATTGTACGAGGTCGTCGTGCGCGCCCTGCACCGTGAACTTGTTCGGCGCTGTCACGAACCGCAGCCCGGTGAGCTCAGCGATCTGGGCGGCGACATCCTTATCAAAGCCCGGTTGTGCATTGATACCCGTACCGACCGCCGTGCCTCCCAGTGCCAGCCGGTACACGCCGCACAGCGCTAACTCCAGCCGTTCGAGGTCGTCCGTGAGCATACCGACGTATCCGGAGAATTCCTGGCCGAGTGTCAGCGGCGTTGCGTCCTGGAGGTGGGTGCGCCCGATCTTCACAATGTCCGCCCAAGCCTTGGCCTTAGCGTCGAGGGCGTTGCGGAGGACTTCCAGCGCCGGCATCAGCCGCTGCTTCACGCCAAGAGCGGCGGCCACGTTCATCGCGGTTGGGAACGAGTCGTTCGACGACTGCGACATGTTCACGTGGTCGTTGGGGTGGACCGGCTTATGGCTGCCCAGCGGTTGGCCGGCGATCTGCGACGAGCGGTTCGCGATCACCTCGTTGACGTTCATGTTGAACTGGGTGCCGCTGCCCGTCATCCACACGTGGAGCGGGAACTGGTCGTGGTGCTGGCCTTGCAGAATCTCCTCGCAGACACTAACGATCAGATCCTTCTGGGTGTCGCCGAGCCGGCCGGCCTTGTTGTTCACCAGCGCGGCCGCCTTTTTGACGATGGCATAGGCAGGGATCATCTCTCGGGGGATCAGATCGTCGCCGATGCTGAAATGCTCCAGGGACCGCTGCGTCTGTGCTCCCCATAGCCTGTCGGCGGGAACGTTGACCGGGCCGAGGCTGTCCTGTTCAACACGAGTAGCAGTCACGGCGGCTCCTTTCACTGCGGGTCGGTAGACTAATCTCCAACGGCTTCATCAGGCGCGAGCAACGAAGGTCTCCTGCACTTCGCCGCGCTCGGTGCGACCTATCATCGGAGAAACGCCGGGCTGTGCCTTGAGAAACACGAGCAGGTCGGCATTTACCTTATCTTTGTGGGTCGTGCACAAGCCGTGCGGGGCACCTGGGTAAACCTTCAAGGTTGCACCCTCGACGAGATTAGACTGGAGCAGGCCGGAGTTGGCGAACGGCACGATCTGGTCGTCGTCACCCTGGATGATGAGCGTCGGCACGTCGATCTTCTTCAGGTCCCCAGTTTGGTCCGTCTCGGAGAACGCCTTGATGCAAAAGTAGGCGGCAGGGAAGCCGGCCATCATGCCCTGCAGCCAGAATGACTCGCGCACCCCTTCCGAGACCTTCGCGCCCGGGCGGTTGTAGCCATAGAACGGGAGGCTGAGGTCCTTGAAGAACTGCGAACGGTCGGCAAGAACACCGGCGCGGAGTTGGTCGAAGATCTCCATCGGCAGGCCACCGGGATTCGCGGGCGTCTTTAACATGAGCGGGGGCACGGCTCCGATGAGCACGGCCTTGGCCACCCGTTTCGTGCCGTGGCGGCCGATATAGCGAGCAACCTCGCCGCCGCCGGTAGAGTGGCCGACGTGAACGGCATTCTGCAGGTTTAACGCCTGGACAAGCGCCGCGAGGTCGTCGGCGTAAGTATCCATGTCGTTGCCGTTCCAGGGCTGGCTGGATCGGCCGTGGCCCCGCCGGTCATGCGCGATACATCGGTAACCATGACCGGCCAGGAAGAGCATCTGGTCTTCCCAGGCATCCGCGCTGAGCGGCCAGCCATGGCTGAAGACCACCGCCTGTCCTGCGCCCCAGTCCTTGTAGTAGATCCGTGTTCCGTCTTTCGTAGTGATCGTGTCCATCGCTCTGCTTCTAAGTCAGTGCCGCAACATACTCGTTAACCGGCTCCCAACTACGGGAAGGCCGTCATTTGCGCAGCTTTCAACAACTGTCGCACTTATGCCACGGGCGAAAGGTCTTGCAGAGCAATAACCGTACCGCAGCCGGAAACTGAACGTGGCTCTCGCTAACAGTAGCCAAGGCGGCGCACACGCCCTCCTTATCGTATCATAGGCCTTGTCAACCCAGCTCCGATGGGTAGATGCCGACTCCACACACCAGCCGCCTGCGACACGCTCACAGAAAAACCACGTTGGCCTTGGAATGTTCAACATGGCTGTCTTTAGACCTTTGTTTTAGCGGACGCGCGAGGTCAGTATTTCGGTAGCCTTCCTCCTCCGAACATCGCTGATCCCACTCGCCCACCTACTTGTTGACAGAATGCAAGGCCTGTGGCAAATGGGGAGAACTCTCGGCTGGGCACGCGATCTCTGGGGAGGTGATTTTGCACTCCGCGCCGATGCAATGCGGCGTATTCAACGTGCCGTGCCGACCTCGGGGCCGCGTCCAATCTGGAACATTTGGTGGCTGCTTGCCTGCGGAGGAGGGGCCTCCGCGCAAGGAAATGCGCCGTCATCCTCACGAGTGGCCAGAAAAACAGCCTGGAGTCAAGAAAAAACGAAATTTTTGCGGCTTGAACCCCATCTTATGGTGTTTCGATACGGAGGTGGGGTGACGAATGTCACTAGTTTAAGGAATTGGCACCTCGGTGATCGTGACCATCGTCTTGCCATCGTCGGGCAGCGGCCCGCTGTGTCTGGCCGGATCGGACGTCCTGGGTTCGACCTCCGCCGCAAGGACAAAACCCCCTATCGCGAACCCCAGGGCCGCAGCCGTCGCCAGAATGAGTACTTGAGAACGAGTTTTCATGGTTGAACTCCTGCTCAGTGGCACGATAGAGATTATTTTAGCAGACTCGTGGCCTCGATGATCTGCGCCTCCCGGAATCGCGAAAGGCTTTAGCACTCCAACAAGGCTGGTAGGGCGTCGAATCCGAGGGCCTGCTCACACCAAGCGGCCATGCGGAGCAATTTCGCCTCATCGTCTGCTCGCCCGATAAACTGAATACCGGTCGGCATGCCATTGGCTGCAACTCCGCAGGGAATACTGACGACGGGCAGTCGGGCGAGGCTCCATGGCGCTTGAAAGTGCGGCGTGCCTGTAGTGGCGAGCGTCGCCGGGGCTGTAGTGCGAGTGGATGGCATGATCAGCGCGTCGAGGCCGTCCAACAACGCGGTTGCCTGCCGCCGGAACTCTCGATGCCAGGCCTTCGCCGCCAAGTAATCCACGGCCGTGATTGCAAGCCCTTCATCCAGAAGCGAGGCGATCATCGGGCCGTATTGGTCGCGATGGCTTGCGAACCTCTCGCCGTGATAAGTGGCTGCCTCGGCCGCCATGATCCGCCGGTGCATCTTCATGACATCCCCAAAGATCTGCGGCATGGAGAGTGGCTCGATCTTTGCCCCGGCTTGACTCAGTTCCTCCAACGCCGATTGCATTGTCTGTCGCACTGCTTCATCGGTTTCTGCCAAGACACTTGTGTCGAGAAATCCAAGCCGAGGCGGCCCCCAGGGCTTCAGCGGCCGTGGCGTCACCTTGCCCAGAAGGCAATCCAGGAACAGGGCAAGATCACCGACCTTGCGGGCCATCGGCCCGACGTGATCCAGGCTCGCGCTCACCGGCACGATGCCCTCGGTACTCAGCTTGCCAAAGGTCGGTTTGCAGGTCGCCACGCCGCAATACGTCGATGGCCGAACCAGCGAGCCACCGGTTTGTGTACCCAAGGCCCCCAGGCACATGCCCATGGCCAAGGCCGCGGCCGACCCACTGCTGGAGCCACCAGGCGTGTGCGAGAGGTTCCAAGGATTGCGTGTGGGCGAAGGGTCAAAACAGGCAAACTCGACGGTGACCGTCTTTCCCAGGATTACTGTGCCGGCCTGACGCAGGGCAGCGACCACCGGCGCGTCAGCCACGGCTGGCTGATGCCCGCACAGCGACGATCCCGCCGAGGTGGGAAGTCCCTGCACGTCAATGATGTCCTTGATACCAACAGGAATCCCGTGCAGGGGCCCACGCCACCGGCCGAGAGCTGCCTCACCGGTCCGTTCTGTGGCCGTCTGACGGGCTCCTGCTTCATCAATCAGCGCCCAGGCGTGTATGGTGTCTTCGTGCTTATGGATCTGGCCCAGGCACTGGTCGAGCAAGTTCAGCGGCGTCAGCATGCCGGCTCGCAGTGCTCGGGTGGCATCAACGATAGAGATCGGTCTAGGCATTGGGTGCGCCGTTATTGCTGCTTTCCGCCGGGCCCGCCGACGGCGCTGCCGACGGTTCGTTTTGGAAAGATCTGCGTGGCCGTCTTGAGGAACAAGTCACGGGCAGCCCACTGATCGCCGCCGGTGCATTGCACCATGAAAACGGCCACCATGCCTGTCTTGGGATTGACCGACAAATCGGTGCCATAGGCCCCGTCGTGGCCGAACATGCCGTTGCGGAGATGATAGCCCAAGCTGTAATTGACCTTGGTCTTTCCCGTTTGCTCCTTTCGCAGTTCGTCCATCGCGGCGTGCGACAGGTAGCGATTGCCATCCAGTTTGCCATTGTTAGCCAGCATCAGACCATAGCGGAGAATGTCGTGCGTCGTGGAGAAAAGTCCGCCGCCGGCTTCAGGAAAGCGGTGAACTCGGTCGCTCAACGGTTTGGTAAGGAAGCCGACATCACCCCGGGAGTAACCGTTCTTTTCCCTGTTCGGGCCGTATGCGCCGGCCAGTCGAGCAACTTGCGATTCGCTCGGCCAGAAGGTGGTTTCAGTCATTCCCAGTGGATCGAAGATTCGCTTTTGCAGGAACTTCTCGTAGGGCATGCCGCTGGCGATCTCGACGATGCGAGCGGAGATGTTCATGCCTTGATTGCCATAGGCGTATTGGTCGCCGGGCTGCGATTGAAGTGGACCGGTCACCGAACTCAGCGCGCGGGCCTTCAGGGGAGTGCTGTCCGCTCCCATGACCTGCTGAAGTTCGGAGATGCCGGCCAGACCGCTGGTATGGCTGAGCAGGTGCCGGATCGTGACGGGACGAACCGGAGGTCTCAGCAGGACATGCGACTGGTTCTTTTCTTCGACGACCATCCATTTATGGAGCTGCGGGATGAACTTAGTCACGGGATCGTCCAGACTGACCTTGCCTTCGTCCACCAGCATCATGATGGAAGCGCCGGCGAACATCTTTGACATCGAAGCGATCCAGAATACGTTGTCTTCGCTGATCGGTTTCTTCGCATCAACATCCGCATAACCCAGCAGGTTCTTGTAGTGAACCTTCCCGCTGCTGTCGGCGATGATGCCGATCACTCCCGCCAGCTTGTATTGATCCAAGTAAGGCTGCATGGCGGCCGTGACTTCGGAGCTGGCCCGTGGGTCGTTTCCAGCAGCGAAGCTGGATGCGGTCAAGACGACCAGCACCAGGCCCGCCGCAACACTTGCGAGTTTACTTCTCATGTTTCGGTTTCCATGCATGCGATTGGTTGATTAGTCCGCGGATTCATGGCTTTCCGGCAGGGGCATTTGCTGGGCGACTGCCCGAACCCGCGCTGGCAGGGCCTGCGGCACTCTTCGCCCGCACCTCCCAGCCGCCTTGAAGCGGATGCGGATAGATATAGGGCTTGTAGTATTCGGGCTTGGGCGCCTGGTTGAAGAAATCCCGCCCTTCCTTGACGTGCTCCGCCTGCAGTGCCGTCTCTTTCGGATCCCAACGGCGCAGCGTCATGTCCAGCTTCACTCCGTTGAGCGTGTTGTTCCAGGCGTAGCAGGGCGATGGTTCGAAGACGCCGTCGCCATCGGCATCGGTCGCCCGGCCCGGTTGGCCCATGCACGGATAGCCGGCCCCTTTCTGGCCCGCGGGAACCTGATTGCCGTCAATCGGGTTCGTGCCGTCAGCCATGCCGAATTCGCCAATGGCGTGGAACGATCGTTCGTGGCTGACTTCGATCGTACGGCAGTTGTAAGTCGTCCCAGTCACCTGGTTGTTGAACACCATGGCTACACCGCCGGCGATGAAGATGAAGCCCTGGGGCCGGTACATCTTCGTGCCCTCCGCGGAGAACAGGTTATCGTAAATCTCGGCGCTCTGGCATCCGTAGGCCCCCGGTCGGACCCTATAGATTTCCAGTTGGCTATTGATGATCTTGTTGTGTCGGATAACAACCCGGGCGCCACTGTACGGCACGATCCAGGGGTTGTTGCCCGTCGCGTTCACGACCTCCGGACTGAAGTGGGCCTCATTGTCCTCGAAGTAAACCGCTTGGTCGGTGCCCAGCGTCAGCGGCTTGGTGAAGGCGATCTTGCCTGGTCCCTGGCAGTAGACCGTCTGGGTCAGGCCAGCCTTCTTCTCCAATGCGTCGAAGCAGCAGTGGTCGACCAGGCCGTAGGTGTCTCCGCTGATCGTCATCATCTGGTCCATATTCAGGAACTTGCAGTGGTCGACGCGGAAGTTCTTGCAGTTCCCGCTGATTGTGATCTCGCCGGCCCACCATCCGGCGCGGGGGAACCCGGTTCCGTCGAAGGTAATCCCGGTGATCCGGAAGGGCTTTCCTTCTACTCCCTTGATCTCGAACGGCTTGTCCCCGGCGCCGGTGCCCGCAGCATCGCGAATGATCGTCTTGTCGATTCCGGCGCCCAGGATGGTGATGGCCTTCATCTTGGCCCCATGGTTGGCGTTCCAGCCACGATTCCAGACCGCCGTCCCTTCGGGAAGTTGTACGATGTCCCCATCGCTTGCCGCGTTGATCGCATCCCAGACGGCTTCCGGCGTCAAGGCTGCCGCCCTGCGGGTCTCGGCACGAACGGTGTTGGGTAGCAACCCATCCGCAGCGATGAGGAAAAACAAGGCCAACAACCATCGGAATCTTGCGTTTTCAATTCTCATCGTCGTATCTCCGGGTGTCGTTTGAATGTCTTATCATGGAAACCATTATACTTCGAACGAGCCGGCGCAGGGACAGCTCAAGGACAGCAAGCTTTGGAGGAAGCTGCCTGGCAACGATTGCTCAGGTGAATAAAAAGCAGCCGCCCACCATTACGATTTGGGCCTGCCCGGCACCCACCCTTTCAGATCCCCCACAAGGCCCGCTCCGCTTCTTGGACACTCTGGCAGCCTGAAAGCCGGCGCGGCCGCCAGAATCGATCTGGAGGGCCTCCTGGGCAGCCTGGAATCGCCGCCACGCCACGCCGAGACGTTTGAGACATGGGAGCAGCGGCAGTTCAGGGCGCTTCGATATGTTAGAATGAGCGGCTAACCCGGAGAGGGTTCAATTTTCGAGCAGTTCCGAGAGCTTCTGGCCGCCCGCCTGGTGAATACACCGCGAGCCAGAGACTCGGCGGAGTGGCTTGACGAGCATGGAACACCTAAGCACAATCAGACGTGAAACCAATAATCGCTCGTCGTTCGCTTTTAGCCACACTGAAGGAGTCCCATGAAAAACCTCTCCATTCTGCTTGTCGCCCTCGCGCTCCTGTCCGATGCGCGGGCTCAGGACGTCAAACGCAACATTCCCTACGCCGAGTCGGCACACGAGCGTCAGGTGCTCGACATCTACGCGCCGCATGCGGCAAACAACCTACCGGTGATCTTCTGGATCCACGGCGGTGGCTGGCAGGCGGGCGACAAGACCGATGTTCAAATCAAGCCGCGAGTTTGCGTGGAAAGAGGATTCGTCTTTGTTTCCACGAATTACCGACTCCTGCCGAGCGTCGATATGGGGACGATCGTGCGCGACATCGCACAATCGATCCACTGGGTGCATGACCACATCGCCGCATACGGAGGCGATCCCAAGCGTCTTCTCGTTATGGGCCATTCGGCGGGAGCGCAGCTCGCCGCGTTGATCTGCACCGATGATCGATACCTCAAAGCCGAGGGTCTGTCCCTGGCTATCATCAAAGGCTGCGTACCCGTCGACGGCGACACCTACGACGTACCGGCCATCATCGAGACAGCGGAGACTCGTCGTCGAGTACATGGTCAGCCGCAACTGAAATTTGGTCATCGAGAGAAGTTTGGCAACGACCCGGAGAAACATCGCGACTTCTCCGCCGTCACGCATATAGCCAAGGGAAAGAGCATCCCGCCGTTCCTGATCTTGCATGTCGCCGACCATCCCGACACGACCGCACAGGCGCAACGTCTCGGTGCCGTGCTGAAGGAGGCGGGGATTCCGGTCACGGTCTTCGGCGCAAAAGAAACCACGCACTCGAAGATCAACGCCGACCTCGGCCTGCCCGACGATCCCGCCACAAAGGCGTTGTTCGCGTTCGTCGACGAAGCTCTCAAAAAGTGATCATTGTTCTCGCTCGCACCGAGCGATTACCACCGACCTTTCAACGATTGACAACATCAACAAGGAGATTTCATGCTTACGTCCCTTCGATTACAGTCCCGGTTGTGGATCGCGGCGCTCGCCTGGCTTGCGTTGGCCGCCGGAACTCTCGCGGCAGAACCGCCGGCCAAGGCTCCCGCGGCGATCAGTCCCAAGCTGGCTGAGCCCATTACCAAAGGCTTGCGCGTCTTCACCTGCGGGCACAGCTTCCATGTCTGGGTCCCCGAAATCGTCACCGACTTGTGCAAGTTGGCCGGGATTCCCAATCACGTACAACTCGGCGTTTCCTCGATCGGCGGTTCACGCGTCATTCAGCATTGGGACATTGTTCCGAACGAGAACAAGGCCAAGGACGCGCTCAAGACCGGCATGGTGGATGTGCTGACGCTGTCGCCGATCTTCCTGCCCGATCCGGGCATCGAGAAGTTTACATCGCTCGCTCTGGAGTATAACAAGGACGTTCGCGTCGTCGTTCAGCCCATTTGGCTGCGGTGGGACATCTATGAGCCAACCACGAAGCAGCCGGCCAAAGTCGATCACAACGCCATCACCGGCGAGGAGCTGCGAAAGCGGCACGAGGTGCATTTCCAAAGAATCGACCAGCACATTCGAGAACTCAACCAGAAGTACGGCAAAACCGTCTTGTACGTGGCTCCGGCTCCGCAGGCGATCATCGCTCTGCGTGAGAAGATCATTGCCGGCCAAGCCCCCGGCTTGAAGGTGCAGGAAGACCTCTTTACGGATGAACTCGGTCACGGCAAACCACCGCTTATGGCTTTGGTTGCGTACTGCGATTATGCCGTGATTTATCGCCGCAGCCCGGTCGGTCTCCCAGTGCCAGCGATTCTGAAGGAGGCCAAACTCGGGGATCAAGAAGAAAACCTCAATCGCCTGCTACAAGAACTGGCTTGGAACGCCGTGCTCCAACATCCACTCAGTGGCGTTCAACGCTGAAGATACGGCAGCACAGCAACTTCCGCTTCATCGCCTACGGTTTCACCGTGGCCCGCTCGATGGTCACGTTGTTCTGCTTGGCGTTGTGGCCTTGCCGTTGAACGATCTGATAGAGCAGTTCCGCCTTTTCGCCCGGCTGGACCGCCGCCGTATACTCGACTGTCTGAAAGTCATGATTCTTGGCCGACAGTTCGCTGCGGAAGATGACGTGGCCGCCAAAAGCCCGGCGAATCTCCAAGTCGATCGGCTTCTTCGTGTAGTTTCGTGCCCGCTGGCAGAACAGAGCGTGGTCGTCCCAGCCCGCAACGGAGCTATTGATCTCGATCTGCACGCCCGGCTGATCGACGTGACGGAAGATGCTGGTGCCATTCACCTGCATCCACAAGTCGTCACGCCACGATCGAAGCTTAACCAGATCAAAGATCACCTCCGGGTCGGAGCCCAGATTCAGTTCGATCTTGTCGCCGATGGGCACGTATTTGATCGCCTGGGCCGCCAGGAAGCTCAGTCCATCGTGTCCATTTTGGCGGAACAACCGTACCGTGCCATCAGGAAGTGGTGTCGTACCGAGTTTCGAGTCCTTGTCGTTGGTCAGCAGATACATCCGCACCAACTGGTCACCGTATTCGGCCGGGCGGTAGCGATATTGGATCTTGAAGGGCACGGTCGTGCCTTCGAGACTCCGCAGTCGCTTGGACCAGCCGTTGGGGATCGTTTCTGTTCCCTCGATCGTGTAAATGAAGTATTCGCTGAGACCTTCCTTAATGACTTCTTTCGGTTTCCCCGCCCCGCGTTGGTCTCCCAAATCCTCTGCGTCCACCCAAGACTTTGATTCGTCTGCCTTCTTCACCAAGTCTTTCATGCCCTTGAAACGCAGCTCTTTTCGGTCCTCATCAAGTAACCGCTCCTTATCCTTGCCCAAGGCCTGGGCCAACTGGGCGATCTTTTCGACGAGGTTGACCTTGCCGACGACGAGGCGAACCTGGGCATCCTCGTACTCCTCGCCCGAGTTGTTGTACACTCGGACAAAACCCTCGAAGCCCACTTCGGTCTCTGCCGGGTTGGCGATGCACAAGTAATCCGCCGACCAACTGATCCCGCTGGTGAAGTAGGTGATCTCGATCATCGCCTCCCCATCCAGCTCGCTCTGCACGTTCCAGTAGAGCATTTGGGGCTTGTCGTGCGGAAAAGTCGCGTCGAGCAGTTCCAGCTTGGCAGGATGCGTAAGAAATCGGAGTTGGACCGACGTCGGGTCGATCAGCGTGTTGGCCCAACTGAACTGCAAGGGGTTAGCCCCCGGCTTGAAACTCACCTTCCGCGTCTCGCGGACAAGCGTCAGATCTTCCGAGTTGTAAATGGTCAACTGGACGCCCTGACGGGCGGGAACCGTCGAGAGATCGATATTCTCCGCCTGCGCCAAACTGGCGATCGCAACGAAGAATGCCAGGAACATCGCGGCTTTAGCCCATTGCAACATCATGCCAACCTCGCTTACGGCTTAACCGGGGCACGTTCGATCGTGACGTTGTTCTGCTTGGCCAGCCGGCCCTGGTGCAGGACGACTTCGTACATTAGATCTATCTTCTCGGCGGGCTTCACCGCTGCCGTGTACTCGACCGTCTGGTAGTCGTAGTTCTTGACGGGAAGCTCGCTGCGGAAGACCACATAACCGGGGAAGGTCCGGCGGACTTCCAGGTCGATCGGCTTCTTGGTGTGGTTACGAACCCGCTGGCCGTAGAGCGTATGGTCGCTCCAGCCCACGACGGAACTGTTCACCTCCACCGCCACTCCGGGTTCACCGACCTTCTTGAACACACTCGCTCCTTGGAGCTGCATCCACAGGTTGTCTCGCCAGGTACGGAGCTTGATCAGATCGAAGATGACCTCGGGGTCGGGACCGAGGTTCAGCTCGATCTTGTCGCCGATTGGGGTGTACTTGACCGACTGGGCTACCAGGAAGCTCAGGCCGTCGCGACCGTTCTCTCGAAAGACGCGAACGACACCATCCGGCAGCGGCGTCGTACCGAGCTTCGAGTCCTTGTCGTTGGTCAAAAGATACATGCGAACCAACTGGTCACCATACTCGGCAGGTCGATAACGGTATTGGATCTTGAAGGGCACCTTGGCCGCTTCCAGGCTCCGCATCCGCTTCGACCAGCCGTTACGAATCGTCTCGGTGCCTTCGATCGTATAAATGAAATATTCGCCGAGACCTTCCTTGGCGACCTGCTTGGGCTCTTCCTGTTTCGCGGGGGCCGGGGCAGCGGCAGCGTCGGACAAGGGCATGTCCATCGCCAGCTTGACGGCTGCTACCCTGTAATGGTCTCGCGCGGCCACTCCCAACTCGGTGACCTGCTGAGGCGTGATGCGGGCCAATTCGGCGATCTTCTGCACGAGATTGATCCGCCCCACAACGAGTCGGACCTGGGCATCTTCGTATTCCTCGCCGGAATTGTTGTTCACCCGCACAAACCCTTCCAGGTTCAACTGTGATTCATCCCGGCCGGCGATGCCGATGTAATCGGCCGACCAACTGATGCCGCTGGTGAAGTAGGTGATCTCGATCGTGGCTTCGCCGTCCATTTCGCTCTGCACGTTCCAATACAGCATCTGCGGCTTGGCGTGGGG
>CAZTPX010000193.1:0-17638 GCA_964615095.1 uncultured Planctomycetaceae bacterium | reverse complement strand
GGGCTGGTCTGGCCCATCGTGGCCACGCGGCGGATGACCGACAACTGCCGCTCTGCCGGCAAGCCCTTGATGATCTCGGCGGCCTGCTGCGGATGAATGTGCGAGAGGATCAGGGCGATCGTCTGCGGATGTTCGTCCATGATGAAGGTCAACAGGTTCTGGTGGTCGACCTTCTGCAGAAAACCGAACGGCAGGGCCTCGATCGACTGGCGGACGTTGTCCATCGTGGCGCCCGCGCTCTTGCCCAGCGCCTTTTCGACCAACTGCTTGGCAAGCTCCAGTCCGCCGGCCCTAGCAGCCATGCCCGATGGATTGGCGCCGGCGAACTCCTGGATCGTGGATTCCTGCTCTTCGCCGGTCACCGAGCCGAGTTTGGCGATTTCGATGGAGACGGCCTCGACTTGCTTGGGGTCGAGCTTGCTCATCAACTGCGCGGCCTGGTCATCCGGCAGGCTCATGAGCAGAATGGCGGCTTTACGAATGTCCTGGGGCATGGCAGGAGTCAAGGTTTGCGCAATCGGAAGTCTTCAGGCGGTATCGGCTGAAAGCTTGTCAAACTTTGACTTTCCTTACTCCGCCGTGGCCTTTTCCACCAGGCCTTTCCAAAAATCTCTCGCCTTGCGGTGATACTGCATCACTTCCTTCCGCTTCTCGGGGTCGTCGATATGGATTTGCCGGGCACGCTCGTAGACCCAATCGAGGAAGAACTGGGCCGATTTCTTGCTGATCCGCAGCTTGTCGCCGAATTCCACATAGTAGGGGCCGGTCATGGCGAAGCGATAGGTGTCGGAAATCTCGGAGACCGCCCTGAGGAGAAACCAACCACTATGTGAAAAGTGCAGCGGAGGCAGCCGACCCGCCTTGAGGTAATCTTGAAACCGCATGGTGGTGCCGACCTGGCCGTCCTGCACGATTTCCAGGTAGCTGATGGGCTCGCGAGTGGTCAGGGTCAGGCCGATTTGAAGTTCCAGGTCGTGGCCCTCTTCGCCATGAAACGTGTGGCCGGGCAGTTCATTTTCGACCCGCGGGCGCAGCAGCGGGCCGTTGGTGACGACAACCTGCCCCGCCTTCAAACTCTTCCACCACCGCCCATAATCGAAACTGCCGTCCATGTGTACGTAGACGCGATTGTAGCCGGCCGGATTGGCGGAGACGCCGGAACCGCTGCCAGCAGTGGGTGGAATCCGCAGACCGCAGTCCAGTAACTTGAAATAAACGTCCTGCGTCCAACGGGCGTAGCCGAAAGGACCGGCATAGCGATCAGCATCGCGCGGCTTTCCCAGCGTGGCATCGGGCTGCATCGCCTTCCGGCCGAAATGGCCGTTGGCCACCTCGATCGAATCGACCAGGCCGTTGGCCACCAACATCGGCAGATCCCAGCCGTAGCTCGCCGTGGCATCGACCCAGACCTCGGAGCTCTCCTTCTGCCGGGCCTCGTGAAGACACTGGGCCAGCGACGGGTATTCGTCGGCTTGCGCTTGCAGAAGCATCGGCCCGGGCAGATGAAAGCACAAGACTTCGGTCCCGCCCCGCGTGAAACCGCCGCAAAACAGTTCATAGACCCGATCGTGGTCGAAAGTCACCAGGCTTTTCTTGGGTGGCACAGCCGACTTGCTAAGATCGTTCTTGTCGTTCCACCAGGTCGTCACTTGGGCGACGTGCAGATCATCGGCAGACACGACCAGTTCGATGTCGCGGAGATTGCGGCGCAGGTGCAAATCGCCGGACCACCAACCTTCCGCGCTCATGTCGACAACGCGGCGGAGTTCAACGTCCTTGCTGTCGTCGGCAAATCGCTCGATGCTGAAATTGCCCGTCACGTTGTAGTACTCCGGGCCGCGTTCCAATTCGAAGGTATAAAAGCCGGTGGGCAGGTTCAGTGTGATCCGGCCAGGGAAAACAACGTGGTCCGACCAGAAGGGGTAGCCTTCGATCTTCTTTGGCCGCTTGGTGGGACCGTTGAGGTGTAGCCGGCAGGCCACGGGTTTGTGGGTCTTGGCGTCGGTGACGGTCAGCAACAGCTTGCCGTCGGCCGCATCGCATGGAAGCGATCGGAAGGGCAGGGTGGCCAGGAGGCAAAGGAACAAGAAAAACGATCGCAGATGCAACATTCTACACGGGCCTGTACGTGGTGCGGTTTGAAATGATACGATCCAGACTAACCCACAGCGTCAGCGAGGAACGACCTACCCTCCTCGCTTACGCTTCGGGTTGGTGTGGGGTTCAGCCGTGCGAATCATAACCCTACAAACATAGCATTTTGGAAACCCCGCCGGCATGAGGCTGGGACGGCTTGCTGAAAGTGCCCAAAAGAACCTAGAATAATGGACGACATGCTCGGGACGAACCACGCAACCGTCAAGAATACATAAACCATTGAATTGCAGACAGTTACAGCGATTCGACGGTTAACGACTATGGCCACTGACTACTATAAAACACTTGGAGTTCCCCGTAACGCCTCCTCGGCCGACATCCAAAAGGCCTACCGGGAGCTGGCGCGCAAGCACCATCCCGACATGAACCCGGATAAACCGGAAGCCGTCAAGAAATTCCAGGAGATCCAGGCCGCGTTCGACGTCTTGAATAAACCGGAAAAGCGGGAAATGTACGACCGCTACGGCAGTTCGTTTGAAACCATGGGCCAAGGTGCCCCGCAGAACCCAAGTTGGGGGGCTGGGCCGGCCGGCGGAGTCAACGCGGAAGACATCGACTTCGGCCAGTTCTTCGGTGAACGCTTCGGCGAGGGCGGGGCTGCCGGCCTGGGCGACATCTTCTCACACTTTCGCCGGGCGACCGGCCGGGGCGGCGGCGGGGGGAAACGCCGCGGCAGCGATGCCGTTTCGGAGGTGACCATCCCGTTTGGAACCGCCATCAGCGGTGGCGAGATTCAGTTGACCCTGCAGCGGCAGTCCGGCGAGATTGAAACGATCGTCGTCAAGATTCCGCCTGGCCTGGAAGACGGGAAGAGAATGCGCTTGCGCGGCAAAGGCGAACCGGTGTCGGGGCGCGGCACCGCTGGCGATCTGATGCTGACAGTCCATGTCGCCCCGCATCCATTTTTTTCCCGTCGCAGGAACGACCTTCTCGTGCGGCTGCCGATCACGCTGGGCGAGGCCGTGGCGGGAGCGAGCGTTGACGTGCCCACGCCCACAGGCACCGTCTCCGTCCATATTCCGCCGGGGACTTCCAGCGGCAAGAAGCTGCGGATCAAAGGGCATGGCGTAGCGCCCAAGACCGGGACCAAGGGTGACATGCTGGCCGAGGTGCTCATTGTGCTGCCCACCAATTTGACGGAGGCGGACCGGGAAACTATCCGCCAGATCGATAGCCGCAATCCGAGTAATCCGCGGCAAGCCTTGCGGTGGTGAGATGGCCGACCAACGATTCCTCCGCGTTTTTCGTGTCACTCGCGGCGCGGAGTTTCAGCGGGCTTTCCAGTGTCGCCTGACGGCCGGCGACGACCGTCTCTTGGTCTTTGCCTGTGCCAACGGCCTGGCGCATCCGCGTCTGGGGCTGTCCGTTTCCCGCAAGGTGGGTGGCGCCGTGGTTCGCAATCGTTGGAAACGCTGCATTCGTGAGGCATTTCGCCTTGCGCGCGAGCAGTTGCCCGCGGGTGTAGACTTGATCGTCATCCCGCGGCCCGATGCCGTTGCGGAAACCGTGGGCATCCGGGAATCGCTGGTGCGGCTGGCACGCCGGGCGGCGAAGAGGATTTGAGCGAGAAATCTCCCCATGCAAGGCAGCCAGCTCAAACCTTTCCTATACGCGATCCTACACGTTCCGGCCTGGATTTTGATCGGCATGGCGCGGGTCTACCAGTATACGCTCAGCCCGATCCTGGGCCGGCACTGCCGTTTTCATCCTTCGTGCAGCGCCTACTTCATTGGGGCCGTGCGAAAGTATGGCGCCCTTCGCGGCGCTTGTCGAGGAATCTGGCGGATCTGTCGTTGTAACCCATGGAACCCCGGCGGCTACGATCCGCCGTAAGACGTTAGGGGCGGCGAATCAATCCTGTCGTATTGTTGCCTTTCGCTCCGCGAAAGTCGCATCTTTCGCGGAGCGAAAGGCGACACTTATTGATTCGCCGGCCCTTACTACAGTGGAAACAGGCATCGAAGCCCGACGGGGCACCAGCTTGCGGGATAGCGAGGAATGTGGCCTCTTCCGCTCATTCGGCCTCACTCCTCGCTTGCGCGTCGGGCTTCAATAACGTCAAATACCCACTATCTCCGCACTGTTGCCAATTCGTGCAGCTTGCGAAGATTGACGACATCAAGATCTTCACCGTCTTGCTTGCTCTTGGGCGTTTCCAAGACCATCGGCACGTTGCGGAAGCGGCGGTCGCAAAGTAGCCAGCCAAAGGCCTCGGGGCCGATCTTTCCGCAGCCGATGTGGGCGTGACGGTCGACGCGGCTGCCACAGTCTTTCACGCTGTCGTTGAGATGGAAGGCACGGATCTGCTCGGTCCCAATGATATTGTCGAACTGCTTCATCGTGGCCCGATAATCGGACCGAGTGGATAGTTTGTAGCCGGCGGCGAAGACGTGGCAAGTATCGAAGCATACGCCCAGCCGGCCGTTGTCGCCTACGCCGTCCAGGATTGCCGCGAGTTGCTCGAACCGCCACCCAAGCGTTGTGCCTTGGCCAGCGGTGGTCTCCAGAAGGATGCCGGTCAAAGTAGCAGGCACACTCCGTGTGCCGTCACCTACGGCTTGGGTCGTCGGGTGGACGGCACACGGAGTGTGCCTGATACTTTGGCTAAGAACTTCCTCCAGCGCGGTGATGATTCGCTTGATCCCTTCCGCTTCGCTCGTCGTGGTAAAAGCGCCGGGATGGCAAACAACCCAGGAGATTCCCAGGAGCGCGGCCCGCTGGACCTCGTCCACCAGGGCATCGATCGACTTCTTCCAAAGTGCCTTTTCCGGGCTGGCCAGGTTGATCAAATAGGAATCGTGGGCCAGCGGACAAGCGATGCCGGACGCGGCCGTGGCCTCGCGGAACTTTTTGGCCTCTTCCGGCGTAATCGGTTTGCCGCGCCACTGATTGGTGTTCTTCGTGAAGACTTGAATCACCTGACAGCCCGTCGCCACGCCGATTTCCACGGCCTTGTGGTATCCGCCTGCGATCGATTGATGAGCGCCGAGTAGGGGCATATTGTAATCCGCGTTTCCGTAAGACGGCCTCTCGGCCTCTGGACAGCGCCGCGAACTTGTTCTATGATGCGATCCCGTACCGACTTGCGCCGAAACGGCTGGACCTTTCCCTTCGCGAACGCGTTTCCTAGATCCTAACCGAGTGTGGTTTCCATGGTCAACCCTGCCCCCGTTGCCTCCCCTACAGATGAGATCGCCGCCCTGCCCTGGTATCGGCAATTGAACGGCTACCATTGGCTGGTGCTGATCGTGGCCACGATGGCATGGTCGTTTGACTGCCTGAATCAGCAGATTTTCAATCTCACGCGTACGCCGGCCATGGCGGATCTGCTTAGTCTCTCGCCTGATGATGATGCGGTGGCTAGTTACGGCGGCCTATCAACGTCAATGCTTCTGATTGGCTGGGCCACCGGCGGTATCATTTTTGGCATGATGGGCGACCGAATTGGTCGTGCCAAGACCCTACTTATCATGATTTTGGCTTATTCGCTCTCGACTGGTTTGTGCGGCCTCTCGCAGACTCCGTGGCAGTATATCGTTTTTGCGTTCATTACGGGCGTGGGCGCCGGTGGAATTTTCGGGGTGGCTTGTACGCTTGTTGCTGAGAGCCTGCCCGATCGAACGCGGCCGCAAGCACTTGGCATGTTGCAGACTTTTTCGGCGATCGGCAATGTGAGCGCAGGGCTCATTTGGCTTCTGCTGGTTCAGGCATGGTCGCGCCACATGGTTAACCGCGACTGGCCTTGGCTGTTCAGCATCGGCATTATTCCGGCCCTGCTGTCCATCGTTGTCGCGCGACGAATTCGTGAGCCCGAAGTCTGGATGAAAGCCAAAAGCGATTGGACGAGCGGCAGGAAAAAAGCTGGCTCGCTCGCCGAGTTGTTCGGCGATCGTCGCTGGGCTCCGCGCGCTGCGGTCGGCCTCTGCCTGGCTGTTTCCGGCGTCGTGGGGTTGTGGGGAATTGGTGTATTCAGCAATGACTTGACTCAGTCGTTCATCGGGCGGCAGTACGACGACCGCATGCGGAAAGAGGGCCAAGCTGAAGCAGACCTTCTCCTTGTCGCCCAAGTGATCGACAATCCAAAGGATCTGAAGATCATCGCGGAACAAGTGAAGACCAAGGACCTTTTGGGTCGCTATCGAAAGGACGAGAAACACGATAAGGACGATATCGACGCGAAAGCCATGTACGAAGCAGCGATATTCCTGGCAGAATCGGGAAGGCGTGTTTCGCCAGAAACGGTGTTGACTGAACTTGACCGTGGTGCTGCGACAGGTCAAGGCCGCAAGATTCAGCCTGAGCCGCAGTCAAGCGATGATCGCTTGCGACGCGAGGGCCTTCTGCGGACGGTCAACGACACCAACGTAGAGTCCAACGTTCAACGGATTGTTGCCAGACAAAGAGGCCGTCTCGTGGAGTCTCGCAGTTGGGCGGCCGTGACGCTCGTGATGTTCAATATAGGCGCGTTTTTCGGCATGTACGCGTTTGCGCGCGTAACTCAATGGATCGGTCGCCGTGCGACGTTCGCTTTGGCATTCGCGACTGCGGGCGTCACGACCGCACTCGCATTCTTATTCATGTCGAAGCCTAGCGACCTGTTCTGGATGGTTCCGTTGATGGGCGCCGCCCAACTTGCCGTTTTTGGCGGCTATGCCATTTACTTTCCGGAGTTGTTTCCAACCCGATTGCGCAGCACGGGAACGTCGTTCTGCTACAACGTGGGAAGATATGTGGCGGCGACAGGTCCCATCAGCATCGCCTATCTGAGGAACCAAGTATTTGTCCACACGCTCGAGCCGTTCCGTTATGCTGGCGTGGCAATGTGCTCGTGCTATCTACTGGGGCTTGTGGCACTGCTCTTCGCGCCGGAGACGAAGGGGCAGCCACTGCCGGAATAAGGACTATCCGGCGTCCGAACTGGCTGGCGCGGCCATGATCTGGTTGACGCTGTCGTAACGTAGAATCGTCGGCGCGCCCCTTGGCGCGAGGTACACGGCTACGCCATCCCGAATCGCCAACGGATAATCGATTTCCAACCGCTGACCGTTGTCCAACTCTACCGTGAATGGCCTGAAAGGCATTACACCGCACAGCGTCTTCAGAACCTCGTCAAACTTCTCACGCGTCATCGAAGGGATTCTCAAATATCGATGTTTGCCAGCGAACCCATGACCCGGTTCACACTTTCATGATCGAACAAGACGGGAACTCCGCCCGGCGCAAGAAAGACCGCTACGCCGTCGCGGACAGTCAGCGCATCCAGATGGTCCACTTCAAGTCGCCAACCACCGTGAAGTTCCACGGTGAATACCCGAAACGGCGTTACTGGCATCAAGGCCGCGAGTATACTGTCAAAATGGTCGGCGGTCATGCAAACGCTCGACTCTCGGTGCCGTCCGCTACTGCGGCTTCTTCGCCTTTGCCGCTTCCGGAGCGGGCTCTTCCCCGCCCACGGTGGGCACGACCCAGACCTTGATCTCGGCCTCGATTTCCAAGGCAAGATGGATCTTGACCGTATAGAGGCCCAACTCCTTGAGCGGGCCTGTGAGCCGAACCTGATCCTGCGTGATCGTGACTTTGTTGCGTTTCAGGGCGTTGACGATGTCCTGCGGACCGACGGAACCGTAGAGATGGCCCTCGTCGTTGGCGTTCGCTTCGACCGTAACGCTCTGGCGGCCCAACTCTTCGGCCTGGGAACGGAGGCCGGCCAGGCGGGCTTTTTCGATTTGTTCGAGCTGCGCGCGATGCTTGTCGACCATCCGCTTATGGTGTTCGGTGGCATACGTTGCCAGGCCTTGCGGCAAGAGGTAGTTCAGCGCGTAGCCGGCCTTGACCGCCACGACGTCGCCCTGCTTGCCCAAGTGATCGACGGCCTGGACCAGCAGCAACTCAATGCCGCCATTGGGCGATTTCGGCAATCGCTTGTTTCGGGTCTTCTTGAGGCTTGGTTTCGCCATGATGTTCTCCACTGCAAAATATTAGAAGGGTATGTCGTCGCCGCCGCCTCCACCGCCCGACATTTCGGGGGGAGGCACGTCGTAACCGTCGTCCGGAGGTCCGGCCTGGTTGTATTGTTGTGGAGCGCCACCGCCACCACGCTGGGCTGGTCGCGAAACGCCTTGCGGCCGCTCGCTGGGCGCTCCGCCCGCTCCGCCGCGGCCGCCGAGCAATCGCAATTGATCGCAAACCACTTTGAGCTTGGAATGTTTTTGGCCGTCCTTTTCCCAAGTATCGAGTTTCAAGCGGCCTTCGATCAGCACGGGCGATCCCTTGGTAAGATATTCGCTGGCGACCTCCGCGTTACGTGCCCAGACCGTCACATCGACAAAGGTCACTTCCTCGATCCAATCGCCGTTGGGTCCCTTCCGCTTATCGTTTACCGCCAGCCCGAGGTCGGTGACTGCCGTACCCGACTGGATGTAACGAAGTTCAGGGTCCCGGGTGAGGTTTCCCATGAGGATCACGCGGTTAAAACTCGCCACGATCGAAAACTCCTGTGATTGATGGCCAGGGAAAACCCGACATCA
Organism: uncultured Planctomycetaceae bacterium; assembly: GCA_964615095.1. Taxonomy (GTDB): domain Bacteria; phylum Planctomycetota; class Planctomycetia; order Pirellulales; family Thermoguttaceae; genus JANXQG01. Next base: position 8,954 of record CAZTPX010000193.1, on the reverse strand, counting down.
CCAGTTGCCGAAGTCGAACGCCCGACCCGGCGGCCAGCGCTGTCGAGACGCTGAAGTTAATCGATTACTTCCTCTGTAAGATCGACGTCGATTTCGTCAATTTCCGCCACAGCGGCCGCCACCGGGGCTTCTTCCACCGGCGCGGTTGCTGGCACCGGCGCCGATTGGGCGTGGGCAACCAAGGCGTCGACGATCCTAGGATCGATCTTCAGGAACATGAATCGCAAGATCGTTTCGGAGATCTCAAACTGGCGACGCAAGGCCGCCAACTGCAAGGGATCGAGACTCAAATAAATCAACCAGTACGTACCCTTGCGCTGCCCCTTGATGGGATAGGCCAGGCGACGCTCTTCCCAGAGACGGCTGACGAGGATCTCGCCGCCGGCCTTCTGGATCAAATCGGCTAACTGGTTCGAAACTCCGTCCGGATCGCGGCCGAAACGGGTCGAGTCCAGGATAAACATCGCTTCGTAAACGTTGCGGGCCAAAACTTCACTCCTCAAACATTATTAGGGGCCGCTTGTGGATGAATTGACTCAATTCACCATGCGGACTTCCCGGCCCAACTCCGAAAAAACGGCGGCCCGGGAAGGCCATCCTACTCATTATCCATTGTATCGGTTCATACAGGTCTGAACACCTTCGCGTGCCCAAACCACAATCGCCTCGACGGCGCGGGCCACCGCCTGCTCCATCGCCGGGATTTCTTCTTTCGTAAACTTGCTGAGGACGAAATCGGGCCAACTCCAACCCTCCGGCGGGTTCCCGATCCCAATTCGCAAGCGGGCAAATTCGTCAGTGCCCAAGCGGCGAATAATGTCGTCCAGTCCTTTTTGTCCCCCAGCCGATCCCGCCGCCCGCACCCGCAGTTTCGCCAACGGCAGATTAAGGTCATCGCAAACAATGAGCAGATCTTCCTGAGGAACCTTGTAAAAATCCCGCGCGGCCAGCACACTGGCCCCACTGAGATTCATGTACGTTGTGGGGGTCAGCAGCAGGGCCTTCTCCCCATCCAGGTCAGCCTCGGCCGTCTCACCCTGGAAACGGGTCTTCAGCCCGCTGGCAAAAAACTTCTTGGCCAGTTCGCCAAGCACAATGAACCCGATGTTGTGGCGGGTGCCCTCATATCGCCGCCCAGGATTACCCAGCCCGACAACGAGTTTCATGCAGGGCGCCCCGCGAGATGGCGATGAACCGACTTTGTGTTTTGACGGCGGTAGGAAATAACGCCAAACCGCGCCAACGATATTTCTACTCCTCTTCCTCCTCTTCTTCCTTCTTGGCACCGATTACCTCGGGTTCGGCCTCGCCACTCTCGCCGCCCTCTTCCTCCGGCTTCTCGACCGGGACGATGCACTGCACAACGACCGCTTCAGGATCGCCGAACACCTGCGATCTGGCCGGCAATTCGAGTTGCGCGAGCGTGATCGTATCGTTGAGCTTCAACTGATTGACGCTGACCAGCAGCTTCTCCGGAATCGATCCGGCGGGGCACTCGATCTGAACGTCGTGAACCAACTGCTCGACCACGCCGCCTTCTGTAACACCGGGGGCCTGACCGCGAAGTTCGACGGTCAAATGCACTTTGACCAACTCATCGACAGAGATGCGAGTGAAATCGACGTGCAAAACATGTGTGCCGTAGGTGTCCCACTGCAGATCGCGGACAAACGCCGATTCATTGACCGCGCCCGTTAGACCAACCAAGCGACTGCCGTGGCGAAGCGCCGTCGACAGAACGTCGGACGGGACGGACAGACAGACATTTTCTAACCCGTGACCATACAGTACGGCCGGCGTCTGGCCGGAATAGCGCAATCGTCGATTCGAGTGCTTACCGCCCTTGGAGCGAGCGACGGTGGGAATGGGAATCTGTTCCGCCATGAAAATTCTCTGTATAACTTTGCTTGACGCTGATTTTTGATAACAAGGTCCTGGTCCAATTCTCTATCCATCGGTCCAGGCTTTATTTCTATACACTCTGCCTGTGCAAAGGAACTGCACAACAGGGGGAAACCAATCATTCTCCCTAATTCGCGACGAAATACAAGCCCGGGTGGGCAAGATTCTTGGCCATCGGCCGGTATGTGGAAAAATTTACCCAAACAGCCGGCTCACCGACTCATTTCGGTGTATGCGCTTAACCGCCTCCCCTAATAGGGGTGCAACCGTAAGCACGGTGAGTTGCGGAATCCTTTTTTCTTCGCAAAGCGGGATTGTATCGGTGAGGAATAGCCCGTCGATTTGCGAGTTTTGCAAACGCTCGACAGCCCCCCCTACCAGTAAACCGTGTGTAGCCGCCAGATAGACTTTACGGGCACCAGCGTTCCGCATCACGGTTGCTGCCCCGCAAATGGAACCGGCAGTACTGATCATGTCGTCGAAGATCAGCGCTACGCGTCCTTCGATCTGGCTGCCTATGACGTGAGCCTGCTTCGTCTTTTCCGCACTACTGCGCCGCTTGTCGATAATCGCCAGCGTACCGCCCAGCCGGCCCATGTGCGCCACTGCTCGCTTGATGCTACCTTCATCCGGGCTAACCACCACCAACTCATCGTCCTTGAAATTCATCAGCTTGATGTGGTCATCAATGACCGGGGCTGCATAAAGATGGTCTACCGGTATGTCAAAAAAGCCTTGAATTTGGGCGGCGTGTAGATCCATGGCCAATACGCGGCTGACGCCTGCCCGCGTAATCATGTTCGCAACCAACTTAGCCGTAATCGGCACGCGGCCTTCATCTTTGCGGTCCTGGCGGGCATAACCGAAATAGGGCATCACTGCGGTGATACGGTCGGCACTGGCCCGCTTGCAACTGTCGATCATGATCAACAGCTCCATGAGGTTGTCGTTCACGGGCGGACACGTCGGCTGGATGATGAAGACATCGCGGCCACGGATATCCTCATCGATTTTGCAGGAAATTTCGCCGTCAGGATAATTGCCGATGATGGCTCGGCCCACGGGGAGACCGAGGTAATCGCACACTTTCTTGGCCAGTTCAGGGTGCGCACGGCCGGTAAAAATCTTCAAATCGTCCATTCCTTTACTCTGCGCAGCCTAAAGTGATATTTGAAACACCCAGCAGCAATGGCAACAAGCTCGTGGCAACGGTTACGATTAGAATCTATCGAACCGTTGCAATCAACCCCCGGCTAACATTACTAGCGCTCGATTCGGGCGAGAGCAGAAGGAATTCCGTTGCCATTCTTCCCCGCTCTTGGTAGGGTGTAATATGCTAGGGCATCAGAGACTCGAACCGATGTGCAACCCATTCCCTCCCCCCCTCCGAATCTGGATTCCAGCCGCTTTTGCGGCGATTGCCGCAATTGCTTCACATCACGCTGTCGCCGCCCAGCCTAGCGCAGACGATCCTCCCGTCACGTATGAGGTTCAGATCAACGGCGAGAGCTTTCAGGTCGAGGGGGGGCAGCGGCCTATCAAGGTTGAGAGCACGCTGAAGCCGGGAACGGTCTACACTCTGGCCGTCCGCGTGTCGATGACGCAGGTCCTGCGGCTCAATTCCGTGCAACTGGAATATGGCATGTGGGCCAAGGTCGTCGACAACAAGCAGAAGGGCTGGCGGATTGCGCAGATCATTCACGACCTGGCATTTAGCCTTGAAATCAACGATTTGGGCCGTATCTTGGATGATAAAGGCCAAGCCAAGTTGCTGAAGACGGTCGCCGATGATTTGGAAAAGCGGTTTACCGACCGCAAGGTGACCGATTTGAAGCGGACGGAACTCAACGACATCAAGATCGGTTCCTCCGGCGCCAAGCGAGTGCGATTCAACTTCAGGGACTCCGGGGGCGTGGCGCAGACCTGCATGATTTTCGTGCTTTCGGGGGAAAAGTACACGGTTTATGCGGTGGCCCAGTTCCGGGACCAAGACCAGAGCGATGCGGGGCCCTGGGTGTCGAGCGCCTTGAAATCGATCCGGCCGCTGGAACGGTAGGGCGGCATCTGTTCGATTTCGCCCCGGTGGCGTATTACCTGTGGGATCACGAGGGACGGATTCTGGAAGTCAATCTGGCTGGGGCCGCCCTGCTGGGGTTTGACCAGTGACCGGGTCGCCCCTTAGCGGCGAATCAACAAACGTCGCCTTTCGCTCCGCGAAAGATGCGACTTTCGCGGAGCGAAAGGCGACAATACGACAGTTATTGACTCGCTGCCTCTTAGTTCCAGTACCAAGTCCTCTTGCCGGCGCTGACGACCTTGGCACGGGCTTCGGCGGGAGCGGAACTCTGGCGGGCTTGGCTCACGATCTCGCCGGGCCGAATGGCCACGCCGCCCGACGCGCTGAGCACCCAGTTCCGGCCCTGCTGCACCATGCTCACGCGGCTGTCGACCTGCGTGGGGACCGGCAATTGCAGCGTCTTCAAAGTCGATTCCTGCATCAAGGCAGGCAGATGGCAGCCGGCCTTGTCGATCAGCCTCTCGTGCGCGATCAAGGCCCCGGCCAGGGCCAGTTGCATGCAGTTGCGCAGATCGCCAAAGACGGGCATGGCCACGGCCAACTCATCGTAATGCGCGGTCATGTTGTCGGCCCACTTCTGCGCCAGGGCGTTCGGCCTGCCGCCGTGCTCGCGCTGGCCGTTGGAAGTGGCGAAGTCTTCTTCCGTCATGCACTTCACGCCCGCCCCCTTGAATTCCCAGGCCAGCCCGTCCGGCGAACGGAGCACCGATTCGTACTTCGGCTCCAGCCACCAGCGCTGCATGACGTTGCTCATGCCGGCGCGGCCCGCCCGGAACATCTGCAAAAAGCTGGGCATGCCGTGGACCGGCGCAGGCTCGAAGTTCATCGCCAACCGCTTCATACGATAGTCGGCAGCCACCAGCACGCCGGCAAAGTGGCTTGCCGCGGGCACGCCACTAAACGTGACCAACTGGCGCCCCAGGGCCTTTTCGATGCCCGCCGCCGTCACCTCCGGGTTCCCGATGGTCTTCAAGGTGGCCGCATGGGCGCGGAGATGCCGCACTCCTTCCGGCGTCGGGTCAATGGAGCAACTGATGCCCGTGCGGGCCGAACTCGCCGCCGTCCGCAGCGCGGTGAGCAGGTCGTCCAGCAACAAAACAGGCTTGCCGGTGGTGACGCCGACGACGTTGCCGAGGGCATCGATCTGCCAGCCCTCCGCAAAACCCACCAGCACGATGTCCTGCTGCTCGGGGTAGGCGAACACGTAGCGAATGTCCTGCAGCCCGGCCAGCACGAGAACCGCCTCGGGTGCGACCTTGCCCGTCTTCAGCGCCTCTTCGACGGCTTCTTCCAACCCGCGGAGCGAGACCTTGCGGAGCGGAGCCGCGGCATTCAGGTCGGCAGGCACCTTCGCCAGCTCGGCCCGTTTGGCACTAAGCTTGTTGAGAGCATCGACGCTGGCGTTTTCGATGAGCCCGTCAGACTTGATCGAGATGCCGCCTACAGCTTGGTTAAAGCCATAGCCGTTATTGAAGTTGTTATTGTTGTTATTGTTGTTGTTGACGTTATTGATGGGTTGATTAATGGGGTTCTGGGCGTCAAGCGGCGCCGGCGACCGCAGAACGACGACCGCGGCAACGAAGAACATTGCGGCAGGCAAGAAACGGAAGCGGCAAGGAACGGACGAGTAGATGGACCGCATGACACACCTCTTTAGATGGGGGAGAAAAAAGAAATGTCCCAGAAGTTCCCAGGATTTGTTGTAAAAGGTACAACCGTGCCGGGAAGTTTGGCAGCCCAAGCGCGGTTCCTGCAAAGAGTTCCTAGAATTAGCCTAATCCAATCGGCCGGCAAAAGCAAGTTGACATCCCAACAATGCATGGCCCAGTTTATGGTTTATCGCTATCTTAATTATTCAGCGCCGCGATGATTCTCGGTTGGCTGCAGAACAGTGGTCAACTAATCTATTTATTCTATGGCAACGATTCCCCAGGTGTTAGCCCGTGCGATCGAACATCATCGGGCTGGCCGGCTGCAAGCGGCCGAGCAGATCTACCGGCAGATCCTGGCGGTTGCGCCGGACCAGCCCGACGCGCTCCATCTTCTCGGCGTGATTGCGTCCCAGGCGGGCAAACCTGAAGTTGCCGTCCAATATATTGAACGGGCCATCCGCTTGCGCGGCAACGCCGCCGACTTCCACAACAACTTGGGCGAGGCCTATCGCGCCCTGGGGAAAATTCCCGAAGCGGAGGCCTGCTATCGCCGCGCGCTGGAACTGAAGCCGGACTTTACCGAAGCTCACTATAACCTGGGCAACACGCTGGCGGAGCAGGGAAAACCGAACGAGGCGGTGGCCTGTTACCATCGGGCCGTGGAATTGAAACCGGACTTTGCCGAAGCACACAACAACCTCGGCAATGTGTTGAAGGACCAGGGAAAACTGGCCGAAGCGGAGGCCTGTTATCGCCGCGCGTTGGAACTGAAGCCGGACGTTGCCGAGGTACACAACAACTTGGGCGCCGCGCTGAGTGAGATGGGAAGGCCGGACGAAGCGGCGGCCTGCCACCGCCGGGCATTGGAACTGAAACCGGACTTTGCAGAAGCGAACGGCAACCTGGGCAATGCGTTGAGGGACCAGGGGAAGCTGGACCAGGCGATTGCCTGCTACCGCCGCGCGTTGGAACTGAAGCCGGGTTTTGCCAGAGCTTACGGCAACCTGGGCAACGTCTTGCGGGATCGGGGAGAGTTGGAGCAGGCGATCGGCTGTTACCGCCGGGCACTGGAACTGAATCCCGATTATGCTATGGGGCACAGGAACCTGGGCGCCGCGCTGCAGGAGCAAGGGAAGCTGGACGAAGCGGCCGCATCCTACCGCCGCGCGCTGGAGCTGAAAGCGGATTACGCCGAGGCGCATAGCAATCTGGGCGACGTGCTGCGGAAGCAGGGGACGCTGGCGGAGGCGATTGCCTGTTACGGCCGCGCACTGAGCCTGAAGCCGGACTTTGCCGAGGCCCACGGCAACCTGGGCTGCGCCTTGGTGGACCTGGGCGACATGCAGGATGCGGAAGATTCCTTCCGCGCGGCGTTGCGGCATGACGGCCGCTTCGCCTTCGCGCATTACAAGCTGGCGGACCTCAGGGACGGCAAACTCCCGGCGGAGGACCTGGCCGCGCAGCGTCGGCTGCTGCAGGAGGCGGACTTGACCGCCGTGCAGCGATTGCTGTTGTATTTCAGTCTCGCCCGCGTCCTGGACGCGCAGGGCGATTATGCCGAGGCCGCCGAGCATCTGGCGCGGGGCAACGCGCTGCAACTTTCCGAGTGGGGCAAGCGCGGCCAGCAGTACGATCCGCAAGCACACGAGTCTTTCGTCGCCCGCACGATCGCGGTCTGCACGCCCGATTTCTTCCGGCGGGTCAGCGGCTTCGGGCTGGAAAGCGAGTTGCCCGTGTTTGTCGTGGGGCTGCCGCGGTCCGGCACGACGCTCATCGAGCAGGTCCTGGCCAGCCATGGCCGCGTCTTCGGCGCGGGCGAGATCAGGCTGGCCCACGACTCGTTGACCGCGTTGGGCGGAGAAGATGCGGACATCATCGAGGGCCTTGGCCGCTTGGACCGCGAAACGGCCCGCCGCCTGGCCCTGCGGCACCTGGAGAAACTCCGCGCCTTGGATCCTGCAGCCCTGCGCATCGTCGACAAGATGCCGGAGAACTACCTGGCTCTGGGCCTGATGGCGACCCTCTTTCCGCGGGCAAAATTCATTCATTGCCGCCGCGATCTGCGCGACGTGGCCGTCTCCTGTTGGATGACGCACTTTCGCGAAATTCGCTGGGCCAACGACTATCAGCACATCGCTTCGCGGTTCCGCCAGTACCAGCGGATGATGGCCCATTGGCGGCAGGCGCTGCCGGCGCCGCTGCTGGAAGTGGACTACGAAGAGACCGTGTCCGACCTGGAAAACGTGGCTCGGAAACTCGTCGCCTGGTGCGGCCTGGAATGGGACCCCAAGTGCCTGCAATTCCATCGGGCGCGGCGGCCGGTGAGTACGGCCAGCGCCGTCCAGGTCCGCCGGCCGCTCTACGCGACATCCGTGGGCAGGTGGCGGCATTACGAGCAGCCCCTTGAACCGCTGTTCGCCGCGATCTCTCATGCCACATCCAGCCCCAGCAAGTAGTCGTCCAGCGCCTTGCGGAGTTCATTCTCGCGTTCCTGCAATTCCTTGACCTGCGGGCGAAGCTTCTCCAGTTCGTCCTCCTGGTCCGAGAGCTTCTTGACGTAGCGCTTGTAAAGGTCGGTGCCGTGGTCCAGCTTGCCCATGTCCTCACGGATGCGGGGCTGGTCATCAGTGATCGTGCGGATCTGCTGTTCGAGCTGCCCGCGCTTCTGGGCCACCTCCTGGATGGCCTGCTTCCGCTTGATGACGTCGGCCAAGGCCGCCTTCACCTTCTCGCTCACCTTGCCCGAACGGACGAAGAAGGCGATCGTGTTCTCGTCGATGTTGGTCAGCGCGATCATCTGCGGCTCGCTTCGCTCCTCGTTGATCACCAGCTTGACAGGCTCGCCCGGTTTGGCGTCGACGATGAAGCGGTATTTATCGCGCGTCTTTTCCGCCGGCTCTTTGGGCGAGACGAGCGTCCAGTTCGGATCGTGGGCGTACTCGATCAGGACCTTCTTGGCCTTCTTGCCGGAGTTCTTGACCGCGTACTCCACCGCACGCACGTACTTGCGGTCGACGATCAGCGTACCCTTGGCGATGCGGATGTTGGTGATCTGCTCCGGCTGGATCTTGCTCTCGGGGGCCACTTCTGTGTCGAGATCCAGGGCGTAGCTGATCAGCCGCTCGCTCTGGGGCGGGATATCTTGGATCATGGCGTCGCCGGCATACGTGTCGTCGTCAAACACCGTGATCGGGCCTTGCATGAGGTGCAAGTTGGTAGAGTTCGTGAGCTTCAATCCGTTGAGAGGATGCTTAGCTTGCACGGCGGAGTTGTAGATCGAGAACTTCTCGGCCTTCACGTCGCTGTTGAGGATGGGCAGCATG
>CAZTPX010000192.1:10175-17791 GCA_964615095.1 uncultured Planctomycetaceae bacterium | reverse complement strand
GCTACGTGCCGGACAGTTCCAGCAGCGCTTTCGGCAGCGCTGCGAGCAATGTGGATGTGCAGGCCGGCGGCACGCCCGCCAGTTTTGGCGGCGCGGCAAACAGCCTGCGCTTCAACACTCCCGCCGTGACGAGCTTGAACCTGCCCGGCGCCCTGACGCTGACCACGGGCGGGATCCTGATGACGCCCGCCATGGGCAGCGGCACATTGTCGATCACGGGCGGCAGCCTGACGTCCTCGGGGGGCACGGGCAACCAGGGCAGCGACGTGACAATCAACCAGTTCAATACGGGAACCTTGACGATCGGCTCGGCGATCACCAACAGTGGCACGACGGCCATCGGGCTGACGAAGGTGGGCAGCGGCAAACTGATTCTCACGGGCCAGAACACCTACACCGGTCCCACGACCGTGGGGGCTGGTTCGTTACAGATCGGCGACGGGACGGCGGGCCACGACGCCTCGGTATTGGGCAGTATCGTCAACGCCAGCGGTAACCCCCTGGTTTTCGATACGTATGGCAGCCAGAGCTACCCCGGGGTGATCAGCGGCAACGGTGGCCTGACGAAGAGCGGTACGGGCACGGCGACCTTGGGCGGGGCCAGTTCCTATAGCGGCCCGACCGTGATCACGCAGGGCACGCTGCAATTGAACAATAGTTCCACTTTGGCGCTATCTCAACCGCTGCCGTTGCCTACGGGTGGGACGGCGGGCGTCTTCAGCAACGTGCCCGAGGCGGCCGGCTATACGCTTGCCTATCAATTGGCGATCGGGACGAACGCGAACCTCAGCACTGGTGTTCCCTATACCGTGGACAATTCCGCCAGCATCCCCACCGGCAGCTTCGGCCGCGTGGGATATTACTTGGAAGTGCAGAAGTCCGGCGGCCCGCTGCAATGGGTGTACGTTTCGTTCAATGCCGCCGGCGTTTCCACCAACGCCAGCATGCTGGGCGTGCCCATCGCCTCCACGGGCGAGTTCTACAATTACGCCAACTCGACGGTCAGTAGCATGAACATCTTCTCCAATGTGGCGGGCATCACGACGGGCACGAACTTGGGCGGTGGAGTGCTGCAGTTCTGGCCCAGCAATTACGGTAACGGTAACGGTTATGGCGTTCCCAATGCAAACGCGAACCAATGGGGCTTGGCCGACGACGGGGCCAACACCACCCAAGGCTACGGGTCGATGAAGATCGGGGATTACCTGACCGGACAAATGCTGATGTCGTTCAACGACTGGAACGGCGCCACCTACGATTTGGGCCTGGGGAACGGCACCGCCAACGGCGTGGCGAATAATGACTATACCTTTTCGGCTAACGTCGGGAATTATGTGGTCAAAAACCTGGAGATCGTTGTGGGATACGCCAACGTCTTGCCCATTACGACGCCCGTATCGATCGCCGCGGGGGCGACCCTGGACCTGGGCGGGGTGTACCAGCCGATCCTCTCGCTGGCGGGCAGCGGCAGCGTGATCAACAGCAATTCTGCCTCGGCGGCGGTACTGGTCTTTAGCCCCACGGGCGGTTCCAGCACGTTCAGCGGCACGATTGGCGGCAACTCGCAGGGTCCCCTCAGCCTGGCGATGAATGGCAGCGGCACGCAAACGCTGACCGGGGCGCTGTCGGGCACGGGGGATCTGACCGTCAACGCAGGCAATCTGGTCCTGGGCGGCGTCAATCCAATCGTGGGTACCACGGTCCTTAGCGGGGGCACGCTGCAGGTGACCAACCCCCGGGCCTTGGAAGGCCAGACCTTGACGCTCAACGGCGGCGGCGGGGTGTTGAACTACGGCTCGTTGCCGAGCCTCAGCCTGGGCGGCCTGGCGGGATCGCAGAACTGGTCGGCGCCGCCCAGTTTGACCGTAGGCGGCAACGGTTTTTCCAACACCTACTCCGGCAATCTCAGCGGGGCGGCTTCGCTGACCGTGACCGGCCCGGGCGGCTTGTACCTCAGTGGAACCAACGGTCTTACGAACGTGGCCGTGAACGGCGGCGTGCTGGAGGTCGCCACGACCGCGGCGTTAGCGGTGTACGCCACGCCCAACGCCGTGAGTGTGGCCGGCGGGGCGGTCCTCACGGTGCCCACGGGCGACGGCGTGTCGACCGGTTGGAGCATTGGCCAGGCCAACAGCCAGGTCAACGTGTTGGTCAACAGCGCCAGTTGGGCCAATAACGCCGTGCTGGGTCTGGACACGAGCAACGGCGACGCGACCTACAGCGGCAACATCCCCAGTTCGGGCTCCTCGGGCATAGGTCTGGTGAAGCTGGGGGCCAACGCCTTGACGCTGAGCGGCTCCGCGAACTTCTCCGGCCCCACGACGGTGGGCGGGGGCACGCTGAATTTCCTGGCCACCAACAATATGATCGGCGCGCTGGCCGGGTCGGGCAGCTTGGTGCTCAACGCCGCCCCCGGCGGCACCCTGACCGTCAACAGCGGCGGCAACAGCACTTTCTCCGGCACTATTTCCGAGGCGGTGCAGGGGTCGGGCTACCTCCTGGTCAAGACCGGTCCGGGCCTGCTGACCCTGATGGCCAGCAACGGCTATAGCGGCGGCACGACCATCAACCAGGGTGGTTTGGCGGCGGCGAACGTGAACGCCTTGGGCAGCGGGCCGGTGACGCTGGGCAACGGCAAGCTCTCGCTGGCGACCGAGGGCGGCGTTGCCGGCTTCGGCACTATGCAGCTCAACGGCGGGGCCACAGTCAGCAACGGCGTGTTGACCTTGACCGACAACAACGGCGGTGAGGCCCGCAGCGCCTTCAGCAGCACTCTGCTCCCGATCACCAATGCCAGCGGCTTCTCGGCCAGCTTTATCTACACCATCAACGGCACGGCGGGCGTCAACTGGGCGGACGGCATGACCTTTACCTTGCAGAGCGTGGGCAACACGGCCGTTGGCGGCGGCGGCGGCAACCTGGGTTACTCGGGCATCAACAACAGCGCTTCCGTGCAGTTCAATATGTACAACGGAGCCGTCGCGAATACGAGCCAGACGGGTTTTGCCACAGATGGCAACATCAACAAGGCCCAGTACACGATGGCGCCTACCGTCAACATCACCAGCGGCGACCCTATCCTGGTCAACCTGACCTACAACGGCGCGGCCCAGACCTTGACGGAACAGGTTACCGACGAGACGACCCTGGGCACGGTGAGCTACGTGTACCCGGGAGTGAACATCGAATCGTTGCTCGGCGGCCAGACCGGCTACGTGGGCTTTACCGCGGGCACGGGTGGCGCGGAGTCAACGCAAACGATCTCCGACTTCACCTTCTCGAGCGGCGGCACGGCGGGTCCTCCGGTGTATGCCAACGACCTGAGCGTGACTGCGGGCAAGAGCGCCGAGTTGAACCTGAGCACCGCTTACACGCAAGTCGCCCAGGTGGGCAACCTGACCCTCAACGCGCTGAGCACGCTGAGCGTGACCCGCAGCGGGGCGAACAACCCCAACGCCCCCTACACCATTACCACCGGCACGGTGGCGGTGGCCGGCAACGCTGCGATCAACGTGGCCAACAACGGCACCGGCCTGGGGACCTTGGCGCTGGGCTCTTTGAGCGGCAGCGGCAACCTGACCTTCGGCGGTCCGGGCGCCGCGACCTTGACCTCGGCTAACGGCTACACCGGCCAGACGATCCTCGTCGGCGGGACGCTGGTGGCGGCCAACGGCAGCAACGGCTCGGCCACGGGCAGCGGCCAGGTCAACGTCAACGGCGGAGTGCTGGCCAGCGACCCCGTGCTGGCGGGCACGATCGGCGGCAACGTGGTGGCCAATAGCGGCGGGCAGATCGCCCCGGGCGGCATCGGCGCCATCGGCACGCTGGCCATCTCGGGCAACCTGAGCCTCAACAACAGTTCCACGCTGGACTTCGACGTTAGCGGCGGCAGCGCCGACCTCTTGACCGTGGGCGGGACCCTGTCCGTCAGCGGCATCGCCAACGTGGCGATCAGCTCGCTGTTGTCGCTCACGAACACCAGCAGTCCTTATATCCTGGCCCAGTACGCCGGCGGCACGCTGGCCCAGAGTAGTTTCACGGCCTCGGGCGTTCCTCGCGGCTACCAGTTCGAGGTCAATACGAGCAACGACGATCTGGAACTCGACTGGATCGGCCTTCCCGCCAGTGGTCCGGCGGTCTGGACGGGCGCGAGCAACGTGAACTGGAGCAACAACGGCAACTGGAGCACTGGCGCAGTGCCCAACGGCAAGGCGGCCCTGGCCATCGTAGGCTCGGGCTTCTCGGATGTTGCGGGACAGGCCCAGACTCAGATCACGCTGGACACGGCGGTGACCTTGGGCACGCTCACGCTGTCCAACTCGCTGAACCAGCACGGCACGGGCTACGCCTTGACGGGGGCTGCGTTGACGATGGACAATACGGGGGGCAGCGGCCCGGCGTCGATCCTGGTGACCAGCGCTTCGCACACGATCGCCGTGCCGGTGAACATCGGCTCGGGGTCGGGCGGCACGCTTTCGATCCAGACGGCCACGGACCCGAACACGGGGAACCCGACGGGCCTGACGATTACGGGCAGTATTGGCGACCAGGGGAACGGCACGGGAGTGCTGGAGTTGAGCGGGCCGGGCACCCTGGTGCTGGCCAATAGCAACACTTACGGTGTCAGCGGCGGCGGCACGATCGTCAGCGGGGGCACGTTGATTGCGACCTGTAGCGACGCCATCCCGGCGGCCACGAGCTTGAGCGTGGGGGCCGGCGGGGTGTTCATCTACGATCCGTCGCAGGCGCCGACAGCCGGCAGCGTAGTGGCGGCGGGCACGGTGGCCGCCGTGCCGGAACCTGGCACGCTGACGCTTTTGGCCGCAGGCTTGGCCGTCGCAGCGGCATTTGGCTGGCGGCGGCGGAGAGTTGCGAAATAAATGTAGTCCGGAACAAGCGCAGCGCAGTTCCGGCGAGCGTGGAAGAGCTTAGGACTGAGGATTTAGAAACAGGAAGGGTGCTCGGCGTGCCTGTGTACTAAGTACTAAGTACTAAGTAGTGAGAGCAGAATAATGATTGCCGGCTGGCGTGGCTTGCAAGTGGATACCCGGGCTTTTCCAAGCTTGGATCGGGTATGCGCTTACGAGTGGCCCCAGCCGGTTTTTTTGTATACGGTAGAGGAAACGCGTCGCGACGTCATGAACGCGATATTCTTGCCTGGAGGAACTGGTATGAGAACTATTCGTTGCCTGGTCCTTGGTCTCGCGTGCGCGTGCGCCGCATTTCTGTTTTCGCTCGCGCCCGCGGCGGCGCAGACGCTCACGTGGAGCGGCACGAGCAATGCATGGAACACGACCAGCTTGAATTGGAATGGCAATGCGGCCACGTACGCGGACAACCACCCGGTCGTGTTCAACGACGGCGCGAGCCACCCGAACATCGTCGTGCAGAGCGCTGGGGTGCAGCCGGCGAGCGTCAGTTTTGCCACGGCCCACGGCGGCAGCTACGCTTATACGTTTTCCGGCGGGCCGATCGACGGCAGCACAGCGGTCACGCTGAGCGGCACGGGCAGCGTGACATTCAGTGCCTCCAACGGCTATACGGGCGGTACGCTGATCGGCAGCGGCGGCTCGCTGACGGCCACGAGTGCGGGCGCGCTGGGCATGGGCCCCGTTACCCTCAGCGGCGGTTACCTTGGCGTGTCGGGCGGCGTGCCGGGTTTGCAGGAAGGTTGGCTCAATGGCGCTTTCGACGCGGGCGACGCATTTAGCGCTTCGATCGGCCAATCCGTGCAACTTAGTCCGCGGGCTGCAAACTGGAGCACGAACACCGGCGGCGCCGGGTGGGTGGCGGCCACGAGCGCCGGCAATTACACCACCGCGACCACGGGCTCCTTCACCGGCACGCCCAACTTTCCCAACAATACGACTTGCATCTACACGGGGTACATGTATTTCGGCCAGTCAGCCGGTAGTACGGTCTCGTTTTACAAGAACTTCGACGACAACATGTTGCTGACGGTTGACGGCTCGCAACTCATCAACAACAACGCCTGGAACCAATTCGTCACTGCCACCTGGACGGTGCCCTCGCCCGGCTGGTATCCGATCGAAATCCGCCTGGGCCAGGGGGGCGGCGGCGTCGGTCCGAATATCGCGGGCTACAGCTACGGGCTGGGCTACGACGCGAACGGCGCCGGCGGCACGACCAATAGCAATTATACGTTTCTGACCGATCCCGGCAACGGCAGCCTCTTGACCGCCTACGGACCGGGAACGGCCATCTACAACAATGCGCTGAACGTGACGGCAGCGTCCACGTTCAACGCCGTGGGGGTCGTAAGTTTCGGCAACTTTTCCTTGGCCGGCCCGCTGCACGTGAGCGGTAGCAGTGGGAACTTGTCGTTCAGCGGCAGCACGCTGCTGAGCGGCAGTCCGGCGTTGAACATCGATGCGGGCTCGAGCGTGACGCTGGCCAGCCCGGCGAGCGACGGGGGCAAGGCCCAGACCTTGACGCAATTGGGCGGCGGTTCGCTGGTGCTGACGGGGACGAACAGCTTTACGAGCGGCACGAAGTTCCAGGTCAACGGCGGCAGCCTGGTGGCAGTGGGACAGAATTATGCCTCGCCCGGTCCGGCCACTGGTCCGCTGGGGGCCGCGCCGATTACGCTCGACAACGGCGGGCTGGTGCTGGCCAGCAGCGTGGCGGGTGTCACGACCTTCGATCTTTCCGCGGGCAACGTGCTGAGCCTGGCTCCCAGCAGCAGCGACTGGATCGTGGCCGGCAGCAGCCTGGCGGGGGTCAGTGGGGGCACGGTCATGCTGGCCGGCGCGACGGGGCTGACGGTCTCGGGCGGCCAGACCTTGAACCTGGGGGCCGTCAACGGCTGTACGCTGGCCGTCATCAGTGCGCTGAACGTGACGGCGGGGACTTCCACGCTGAATGTCATCGGGCCGGTGAGTTTCACCAACTTTTCGCTGGCCGGCGGGTTGCACGTCAGTGGGAACAACGGGAACTTGCCGTTCAGCGGCAGCACGCTGCTGAGCGGCAGTCCGGTGTTGAACATCGATGCGGGTGAGAGCATGATGCTTTCCAGCCCCGTGAGCGACGGTGGTAAGGCCCTGACCTTGACGCAATTGGGCGCGGGTTCGCTGGTGTTGACGGGGACCAACAGCTTTACGAGCGGCACGAGGTTCCAGGTCAACGGCGGCAGCCTGGTGGCAGTGGGACAGAATTACGCCGCGCCCGGTCCGGCCACTGGTCCGCTGGGGGCCGCGCCGATCACGCTCGACAACGGCGGGCTGGTGCTGGCCAGCAGCGTGGCGGGCACCACGACCTTCGATCTTTCCGCGGGCAACGTGCTGAGCCTGGCCCCCAGCAGCAGCGACTGGATCGTGGCCGGCAGCAGCCTGGCGGGGGTCAGCGGCGGCACGGTCACGCTGGCCGGCGCGACGGGGCTGACGGTCTCGGGCGGCCAGACTTTGAACCTGGGGGCGGTCAACGGCTGTATGCTGGCCATCAGTCCGGCGCTGGTTTTCAGCAACAGCGGCACGATTTCGGTGGGCGTGGGCGATGTTTCCTTGCAGCCTGGCAACCTGAGCCTGGTGGGCACATTGAGCGCTGCCGGCGGCGGCACGTTGAACATTGGCGGCGCGGTGACTAGCGGCGTCTATGAG
>CAZTPX010000192.1:0-10075 GCA_964615095.1 uncultured Planctomycetaceae bacterium | reverse complement strand
CCGGCGTCCGGCGGGACCGTGGTGCTGAGCGGTTCGGTGAGCGGCGGCAGCTTTGTGCCGGCGTCCGGCGGGACCGTGGTGCTGAGCGGTTCGGTGAGCGGCGGCAGCTTTGCGCCGGCTTCCGGCGGCACGCTGTTCCTCAGCGGCACGTATTCCGGCACGTTGGCGAGCCTGGCGCCGGCGAGCGGCGGCACGTTGGTGATCAGCGACAACATAACGCGGGGCGCCCTGAGCATTGTCAACGGCGGCTACTTCGCCACGGGGGCGACGTCGTTCGGCCTGGCGAGCTTGTCGGTCGACGGCGGCACGCTGGGGTCGACGACGGCCTTGACGGGCAGCAATGCGGTTGCCAATACGATAAGTTTCAGCACGAACCGCCTGCTCAACTTCGGGGGCACGTCCAAGTTGCAATTGAGCGCTGCGATTGCCCTGAGCAGCGGCGACAATTATACGATCAACGACCCGGGGGGCGTGGGGATCCTCTCGGGAGTGCTGAGCGGGGCGGGGAGCCTGACGCTCACGGGCAACCCGACATTGACCAACTTCAACACCTACACGGGCGGGACGAAACTGGGCAGCGCGACGCAAACGGGCGTGGCGTGTCCCACGATCGTCACTCCGCAGGGCCTGGGCCCGGGGACGATCACTTTTGCCAACGGCGGTTTCCAGGCCAGCAGTGGGCTGGTGGGCAACAACGCCGTGGCGAACGCCTGGACGATCAGCGCGGGTTCGGCCGCTTACTTTGGCGGGGCCAACCCCTTGCAGCTCTCCGGCAGCGCTTCGCTGGCGGCGGGTATTGAGTCCATCCACATCACCAACCCCGGCTTGACGGTCACCCTCTCCGGGCTGATTAGCGGCAGCGGGGCGCTGGTGCGGGCCAGCGACACGGCCAATCAGGGCAACGGCACGCTGGTGATCAACAATGCGGGGAACACCTTCAGCGGCGGGTTCACACTGCAGAGCCTGGGCGGCACGGTGGATGTGCAGGGGGCCAGCACCGTGCTCAGCGGCACGAGCATCGTCAGCGGTCCCTTGGGGACGGGAACGATTACGATCGGCAGCGCCAACGCCGGCTGGATTACCTTGGCGAACAGTTCGCCCGTGCCGGTGACGCTGGCCAACGCGATGAGCCTTTATGACGGCTGTGGGTACACGAGCGTTTCCGGTCTGACGTTCACAGGTCCGGTGAGCTTGACGGGCCCGGGCGACGGCAACGGTAATATCGAGTTTTGGCTGGGGACGAACAGCAACGTGGCCTTCACGGGCGCAATCAGCGGTGGAAAGGGGGTCAATCTTCGTCAGGGGACCGGCAGCAGCGGCATGACGCTGAGCAATGCGAACAACAGTTATACGGGCGCGACGTCGATCACGATGGGCACGCTGATCGCGGGGGGCAACGTTTTGATAACAGGCGGCAGCAGCAGTGGTGTGTTCGGCACGTCGGCGGGCGCGATCACGATCGGCGATGCCAACTCCGGGGGCAACCCGGCGGGCCTGGTGACCAACGGGGCCTACGAGATCGACCGGGAGATCACGGTCAACGGCGGCACGTTCTCGCCCGGCCCCGTGACGTTGGGCACGATCGGGACGGGCACTTCCACCTATACGGGGGTGATCGTGCTGAACAGCGGCAACAGCGTGACGCTGAGCGCGGCGGCGGGCGGTTCGGCGCTGTTCAGCGGCAGCCTCAGCGGCAGCGACGGCATCACCGTGGCGGGCACGGGCAACGGCAACGTGAGCCTGGCGAGCACCAACAGCTACACGGGCGGCACGACGGTGAGCAGCGGCCAGTTGACGCTGGACTACAGCTATTTCCAGAGCTCCAACCAAATAGACGGCCTTTCGGTGGGGGGGATTGTTCCGCCCGCCTCGCCGGTCACCTTGAGCGGCGGCACATTGAACTTCAAGCGCGGCCCGAATTTTCCGGTCAACGAGACGTTCGTGTCGACCACGGTGGCGGGTTTCGGCTCGTTGGTGACGGTCAACAGCGGGCAGGGCGTGACCGTGAACCTGAACCAGATCACGCGCACGGGGGGGGTCTTGGACCTGCCCATCAACACCGCGCAGTTTACGACCAGCAACCCGAGCGTCCCCACGGGCAACATCCTGGGCGGTTACCTGAGCGTCAACGGCTACCGCGACTGGGCGGCGGTCAACGTCAGCGGTCAGGTCGTGAGCTTGGGCAGCCTGGGCCTGTACAGCACGGATAACTACACCAGCGCTGCCAACGACGTGGACGTGATCGCGGGCGGGGCCACGGGACTGAGCGGCCCCACGACCATCGACAGCATGCGATTCAACGCCGCGGCGCGGGCCGTGGATCTCAACGGCCAGACCCTGATGTTGGCCAGCGGGGGCATCCTGGTGACGCCCAACGCGGGTCCGAACCAGGGTATCGTCAACGGCTCGCTGACGGTTTTGGGCACGACGATTTTCAACACGCTGGCCGACGTGGTGGTGCTGCAAGGCAGCAGCGGCACGTTCACGGTTGGGGCGAACATCGTGGACAACAGTAGCGACTACTATCCGGCGCTTTCCGTGGGCCTAAGCAAGGGCGGCCCGGGCACCTTGCTGCTCAGCGGTTCGAACACGTATAGCGGTCCGACGACGGTCAGCGGCGGCACGTTGCAGGGCAGCGTGGGGGCGGGAAACTTTCCCGCCACGACGAGTATCGCGGTCAACGCCGGGGCGGCCGTGGACTTCGTGGAAAACGGCGCGTCGGCGGTGACGAGCAGCATTGCCGTCGGCGGGCAGGGCCTGGTGGCCAAGGACGGGGCGAACAGCCTGACCGTCACGGGGGCCGTGAGCGCCGCCAACGTACAAGTGCTGGACGGTGTCTTGACCCTTGCCGGGGCCAGCGTGGCCGTAAGCGGGTCGGTGAGCGTGGCCGGCAACGCCACGCTGGGCATCGATTCGAGCGACGCCGGCATCGGTCCCTTGAGCGGCAGCGGCGGCCTGAGCCTGAGCGGCACGCTCAGCGAGAACGCCACGAGCAATTCGGAGTTCGACGGCCTCATCAGCGGCACGGGATTGTTCCTGAAGTCGGGCAGCGGCGCGCTGACCCTGACGAATTCGGCCAGCAGTTTTGCGGGCACGGTCCGCGCGGCCGGGGGCACGCTGCAATTGAACAATGCGGCGGTCCTGGGAAACGCGACGCTGGACATGAACGCCGCGGACGGGGGCACGGTGAGCATGCCCAACCTGACCAGCCTGACGCTGGGCGGCCTGATGGGCGCGCGAAACCTGGCGGTTCCGGCCGGCCCCTTGACCATCGGGGGGAACAACACGTCGACGACCTACGCGGGCAGTCTGAGTGGGGCAACCTCGCTGGCCAAGACAGGCTCGGGGAGCTTGTACCTCAGCGGCACGAACACCTGCGGCCCGACGACGATCGGCCAGGGCATGCTGGACGCGGCGACGGCGGCCTCGCTCTCGGGCACGGTGAGCGTGGCGGGCGGGGCCGGCCTGACGATCCAGGTGGGCGATGGCGTCGACGGTTGGACACCCAGTCAGGTCACCAGCTTGATGAGCAGCAGCAACTCGAGTTGGGGAACGAACTCGAGCTTGGGGATCGATACGACGAACGGCAGCCTGACGTACGCGGGCGTTCTCAGTCAGCCGCTGGCGCTGAGCAAGCTGGGGGCCAATGCTTTGACTCTCTCGGGGTCCAACAGTTACCCGTATGGCACGAGCGTGAGCGGCGGCACGTTGACGGCCGGCAACAACTCGGCCCTGGGCACGGGTCCGCTAAACGTGGCCACGGGCGCGACGATGAACTTCAACAGTTCGGCGTCTGCGCCGTCGCTTTCTGGCCTTTCGGGTGGGGGCAATGTGGTGTTGAGCGGCACGTTGACGGTCAACAACGCGGCGAATTGCAGCTTCGCGGGCGTGATCTCGCAGTCGGCGACGACCGCCAACCTGATCAAGACCGGCAGCGGCACGCTGACGCTCGTCGGCGCCAGCACCTATACCAACGGCACCGCGATCAACCAGGGTATGGTGATCGCGCCGGTGGGCGGTCT
This sequence comes from uncultured Planctomycetaceae bacterium, assembly GCA_964615095.1. Taxonomy (GTDB): domain Bacteria; phylum Planctomycetota; class Planctomycetia; order Pirellulales; family Thermoguttaceae; genus JANXQG01. The sequence goes on along the minus strand of CAZTPX010000192.1, from coordinate 6,053 downwards.
GGGGAGCGGGCCGCTGACGCTTGCCGGCGGTACCTTCCAGCCGGCTTTGCCGTTGACCAGCGGCCTCAGCGCCCAGTACTACGGCCCGAATTTCCCCAATTTTAACTACATCACTACCACCAGCCTCTCGGCCTTCAACAGCTCGTTCGCTCAGTCGACTGTTGCCCTCACGGACAACGTCGCGAACGATGTGCTCAATGGGGTCAAGGGGAATTTCGACTTTGATGGCACCGGTGAAGGGGCACAATTCCCCGGTCAATTTGGCTATAACGCTCCGCTCTACGCCGGGGGTAATGTTCCCGGCGGGCAGGTTAACAATTGGTTCGCCAAGTACACCGGTTATTTCTACGCCGCGACTACCGGTACCTACACCTTTGGCCTGAATAGCGACGACAATAGCCGGCTGTGGATCGGCAGTTCCGACACAGCGGTCGTGATCGATGGCGGTAACGGCGATGGCCAGGGCTGGAGCGGAGCCCATGGGAACATTCAGACAAACGCGCAGGTGACCTTGACTGGTGGTCAGTACTACCCGATCACCATCGGATACAGTGAGGGCGGTGGTGGTTTCGGCCTGGAGGCATTCTACGCGCCGCCGGGCGCCACGATCGCCAACGGCGACTTCCTGCCCGTCTCGCTGCTGGCCACCGGAAACCCGACGCCGACGTATAGCAACGCCCTGAAGGTGACGCAGAACTCGACGATCAATTTGCCCAGCACATACCAAGCGATGTACGAGTTCCCCTCGTTGACGATCGGCGCGAACACGCTGAACGTCACGGGCGGGACGACGGGTGCGGGCGTTACGATCGGCGGGGCCACCACGCTCAGCGGCACGGCCACGCTGAACTTAGGGAGCAATGCCGTGGTGACGCTCGCCGGCCCGGTGAGCGGCATGGGCGGGCTGACGCAGTCCGGCAGCGGCACGTTGATCCTCGGCGGCAGCAACACCTACAACGGCGCGACGACGCTGAACGGCGGTTTGCTCATTGCCTCCAACGGCACTGCCAACGGTTCGGCCACGGGCAGCGGCGTGCTGACCCTCAACGGCGGCACGCTGGCCAGCGATCCGGTCCTCAACGGCGCTGTGGGCAGCGTGATGGCCGGCGCCGGTGCGCACTACATCGCCCCGGGGGGCGTGGGCGCAATCGGCCAATTGGACATCAACGGCAACCTGAGCCTCAACGGCAACACGACGCTGGACTTCGACGTGGGCGGCGGTACGGGCACGCTCTCCGCCGACCTGCTGGACATCAGCGGGTCGCTCTCGGTCAGCAACAACAGCGCGGTCAACGTGGTGTTGAATCCCGCCAGCAGTGGTCTTACGGGCAACGTCTACGTTTTGGCCAGTTTCGCGCACACGGGCGGGGCGCTGGGCGTGGGCAACTTCAATGTTTCCAACGTTCCCAGCGGCTACACCTTCAATGTCACCTCGAATGCCCTGGAACTGGTTGCCAGCAACCCTTCCTCCGGCCCGGCGACGTGGAACGGCAACAGCGCCAGCAACGGCAGCGGAAACTGGGGCAATGGAAACTACTGGAGCCCGCAAGGCGTGCCCAGCGGCCAGGCTGTCCAGGCCATTGTGGGAGCGGGTTTCACCGATTCTGTGGGAATGGCCCAGGTGCAGGTCACGCTCGATCAGGCGGTGACCTTGGGGCAGTTGACGCTGGCCAACTCCCAGGATGTCGCCGGCATTGGCTATCAGTTGGTCGGCAGCAACGCGTTGACGATGGACAATACGGGGGGCAGCGGCCCGGCGTCGATCCTGGTGACCAGCGCTTCGCACACGATCGCCGTGCCGGTGAACATCGGCTCGGGGTCGGGCGGCACGCTCTCGATCCAGACGGCTACGGACCCGAACACGGGCAACCCGACGGGCTTGACGATCACGGGCAGTATTGGCGACCAAGGGAACGGCACGGGAGTGCTGGAGTTGAGCGGGCCGGGCACGCTGGTGCTGGCCAATAGCAACACTTACGGTGTCAACGGCGGCGGCACGATCGTCAGCGGGGGCACGTTGATTGCGACCTGCAGCGACGCCATCCCGGCGGGTACGAGCTTGAGCGTGGGGTCAGGCGGGGTGTTCATTTACGATCCGTCGCAGGCGCCGACAGCCGGCAGCGTGGTGGCGGCGGGCACGGCGGCAGCCGTGCCGGAACCTGGCACGCTGGCGCTTTTGGCCGCGGGCTTGGCCGCTGCTGTGGCCTTTGCTTGGCGGCGGCGGAGGGCTGCAAAGTAAGCCGTAGGCCGGTACAAGCGCAGCGCAGTTCCGGCAAGCAGAGAATTTAGAACTTAGGATTTTGAAATAGGAAGGGTGCCCAGCGTGCCCGAGTACTAAGTACTAAGTACGGAAGAATGATCGCCGGCTGGCGTGATCTGCGAACGGATAGCCGGGCTTTCCCGAGCTTGGACCGGGTATCTGCTTCCCGATCCGGTCAGCGGTCAGCAGTTAGCGGCCGGCTGGCCGCCGCGGTTGCCAGCGCAGGCGACACGTTGACCCCTACGGAAAAGGTATCGCGTGGCCGGCCGGGATCGCTGGGACGGACGTAATGGAGACGGATCGAGCCCGAGCCGGGCTGCACGGCCTGGAAGACGAACGTGTACGTGCCAGGCGTGGCCGCGCCTGCGGCACTCGACGCGGGCGGTGAATACTGCGGCCGCACCGTCAAACGCACGGCGGGCGTATTGCTGGTCGACAACCGCCATTGATAACCCGTGGCCGGATCGCCCGGCAGGCGGATCACTAGCACATTGCCGACGCGCACGCGGGCCAACTGGCCATTGTGCGACTTGTTGATTTGCAAAGTCTGCACGCGTGGCTTTGCCGGGGCGGTGGCGGATGGCGAGGCGGGGCGGGTGGCGGTAGCGGGCTGCGAGGCGAGCGAAGACGGCAACAGCAGTGTCTTGCCTTGCCGCCGATTCCCTGCCAGGGGGACGGGCATCCAGCCGTGGACTCCCCAGGCCGTTGTCGGCACGTCAACCCAGTAGAGCGGACCCCAGGGCGTGTTGTAGTAGTCGTTCACGTCGCCCCGCGGCAGTTTCTGGCCGTCGTAGCTGAGCCAGCCCCAGCGTCCTTCGTCGTGGGTCCCAGGACTGGTGATTTGCATTTGATAGCGCCATTTTTCTGCCGTGTAGACACCGGCCCTGGCGGGATTGATCGGCTTGAGTCGTAGCGGGGGAACCGCATCGGGCGGTAACTCTGCCGGCGGTTTGCTCTCGGGCGAGGCGCCCGGCGGCACCGGCATGTCGGGTTTCTCGGTGGCCGGGCGGAGGGGGTTGGCTTGCGTGTTTGCCGGGTTGCCGGCGGGCGTTTCCGCGGCTTTCGCCGCATCGCCGCCATTGGCCGGCGCGGTCCAGGCCGGCGCCGGTCCTTCCTGGACGCCATTCTCTTGGGGCCTGTCCGGGGGTGGAATGGCCGGCTTGTCCTGGCTGGCGGCCTCGTCGTCCGTCGTCGTCGCCGCCAGGCAATGTTCGCACCGATGTCGCCTGGCGCTGCACTTGGGACAGAGTTGCAGCGCGCCGCTTGCGGTGGGAGCGCCACAGTCACGGCACTTGCCCGGCGACTCGACAAACATCAAGTCGCGGCACTTGCCGCAGAGAGCGGCGCGGGCGAGTTGGTCCCCGCCCAAGACGACCGCTGCGAGCACGAGGACCGCGGTCGCGCGAGAAAACGGATTCCATTCCATAGTAGGCACTCCTTGCCAAAATATCATTCCTGCTCGCCTCCCAGATACTTGACGACGACGATGGTCACGTCGTCCTGGAGTGGTTGGTTGGCGCAAAACTCGGCCAGTTCATGCCGCAGGGCGGCGATTATCTGTTCGGCGGGCTCGTCGCAACAGGCCTGGACGAGTTCCAGGGCCCGGCCCACGCCGAACGGCTGCCGGCCGGCCGATTCGGCCTCGGCGACCCCGTCGGTCAGCAGCAGCAGGATGTCGCCCGGCCGCAACGGCAGGGGTGGATTGGCAGGCACGCGGATTGCGGCGTCGACTCCCAGCGGCAAACTCGTGCTGTCCAGCACAGTGACGCTGCGGTCGGCGTGCAGCAGGTAGCTGCGCTGGCCGGCGCTGCCATAGACCACCTCGCAACGGACCGGATCGAGTCGGGCCAAGGCCAGGGTGACGAAGTGGAAATCGTGCGTGTCGGCCGAGAGCATCTGGTTGGCCCGCGTGAGGATCTCGCCCACGTCGCCCAGCCCCAGGGCCAAGGTCCGCAGACAGGCCCGCGTTTCCGACATCAGCAGGGCAGGGCCGATGCCGTGGCTGCTGACGTCGCCCACGACCACGCCCACGCAGTTGTCCAACATGGGAATGAAGTCGAAGTAGTCGCCGGCGGTAGCCTTGGCCGGGTAGAGCGCGCCGGCGATGTCGAAGCCGGGCAGCACGGGCGGGGCGGAGGGGAAGAGCCGCTGCTGGATTTCCTTGGCGGCGCGGAATTCTTCCGAGGCGTCGCGGAGGGCCGCCTCCGCCTTGTGCCGCCGCGTGCGCTCGATGGCGTAGCGGATGGAGCGGACCAGCAGGTTGTCGTCGACCTGGCCCTTGACCAGGTAGTCCTGCGCCCCGGCCTGCACGGCCTTCACCGCCGTCGATTCGTCGTTGTAGCCCGAGAGCACCACGATGGGCACGTCGCCGGCATGCGCGTGCATGCTGAAGAAGGTCTCCAGGCCCTGGCTGTCGGGCAACGAGAGGTCCAAGAGGATGATGTCGAAGGCGCAGTCGGCCAGTCGTTCCAGGCCGGCGGAGAGCAACTCGGCGTGGCTGAGCTTGAAGGGCCCGTCCCAGCGGTCGCCCAGCAGGTTGCGCATGACCCACACGTCGTCCGGGTCATCCTCGACCAGGAGGATGCGGACGCTCTGGGGTTCGGCCTTCGCTCGATCGGGTTTCATTGGCTTTTGCCCTCGCGCCTCTCGGCGTCCACCACGGGTAATTCGACGAGTTCGAACCAGTACTTGCTCAACGTGCAGACCAACTCGACCAGTCCGCGGAAGGTGGCCGGCTTGGTGATGTAGGAGTTCACGCCCATGCGGTAGCAGAAGCCGATGTCGTCGCGGGCCGTGGAGGTGGTGAGCACGACGATAGGAATGCTCCGCAAGCGGGCGTCGGCTTTCAGTTCGCTGAGGGCCTCGCGGCCGTCCTTGCGCGGCATCTTCAGGTCCAGCAAGATCAGGTCGGGCCAGGGGGCGTGGGCCGCGCCGGCGTATTCGCCCTGCCGCCGCAGGTAGTCCAGCAACTGCTCGCCGTCGCGGACGATCCGCAACTCGTGCGGCTCTTTCGACTCCCGCAGCGCCTCGCGCACGAGGAGGCAGTCGTCGGCGTCGTCGTCGGCCATGAGGATCGTGCGAGGACCGGGCTTGTTTGCCATCACGGCGCCTCGTCGCGTTTCTTTTTCGCCGGAACGACCGGCAGCAGCACCTCAAAGGTCGAACCCTTGCCGGGCGTGCTCTGGACCGATATCTGCCCTCCATGAAACTCGACGATCCGCCGGCAAATGGCCAACCCGATGCCCGTTCCTTCATAGATGTCGCGGGGGTGCAGGCGCTGAAAGATGCCGAAGATCCGCTCGGCGTACTGTTGGTCGAAACCGATGCCGTTGTCGGCGACCGTGATACGGCACTTCTCCTCGGCCAGCGACTTGCGCGACTGCCGCTGTTCGCGGGGGAGGACATAGCGGGCTTCGATCTTCACGACCGGCGGCTCCTCGGGGCGGTGGAACTTCAGGGCGTTGGCGATCAGGTTCTGCAGCAACTGGCGGATTTGCAGCGGTTCGGCCTGCAGCGTGGGCAGCTTGCCCACTTCCACCCGTCCATGTACGCGTTCGATCTGCGCCTCGAGGTCGCCCACGACCTGTTCGACGATCTTGCCCAGGTCGACCTGCTCGAAATCGTTGGCCCGCGAGGTGACACGGGAGAGCGTCAACAGGCCCTCGATCAGTTCCTGCATCCGCCCGGCGGCGTTCTGCATGCGGCTGACGCACTCCAGGGCCGTCTCGTCGAGGAGGTCCTTGCACTTCACCTCCAGGCGGTCGCCGAACGCGCGGATCTTGCGCAGCGGCTC
>CAZTPX010000191.1:0-17830 GCA_964615095.1 uncultured Planctomycetaceae bacterium | reverse complement strand
GCCCCCACTGGCCAAAACCCTTAGGCGAATGCTAGACTGTGGGAATCCAGGCTAGATGAAGAGCAACCCGGCCGTGCAGAGGGGCTCGTTAGTGAGTAAGCCGATGTGGTCGAACACTTCCGGGTGTTCCGCCACGTCGGCTTTTTTCGTTCTTGACCTGTAATGCGGCCGTGGAGGGCCGTTTGCCATGGAGAACCTCGATTCGAACGTGGCGCAGCAGATTGCCCAAGCGGCGATCACTTTCCAACAGCAACGGACGGGCCACGAGCCAAAATCGGTGGCCGTGGTTCTCAGCGGCGATACGCTGCTGATCACGCTGCAAGGGGCCTTGTCGCCGGCCGAGAAAGCCCTGGCCCAGAGCCCAGCGGGCGCTGCCCAGGTGCAGGGGTTTCACCGGCAGTTGTTCGCCACCTCCGCCAACGAGTTACGGCAGGAGATCAAACGCATTACCGGGGTCGAGGTGCGCGAAGCAACCACGGAAGTCGAAACGACGACGGGCACCGTGGTGCAGGTCTTCACGACCGGCACCATGGTACAGGTGTTCTTGCTCGCCCGGGACGTACCTGCGGACAGTTGGAGCGGGAACGGATCGAGTAGCCCATCGGAAAAAAAGGACATTTTGCCATGTTAGTCTTATCGCGGAAGAGTCAGGAAGCGGTGGTCATTGGCGGATCGGACGGATTTCATCGCATGTTCCGAGTCAAGGTGCTGGAGATCCGCGGAGCGAACGTGAAACTGGGTTTCGAGGTCGATGCAGATGTTCCCGTTCACCGGGCCGAGGTCCGGGAACGTATCCACGGGGAGGCCGGTCAGAGTGACTATCCCGCCACGATTTGAGTCTTTGCGTTGAATACAAGGGAGTGAACAATCATGAACGAATCGAACACGGCAGTCCGGGAAGCGTCGAGGGAAGTAGTTGTCGAAATCCTTGGCACGCTTGGAATCCAACCACAAGAGATGGAGTCGCATTTCGGGGAAGGATCTGCAGGGGCCGCCCTCGAACAGCGGCTAACGCAGTTCGCCAGTGCCATTTTAGAGCAAGCCAAGCCGAAACCACCGATTCGCGTACTGCCCTGAGCGATCGGATCGCAAATGAGCCGTTCCCGGTTCAATAAACTGTTGCGCGACATTTCTGAAGTGGACTTGATGCCCGATCCTGCCTGATCGCCCGACGCCTGGTCGCTACGTGGAAGTAGAACAACATGTTGATCAAAGCAGGTTACGAATTCGTTTTCCAGGTGGAGACGCCTTCGCTGATGCTGCTGATGGTCGCGCTGCACCTCGACCGGGAGCACACGGTGCGCCGGCACAGCGGCATGATCATCGAGCCCTATATTCCCTTCGAGGAGTTCAGCGACGTCTACGGCAACCGTTGCCGGCGGATTTTCGCGCTCCCCGGGCCTCTCCGCCTCTGGGACGACATGGTCGTCGAAGATTCGGGGCAGCTCGACGCGGCCGCACTGTGGGCGAGTCAACATCCAGCCCAAGAGTTGCCCAGCGAGACCCTGCATTTCCTGCTCGGCAGCCGGTATTGCGAAGTCGACCGGCTGATGGAGATTGCTTGGGATCTGTTCAAGGGCACGCCGGCGGGCTGGGGACGGGTCCAGGCCGTCTGCGATTGGGTACACGCCAACGTGCGTTCCGACCACCAGGCCGCCCGACCGACCAAGACGGCCTATGACGTCTTCGTCGAGCGGGCCGGCGTCTGCCGCGACTTCGCGCATCTGGCCCTGACCTTCTGCCGCTGTCTCTGCATCCCGGCGCGGTATGCCACGGGCTACCTCGGGGATATCGGCGTCCCGCGTATGGCATGCCCCATGGATTTCAGCGGCTGGTTCGAAGTCTATCTCGGCGGTCGGTGGTACACCTTCCATGCCCGGCACAACGTCCCCCGCATCGGCCGCGTACTGATGGCACGGGGGCGCGACGCGGCCGACGTGGCCATGACGACTTCGTTCGGCAAGAACACCCTCGAGCGCTTCACGGTTTGGACGGACGAGGTGACGGAAGGTGGATTGTTCTGAACCCCTTCGCCCAACGATGGTAAACGGCCAGAATTGGAAGATAGGCAACCGTCCTATTGCTTTTTCCCCGTAGAAGCGTACAATGAAAGTGCTGGCAGAGTCGCGGCGCACTCGATGGCGGCTTTTCAGCAAATTGTCGGATGATTAGATAGAGAGCATCCCGGCCCTGCCGAGAGGCTCGTTAGAGAGTAAGCCGACGTGGTCGAGTACCTGCGGGTGTTCCACCACGTCGGCTTTTTCGTTCTTGCTCGATCGTTTTCTATTGGAGGACTGAAATGCTGCCAACAACACTGAGTCAATGAGGATACCGGCCATGAATGATCCACTGCTGGATGACACCGTGCAAGCGCGGATGCAAGGGGTTCGTTCCGAAATCGACCATGATTTGGAGGATGTGTCCGCTAGTGCCCGCAGCATGGTCGACTGGAAGCACTACGTAAAGGTTTACCCGTGGGTCTGTTTGGGGACTGCGGCCGCGCTGGGATTCTTGATCGCTCCCAAGCGATCCACAGTTGTCCACGCCGAATTGCCCACTCCGGCTGACCCGGCAAAGGCCGGTCCTCCGGTCGCTAATGCGGCGCCGGCCGCCACGACGACCTTCGCGCGCGGAGTGTTCGATGCGCTAGTCGGCGCCGTGGCCGGCATCGCGGTTCGCGAGGCAATCGCGTACGTAAGCCAAAATACCGAGAGGTTACTGGGACTAACCGGGGACGCCGCCACAAACCATCATGATTCAAATTACACGTCCTGACTCATCGAGTAACGGAACTAGCCGATCCCCACTCGGGCTTGACCGTGGCGAACTCTGCCGGCAGCCAAAGCGACCATTCCAAATTCTCGCTGCGATCGAGCGTTTTGTGGCCCAGCGGCCAGGTTTCTGCCTGGGGGCGGCGCTATCCGTCGGAATTGCGCTAGGATGGTGGGTGAAACGACAATGAATCAACGCGACGGATCAACCACAGCGCCGTCTGACGGGGTTGCCAAGGACATGGGCGAATTGACGCACGACATCGTATCGCTGGCCGAGCTTCAATTCGAGCTCTTCAGAAACGACTGCCGCAAAGGCCTGAGAGGACTGTTGATCCCCGTCGCGCTGTTGCTGTTCGCCGGGATTGTGGCTGTTGGCACGGTGCCCGTTGCGCTGATGGTCATTGCCGAGTTGCTTTCGAAAGCCGCCGGCCTTTCGCGGGCGACGGCCTTTGCGATCGCCGCGCTGGGTGGATCTATCGCGGCAGTGGCCCTGGGAGTTGTGGGGTGGTCCAAAATCCGCGGAGTCGCGCGTGTTTTTGAGCATTCCCGTGAAGAATTAACCCGTAACATGACTTGGATCAAACACGCTTTGAAGCGGCCGGTCGAAGCCGAGTCGCCTCAAGATCACTGACGTTTACCGCTACCACGAAGACCATTTAACCAATGAAAACCACTTAACCAACGAGGAAGAACGATGTCGAACACAACTGATCAGCTTGGCAAACAGGCGCAGGAAGTTACCGAAAACCTTCAGACAATGGGACGGACCGTAAGGGACGCCGCCCGGGAGAAGATTGGGCAGGCGGGCGAGAAAGCCGCCGAATACAGCGGGCAGGCGCGAGACCAACTCCACGGCGTCGCCTGCGCCTGCGAACAATCCATCCGCGCACGGCCGTTGCGGTCCATCTTGATGGCAGCCGGCATCGGCTGGCTGCTTGGCCGCTTTTGGAAACGCGGCTAGCAGGAGATGATCCCATGGTGCCCTTGGACCAGTTCGTCAAATCAGTGCTCATGTTGGGGGCGACCGCTGTGGTCGTTGCCGCCCTTTACCTGGCCAAAGGCGTGCTGGTCCCCTTGGCACTTGCCGTGCTGCTGAGCTTCCTGCTCAGCCCGGTGTGCGATTGGCTCGAACGGCGCGGCCTGGGCCGTATCCCGGCCGTAATGCTCACGGCAATGGTGGGCTTTGCGGTGCTGGGCGCCGCGGCATGGACAGCGGTGGGGCAAATGACCGCCCTGGCCCCCAGAATGCCCGAGTACCAAGCCAACTTTCAAGCGAAACTTCATGCGGTGAATGACTACTTCATCGCCACGTTGAACAAGGTAACACGGACCGCCGAGGACGTTGGCCAGACTCTTCCGCAAGCCCAGCAGGCCAAGGCGCCCTTGGGAACCGACGAATGGCCCTATTCGGTCCGCGTGCTTTCCCCGCCAGCGAGCCCCCTGCAACTCCTGGGCCAGACTTTCGGCACACTGGTCGAGGTCTTAGGTCTGGCAGGCATCGTTGTCATTCTCGTGGTTTTCTTTCTGGTACGGCGAGAGGACTTGCGAGATCGCTTCATCCGGCTGGTGGGAAAAGGACAAGCGACCGTGACCACACAGATGCTGGAAGACGCTGCCACGCGGGTCAGCCGATACCTCTCCATGCTGTTCCTCATCAATACCACTTTCGGTATTGCGGTCGGAACAGGGCTTTTCCTGATTGGAATACCCAACGCCATCCTGTGGGGGATCCTGGCCACGACCTTGAGGTTCGTTCCCTATATTGGACCGTGGATTGCCGCAGTGGCGCCGATCGGACTGGCAATGGCCATCTCGACGGGTTGGCTGGCGCCCATCCTCACACTTGGGCTGTTCGTGACCCTGGAACTCTTCTGCGGGAATGTCCTGGAGCCATGGCTCTATGGCAAGGGCACGGGCGTGTCCGGGGTGGCGGTCCTGGTGGCGGCCGTCTTCTGGACGTGGTTGTGGGGAATTGCGGGACTGCTTCTGGCGACCCCCTTGACCGTCTGCCTCTTGGTGATCGGCAAGCACGTCCCCCAACTGTCCTTCTTGCACATTCTGCTAGGGAATGAGCCCGTGTTCGAGCCCAAGCGGCAGGTCTATCAGCGACTCCTGGCCGGAGATCAAGAAGAGGCCAACGAATTGGTCGACGATGCTCTCGAGAACAAGCCGCTGGTGGAGGTCTACGACACGCTGCTCATCCCGGCCCTGGCTTTGGCCGAAACTGACTGGCATTTCGGCGAACTGGACGAGAACAGGCACAAGTTCATTTTGCAGAGCCTAAAGGAGATGATCGACGAAAGAAATGAAGGCCAGCAGGAAGCACAGGAAAATCAGGAAATCAAGGACGGCGATGCCCGGCGGCCGTGCATTCTCTGCCTGCCGGCGCGCGACGAAGCGGATGCGATCGCGGGAATGATGTTGGCGCAATTGTTGGCCAGCGGCGAATGCCTTGTGCAGTCCGCCTCCTTTACGGCCGCGGCCGACGAGGTGGCCGATCTTCTCCAGAGGCGCACACCGGACGTGGTGTGTATATCCGCCACGCCTCCGGTGGCCGTGATGCATGCTCGCCATCTGTGCAAGCTCATTCGCGGCCGATTTCCGCAAGTACCCGTGGTCGTGGGATTGTGGGACGCACGCGGCGATTTGAGCAAGGCGCGAGCCCGCATCGGTGGCGCCGCCACAACGCATGTTGTTTCGACGTTGGCGGAGGCGCAGGAACAGGTCCGTCTGTTGATCCAACCGGTCTTGCCCCTGCCCCAGCGACAGCCGCAGCCGGATAGCGGTCCCAAGGTCATGGAGGCGGCGCACACGTGAAATTGCTCATCAAGTCACAATGGTTCGAACGGTTTCTTTTCAAAGGAGAGCTAAAATGCTCGGTACTATTTTGATCGTGTTGTTGGTTCTGATGCTTTTCGGGTCCTTAGGGACGCTGCCCACCTGGTCACACAGCAGAAGTTGGGGCTATGGCCCAAGCGGCGGCATGGGATTGGTCGTGGTGGTTCTGCTCGTCCTGCTGCTCATGAGAGTCATCTGATCATTTGCTTCTTCTTAAAACCATGAGTCGAGACGCAGTGGACAGAATGGAGATCCTCCTGGTCCAGGACAACCTCGAGGATGCCAACGTCACGATACTAGCCCTCAAACAGGGCGGGGTACAATGCCGAGTAAGCCTGGTTTGCGACGGCGAGGAGGCGATCCGCTTTCTCTGCCGCGAGGGTGAATTTGCCCTGGCTCCAACGCCTAACCTGATCCTGCTGGACATGCAGTTGTCCAAGGAGGAAGGCCAGCATCTGCTGGCGGAAATCGGAGCTGGCGGGGAACCGAAGAACATTCCGGTTGTTGTCCTCACCGGCTCGCTAGATCACCAACCGAGCCTCCATGTCCAGGAGCTTCACGTGGACGGCTTGGTGACGAATCCCGTGGAGTTGAACAAGTTCATCAGCGTGGTCAAGGCACGTCGCCGGTCTTGGCTGACCGAGCTTGCTCTGCCCTCCATTGCGTGCCGGGCATGAGAAACAACCACGCCCTACCCGGGGGGGGTGTTTTAGAGTAAGCCGACGTGGTGGAACGCCTTCGGGTGCTCCGCCACGTCGGCTTTTTTTGTTTCTGGCGACAGGCATGGTTACGATCACGGCCGAAAACTCGCCCGCTAGGCCGCCTTCCTGTGACTGGCAAGACCAGCGGCCCTCTACCGGCCATTGCTCTTGGATTCATAGATTTTCCTTGAATTACGTGGGGCGTGCCTGCGTTCTGTTTCAAATATTCATCAACCAGGGTGACGGATTTGCCAGGGATCTGCTTCATCTTTTGCAACAGGCCGCGAAGCGCGCGGGGAACTTGCCGCCTTTTCCCGCTGCGTTTTCTGGGTGTCACAAATCGCTGCCGGAAAAACCGTGTTGCGACTGTATGCAAAATTTGCAACAGATTGTTGCACCTTCACCGCGTCACAAAAATGGATGGGTTCGAAAATAATTCCGAGCGCCGGCCAAGCCGGCCTTGATCGCAATGCTTGCCAACTGCTGCAATGCCATCCGCTGGCCAGTTTACGATCAAGGCTCAATTGGCTATGCGGAGTTTTTCCAAACCACCCAGGCTCTTTAAATCTCTACGCTGAGGCCGTTCGTCCTTTGAAGTTGGCGTAAAATGCGTTTTATGGTATACTGGCGATAGGTTGATACGGTCTTTTCTTGCGCGGTAAGTGTCCGGGGGGATACTTGCTCGTGCGCCTGGTTGGTCTTTTCGCAGGAGCGGGCGCTTTGGGCTGTTCTGAACGTCTATTGCGCAGCCAAAGGTAGGGGGTCTTCTCTTCCCAAACATGGATGTTTTTCCCGAACGAAACCAAAGGATTGGATCAAATGCTGGATTATGCTCTGTACCGACTGAGCTCTTCTCGAACCGCCCGGATCGGGTTTTGCGCGGTCACATGGCTTGCGCTGGGAGGTGCTCCCGCGCGGGTGGTCGCCGGCGATTTGGCGGTCGTTCCGCTCTTCGATGGCCAGCAAAGCGAATTCTTGAATACGTGGGGGGGAGCATGGGGGCCTGGCAGCACGCAAGGCATCCGCCTTCTGCCGGCTGACGCGCCCAGGGGAGGGCGCGTGCTGTGTGTCGAGTTGGGGCAAGTCGCAGCGGCCGAACATCGCTATCTGCAATGTTTTGCTTGCGGGTTCGGCCCCACGCGAGAGTATTATCAAACACGCAATCTGGCACGCTACGAGCGACTTCATATCGACCTGCAGAACAGGACCCATACCGCGCTGCGTTGTGCGGTGCAAGTCAAGGATTATCGCGATTCCAAGGGCCAGAGCGCGACTTATCGGTTCGAACTGCCGGCCACCGAGGCGGCCGTTCTGATCGAGGTTCCGCTGGCACTGGCCGATGCCCGTTGGGTCGTGGAAGGTCATCCCGACTTGAGCCGGGTACTGACCATCGATTTCCTCTTCGAGCCTTGCACGGCGATTCGTTCCGGCCAAGTGTGCCTGAGCGACGTGTCGCTGGTGGAACCGGGTGGACCGGTGGACATCGATACCAGCCCGTTGCCGGTGCTGGTCGAGCGGCTGGCGCGGCGGCAATGGGATGCCCTGTGGTCGGCCAGAAACCGTAGCCACGGAATGATTCCCAACAACTCGTACCAGGCCACCGATGCGGGATTGAACACGACGGCCGCGGTGCTCTGGATGCTCCCCGCGGCTACCCGCCGAGGCTGGGTCCAGCAGGCGGAGGCCGACGGCTACGTGGATTTGCTACTGCGGACCATCGGCGGGCTGCTCGATCGGGCCAAGCATCTGCCGCCGCGCAACGTGGATTGGACCACGCTGAAGCCCTCGCTGCTGCCCGAGGAATCGTCGGTCGATGCGGCCTTTCTGGCGCTGGCGCTGTACCAGTACAAGTGGCTGTCATCGACTTCGCCTCCCTTGCGTGCGGCCATCGACCGGACGCAAATCCGTTTCGATTTCGCCGCCTTTTCTTGCCCCGACGGATGGCGCATGGCTTACCGCTACGCCACGCCCCAGGGCGCGGAAGGGTTCGTGCGCTGTGTTTACGACGGCTATACGAACGAAGGCAATTTAACCTCGCTGGCGGCGCACCTCATGCCCAACCATCGCGTGCCCATCGAGACGCATTGGAACACCAGCACGAAGCGCGTGCGGATGGAATTGGCCGGGCTCGGGGCACCCGGTACTCCGGGTCGCGCCGCCATGGTCCATCAGTGCAAGGAATTCCGGGCGCCTTTCACGCAGGCCCTGTGGAACCTCTTCGTCGACGTCCGGCAGCGCGGCGTCGACATTTATCCGGATCGCGGCCTAGCCGTGAATCCCTGGCAGAATTTCGTGGGCTATGAGCAGGACGTGATGAGCAAACTCGCCGTGGAGGGACGCCCCTTCTTGATTCAACCCGATGCGGGCGACGACGGCACGCTCACCTGTTACCGGCAATTCAGCGTCTGCGAAGATTTCGGACAGGGCGACCTGTTCATGCCGTGGAGCGTCGCCATGGCGTTGTTGGCCGACGCCGACCGTAGCGAGCAGTCGTTGCGATTCTTGCTGCAACACCGCCTGTACGGTCCCTGTGGCCTGGCCGATTCGGCCAAGTGGAGGACTGACGCGGCGGAGCCCTACGCGGTGACCTCGCGTAACGACTTTTGGAATACCGGCCTGGCGACGATGGCCCTCTTGGAATGGCTCGACGGGCCGGCCCGTTTGAGCACGTCGTTCGCAGCTCTGCCGGAAGTCCGCGCCGCCCTGGACCGGGTCTTCCCCACAACGCAACGGGAGCAAACATCGACCGCTTCGACGTCCTCGTCGCCGTAGCTTCGTAGAACGGAATTTGTTCCGTTGCCTCTACCGTTGCCATGGAAATGATCTCCGCGGGACGAAACCTTCAAACACCTGCAATAGGTATACCGGTTTGAAAAAGACAATGCAACGGAATGAACTCCTCGCAAGCGTGGGCATTTCAGGAGAAATGCAAAGCCCTATGTAGAACGGAATTTATTCCGTTGCCTTGCATATTTCAGGGAAACGGAATGAATTCCGTTCCACGTAGGGATGTCATAGAACGACTTTGCATTTCCTCCTGGTGGGCATTCCCTTGCTTTCCCCAGTGCCCGGCATAGAATGACTGTTGGCGGAACAGTCGCAGTTTGAGCGGGCTCCGCCAAAATCGATTTGAAGTTGTCGGATGATTAGATGAAGGGCAACCCGGTGGTGCCGGGGGGCTCGTTGACGAGTAAGCCGACGTGGTCGAATACCTGCAGGTGTTCGGCCACGTCGGCTTTTTTCGTTCTTGACGACAACAACAAGGAAGGCTTCCGCGATCAGGAATGGACTAGGATAGACGCATGAAGGAAGGGTTTTGCCAGGCAATCGCCGCAAACAGCGCGATTGCCGACGGGGAAGGAACCCCAACTGAACAGATCGCGGAAGAGGCTGTGCTATTCGTGCTCGACACGAGCATCGACTTGGTTGGTAATCCATGTCGCCAGCGGCTGACGATCGGTGAGCGGCAATTGATGGTCAGCGATCTTGTCGGCAATCGACAGCCCGAGCGCCGACGGCAGTGGCGTTGGGAACAAATCGAAGCCTTCCGAGTGGAACCGGCCGTCGGCTCGCATTTTCTGCAGGTGCAAGTCGACGAGCAGTGGATCGACGTCTTGCGCCGGCCAGGAGATGCGGCGAGGGAACTGACTGATCTGGTGGGCCGCCTTAATGCGCGCTGCGGCCAGGACTTCCGCGAGACGGCCGGCGGGTCGGAAAACGCCACGCGACGGCGATCGGACGTCCGGTTGGGCGATAGCCGCTCGGAAACAAAAACGCCGCCAGGCTGGCTCGGTAGCGCAGCGGAGATCAAGACTCCCGCCCGGTTGCGAATGACCGCCCGGCTGTGGGCCTTGCTGCGACCATTTCGCGGCAGCGTGGTGCTCCTGCTGGTGTTGTCGCTGGGCGCGGTGGCCATCGACATGACTCCCCCCATCTTGCTGAAGGTCCTGGTCGACCGCGTCTTGCAGGCCGATCGGGCGCAAAACCCGCTGGGACAGTTGCTGCAACTCCTGCTGGCCATCGTTGCCGGCCTGTTATTGGCCCGCTTGGCTGCCACGCTCGTGGCCGTTTGGAAGGGATGGGTTTCCAGCCGAGTCGGCACGACGCTGACCTCCGATCTCCGCACAGAGCTCGTATCCAAGCTCAACCAGTTGCCGTTGGCCTTCTACGATCGGAATCAGGCCGGCGTGCTCATGAGCCAAGTGGCCTACGATACGGAAACACTGCACACGCTGGTCTACCACATGACCAGCGGTTTCCTCATGCAATCGCTGCAACTGGCGGGAATTGGTGTAATGCTGCTGTGCCTGAATGCCAAGCTGGCCCTGGTCACCTTGCTGCCGATGCCATTGATCGTCGCCGGAAGCTGGTACTTCACGCGCTACCTGCAGCCGCGGCATCAGCACTATTGGGCAGCGGTTGGCAAGCAGGCCTCGGCCTTGATGGGAATGCTCACGGGGATCCGGGTCGTCAAGGCCTTCGTACAAGAGGACCGTGAAATTCGCCGCTTCGCCGATTCCAGCCGCCGCCTCCGCGACTCGCGACTGACGGTCGACAACGCCGCGGTCACCTTTACGGCTGCGATGGGCTTGCTGTTTGCGTTAGGCGGCCTGGTGGTGTGGTACCTTGGCGGCCGGGACGTGCTCTTCGGCAGCATGACGTTCGGCTCGCTGATGGCCTTCCTCGCCTTTTTGGCGATGTTCTACGCGCCGCTGACCACGATTGCCGAGTCGACCACCTGGTTCGCCAGCTTTTACAGCACCAGCCGCCGTATTTGCGCACTGCTGGACGTGCCCAACGAAAGCGAACAAGCCCAACCGACCGCGCCGTTGGGCCTGTTCCACGGCGGTGTAGAGTTCCAGCACGTGTCGTTCGCTTACGATCGCAGCCGGCCGGTGTTGGAAGACATCAGCTTTACGATCGAGCCGGGCGAAATGGTGGGCGTGGTGGGCCGCAGCGGCTCGGGCAAGTCGACGCTGGTAAGCCTCATCGGACGGCTGTACGAGTGCAATGCCGGGCAAATCCGCATTGATGGCATCGACGTGCGGCAGATGAATCCCCGGCAGCTTCGCCGGCAAATCGGCATGGTTCCCCAGGAACCGTTCTTGTTCCGCGGCTCGGTAGCCGCGAACATCACTTATGGCGATGGCCAAGCCGCGCCCGAACAAATTCTCTTGGCCGCCAGGAATGCCGATTCGCACGAATTCATCATGCGGATGCCTTTCGCCTACGAAACGCAACTGGGCGAAGGAGGCTCCGGGCTGTCCGGCGGAGAACGGCAGCGGCTTTCGATCGCGCGGGCCTTGTTGTTTGATCCGGCGATCCTGATTCTCGATGAAGCGACTGCCAGTGTCGACGCCGAATCGGAGCGGGCGATCTGCCGCGCCATTCGCCGTTGGGCACGGGCACCATATACTCATGGTCGGCGGACCACGATCGTGATTGCGCATCGTCTCTCCACACTCCAGGGCGCCGATCGCTTATTGGTCTTTGATCAAGGCCGGCTGGTTGAGCAGGGGACCCCGGTGGAACTCTTGCGCCAGGGCGGATTGTACAGTACCCTGGCCAGCATCCAGTACAACCTCAACGAGGGCCGCCGCCGTTTTGAATCGGCAGCCGGCGGAGACGCGGCAAGCGGCATTGCCGAAGCTGCCGCCGAGTGGGGCGATGGGGAATCGCTCTTCCAGGCGACCGCGGCCAACGTTCCTGCGCCAGACACCGTCCGCGAACCGGCTGCGAACGGCCGCGACGCGAATCGCGAGCCCGAAATCGCCTGGCTCGATCCGGCCGGCGTCACGATCGAGGATAACGGCCGCGGCCTGCTGCGGGTCGGGGGTCGGCAGCGTAACGACTCCGTACAGGCAGTGTGGGCCTTTCCCGCCAGCGAGGAAGGGCGATTCATCAGTTTGCGCTATCGCGAACCGTCGGGACGCGAAACCGAGGTGGGCATGCTCCACACGCTTGCCGCCTGGCCCCGCCGGGTGCAGGAGGCGATCCGCCGATCGCTTGCCCGTCGCTATTTGATACGGCGCATCGAGGAAATTCGCCAAGTGGTCACTAGCGGTAGCCAACTTGCGCTATCGGTCCTTACCGACGGCGGACCGGCAAAGCTGCGGTTGGAGAAGCCGGGCGAAGGGTGTCAAGAGTTTGGCGCCCATGGACTTTTGCTCACCGATCCGGAAGGCAACTACTACGTGATCCGGGATCGCGGTGCTTTACCACGCCGCCAGCAACGCCTGCTGACACTTTACTTCGGAGACTGATAACAAGGTTGGACCGATGCCGGGACGCACGCTCGCGACCATGCCGTGCATGGCGCCCGCACACCGGTCCTACCCTACGGATTGTCGAAGACTAACGGACTGGAGATTTCGCCGATGCTTACCATGACTGCTCGACACCCCCAACGCCCATTGCGGCCGGGAAAGCCTCCGTATCCAGACCTGGACACGGCCGGTCAATTGCCATCGCGACCGCCATCGTCCGAAGCGATTCCAGCACCTGGGGCCAATCTGGAGCAGCTTACACAACAGGCCCTTGAACTGGCTCGTTCGCATCAGTTGGCAGTCTGGCAAGGCCGCGATCGGTTGCTCGCGCAACTCGCGGACAACGAGCGCGTTTTCCAAGCGGCGTACGATTGGTTGAAGCGAATGGCGGCCGAGCCACAAACGATTCCTGCCGCGGGCGTATGGCTCGTCGAGAACTTCAACCGGGTCAAAGAGTTGATGCGATCGGCGCGGCGGGATCTCCGAAAATCGGACCGCCGCGAGTTGCCCTACCTTTGCGACACGACCAACGACGGCATTCCACGAGTCTACCATTTGGCATGGTCACTGATCGAGCATCTCGACGCCCAACTCGACCAGGAGAGCCTTGACCGGTTCTTCAGCGCCTATCAGACCGTGTCGCCGCTGGATCTAGCGGAACTGTGGTCAGTTTGCGGCATGTTGCGACTGGGCCTCCTCGAATTCCTCTGCCGCGTGGCGATTCGTGTTGCTCCGCCGGGTCTTGTAGGGAACGCGGGGCACCCGCTTGCGGGTCGTGGCGTTCCCAGGCAAACGGAACGGAACGGAGCCCGTTCCCTACAGGATTTGGCCGCCGGATTGTCACCGACGATTGAACCTTGTCAAGATCTGGTCAGGCCGGCGATCGAGCACGGTCCTCGCCCCGGACATCCCGCCGTGGGAGAGGGGAGCGGGCAAGAGAGGGCTGACGAACTCTCGATGAAGCATGCCATTCTTGGTCTGCGCGATCTGACCATGCTGGACTGGAAAGAATTCGTGGAGCGCCAGAGTGTGGTGGAGCACATCCTGCGGGAGGATCCGGCCGGCGTCCACCCAAGGATGAGCTTCGCCAGCCGCGATCACTACCGCCGCGTCGTCCAGCGGCTTGCCCGTCGCAGCCCCTTGGACGAAGCGCAGGTGGCCCGCGCGGCGATCGAGCATGCGCGGAAATCCGCCGCCGACCACGACCACGACCATGGGTACATGGTGCCCGACATGGTGCCCGCCGTGGCCGCGGCGCCTGCAAGGACCGGTGGCCGGGCGACGGTGAAACACCACGTGGGCTATTACCTGGTCGATGGGGGGCGCGCCGCGCTGGAAGCCAGCATCGGTTACCGCCCCGCTTGGCGAGCGGCCCTGGGGCGGTTCGTTGGACGGGTCCCGCTGGCCTCTTATTTGGGGGCGGTCCTGCTGGTGTGGTTGTTCACCGTGGGCGCCGCGGCGGCCATCGGCATGAGGCTGGAAATCGTGCGGATCGCCGCGGGCACCCTTTACTCAGGGTCGGCGGCCGCGCTGTTGCTGCTGGCCATCTATGCCGGGGCAGCGACACAATTTGCCGTGAGCCTGGTGAACTGGCTGTGCAATCTCATCGTACCGCCTAGGCCGATGATGCGATTGGATTTCTCGGCGGGAATTCCCGCCGAGCATCGCACGTTGGTGGCCGTACCGGCGCTATTGACCTCCGAGCAGGCGGTGCGGGAACTCGTGGAGCAACTCGAACTGCGCTACTTGGCCAATCAGGACGACAATTTGTGGTTCGCCCTGCTGAGCGATTTTCCCGATGCAGATCAAGAAACGGTGGCCGGCAATCCGCGCTTGCTGGAACTGGCCCGCACGGAGATCCAGCGGCTCAACGAGCGCTATTGTGCTGATCGCCCGGGGATCTTCTACCTATTGCATCGGCCGCGGAAGTGGAATCGGCAACAGGGCGCATGGATGGGAGAAGAGCGAAAACGAGGCAAGCTGGCGGCCCTGAACCGGTTGCTGCAAACCGGCGTGGCCGATGCCTTTAGTGCAACGGTCGGCCACTTGCCGCAGCTCCGCTCGGTCCGCTACGTGATTACTTTGGATAGCGATACGCGACTGCCACGCGATGCCGGCCGGGAGTTGGTCGGTTGTGCGGCCCATCCCCTGAACCAGGCGGAAATCGATCCGCATTCGCGCATGGTGGTTGCGGGCTATGCCGTGCTTCAGCCGCGGGTAACCGCCACCATGCCCGAGGCGCATCGCAGCCATTTCAGCCGCCTGGTAGCGGGCGATGCAGGAATCGATCCCTATACGCTCCAGACCAGCGATCTCTATCACGACCTGTTTGGGCAAGGCAGTTTCATCGGCAAAGGGATCTACGACGTGGATGCCTTCGAGTCGGCCTGCGAAGGCCGTTTTCCCGAAAACCGCCTGTTGAGCCACGACCTGATCGAAGGCTGTTTCGCCCGCAGCGGCCTGGTCAACGACGTGGAGCTGTTCGAAGGCGTTCCCTCCCGGCTGCTGGTCGACATGAAACGGCGGCACCGCTGGATACGCGGCGACTGGCAGATTGCTTCCTGGTTGGGTAAGCAAGTTCCCACGCGGCAGGGAAACGAAGAAAATCCACTCTCCGGGTTGTCACGGTGGAAGATCCTGGATAACTTGCGGCGGAGCGGCACGCCAGTGCTGTTGTGGAGCTTTCTGGTGCTCGGCTGGCTGCTAGTCCCGGCCTTGGCCGGCGCGTGTACGCTGGCGGCCCTCGCGCTGGTCTTTGGCCCGGCCAGTCTTGCGGCGCTGCCCGGAGTGCTTCGCCGGCCGGAAGGCAAGCCCTGGACGCTACACGCCAGGGACGAGACGCGGCAGTACCTGCGGACGTGGCTGGCAGAGGCCGTGGGCTGGTGCATCCTGCCTTACACGGTACACTGTCACGTCGATGCCATTGTGCGCACGCTTTATCGTTTAGGCGTTTCCCGCCGTCGCTTGTTGGAATGGACCACCGCCAGCGAGGTGGAAGCATCTTGCAGCGGGAAATTGTCCGCTCACTACAAGATCATGGGGGCTTGCGTCGCGTCCGGCCTCCTTGTGGCGGGGTTGTTGCTGGTGGTCCAACCGTCGGCGCTGCTGGTCGCCGCCCCGATGCTCCTGGCGTGGGCGGCGGGACCGTTGATCGCCTGGTGGATCTCTTTGCCCTATCCCTGCAAAGCGATCGCGGCGACGGGCGCGGAGCAACGGCAACTCCGCCGCTGGGCCCGGCAAACCTGGCACTACTTCGATACCTTTGGCGGGGAAGCCGATCACTGGCTGCCGCCAGACCATGCGCAAGGCGATCCGCCCACGACCATAGCTCCCCGCACCAGCCCTACCAACATCGGATTGGCGCTGCTGTCGGGCCTGACGGCCTACGATCTGGGTTATTTGCCGGCCACGGCCTTGTTGGAACGCACCAATCGCATGCTGCAAAGCATGCTGCACCTGGAACGATACCGGGGGCACTTTTACAATTGGTACAATACCCGCACCCTGCAACCGGCCGAGCCGCGTTATGTGTCGAGTGTCGACAGCGGCAACCTGTGGGGCGCGCTCACCGTATTGAGCGAGGGTCTGAAGGAGATGCGAAATCGCCCCTTGATTCCTCCGCGTTTGTTCCAAGGGCTTCAGGATACGGTGGAGGTGATTGCCGATCTCCGGCGACCGGCCGCTTCGTTGGCGAACGACCCGTTGGACATCTGCATTGCCGGGCTGCGCAAGGAATGTTTCGACGAACTGCCCGGGGGAGCGCGGCGGACCTGTGAGCGGCTGCGCCTCATTCATCGGGGCGCAGCGGATCTGGCGGCGTTGGTTTCGGTCGATCAAGCGGTTCTGAAGCAATGGGCGCTCGCGCTCGTGCAACAAAGCGCCGAGGCCCATCAACACTTGTCGCGATTGGCGTTCTGGACGCAGTTTGCCGATCTGTACGCCTGGTTCGAGCGACTCGACGCCGGCTGCAGTTTAGACCAGGTGCTCCGGGCTGCGGAACAGATCGCCGCGGGCCATGCCTGGCCATTGGAGGCGGCCCGTGACGAGGGCTGCATTGCGGAGGACTGCAGGGCGGGCTTCAGCCCACCTTTGCGCGAACGCGGGCTAAAGCCCACTCTACCAGAGGGCATACGGCATGCGGCCTACGAATCCGCCTTGGCAGCCCGCCAGGAGTTGCAGCAAATCTCTCTGCTTACCGAGCGTTGCCGGCAGTTCTCGGCGATGGATTTTCGCTTTCTCTTCCACCCGCAGCGGAAGTTGTTGACCGTCGGTTTCAACGTACCTGAGCGTCGCTGCGACGAAAGTTATTATGACTTGCTGGCCTCGGAGGCCCGACTGACGAGCTTCCTGGCCGTCAGCCACGGCCAACTTCCCCTGGAACATTGGTTTGCCCTGGGCCGGATGGTTACCGTCGTGAGCGGCACTCCCACGCTTTTGAGTTGGTCGGGCTCGATGTTCGAGTATCTCTTGCCGATGTTGATCATGCCTTCCTATCGGGCTACGCTGTTGGACGCGACTTGCCGTGCGGCGGTGAAACATCAGATACGCTATGCCCGCCAGCGTGGCGTTCCCTGGGGGATTTCCGAAAGTTGCTCCAGCACCTTTGCCGGCAGCCACGACTATGGATATCGTGCTTTCGGTGTGCCGGGCCTGGGCCTGGCGCCGGACCTGGACCAGCATTTGGTAATTGCTCCCTATGCCGCGGCCTTGGCGCTGGTCGTGGCGCCCCGCGAAGCCTGCGCCAACCTGGCGCGGCTGGAGCAGCTTGGTTATCTAAGTTCCCATGGCTTTTACGATGCGATTGACTATACGGCCGATCTCGGCCGGCCGGGCAGCCCGGCGCGGCCGTGCAAGATCGTGATGGCGCACCACAGCGGCATGACGCTCTTGGCCCTGTCCCATGCGCTGCTCGGTCCGACGATGCCGCAACGCTTTTTGCGGAATCCGCCCTGCGCTGCGCACGACCTACTGCTGCAGGAACGCGTGCCGCGGAACGTCTGTCCCGTAAATCTGGAAGTGTTCCATCCGGCCCGGCCTGTAGTGAACAAAGGCCGCTCATAGGCCGACTCCACGAGTTGTGGCCAATCGAGGGGATCGCCGGTCCAGGGCAGTTGCATTCCCTGTTCCGGGATGATACAATTACCTATCAAGTCGTCGGATGACTAGATGAAGGGCAACTCGGCGCTGCCGGGGGGTTCGTTGAAGAGTAAGCCGACGTGGTTGAATGCTTAGGTGCGTTCATTCACGTCGG
>CAZTPX010000190.1:0-17909 GCA_964615095.1 uncultured Planctomycetaceae bacterium | reverse complement strand
GCGGACCTTGTCCTCCAGGGCTGCGCCTTCCGGCCCGACTTCCTTGAAACCGGCCGAAATCACCACCAGCCCGTGGACCTTCTTGGCGATCGCCTCGTCGATCACGTCTAATGCCGCTGCAGACGGGATGATCAAGACGGCCAGATCCACGGGGCCGGGCACGTCGCTAAGCGACTTATAGGCACATACGCCCATAATGTGCGGCGCCTTGGGATTGACGGGGTAGACGGGGCCATTGAAGCCACAAAACAGCAGGTTGCGGAAAATATCGTTGCCGACGGTACCCAACCGCGTCGACGCGCCAACCACGGCGATCGACTTGGGAGAGAGAATGCCATCGAGCCTGGAACTCGTACCACTTGACATGCGAGAAAACTCCTATGATTGCTTCGGTGGGCATCGCCGCCTCGCGAATTACCACATTTGTGCAGGAAGACGACAACGCCAATCGGCCATTATCCCGCAACGGGAAAGCGGCAACAAGGGGGCTTTGCGCGAGAACTGCCGGCCCAGTGGTAATTTCCCCCACGGATAATCGCATACGCTAAGGACCGGCAAATCAATAACTGTCGGAAGTCGACGCCGTAGGGGGTGACTTTAGTCGCCGTATTGTCGAAGAGGGCGACTAAAGTCACCCCTACGGTCGCTATTTTGCCCTTACTATCTTTCCCTGCACAATGGTTGCGACGGCCGCGTCGTGCGTGGCCGCCCCGTGCTTATCCCAGGCGGTCAGGCCGGTAACGCCTTCCCAGGGCGACAGTGACCGCAGGGCGTCGTAGGTCCGCGCGCGGTTCAGGCCCGCCTTGCGAAGGGCGGCCACGACTTGCCGCACGGCGTCGTAGGTGTGGGCGGAGGTATAGTCGGGCGGCGCGCCCGTGCGGCGGCTGAAGGCGGCGGCGAACTCCTCTGCCGGTTTTCCCGCGGCGAACAAGAGGGGAAACAAGCAGCCCTCGGCCGCCACGCCGGCTTTCTCGACGAACTGCCGCCGGCCCATCCACGGCCCGCCGAACACGGATCCCTTGTAGCCGGCGGCGCGCAGGGCCGTGACCAACTTGGCGCTATCGACGGCCCCCGCGGCGAGTACGACCGCGCCCGCGCCGGACTGTACGACTCGTGCGGCCAGTTCCGCCGGACCGGCCTCCTGCGGTTTGTATTCGAATCGCAATTTCGCCGCCAGGTGCAAGCGCGCTAGCGCCGTGGAAAGCTCTTCGCTGAACAGCCGGGCGTCGTGCCCGTCGGCCGAGACGAGCACCAGTGGTTGGTCGCCCGCCCGCGTGGCGATTTCGTCGGCCAACAGCGGGGCCACCAGGTCGTCGCCGGGGGCGCAGGAGAAGACCCACGGCACGCCCACCCCGTTCACCGTCTTGTCGCAACTGAAGGGGCTGACCAGCGGCAGCCGGGCCTTGACGGCGATCTGTTCCGCCAGGTGGGTTGTCGGCCCGTCGATGCCACCCACAATGGCCCATACATGGTCATCGTAGACCATGCGCGCCAACCGCGCGGCGCCGTCCGCCCAGGGCGTCGCCGACCAGGCCGGAACCAGGCGGAAAGGCTTCCCCTGGCAGCCGCCCGTCGCGTTGGCTTCGTCGATGGCCAATTGCGCGGCGCGCCACGGATCGTTTCCCTCGGGGTCCGCCGGATCGGAGGGGCCGAAGAAAGCGATGCGGACCTCGCTCAGGCCCGCCGGCGCTTGGCTATCGCGCCCCGGGCCGGCGTAGTCCAGGGGGCGCTGCCTGCCATCGAAAAACGGGACGGGCGCCGACGACTGGTCCGCCTCCGGCCGATTGGCCGGCAGCCCCAGTTCCTGCCGCGAGTAATACTTCCACGCGCCCTGCTCGCGCTTGGCCAGGAAGACCTCACCGATGTCGTCCATCACCGAGCTGAGGATGATGTCGCCCGTCGCCCCCTTCCACGGTTCCGTGCGGTAGGCGATCATATCGCGGATCTTGGCGCGGTTCAGCCCCGCAGCCTGGATGGCCCAAATGAGCATGTTCATGCCGTCGTAGGCGTGCGAGGCGTAGGTCTCCGGCTCGTTGTCGAAACGCTGCCGGAATGCCTGCCGAAATGAGCGCAGCGGCTCGTCGTTGCGGTCCGGGTTCCAGGGGTAGACGCAGGTTACACCCTCGGCGTTACGACCGGCGATCCGCAGGAACTCGTCGGAGAGGCAGCGGTCGCAGGCGAAGTAGGGTTGCTTCATGCCGCGGGCCCGCATCTGGTTGAGAATTCGCGCGCCATCCGGCGCGTCGCCCCAATGCACGATGGCGTCCAGGTTCTCCTGTTGCAGGCGTTCGAGTTGCATGGAGAAATCCTGGGAACCCACGGGGTAGGCCATTTCCAGGATGATGGGACGGCCCAGCCGGCGGCTGCTGTCGACGAACTTCCGCACGCCGAAGCGGCCGTAGCGGTTGCTGGCGCGAATGACCCCCACGCGTTTCATGTCCAGCTTCTTGTACAGGTAATTGGTCAGAAGGTAGCCCATCTGCCGATCGTCGCCGATCACGCGGCAGGTCCAGGGGATATTGGTCTCGACAAAGGTCGGATCGGTGTCGGCCGTGTTCATGACCAGGATCTCGGCCTTGAGGGCCACGCGAATGCTGATGTGGCTGTTAGCGCCGTCGACCGTTCCCAGGATCGCCCAGGCCTTGTCTTTGTAGGCCATCTTGACGATCTCGTTGCCGGACGAGCCCCACAGGCCATTGTCGTTGCTGACGACCAGTTCGAAGGGCAGCTTGCGGCGCAGGTAGCCGCCCTTGGCGTTGGCCTCGGCGATGGCGAGTTGCGCGCCCTGCAGCATTTTGGTTCCCAGCGTCTCTTCGTGGCTCATGCCGCCGGTGGCCACGGAAACGGTAGGTTTGATGGGGCCAATGAAGCCGATCTTCACCGTTTTCAGGTCTTCCGGCTCGGGGACCGCGCGGCCCGGGCCCGTATACTCGATCTGCGTGAGAAAGTGCTCCTTGAACGGCTTGACGTGATGGAACGGCGCCAACTCTTTGCTGATGTGCGCGTACTTCGCATCGGTCTTCAGCTTGAGGTCCGGCAACTCGTAGGGGCTGAGTCCTTCGATCGCGCGAGCGGTGTTTAGGGCTTCCGCAGAAAGTCCCTCGGGAAACTGCCGCGGCGGTTGTTGAGCTGGAATCGTCTTGGAAGCCACGTCCGTCGCGCTGGCGGCCGTCTGCGCGTTTACCGGGCCAGTGTTCACGGAAGCCCGCTGCCGGACGCCCGCGTAGTAGCCGTTGCCCATCGCCCAGGCGAGCCCCTTCGAGGTGGCCACCCATACGTCGTCGCCATCGATGTCCAGGCCGAGGATGTAGTTGTGCGGCACGGTCCGCTCCAGGTCGACCGACTCGAGCACCTTGCCGGAGCGGTAGACGACCGCCCGGCCGCGGCGGGTCTTGGTGTCTTGCGTGTAGGCCACGACCGTGTCGCTGGGGAAATCGGCGACCACGCCGATCCCTTTGTCGGTGCCGAACCAGCCTTCATTGGCGCTGCGGCCGCGGGCGAAATTCGTGAAATCGCTGGGAATTCCGGTCTCGAAAGCGTAGTAGCCGCGCCAGTGCCGCCCGTCGTAGCGGCAATTGCCGAAATAGGTGGAGACCCACATGGCGCCGTCAATGTGGCTGACGGCGGACGTGACGTTATGGACTATGCCGTCGTCGCGATACAAGTCGATTTCCATCTCGTTGTCGGGGTCGAGATAGGGCTTCCAACGCTCGCTGGCGATGTCGAACTCCAGGACCCCGCTGCCCCAGACGGCCAGGTAGACCTTGCCGCTGGCCTTGTCGTAGCAGGCGTTGTAGTTCCAGATTTCCTCCATGGGGGCGTTCTTCTCGGTGAAAGTCGTCCACTGCCCGGCGACGACGTTGAAACGGCTCGCCCCGGCCGTGGTGGCCGCCCAGATGTTGTTGTTCTCCACCGCGATGCCGTAGACCACGTCGTTGACCAGTCCGCTGTTGAGCTGATCGAAATGGTCGAATCGGCCGCCGCTGAAGCGGGCCACGCCGCCGCCAAACAGCCCGAGCCAGACGTCGCCGGTCTTCTTGTCGACGTCGATGGCCGTAATCACGCGCCAGGGCAGGCCGTCCTTTTCCCGCCAACTGCGGATCTTCCCCGTACGTTTGTCGAGGCACGCCAGGCCGTCTTCCGTGCCGATCCACACGCGCGGGCCGTCAGCCTTGACGGCAAACACGTGGTCGTTGGGCAGGCCTTCCTTCATCGTAAAATGCCGCCAGTGGGTATAGACGAACGGAAGATCTTTCGCCGTGGCGGCGGATGATGCGGGGGCAGGGGGCGCGGCGTCGGCCCGCAACCCTGGCAGGAGTGCGAGAAGACTCAGGATGATCATGAAGTGTTTCATGGTAGTTTTCGCTTTCCTGCGTCTTGCGCACGCAGCATGTAGGGTGGGCCGAGTGAAACGAGTCCCACCAGATTCCGGATCGAAATTGGTGGGACTCGATTCACTCGGCCCACCCTACGGTCTTGTTCCACCCTACAGTGTCTTCAGGTACTCGACGAGATCGTTGAGCTGGTCTTTTGTCATGTCGTTGGTGACGCCGTGCTTGTCATCCGGATTGTATTTCGTCCAGATTTCTTCCAAGGTCTGCGCGATGCCGTTGTGCAGGTAGGGGGCCGAGTCGTAGATGTTGTTCAAGTGCGGCACGTCGTACGCCGCTACGCGGTCGAGCCACATCTTGGTCCCCACGTCGTGGATCTCGCGATCGGTATAGTAGGGCGGGAAGTGGCAGGTAATGCAGCGCCTTTCTTTGGGTATCACTCGCCCGTCGTTGGTCCTGGTCCGTTCGAACATGGCCTTGCCGCGGCGCTGGGGATCGGTCAAGGGCGAGCCTAGCGGACGGTAGCGGTTGGGCGGCCGGGGGATCGTACAGACGTAATAATCCAACGCGGAGAGCTCTTGCGGCGTGAAGGGCTGGATGCGCGTGAAGAAGACCGCCAGCCGTGGGCCACACTGCCGCGAGAGAGTAGGGTTGATCCCTTCCCACTTGAACGGGGCCGTATCCAAGATCCCCCGCAGCGTGCGGTTGTCGACCGGGCCGACGCCGATCCCGCTGGCTTCGATGTTGTAGGTCAGGCCGTCCACGTGCCCGTCCGGATGGCATGTGTGGCAGGAGAACTGGCGGTGGAAGCAATGCTGGGCCGAGTTGAAGACGCGCTCGCCGAAGCGGGCCTTGGTGATCATCGTCGGGCCGCCCAGGTCGATCCGCCCCACCTTCTCGAGCGTGCTGAGGTCCAGAACGCTGACCGAATCGTCAAGTGAATTGGCCGCGTAGGCGGCGCGGCTGTCGCCGGCGGCGACGATCCCCCGCGGACACTGCCCGGTGGGAATATGCGCGATCACGAACTCGGTCGCCTTGCCCAGGTGATTGGGCAGCACGTGTTCCCGTTGGTCGTCCGTCGCGCCCTTGACTACGGCCATGAGCTTTTGGATATCGACCACGGCCACGCGGTCGGAACCGGAACTGGTCACCAGGGCCAGCCGGCCGTCGGGCGTGATGGCCAGGCCCGTGGGATCCGGAAAACTCGTCCCCGGTTCGTCCAGCAGGACCTGGTCCACGCGGCCATCCTTCCAGAGAATGCCCAGGCCATTGGTAATCGTCCACCCCTGCAAGAGGCGCGTCATGGGCACGAGGTTTTTGCTCCGGTTCAGCGTAAAGAGCGCGAACTCTCCGCTGGGATGCCAGGCGATGCCCTCCAAGAGGTTCGCCTGGGGAACTACGTTGCGGTCGATGACGGTTGCCGTCTCCATGTCGATCACGGTCACCTCCGACAAGGGCGGTTCGCGGAACTTCGTGAGCCGCGAGAGGTTATTCGTGACGTACATCCGCGATCCGTCCGGCGCCAGGGCCGCCGCCCAGGGACTGCGGCTGGCGGCCAGTCGCTTGACTTCCTTGAGCGATTGCGTGTCGAGCACGGAAATGCTGTCCGCCGTCATGTTCAGCACGTACAGGGTCTTACCCGAGCGATCGGTGAGCAGGCCGTGGGGCTCGCTGCCCACCGCCGCCGTGGCGACGACTTTGCGCGTGGTGACGTCGATGGCGGAAACGGTGTCGTCCAGGCGGTGGCTCACGTAGGCCCGCGCGCCGTCGGGGCTGAACGTGACGTCCTCGGGCTGGTGGCCGACGGCGATGGTCGCCACGCGTTGCCGCATACGCACATCGATCACGACGACCTCGTGCGAGGCCTCGCAGGCCACCCAAAGCTCGGCCCCGTCCGGGCGGAGGGCCAGATTACGGGGCGTTTTGTAACGCGGCGGTTCGACGTGCGGGGGCAGCTTGGTCGGATGGGCGATCTCGGCCAGGGCCTTTTCGTAATCGAACGGCCGGTCGTGGGCGTGCTCGTGACAACCAAGGCAGGTCTCGCGAGCGACAGCCTTCAGTCCCGCCGCGGTAGCCGCACGCTTGTCGCGCATGGTTGCCTCGGGGGAGTATGCGCTGCCCGCCCCGTGGCAGGCCTCGCAGCCCACGCCCTCTTCGATCGCGTAGGACTCCAGGACGCCGCCGGCCCCGTCGTGATAGGCCGTGGCATGGCATCTCAGGCATGCGGGGCTGCGCGCCGGATCGCCCTCGACGCCTGCCTTTTTGGCCATCACCTCGGCCGTCCAGGAAGAGAGCACGGCATAGGCCCGGGTGTGCGTGCTGGTCCGCCACTGGCTGAACTGATATCCATGCTCGGCTTCCCGGTGGCACTTGGCGCAGGCCATCACGCCCGTATATCGCGGGGCGTCGCTGCGGGCGGCTTGGGGCACAAGCGGCTTGGGTGGAGCAAGCTCTTTGGCCCCGGCAGGCATGGGGTGGGCAATGCTTTCCCAGGCCTTGTCCATGTCCACGGGCGGGCGTTTCAGCACGGCCGTATGCGATCCTTTTTCTTTGTGGCAGCCCATGCAGTCGTGTTTGGTCGGCATCGCCAGCATTGCCAGCTTGGCGGCCGCCGCATTTTTCGCGACGTGCGCGTCGACGTGCTCGCTGCCCGGCCCGTGGCACATTTCGCACTGCACGCCATCTTGGGCGAAGAAAGTGTCGTCCTTCTCCGCGGCCTCGGCAAACGTGCCGGTGGCATGACACCCCAAACACATCGTGGATCGTTGCGGCTCCAAAGGAATGCCGCTCAGCTCGGCGATCCGCTTGGACTCCGGCCAAGCCAGAACCGCATAGGCCCGCGAGTGCTTGGAGAGCAACCATTTCGACAATTGGTTACCCTGCTGCCGGCCCTCGTGGCACGAGGCGCAGACCCTCGCCCCCACGTACACAGACGGCCTGGCGGGCGATTGCAGCGCGGGAGTGCCGTAATAGCTCTCCTTAGGCTCTGCCGGCGGTTGCGCCGCAGGCTCCGCCGCGGGCAACGGTGCCATGATCCGCGTCAAACAGAAGATCGCCGGCAACAACGCCGCCAGCGCGCATATCCCTGTGGCTTTCTTCATGGCAGGCACCTCATGCGCTCTAGGGCTTCTTTTGAACCACTTTCAGGAACTGGTCGGCCGGAACGTCTTTGAGCGCGGTGACCTGTCCATTGGGCCAGCGAATCTCCACCACGTCGGCCTTGGTGGCCTTGGCAAGCCCGAAGTGGGGCCGCGGATCGGACTGCGATAGGTAGCCGGTCACGGGAATCACGTCGTGGATCTGCACCAGCGTGCCGGTCTTCACCGTGACCCGCGCGCCGATGGCGTCGGTCTTTCCGTTGGATAGCTTGGGCACGATTGTCAACCAATGATTCTTGGCCCCGCCCACGTTCCGCAGGAGGTGCGGCGCCCCGTCGAGGGTCATGACCAGCAGGCCCATCTTCCCATCGTTGTTGAAGTCGCCGTAGGCCACGCCGCGGGCGACGAATTTCTGCTGGAAGAACTTGCCTGAGCGTCTGGAGACATCGACGAAATGGCCCTTGCCGTCGTTGCGGGCCAACACCGACTCCTCGGGGTGCAAATGATGCGCGCCGCCGGTGGCCACGAAAATGTCCAGGTAGCCGTCGTTGTCGTAATCGATCAAGGCGGAGCCCCAGCCGGCATACTGGCCGCAGATCATCGCCATGCCGGATTCGTGCGTGCGGTCCTCGAAGTACTTGCCCTGATTCCGCCACAGGGTGCCGTATCCCAGGTTGGGAATATAGATGTCGAGCAATCCGCTGCGGTCCAGGTCGGCGATGGTCGGTCCCATGTTGGATACCCCCTGACCGCCTTCGCCGAAGGCGATGCCGCGTTTCAATGCCTCCTCGACGAACTTGCCATTTCCCGTATTGCTGAAGTAATAGTTCTCCATGCTGTCGTTGGCCACGTAGATGTCCACTAGGCCGCGATTGTTCAAGTCGGCCGCCGTGGCACTCATGGCGCGGCCGTTGGGTTTGTAGACGCCGGCCTCTTTCGTCACGTCCGTGAACGTGCCGTCGCCGTTGTTGCGGTACAAGGCGCTGGCGGTGCCGTTGTAGCTCAAGGGGCCGGGATAGCCGGCCGCCGCATAATAGGAGCGGAACTTTCCCGCATCGTACTGAAGGTAATGCGCGATAAACAGGTCCAGGAAACCGTCGTTGTTATAGTCCAGCCACAACCCGGAAACGGCCCAGCGGGCATCACCGGCCAATCCGGCCTTCTTGGTCACGTCGGTGAAGGTGCCGTCGCCGTTGTTGTGATAGAGGATGGGCGGGCCGTAGTTGAGAACCAGCAGATCGAGATGGCCGTCGCGATCATAGTCGGCCGCTGAACAAGCCACTCCGTAGCTCTCCCCGCCGCCCACGCCGGCCTTCTCGGTCACGTCGGTGAAGGTGCCGTCGTGGTTGTTGTGGTAGAGTTTGTTGCTCAGCTTCCCCCGGTACTTGCGGCCGCTGTTGTCGTTGACGTCGGGCCGGTAACGGCCGTTGACCAGGTAGATGTCCAGCCAGCCGTCGCCGTCGTAGTCGAAGAACATGCAGCCGGAGCCGGTTCCCTCCACGATGTTGCTCAAATGATCGCTGCCGAAATTGTGCTGGAAATCGATGCCCGCCTGTTTCGTCACGTCCTCGAAAACGGGCAACTCGTCTTCCGCCCCGGCGGAAATCGCCGGCAGGACCAGCGCCGCCAGGAATACCAATCGCAAAGCCTTCACATTCCACCTCGTTGTTTCGCACGGCCTTCGACAGGCGACTTTTCATCCGCGTTCCGCGCCGCTGCGCCCACGATGATCGACGGCGTCGCCAGGGCCTTGGCAAAGCGATCTTCCGGCGTCAACTCGCCGTCCTCGTGACAGCCGATGCACCCCCGCGATTCGTGATTCTTCGTCCAAATCCAGGTGCAACTGCGCAGGGCTGCGCCGCGCTCGTCGAGAAGCTGTAGTTGAACGGGCGTGTTGGCGGGTATGGAGATATTGAACGAACCGTCGTCCTCCACGGCGGCCTCTCCCAGGACGCGTCGCGTTGCTATCTTTTTGGCTGCGGCCGCATCTTCCATTTTCCGCGGCAAGCCTTCCCAAAGGCGGAGCCGCTTGGCCGTTCCCCGCGGCATCTTGTCAGGGCCTGCAAGATCGGACGTGTAAACGTCGAGACAGTACAGCTTGCCGCGCGGATCGTCCACTTGGACGTTGGTCGATCGGCCGTCCGGCTCGGCACGTGGATGGACCAGCTTGGCTTCGACACAATCGAAACGCGGATCGCGGAAGACCGGCTCGCACTGGCCGGAAACGACATCCAGGCGGCAGACCCCGTACGTGCCCTTGCCGTCCGCCGCTTGGCGACAGACGAGGATGCGGCCATCGGGAAGTGGCGAGGGACATCGGAAGCGGCCGTCGGACGGTTTCGTGATGGGTCGGTAGGAATGGAGCGGCCTGCGGGTGGTCACCGCGGCCAGCGTTCCCCCGTCCGCCCGCTCTTGCTCGCTTTCGACGAACACGACCATGCCCTTGGTGGTGAGGCATGGCATGCGTTTATAGGGCTTTCCCCGCTTCTCGGCAAGGAGTGAATAGTCGGTTCCGTCGATGTTCACGGCGAACAGGCCGCTAAAGCCCGAGACGCCTCGCTCCCCGGGCGAGCGCTGCGAGCCGGCAAAGAGCAGGCGGCCGTCGTCCAGCAAGCAGGGATCGTTGTCGCCGCATAAATTGAACGTCAAGCGGCGGACGCTCGATCCGTCCGGCTTGCAGGAATAAAGACTCGTCAACGGCCCCGAGCCGCACTCGTTCCACGCGCGGCCGCCGTTGCCCACAAAAGTGATCTGATGCCACGGGGCCGGAGAATCGAGGGTAAAGAGCGTGCCCTGGTAACACGGCTTGCGGCAATCGCCGCAGCCCTTGGTGATCTGGCGGATGCTGCGGCCATCGAACGTGGCCTCATAGATATTCCAGTCGTCGTTGACCCCCCGCTTGCCGGCAAAGAGGATCCGCGTCGCGTCAAAAGAGACTTCCGCATCTTTGGCGCTTAAAAATCCCTTGCTCAAGAGCCGCGTGGAAGAGTCGGGCAGCACCAACACCAGCCGCGCGGGCGGCTCATTGGGCCGTAGATTTTCCAGCACGGGTTGTTGCCCTGACGCAGAATTCAGGCCTGCCGGCAACTGTGTCACAATCATGGGATCGGTCAACCGCCCCTCTGCACGTTCGCCTGCGCCTTGAGACGTGTGGCATGTCACGAAACTGACAAAGACAAGAATCGCAGCAACGAGGAAGGGCGTTTTCAAACCTCGAGCCAGATACTGCAGGATGGTGCTGGTATGCGCGACAACGAGCATGCGATACCCATCGAAGAAAAACGGCCCAGGCTCAAAAAAACAGACGCCACCACCCACAGCTTAAGAAAAGCGCCACCGCAGGTCAGCACTGGCAGCCCACGCAGTTGGCCATTCACCAGTCAACTATAGGTCCGGGCAATAAACTTGTCAACGGCCGGACATTTTGACGCTATAATGACACGTTTCAAGCCTCCAGGAGACTGCTGCCTTGAACTCGATCAAACCGATTGTCGGCGACTGGTACGATCATCCGGAATACTACGACCTCTCGCTCTGTGACGAAACGCCCCAGGAGGCAATGTTCATCGAGGCCGCCGGGCGGAAGTACTGCGACTTCCCCCTCTGCCGGCTGGTGGAGCCGGCCTGTGGCTCGGGACGGTTGGTGGTCGAACTGGCTGCCCGCGGCTACCACGTGACCGGCCTGGACCTGAACGAGAAGGCCCTGGGCTTCCTGCAAAAACAACTCAAGCGGCGAAAGCTCCAGGCAGAGGTCCTGCGGGCCGACATGCGCGATTTTACCCTGTCGCAGCCGGTCGACGCCGCTTTCTGCCTCCTGAACAGCTTCCGGCACCTGTTGACTGAAGCGGACGCCAAGCAGCACCTGGAAGCCGTGGCCGGGAATCTGCGGCCCGGCGGCATCTATATTCTGGGCCTGCACCTCGTGCCGCCCGACGCCTTCGACAATGCAATCGAACGCTGGCGGACCAGCAAGGGAAAGACGCATGTCAGCACTGATTTGCGGGTCATTGCGACCGACCGCCGCCGCCGTATTGAAAC
The DNA here is from genome assembly GCA_964615095.1 of uncultured Planctomycetaceae bacterium. Taxonomy (GTDB): domain Bacteria; phylum Planctomycetota; class Planctomycetia; order Pirellulales; family Thermoguttaceae; genus JANXQG01. The sequence goes on along the minus strand of CAZTPX010000190.1, from coordinate 6,442 downwards.
CCTGCAGGTCTCGCTCCTAGTCCGCCGCGGCGAAAAGCTCTGGCGCTTCCGCGGCAAGTTCGATTTGCGGCTCTACACGGCCGCTCAGATCCGCCGGCTCTTGGCCAGCGTGCCGGCATTCGAGCTTTGCAACGTCTACGATTTCTGGTATGAGATCGACGAACCATTGAAGCTCGACAATGAAATCTCCGATACGGTGTTCATTTTGCGGAAGCGGAGGTAGGCTATTGAGATTTGCCCCATGTTCCACTTCTTGACCCCTCACTACCGTGTTGCCAGCGTGCTGGAGCTTTCCGCTTCACGACTGCGTGAACTGGGTCTGCAAAGCCTGCTACTGGATGCCGACGGCACACTGAAACGCTACGACTGCCCGGAGTGCGCCCCGGGCGTGGCCCAGTGGCTCGACAGCTTGAGGCAAGCCGGCTTCGGGTTGTGCCTGGTCTCCAACGGCCTGGGCGAGCGGATCGGGCGATTTGCCGATTCTCTGCGGCTGCCCTTTGTGGCCAAGGCTTTAAAACCGCTCCCGCTAGGCTGCCGGCGTGCTATGCGAAAAATGGGTTTTTGCCGCACGAGCACTGCCATGGTGGGGGACCAACTCTTTGCCGACACCCTGGCAGGTCGTTTGGCCGGTCTGACGACCATCCTGGTGGACCCTATCCACCCCGAGGAGGAGCCGTGGTTTACGCGGCTCAAACGCGGCCCCGAGCGCTGGTTGTTGCGGGGCACAGGAGAATTGCAAAGTCCTTCGTAGCACGGAATTTATTCCGTGGCCTTGCCCTTCTTAGGGCAAAACGGAATGAATTCCGCGCCACTTTTTGGGGAAACGGAATGAATTCCGTTCTACGTAGGGATCCCACCGACAGACTTTGCAGTTCTCGTGTTGCGCCGCACTTGACTTTTTGCCTTGGGCAGAGTCGAATGTAAAGGGGGCAGTACGGGCCGCCAATTCAGGGCAAGTTGTCTTTGCATCGCTAATCGGAGGCTCTTTATGCGTCTACGGCCCAATTCCGCGTTCTTTCCCGTGATCGTCGCTCGGCGGAGCGGTTACACGATCGTCGAGATTCTCGTCGCCAGCACCTTGACCTTGATCCTCATGACCGCCGTGGTCACCGTCTTCGGCGGGGTGGGCGACGGCATTTCCCAGTCCCGTCGCGCGTTGGAACAGTTCGATCGACTGCGCTCGACCGTGCAACAGTTTCGCCGTGACCTGCAAGGCGCAACGGTGACCCCGGACGGCCGCGCGGCGAAGCCGGAGCAGAGTCCGGGCTACCTTGAGGTCATTAACCCCGGTGATGCCCAAAAGGCGTATCAACTTGTCGGCAAGCCGGGCAATTTCACCGCGTACACGAGCTATTCCTCCGACCCGGTTGCCGTTTCCACCGGGGGGACCTTGGCGGATTCGACCGTTGGCCCGCGCGGCAGCGTCGTCATGCTCACCTCGCGCAACGCCGTCCGGCCGTTCACGGGCCGATATCAGCTTGGCACGGATCCCAACAATCCCACGCTGCAGTCCGACGTGGCCGAGGTGGCCTGGTACCTCCGCGGCACGACCTTGCACCGCCGCGTGTTGTTGGTTGCGCCCGGGGTGGCCCAGCGGTTGTCGGTTTCCGGTCTTTCGCCCGCTACGTTTTTCCAAGGCAACGACATTTCCGTTCGCCAGGTCAATGGCAAACTCGTACCCAACAGCCTGGCCGACCTGACCAAGCGCGAGAACCGCTTCGCCCATCCGGTGGATAAATTCCCCTTCGACGTTCGCCGCTGGGGACTGTTGGGCTTGCCCACGCTCGCCGAGTGCTCATCGCCGACCTGGATGGGCAATTGGACGGCGGGGACGACTCCTCTGCCCAATCCGTCGGCGGTCCCCTTCAATACATCTGCAGGGTTTAGCCAGATCGATATGTGGGGAAACATACCCGCGAATGCCGCCATTAACGCGACCACCTTGTTGCCGGACCAATTCGTCAATCAGGCAAATAACGATGGCACTCGCCTGGCCGACGACGTCGTGCTGACCAACGTGATTGGCTTTGACGTGAAGTTCTGGGACCCCCTTGCTCCGCTGCGTTCCTATACCGATCCAAGCTCGAACCAGGTGCTGTTGGTCAAACCGGGCGACATGAATTATTCCGCGAGCCTGACCATCGTAAGCTACGGGGCCTATGTCGACTTAGGATGGTCGAGATTCGATCCGAATTACCTTGCCAGCCTGCCGCCGACTGCCCCGACCCCCGCATTCTACAATCTTGGGAACCCAAAGTCGTTGTTGAACACCGGATCCGCCCGCGTTTACGACTCCGGCTGCTTCAGCTACGAGAACGAGGGGATTTACACTTTCAACAACACGGGCAATCCCGTGTCCGTTCCGCCCACCAGCAGCAGTTACCCGCCGGGATTGGGCCAAGGGACCGCCGGCAACTTCACAAACGGCTTGGTCGATCAGAATAACTCTGACCCCGGCTACAGCGTCGTCGGCAGTCCGGACCTATTGATCACGTCGCCGCCTTACCCCGTCGCGCTCCGCGGCATCCAGGTCAAGATCCGCTGTTTCGAGCCTGATAGCCGGCAGATCCGCGAGGTCACCGTCGAGCAAGACTTCCTGCCGAAGTAAGGTCGCCGCATGAAAAGCCCCTTTCCCGGAATGGACCCGTACCTGGAGAAGTACTGGCACGAGGTACATCAGCGTCTGGTGATCTATACCGGCGACGCCCTGCAAACGGCCCTTCCTCCCCCGTTGCGGGCGAGGATCGAAGAGCGCGTGCTCCTAGAAGAGGAATCGGGCGATTGGCGGGCAGTCTATCCCGACGTCCACATCGTCGAGTTTCCCCAGCCGTCGTCATCCGCCGTGGCGGTGGAAACTGCCGTGGCCGTCGATGAAGAGCCCGTTCTGCTCACGCCCCAAAACGAGCCGCGCACGGAAGGCTTCATCGAGATCGTCGATGCCGAGTCGGGAAACCGCGTGATAACGGTCATCGAATTCCTGAGTCCCAGCAATAAGCTGCCTGGCTGGGGACGCGAGCAGTATGTGAAGAAGCAGGGCGACGTGATCCGGTCCGGGGCGAATCTGGTGGAGATCGACCTGAACCGTTCGGGCCAGCGGGCGTTTGCCCTGGAAGCCCGTTTCATTCCGGCCAATTGCCGCACGACCTACCAGATCTGCGTCTGGCGGGGCAATCCGGCGGGCCGATTCGAGGTCTACCGGGCGCCGCTGACACGCCGCTTGCCGCCGGTCCGCATTCCGTTGCGGGCGGCCGATGCCGACGTGCGACTGGATCTGCAATCGCTCGTGGACCGTTGTTACGCCAACGGCCGCTACGACGATTTGAACTATCGTGCCGACGCCAACCCGCCGCTGGAAACGGCCGACGCCGCCGTTGTCGATGAAGTGTTGCGCGGAAAGGGACTGAGGTAAGGATTCGGCGATTAAGTGTCGCCTTTCGCTCCGCGAAAGTAGCGCAACTTTCGCGGAGCGAAAGGCGACTATACGGTAGTCGTAGGGTGGGCCGAGTGAAACGAGTCCCACCATATTCCGGATCGAATTTGGTGGGACTCGTTTCACTCGGCCTACCCTACAGTTTTGCTATCCGTTGAAAGGAACGGTCCTCAGATGCCCAAAACGCCGCTGCACGTCAAGCTCCACCTGGGAACGATGATGTTCCTGCAGTATGCCATCAACGGCATCTGGTCGATCCCCTTGGTGAGCTACCTGAAGGCCGTTCATTACAATGACCCGCAGGTGGCCTTGGCCTACACCACATTGCCCTGGGCCGCGATCATTGCGCCTCTGTTCGTGGGTATGATCGCCGACCGTTTCTTCGCGGCGGAGAAGGTGCTGGCCGCGCTGAACGTCCTGGGCGGCGTGCTGTTGTACCTTGCCACCCGCGTGGTTGTGGGCCTCGACGGCTCGCCGCAACCGGTGGTATTCTTCTGGGTTCTCTTGGGGCACTGCATTTGCTATATGCCCACATGGTCCTTGACGGCTTCGGTGGCACTGGCCCACGTCCGCGACGCCGACCGGGAGTTCCCCTTGATCCGTGTGATGGGCACCATCGGTTGGATCGCCGTCAGCGCCGTGAGTCTGATCGCCGCGTTCTACGATTGGAACATCGAAAAGACGGTGTGGCCCCTGTGGATCGGCGCCGGGCTGGCGATTGTCACGGGGATCTACAACCTCTTCCTGCCCCACACACCTCCGCAAGGCGCCGGCAAGAAGGTCGCCGTCGCCGAACTCTTGGGGCTGGACGCCATCGGCCTGCTCCGCAATCGCAACCTGGCCGTGCTTATGCTCTGCTCCTTCCTGATCATGATCCCGGCCTCCTTCTATTGGACCTTTTGCGACGACTTCCTGAACGAGATCCACATGCAGGCCGTCCAGTTCCAGATGAGCATCGGCCAGGTCTCGGAAATGCTCTTCGTGTTCTTTCTGCCCTTCTTCCTGGCCCGCCTGGGCATGAAGGCCGTAGTTACGATCGGGCTGTTGGCGTGGACCTGTCGATACCTGCTGTTCGCCTTTGGCAACATGCAAGGATCGATCTGGATGCTGTACCTCGGCTTGATCGTCCACGGCGCCTGCTTCGCCTTCGTTTTCGTCACCGGCCCGATGTATACCGACCGCAAGGCGCCCAAGCGGCTTCAGGCCAGCGCCCAGGGTCTGCTTACGCTGGTGACCTTCGGCCTAGGCTCACTGTTGGGCACTTATCTCTCCGGCCAGTTCCTCGATCACTACCAACTGGCGGAGTCCCTGGGCGAGAGCATGCACGATTGGCAGCCGATCTGGCTTTGGCCGGCCTTGATGTCGGCGGTGACCGCAGTCGTTTTCTTCACTTTGTTCTCGGCCAAGGCCGACGCCGCCTCGCGCAGTGACCCGGGAAAACCATAAAACCGTAGGGGGGGGGGCTTGGCCTGCGCAAAATCGGCGGAAACGCAGTAGATCGGTATAAAGATTTTCATTAGGTATTTGTTCTGGCGTTATGAAACCTGCATCGAAAGCAGGAACAGAGCCCGAACAAAAGGCTGTCAAGTTGGGTAGTTTCGCGCAAGCCAGTCCCGGCATACAGTCTCATCCTTGCCAATTTCGGCCGGTAGGTCGAAGACCGGCTAAGGACCGGCGGGCTCGGGAATTTTTGTACTTACCCGTTTGGGGACATCCAACAAATGAAACACTTAGTTTCAAAAAATTAAACAGCCTCATCACGCCCGTCAGGGGATCCGGGCAGCGATTTATGAAAATCCCCGCACTAGACCGAGAAAAAATTCGGGCGTGCGGCGGCGGTTGTTTCAAATACTGGGCGCCCAAGAGCGGAAATTCATCATCCAACGTGACGGAAAGTTCGGCGCGCTCTGAAGGGCCGCGTGGGCTTTATAGAAAATTTCGGTCGGACCCTATTTTTTCAATATTCGAATGATCAAGACTGCTTTGAGCTTTTGTCATTTCGTATTTGAATTTGTTTCGTATTTCGATATTCGTATTTCGTATTTTTTTCTTATTTGGCGATCCGTGTTATCCGGCCCATCCTGAATTGGCCCACCCAAAAGGCATTTGCACGAAGGAATTTCTCATGTCCGACCAACCGTTACGCTTGTTGATTCTCGGCGCGCACCCCGACGATGCCGAATACCATGCCGGCGGGCTGGCGAAGGCCTACCGCGACCTGGGTGGTGTGGTGAAGATTGTCGCCTTGACCGACGGCTCCGCGGGGCATTTCCAGCGGCCGTCGGCAATGCTTGGTCCCATGCGCCGCGAGGAGGCCGCCGCCGCGGGACGCGTCATCGGTGCGACCTACGAAACCTGGGACATCCCCGACGGCCAGTTGATGCCCACGCTCGAGGTCCGCCAGCGGGTGATCCGCGAGATCCGCAGCTTCGCGCCCGACCTGGTCCTGACACACCGCACCTGCGACTACCATCCCGACCATCGGGCTGTCGGCCAGCTCGTGCAAGACGCCTCCTACCTGGTGACCGTGCCCAACGTGCTCCGCGAGGTGCCGGCGCTGCGCAAAGATCCGGTGGTGGCCTACATGGCCGACACCTTCAGCAAGCCCTGCCGCATGGTCCCCGACGCGGTGTTGGACGCCACCGGCCGCCTCGACACGATCGTCGCCATGCTGGCCTGCCATCGCTCGCAGGTCTTCGAGTGGCTGCCCTACGAAGAGGGCGTGCTGGGCGAGGTGCCCGCGGACGACGCAGAAAAGCTGGTATGGCTTCGCGGTTGGTATCTCAAGCACGCCCGGCGGCGGGCCGACTGGTTCCGCCGCGAGCTCATCGCGGCCTTCGGCCCGCAGCGCGGAGCGGAAATCGAGGCCGCCGAGGTCTACGAGATCAGCGAATACGCCTCTCGCCCGAAGGGGGACCAGCGGCAACGGTTGTTCCCCACGGCCAAGTGCCTGGAAGGCTAAGCACCGACCGAAAAATAACTTCCTTGGTCTAGTAGGGAGTTGGTTGGATG
>CAZTPX010000189.1:0-17939 GCA_964615095.1 uncultured Planctomycetaceae bacterium | reverse complement strand
AGTTTTCCACGCGTCTGGTGCGGCGCTGCCGGCTTTGCGGCCGGCCGCGGGCCGTTTACCGGAAGTTTGGAATTTGTCGGATCTGCTTTCGCAACCTGGCGGACGAGGGAGCGATCCCCGGCGTCCGCAAGGCGAGCTGGTAAAAGAGGAACCCCGTACTTATGATGACCGACCCCATCGCCGACATGTTGACTCGCATCCGCAATGCGGTGCGCGTCGAAAGGCCGCACGTCGATCTGCCGCTCTCCAAGGTGAAGCGCGGACTCGCCGAGGTTTTGAAACGCGAAGGCTACATCTGGGATTGGGAGGAAGTTCCCATGGAGCCCGCCAAGCAACTCCGCCTGCACTTGAAGTACGGCCCCAACGGCGAGCGCGTGATCCGCACGATCCGCCGCATCAGCAAGCCGGGCCGCCGCGTGTACAGCGGTTCGACCCAACTGAAACCCATCCTCGGTGGATTGGGGATCTCGGTCATCAGCACCAGCCGGGGCGTGATCAGCGACCGCGAAGCGCGGCAGCGCAAGCTCGGCGGCGAAGTGCTGTGCGAGATTTGGTAGAAACCCTCAAAGGCAGAACGTCATGTCTCGGATTGGAAAGAAACCTGTTGTAGTGCCGCCCGGCGTGAAGGTCGCCGTCGACGGCCGCGTGGTCTCCGTGGAAGGCCCCAAGGGCAAGCTCCAGTGGGAGTTCCGCCCGGAGGTCAAGGTGGAGCACGATGCGGCCGCCAAAGCCTTGACGGTCTCGCGCGGCAGCGACGAGCGCTTGGCCCGTGCCTTGCACGGCCTGACCCGCGCCGTGCTGCAAAACATGATGGTGGGCGTGACCCAGGGCTACGAGAAGCGATTGGAGTTGGTGGGCGTCGGTTATATCGCCGCCATCCAGGGGCAGGTGCTGCAGCTTCGCGTCGGTCTGGCTAACGAGATCCAGGTGCCCATCCCCGCCGGCCTCAAGGTGGCCTGTCCCGACCAGCAGCACATCGTGATCCAGGGGATCGACAAGCAATTGGTCGGCGAGTTTGCCGCATCGACCCGCGCCCTGCGGAAACCCGAGCCTTACAAGGGCAAGGGCATCCGCTACCTGGGCGAGGCGGTCCGCCGCAAGCAGGGCAAGGCCATGGTGAAGTAAGAAAGCGAGTGTAGCCGTGCAACATCAACGACAAATCCTACGACAGCGCGAACGGCGGGCGGTCCGTGTCCGCAACCGCCTGAAGCGCGATACCGTCCGGCCCCGCCTGGCGATCTTCCGCAGCCACCAGAACATCTACGCCCAGATCATCGACGACGGCGCGGGCAAGACCTTGGTGGCGGCCAGCAGCCGCGACCAGGCGCTCCGCCAGGAGCTGCGCTACGGCGGCAACAAGACTGCCGCTGCGGCGGTGGGCAAGGCCCTGGCCCAACGGGCCTTGGAGGCGGGCGTGCAAGAGGTGGTGTTCGACCGCCGCGATTACAAGTTTCACGGGCGCGTGGCCGCCTTGGCCCAGGCTGCCCGGGAGGCCGGTTTGAAGTTTTAGCGACCGTAAGGCGCCTGCCTACCCGCCGATCACGAGTACGTGGCGCCCGGCGTGAAAGGCATGCCACCCCGGGAGGCCGGTTCGAAGTTTTAATGGCCGCAACGAAAAGCACAAAGAAGCAGACCAGTTATGTCAACCGAATCAGAATCTCGCGATAAACCGATCGAGAAGGTCGTCAAGATCCGGCGTTGCGCGGCCGTGGTCAAGGGCGGTCGCCGTTTCAGCTTCACGGCCTTGGTCGTGGTGGGCGACGGCCACGGCAAGGTGGGCTGGGGCTACGGCAAGGCCAACGAGGTGCCGCCGGCGGTGGAAAAGGCCGCCAAGGACGGCACGCGGAAAATGGCGGCCATCGCCCTGCAGGGCACGTCGATCCCGCACGCCGTGGTGGGGTGCTTCGGCGCCTCCAGCGTCAAGCTGATCCCCGCCGCGCCGGGCACGGGCGTGATTGCCGGCTCAGCCGTGCGGGCCGTCTGCGAGGCCGCCGGCATCCACGACATCCTCACCAAGAGCTACGGCTCGAACAACCCACACAACCTGGCCAAGGCCGCCATCGAGGCGTTGCAGCAGCTCCGTACGCAATCGGAAGTCGAGCGGCTGCGGGGAGTATCGCTGTCATGAATTTGAACGAAGTCAATAAAGAGGTCCATTGCAACAAGTCGCGCAAGCGGCTGGGCCGCGGGATCGGTTCGGGCCTGGGCAAGACCGCCGGTAGAGGCCACAAGGGGCAGCGCTCGCGTCCGGGCTACAATGCCTTGAGCGTGTTCGAAGGCGGCCAGATGCCTTTGGTCCGCCGCATCCCCAAGCGCGGCTTCCACAACCAGTTCGCCCTGGAAGTGGCCATCGTCAACGTGGGCGACCTGCAGCTCCGCTTCGAAGCGGGCGAGGAAGTCAGCCCGGCGACGCTGAAGACCCGCGGGCTGGTGAAGGGCCAGTACGACCTGCTCAAGGTCCTCGGCAACGGCGAGTTGTCCAAGAGCTTGAAGATTTCCGCCCACCAGTTCAGCGCCTCGGCCAAGGTGAAGATCGAGCAGGCCGGCGGGCAGATGACCGTGCTGCCGGGCAAGAAGCCGGTCGTTAAGCTGAAGAAGGAAAAGAAGCCGGCTGCGACCTGACGCCGCGGCATTAGCCAAGGAGCCAGAATATACCATGTGGGAAAAAATCCGCGTCATTTTCACCATCCCCGAGCTGCGCAAGAAGATCCTCTTCACGCTGCTCATGCTGGCGGTCTACCGCGTGGGATCGCACATTCCGCTGCCGGTGTTCAGCCAGGAGAAGCTGGCCAAGCTCTTCGGCGAGGGCGGTGGGACCGGCGGCGTGAACGACCTGCTGCAGCAGATGTCGGTCTTCAGCGGCACGATGCTGGGGCAGGCGACGATCTTCGGCCTGGGGATCATGCCCTACATCTCGGCCTCGATTATCTTCCAGCTCCTGGCGAGCGTCTATCCGCCCTTGGAAAAGCTGCAAAAAGAGGGCGAGACGGGGCGGAAGAAGATCAACGAGTATACGCGCTACGCCACCGTTTTCTTGTGCCTGGGGCAAAGCTGGTTCTACGTCAATTATCTTTCCTCCAGCAAGGACTTGATCAACCAGGCCTTCTGCCGCCTCGATTCCTCGGGGCAGGTCGTCGGCATGCAGTATTCCTGGATCTTCGTTTCCGTCATAACGATGACCGCCGGCACCGTGTTTCTCATGTGGCTGGGCGAGCAGATCGATGAATACGGCATCGGCAACGGCATCAGCCTCCTGATCATGGGCAACATTCTGGCCCGGCTGCCGCACGCCATCAACGAAGTCGTGCAGCCCATCTTGGCTGGAGGCGGCCTGAACCTGGGCGGCAACCGCGGGCAGTTGGGCGTGGAGATGCTCCTGGTGCTGCTCGTGCTCTTCGTGGGCGTGATTGCCGGGGTGGTGCTCATCAGCCAAGGGCAGCGGCAGATTCCCACGCAAAGCGCCAAGCACGTCCGCGGCCGCCGCGTTTTCGGCGGCACGCGACAATACTTGCCGCTGCGAGTGAACCAGGCCGGCGTCATGCCCATCATCTTCGCCAGCAGTTTGCTATTGTTCCCGGCGATGATTTTTCGCTTTTTGATCGGCAAGTTCCCCAGCGCCGGCTGGTTGGTGCAGCTTGAGAGTGCGTTCCAGCGCGGCAGTGGGTTCCCGTATAACGTCTCCTACGTTGTCCTGATCTACTTTTTCTGCTATTTCTGGACGGCCATTACGTTCAATCCGAAGGACATGGCCGACAACCTGAAGAACTACGGCAGCTTCATCCCCGGCTATCGACCCGGCCGTCGTACGGCCGACTACTTGGAGAAGGTGATGGTCCGCATCACTTATGTCGGGGCGGGCTTCCTTTCCATCGTAGCCATCATTCCTTCCATTGTTTCCTCGCAAATGGGCGTCAGTTATCAGATCGCCGCTTTCTATGGCGGCACCAGTCTGCTGATTGCCGTGAGCGTGGCCTTCGACCTGGTCCAGAAGATCGACAGCCACCTCGTGATGCGGAACTACAAGGGCTTGTTGGCAAAAGGGTAATTTGAGTGCGAATCGTATTTATCGGACCGCCCGGCGCCGGCAAAGGCACGCAAGCCGAGCGACTGGTGGCCAAGTATCACATGGCGCACCTCTCCACGGGCGATCTGCTCCGCCAGGCGAGCGCCGCCAAGACGCCCCTGGGGGTGAAGGCGCAAGAGTACATGTCGGCGGGCAAATTGGTGCCCGATGCCTTGATTATCGATTTGATTTGCGAGCGGCTGGTTCTGCCCGATTGCGACAAGGGTTACTTGTTGGACGGCTTTCCGCGGACGATCGTGCAGGCCGAGGCATTGGATGACGTGCTCGCCCGGCGGAAGACGCCCCTGGATGCCGTGTTGGAGCTGCGCGTGGCAGAAGACGAGCTCTTCCATCGCTTGGCGAGCCGCGGGCGGGCCGACGACAAGCCGGAAGTGATCCATCAGCGATTGGAGACCTATCGCTTGCAGACCGAGCCGCTGCTGGATTACTACACGTCCAAGGGACTATTGAAATCGATCGACGGTTGCGGAACGGTCGACAATGTATTCGCCCGCGCCCAGGCCGCGTTGGACCCGGTTGCCTGAGCTTATTGTAATAGCCGTAAGAACGTCCCCGAAACAACAGTCCTCTTTCGTTATTGAAATACGTTCTAGGGCGGGCAAATGGAAATCCTCCGATCCCCGCGAGAGATCGCCCAGATGCGAAAAGCAGGTCTCCTGGTTTGGGAGGCCTTCGACATGGTCAAGAAAATGGTTGCGCCGGGCGTGGCGACGATCGAAATCGATGCCGCCATCGAGGATTTCTATCGGAAGCACGCCGCCGAGCCGCTGTTCAAGTTCTATCCCAATTCGATAGAAGGTGGACCGCCTTTTCCGGCCGTGACCTGCATCTCGATCAACCGCGAGGTCGTCCACGGCATACCCGGCAAGCGGAAGCTGGTCGAGGGCGACGTGGTGAGCGTGGATACGGGTTGCAAATACAACGGTTGGTGCGGCGATGCGGCGGTGACGCTGCCGGTGGGAAAGATCGATCCCGAGGTGCAGCGGTTGCTGGACGTCACCCGCGACGTGCTCCACCTGGCGGTCCGCCGGATGGGGGAACGTCGCTGGTGGAGCGAGGTTGCCGAGGAGATGCAGAACTTTGTGCGCAAGGCCGGTTTTACCGTGGTGGAAGATTTCGTCGGGCATGGCATCGGCCGCAGCATGCACGAGGATCCGCAGGTGCCGAATTTCGTGAAACGCGGATACCGCCGGGGCAGGAATGACTTCCGCCTCGTGCCGGGCCGGGTGATCGCGGTCGAACCAATGGTGAATATGGGTACGAAAGAGGTCCGCGTGCAGTCCGACCAATGGACCCAGTCAACCGCGGACGGCAAGCCGAGCGCTCATTTTGAGCATACGATTGCCGTCACCGAGTCGGGGACCTTTGTACTGACCGCCGGCCCGAATGGAGAAAGTTGGTAAGGGTTGTTGGAAATACGGTTTCTACCACCCCCATTTTGGATTTTGAGCATTCCGCGGACCAACCGCAAGAATTTTTGGGTCCAGGGGCCTTGAAGGATTTGGCCACTGTGCCTTATACTAATATACTTTGCCTCTTTCCGACGTCGTTCGAGCGCGGCGTTGAGATTTGGTAATAAGAGAAGGGTGTCGAGCCATGAAAGTCCGAGCCAGTGTCAAGAGAATTTGTGAGCATTGCAAGATTGTCCGTCGCCGGGGCGTGATCTTTGTTGTCTGTACCAATCCGCGTCACAAGCAGCGCCAGGGTTGATTGAGACACTTGAAACATTAAGAAAAGAGTGTCCGGGGATCCCGGCTTTGCAGTGAGGAGTGATGAAGTATGCCGCGTTTGTTGGGTGTTGATATCCCGAACGATCGTCCGACCGTGATCGCCCTACAGTACCTTTATGGGGTGGGGCCGAAGATCGCGCGCGATTTGTGCCACAAGGCGGGCGTCAACCCGCAGGCCCGGGCCAAGGAGCTTCGTGAAGACGAGATCGCCCGCATGGCTGCCCTGCTGGACAAGGACTATGTGGTCGAGGGTCAGTTGCGGCGCCAGGTCAACCAGAACATCATGCGTTTGCGCGACATCGCTTGCTATCGGGGCGTCCGCCACCGTCGCGGGTTGCCCGTTCGAGGCCAGCGCACCCGAACCAATGCCCGCACGCGCAAGGGGCCCAAGAAAACGGTCGCCGGGAAGAAGGGCGTCAAGGATCTGCACTAGTACGCGTGAGAATCCTGTGGTCGGATGGGCCTGCGGGTCCGTCGTTGATTTTGCGGGACGGACCCGGAGTTGCATCCCGCGTGTTTGCTGTTAGACGAGAATCAAGAGTCAGAAGATTGCCGGCCTCGTGCCGGTTTTAGAGCGGAGCAAAGAGTATCGTGGCAAATCCCAAAGCACAATCACAGCAAGCGCGGCGGAAAGTGCGTCGCAACGTCAGTGTGGGAGTGGCCCACATCAAGGCGACGTTCAACAACACGACGATCACCATCACGGATACCAAGGGTGACGTGTTATGTTGGGCCAGCGCCGGCACGAGCGGCTTCAAGGGCAGCCGCAAGAGCACCCCTTTCGCCGGGCAAATGTCGGCCCAGCAGGTCGCCGACAAGGCGATCAAGTGCGGCATGAAGGAAGTCGACGTGAAGGTCCGCGGTCCCGGCAGCGGTCGGGAAAGCGCCATCACGTCCTTGCAGGCGGCCGGCCTGAAGATCAAGTCGATCGAGGACGTCACGCCGCTGCCGCACAACGGTTGCCGGCCTAAGAAGCGCCGTAGAGTGTAGGCCGGGAACGGAAATTTTGAAATCCGAAATCCAAATTACGAATTACGAAATTCGAAACAAATCCGAATTACCAAATCAAGGAATGACATAAACGTCGGAGGCGAGTCCGAAACCGGAAACTGGAAACCTGAGACAATCGATCGAATGTCGAAGTTGTTGTTTTAAGAATTAGAACTTCGCATTTTGAATTTGTTTCGGATTTCGATATTCGGATTTCGTGCTTCTTTTCGACTTTGGGTACCTAACCAGTTTGAGATTTTATGGCACGTCAAATTGCACCAGTTTGCCGGCTCTGCCGCCGCGAGGGAATGAAACTGTTCCTCAAAGGCACGCGTTGCGACACGCCCAAGTGCGCGGTCGAGCGGCGCGAGTCGCCTCCGGGCATGATCCCCAGTCGCCGCAGCAAGGCCACCGAATACGCCATCCACCTGCGCGAGAAGCAGAAGGTGAAACGTTACTACGGCGTCTTGGAGCGGCAGTTCCGCAAGTATTTCCACCAGGCCGAGCGGACCAAGGGTCACACGGGCGATGCCTTGATGGTGTTGCTGGAACGCCGCCTGGACAACATCGTCTCGCGGTTGGGCTTGGCTCAATCGCGTGCCCAGGCCCGCCTGATGGTCACCCATTGCCACATCACCGTCAATGGCCGCCTGGTCAACATCCCCAGCTACCTGGTCCGCCCGGGCGACGTGATTCGCATCAAGGCCCGCACCAAGAGCCAGACTCTGGCCCAGGCCAACAAGGCGACTCACGGCCGCGAGGTGCCTGAGTTCCTCAGCTTGTCGGAAGGTCCGGAGATCGAGGGGCATGTTCTCCGCATGCCGGAAGCGGCCGACGTGTCGATTCCGGTGCAGACGCAATTGATCGTCGAACTTTGCTCCAAGTAACGGGCGTTAACAGGTAAAACAGGGAATTGGTTTGGAGGCTATTCACATGCGTATTCGTTGGCGCGGACTCGAGTTGCCCAGTCAGGTCGCGGCGGACCGTGCGACGTTGTCGAGCACTTACGGCAAGTTCACCGTCGAACCGTTCGAGCGCGGGTTCGGCGTGACCGTCGGCAACAGCTTGCGGCGCGTACTCCTTTCCAGCCTGGAAGGGAGCGCGGTCACGCAAATCAAGCTGCACGGCGCCCAGCACGAGTTCACCACGCTCCCCGGCGTGCTGGACGACGTCACCGACATCGTGCTCAACGTGAAGTCGCTGGTGGTCAAGAACCACAGCGAGCAGACGCGCGTGGTCCGCATCGAGAAGAGCACCCGCGGTCCGGTCACGGGGGCCGACGTCAAGACCGACGACCAGATCGACGTGATCAACCGCGAGCACCGCATCGCCACCTTGACGGAGGACGTGCCCTTCCTGCTGGAGATGGTGATCGAGAACGGCCGCGGCTACGTGCCCGCCACGGAGCACACGCCGCAGGCCCAGGAGATCGGCATCATCCCCCTGGACGCCGCCTTCAGCCCGGTGACCCGCGTCCGCTACGAGGTCGACGAGACCCGCGTCGGCCAGAAGACGAATTACGATCGCCTCTCGATCGAGATCTGGACGAACGGCTCGGTGAATCCGGAGATGGCCCTGGTCGAATCAGGCAAGATCCTCCGCAAGCACCTCAATCCGTTCATCCAGTACCAGGAACTGGGACCCATGGTGCATACCGAGGCCCGGGCCGTCGGCGGCGGCGGGCTCGATCCGGCCACCGAGGCCAAGCTGGGCATGAGCCTGGCCGAGCTGGATCTGTCGGTGCGGGCCACCAACTGCCTGGAGTCGGAGAACATCACCACCGTCCGCGACCTGGTCACGCGGACCGAGGCGCAGTTGTTGGAGGTGCGAAACTTCGGTGAGACGACCCTGCAGGAGGTCCGCGAGAAGCTGGCCGACATCGGTCTCCGCCTGGGCATGCGGCTGGCGCCGCTGGCCGCGGGAACTGTCTGAGATTGGTCCCCTGTCCCGCAAGGGACGCGGGGAGTGCGTTGAACATTGTTTATACCTAGCTGGAATCTCGACGGTCAGGCTGGCGCCGGGCCGGATCGCGAGGTCCTTGAGAAGATACCATCATGCGACACCGACGTTTAGGCCGCAAACTTGGCCGCAATCCGAACCACCAACGCGCCTTGATGAGGAGCTTGGCCAGCGCGCTGATCCTCACCGAGCGCGAGCCCGAGGAGCACGAGGAAAACAAGCCCAAGGTCAAAGGCCGCATTATCACCACGATCCAAAAGGCCAAAGAAGTCCGCCCGCTGGTCGAGCGCGTAGTGACGATCGCCATTCGTGCCTTGCCGCAGCTCGAGGCTGCCGCGCGGCTGGAGCCTGAGGGCGAGCGCAACAGCGAGGCCTGGAAGCGTTGGCGGACCGGCCCCGGTTGGGCCGAGTGGAACCAAACCATCGCCCCGGTGTTGGCTGCCCGGCGGCGGACGTTGCAGCTCTTGGGCAACAAGCAGGCCGTGCAGATCCTCTTCAGCGACATCGCGCCTCGTTTCTCCGATCGGCCCGGCGGCTACACCCGCGTGCTGCGCTTGGCCAAGCCGCGGCTGGGCGATGCGGGTGTGCGGGCTATCTTGGAGTTCGTCGGTACCCACGACCGCAAGCGTCGCAAGGCTGCCAAGCCGGCCTTCGAGAGCGAATCGCCAGCCCCGGTGGAGACGCAGCCCGCCGCCGAAAGTCAGCCCGCTGCTGAGACGCCGGCGGCCGAGTAGGCTTCATACAGGAAATGTCCAGAGGCTCAAGACGGGCATGCGGCTCAAAGCTAGTGTAGTGCTTCACGCAGATTGATGTTTGTGATCTGCGCTGGAGTTCCGCCTGGGCACCGCGTACTCGTGGTCGGCGGCATTTCCCGGCTAAAGGCGGAACTCCAATAGATACGGCAATTCGGAGACACTGCACTAGGCGTTTTGGTCATTTTCCGTTTTTGTCTTTTTTGAATTTGTTTCGGATTTCGACATTCGGATTTCGGATTTCTCTTCGGCATGGCGCAGGTTCCAGCCCACGGACGCGGCAATCCTCTCGGAGGATTTGATTTCACCCATCACGTTGGCCTCGTCTGCGCCGACATGGCCGCGCAGGTGGATGAGTTCCGCCACATCGACATGTCACGCGTGGCCGTGAGTTTCCGCCAGGTCCGGCGGCGGATGTCGCATGGGCTGTATGCCTCCTTGACCCCCTTGCGGTTTGCCGGCGGCCAGACGCATTCCATCCGCCGCGGGCGAAAGTTCGCCATCCAGCGGGTCGAGATCGACGGCCGCGAGATGCTGTACGTGCTGAACTTCTATCTGCCGCGCTTCCTCGACCTTGCTTTTCGCGAGAAGCTGACGACGATTGCCCACGAGTTGTTGCACATCGGCCCGCAGTTCGACGGCGACCTGCGGCGTTTTTCGGGGCGGTGCTACGCCCATAGCCATTCCCACCGGCAATTCGACGCCCAGGCCGAGCAACTGGCCCAGCGCTGGCTGGCCCTGGGGCCGGAGCAGTCGCTGTACGAGTTCCTGCATCTGGACTTTTTGCATTTGCAGGGTTTGCACGGCCGGATCTATGGTCGGCGGGTCGCCGCGCCGAAGCTGCTCCCGGCGGAATAATAGGTGTCGTTCGTCGGTTCTGCTGGACCACGGAAGGCCGCCTTGGTAACCTAGTGTAATGATTCCAACAGAGGAAGCCTGTAGGGGCACGGATAAAGCCCCCGCGACAACCACCGGTATCGGGAGAAGAATTCCATCGTGATGACAACCACCCCATCTCACCGTTATGGCAGCCAGTACGTTGCGGCGCGCCGTCTCCTCTCGCTCGTGGCGCTGACATGTTTATGTTTGCTGCTTAACAGCGGACGCGTGCCTGCCAGCACGCCTGCTGCGGTGTATTTCGAAAGGGAATCCCAGGAGTTCCCGCCGGTAAAACTGCGGGCCTATGGCCGCCTGCGTGGAAATTTCGCCGCCTTTCACAACGACCAGCAGTCGGGCGGCATGCTGTGCATCTTTTGTCAAGATGCGGAGAAGGCGAAACTCGTCCAGGCCAAGTATCTTTCCGATCTGCAACTTCTGCCCGGCGTGGAGAAGTCCGAGCGGAACCTTGTGGGCCGAACGCCCATGACGGTTTACGTCGTCAAGGACCAGGGGTTCATCGTCGCGGCACGGTTCGGGCGGATAGTCCAGATCCTGGCTTCGCCCAACGTCGAGGGATTGAAAACACTGGTCGAAGCGGTCGATGCAGTCAACCGCGGGCCGATGGCGACCACGCCGGAAGTCCAGGTGCCGATGTATCTCGACCGCTGGGACAAGTACGGTTTCCGTTTCTATTACGGCCCCTTCGTCAAGCCGCAGGACGCCAACCATCGCGACGTGGCCCAGTACGATCCGCGGCAAGACTTCGATTTCGCCAAACGCTCGGGCGACATCGGGCTGGTGATTTGGAACTCACCCTTCGGCACGCCTACAGCCGACGGCATCCTCGATTTCAATTCCCGCGACTGGATCTTCCGGGCGGCCCACAAGCTCCGCCTGCCCATGGGCGTGAACATCGGCCTGGAAGCGAACAACCCCTGCCTGGTGAACCGCTATCCCAACGACATGACGCCCAACGCCCCGCAGTACGTGGGCGGGTGGTACGGCGCGATCAACTTTGGTTGCGGCACCACCGTGGCTTGGAGCTCCGACGCCGTGCAGGACGTGGCCCTGGGGCAGATCCAGCCGCTGGTCCGCCAACTCAACGGCGAAGACACGGTGGTCAACTGGCTCGAACCGCACGAGGAAATGTGCCACGGCGTGTGTGACGTGCTGGACGACCACGGTCCCAATGCCCGTCTGAATTTCTATCGCTTCCTGAAGACGCGGTACAAGACGCCCGAAGACGTGGCCGTTCGTTGGCAACAGCCTGGGGCGTTCAAAACGTGGGAGGACATACCTTTCCCCGAGTTCGCCACGTTCCTGGGCTGGAACGCCACGTCCATCGATCTGACGGGCACCTGGAAAATCAGCTACGATGCGCCCTATGATGCCCGCTCTGCCAAGACCGATTTGGACGACTCGGCGTGGGCCGGCGTCCCCGCGCCGGGCCACGCCATCGTGCGTGCCCTGCCGCGCAAACCGGCCGTCTTCCGCCGGCACGTCAAGGTTGATCCCGCCTGGCGGGCGGCGCATCCGCGGGTCTGGCTCTATCTGCTGGACCTGAACGACACCCGTGGCGAGACGCCGGAGAGCCTCGTCCGCGTGTTCGTCAACGGCAAGGCGATTCCCGAAAGTCCGCCCTTCCGCGCCGAATCGCACTGGGCCATGCTGGAGGTGACCTCCGCCCTGGCCGACGGTGACAACCTCATCGCCGTCTGCCTGCCGCAGGCCCTCTTCGACTACCGCGTGTATCTCTCCGGCGAGGCGCCGCACATTTATCCGGCGATGGGCCAGCGGCTCAACGCGATGTGGGTTGATTTTTCCGACTGGACGTCGTGGTCGCGAGGGCAGGCGGTCCGCCGCGGCGCGCAGATGATCCGGCAGGTCGATCCCGACCGTCCCATCACGCTCATGTCGCCCGACGTCTACATGGGCCCCATCAAGGAAGTCGCCGAAGATTTCGGCGGGATCTTCCACGACACGGGCGGCATGGCCGGCTCCTGGGGCGACATGCATCCCATCATGGTCCAGAGCATGGGGCTGCCCAGCGATTGCGAACCGGGCAGCGGCGCTGTCGACCTCGATGACTTCAAGCGTTTCATGGGCCGCTGGCTGACCGAGGGCACGCAAGGCATCGACTACTTCATGCACATCGGCGACATCCTCTGGAAGCCGGCGGTGAAGGACTATTTCACGCAGACGCTGCCGCTCTGGCACCTGATCGGCAAGTGCCACGTGCCGCAGGCGGAACTGGCGGTGATGTTCAGCGACCGCAATCTGCGGCTCTGCGGCTTTCCCTGGAACAGCAACGAAGCGCGGCCCGATCTGATCCAGCGCAACCGCTTCTGGGAATTGATCTGCAACCTGGTGGCCGACTATCCCCGCGGCGGCGTGCTGGAGCAGGACTTCGCGCGAGGTAAGGCCGACCGCTTCCGCGTCATTCTCGACGGCGACACCGCGGTCATGGACCCCGAGGTGGTCGATCAGATCGAGGCCTGGGTCCGCCGCGGCGGCGTCTTCATCACCTTTCACCAGACCGGCCGGCACACCTCCCTGACGCCCGACACATGGCCCATCTCCAAGCTCACCGGCTATGCCGTCACGGGTATCGACCGGCTCTCGCCCAACGGCGACGGCATGCCCAGCCGCCGGCTCCACATGACCGAGGGCCAGAAGGTTTTTCATAGCGACGTGCCTTCCTGGCGCTACGCGGAGAACGGCGCGGGGCTTTCGCTCAAGAAGATCGACTCGGCTTGTGAGGATCTCTTGCTCTGGCAGGACGGCTCCGTGGCCGCCGGTGTTCGCCGGCTCGGCAAAGGCATGGTCTTCCACCTGGGCGCGAATTCCCTCGTGTTGCCGTTCCAAGTGCTGGAGTGGCTGCACGTGAAAAAGACGCCGATCACCGGCAGCGACAAGGCCATCACGACGCGGCATTACGTCAGCAACAACGGGCTCTACGATATCTGGCTGATGTGGAACACCAAGGGCGAGCCGGTCACCTCCACGTTCACGTTCCGCGAAGGGTGCCGGCCCGCTTCGCTCCGCGACGCGAACACGGGCAAGGCGGTTGCCTTGGAGTCCGACGGCCAGGGTGTGAGGCTGGCGAAGATGGCTTTTACCGCCTGGGAAACGCACGGCTACCTCAGCCCGCGCGGGCGGATTGCCACCGCGCCTGTCGACTGGTTCGCGCTGCAGCGGCAGTCGTGGAGCGGCACGACCGATCCCGGCCCGCCGATCCCGGGCTTCCGCTCGAAGGTCTGCCTCAACCTAACGGAGGATTGGGCCTATAAGATCCTCGGCGGCGGGGCCGCCGGCGCGCCGGCCGAGGACCGCACCCTGGCTGCCCCGGGACTGGACGATTCGTCCTGGCCGCGGATGCGGATTGGCATTTTCAACGTGCCGGACAATGCCGACGCCCATCATGTCGTCTTTCGCAAGACGTTCCGTGTGCCCGAGGATTGGAACCGGGGGCGCGTGTGTCTCTTTACCCACAGCGACGTGCGGGGCGCGTGGCGGCGTTACCTGGACGGCAAGCTGCTCGAGACCAGGAACGGCCCCGACGACGACCTGGGCGGAGTGTTCAAGCCCGGCAGCACGCATTGCCTGGCGATCGAGCTCTGGGGGCCGGATATGCCGGCCGGAACGCCCACGCCGATCTTCCTTTCCTATCGGCCGAACCCCGCGGCGACTCAGCCGCTGATGGAGCGCTGGTCCTACGCGGCGGACCGGCTCACCTATGGTCCGGCAAAGACCTTGCCGCTGACGGCCCCCGCCGCAGGCTCGATCCGCACGACGGTGAAGATCGACACCGCGCAATTGGTGCGGAACGTGATGGTTCACGTGCATGCCGGCGCGGACGCCGTGATCGTCAACGGCCATTGGATGGCCGGCTTCACCAACATCTACAACTACGTGGATTTGAACGCCACACCCTGGGTGCGTTTCGGCGAGGACAACGAACTGATCGTCGTGTTTCACGAGAAGACCACGGTCCCCGACGCGCGGCTGGAGTTTTACGACAAGGGAAGCTATCCGTGAGCCCGCACCAATAACTACTGAACAACTCATTAAGAAAAGTTAATTCAAAAGTGTCCCCTTGACGAATACATGACAATGAGTGTCCTCGTGGGAGCGACTTACGTTGCTCGTAATCTGGATGACAATTGTTCGCTTCATCCGCGCGTTGTCTCGGTCGTTCTGAACCACCAAGGCAGGGCGCACCTTCGACCTGGGGTCCGTGGGGTAGAAGTCAACAATCACCACATCACCGCGGTGGAAGCTCATCGGCGCTTGTAGTCCTGATACGCGTCCGGTCCCAGATCTTCGTCCTGGTCCCACGCCGCGAGGACGGCCAGGTACGTTTCTTCCGGGCTCATATCGGAATCATCGAAATCGGTGACCCGTTTTACGCGATCGTAGATGTCTTCCCGCAGCACGACACACAAGCGCCCGTCAATGGTGATCGGCACTGCGTCGCCGTGGTCAATCGCCCGAACTTGTTCGCTAGTTAGGTCCATTGCCACCTCTCTCCACCTCCGCGCTGTCCTGATAGGAATTGATTTCTGCTTACAAGAATTATCGTAGCGAAGGAAAACCGGCAAATCAACGGGGCGTGAGCGGTTAGGGGAGAGCATGAGTCCCAGGGGATGCCGGCCGGCGGGATTTCCAGGGTAAGTCAGTGGAAGTCAGCCAAGAGTCCACACCAACGAAGCCGAGGCAAGTCCTTGGCAAATGGCATCTTCTGACATCAAGAAACACAAAAGGGCATCGGATGGCTCCGATGCCCAAAAGTGGAGGCGGCGGGGCAGCGCAAAAGCCACTAAACGCTACGCCGCCGAAGCCGCTTCAAATGCTTGCTGTACAACATTTTACAGCAATTCTGTGGTGGCCGCTGAATCGGTCCCCAATCCGTGAGAACTTTCTGCCTGGAGCACGCCCGACTGGTCAGTCTTCAACGCCGACCATCGCTATGGCACCAGCGCGGTCGAGGCGACATATGCCAAGCGCGGCCGGGTGTTGAACACGGCGGACAGCGGGGCCGTGATGGCGCGCGTGGATGAGAAGGGACGCGGGTGGAGACATTCGTGAGGAAGTAGGGCGACCGATCTGCTTTAATGGGGTTTGCCGCTACGCTGCCTTCTGCTTCGATTCTGTCCGATAAGATGGGAACAACAGGATTGCCGGGCCTTCTGCTTCATCTTGGCCGGAAGATTCCCCCGGCAACGGACTTCCGTTTTCGCCGCCATGCAAAGCCAGCGACGCAAATAGCACTAATACCGAGCAAGATGATGGCAGAGGGTTCCGGCACAGCAGCAAAATCGCTGTTGTGATCCACCACGGCCCAAACCGTGTCGTCGGCCGTATTCACGCCCCAATCGCCCAAGATCATGTCGCCGTTCCACGCTCCCACGCCAACGAAAGTGTCGTTGCTGCTGCCGTAATTGCCAAGCACGGCGTTTTCCCAGATGCCGGTATTCGGGTTCAGCCAGCCGAGGTAAGGCAATTCGTTTGGCGAAAGTATCAGGCCAGGGTTGTAAGTCATTTGCAAAACGAACGGCGCTGTCCGTCCGTTGCCGCCACTCAACGCCATGCCGCTGACATCCACAACGTCGCTGAACAGCCCTTCGCCAAGTGTCTGCGTTCGCCACGCCATGCTGACCGTTTGGGCTGCTCCACTGCTGCTGTTCGTGCCCGCCAGGATGGTCGCCGTGTTACCGACCATTCCGAAACCGCCGCTGCCCGTGGTCGCCATGACGGTGGATTCAAGGTTGGCATAGCTGCCATTCACGGCAACGGGGGCAGTCAAAGCTGGACCGAATGAACAGCGTGAATTGCTGGCATCTGCTGTAGCATTGCCGACGTTTCCATCCAAAATAATCGTCAATCCTCCGTTGTTGTTGCTCCCGGCTCCGGGCAAGCTGCTGTCGTCTAGGAGTTGTGAAGCGGACATGCTGATCGTTCCGCTGCCCGTCATGTAGCTGCCAGTGTTCAACGAGGCCGTGAACGTGTTCCCGTTGCTTGCTGCCTGCAATCCGTTGAAGTTGGCGAGACTTGTCTGAAAAGCCGTATTGCCACTTGGCGTAAATCCGGTCAATTGCAGGTTCGCCGTATTAGCCGCCGTCGTGTTCGCTGCGAGGTTGTATATCGTGAAGTTCTGGCTAGGAATAGTCGTTCCCCGCAGCACATTGCCAAAGTTGATCGTTTGCGTTGTCTGGGTTGCCGAAGAGGAGAGGGAGGCGTTGGAGTGGTCAAGGACGGTCAAGGTTGCAGTCGTGGTCTTCGAAAGGTTGGACGAATTCGGATCACTCACGGTGAAGGAGATCGTGTTGACGCCAAGGTTGGTGGAAGTAATCCCATAGATCAGGCGGCAGTATCGCGTGCCGATGCCTGCGCACGAACTTGACCAAGAACGCCTCGAACACCCGGTTCATGTCGAACACGAAGGCGAAAGCCGACAAATCCCGCGACGCCAACTGCATGACCCCGCCGTCGAGGAAGAGGCGGGCAAGATTCAAAAGCGGCTCCAGACGGCGATTCAGCCGGGTGAGTAGTGCCGGACTTGCGGCACTCGCGGTCAGCGATGGGAGCAGCGTCACCTCCTCCAACCACTGCCGCAGTTCCCCCAGCATCTGCCGGTTCTCGCTGTCTCGCGTGACGCCCCAGAGGCGATCGACCACGAACCGGAAGACGCGGTTGAGCGGTATGTCGGCGGTGAACTCGTCGTAGGCGACGGCGAGCATGTGGTCCCGCCCTGGATGGCGAATCTGCTCCGCGATGCGCCACTTGCCCTTCAGGGTGGGCAGGTCGTCTTCGACCACCAGATAACCTCGGCTTGGTCCGCGCTGCCATTCCTCGCGCAGGTGTAAGGCAAACAGGCGCGTAAGAATCTCGAACCAGTCCATGTCCCTTCGTAGCAGGGCAGCCAGCCCTTGCTCTCGGATCGGCACATCATCGGCGATGTGAAGCATGTGAAGGAGGTTCTTGGTCGCCTCTTTCGCGCGTTGCCGGGCGTCCGTCGTCGCGCTCGACTGGTAGATTTTGGGCAGGACTTGGACCGTGCGGTTGCCCAGACGGAAGACGCCGACGTGCTGCGTGGCGACCAGCACCTTCGTGCCCCCACGCACGGCAGGGCGTAGTAACTCCGCACCCGCCTTCTGAGCAAGACGGTCGAGGACGGAAAACTCTTTGTCCGTCCAGTCGAAGTCCTCCGTGTCATGCTCAAAGAGGGTGATGGGTTTTCCCATGATGCGACTCAATTCACGGAATTGCAGTCCAGCCAGCCCTACTTGGAGGACGAAACGCGAGCAACCATTATCGTAACTCCCCCAAATCGCGTTAGCAAGCAGAGAGTATGGGGTCAGCCGCCGTTAGATATTTGCGAGTTGCTTTTCCAACCTGGAAATTGAAATGCGTTGGTGATGTTTCCCCGCCAATTCGATTCTCAAGTGGCCCCATACAAGGAGATGCCGCCTTCCGCGTTGCCAGTCAACATAAGCGTGTGCGTCAAAATTACTTGTACAAATTGACATTGGCTAGTTTGATGGT
>CAZTPX010000188.1:0-18113 GCA_964615095.1 uncultured Planctomycetaceae bacterium | reverse complement strand
CGCTGGATCGTGAACGGCTTGCTGGTCAGCGTTCCCGTGCGGCGGTCCTTGGCCTCGACGCTGTCGCCGGGGGCCGAGGCGTGCGAGTTGACGACGCGCGGCCCCGGGCTGCCAACATCGCCCTGGTACGCGGGAATGTCAGTTTTCAAGACGGGGCCCTTGCCGAAGGCCTCGCCCGTCACCGTCCAGCCTTCGTAGGTTTCCTTCTGGAAATCTTCGAAGACGACGTCGGGACGAGCGGACTTCTCCGTCGAGTCGGGAGCGATGTCGCTTACAAGGAGCGCCATAAAGCGCTTATTACCAGCGCGCCAGTTGCGCCGCTGCGCCGCATCGCCCGGCGCAGTGTAGAGTCCGACGGCGTTTTCCAACCAGCCCGCCAGTCGCACTTCGAGCTTGGCGCCGCTGGTGTTCTTGACCGTGTAGCGCATCACGGTCGCCGGCAGGCTCGAGGCCTGCGTGTCCAGCGGAACATGCGGCGAGAATGCCTCCAGCGAGACGCTGACGGGCGACTGCGGGTCGCGGTAGGTGACATACGCAATCGGGTACTCGCCGCAAAAGGCGATGTCGGCAAAGCCCGTCTGGTCCAAGGCCCGCACTTGCTTCTTGCCGTCAACCGTGGTCTCGATGGCGAAGCCCTGTTCCAGCGGCGACGAGGGCCGCGGCGGATGGGCGTAGTTGCCGTCGCCGGTGCCCACGCTCTTATTGAAGATGTCCCAGTGCCAGAGCTTGCCGTCGCCGCCCAGGTAGAGTTGCCCTGCGCACAGTCCCCCCACCGGCATGCCGATCTTTTCCAAGTCCTTGCCGCGATAGAATTCGCGGGCGCCACGCTCGAAGAGCGATTTGACCCACTGCGGATCGAGTTTCTTGTCGGCCGGGACAAGTTTGCCTTGTTCTGACGCATCGAACGGGCCGGCCATGACCGGCAGCCCTGGGATCGTGCTTGCCGCCGCAGTGGCGGCGCCCAGGGTCAACGTCTTGATAAAATCCCGGCGGGCGATTCCACAATTGCCCGAGGGGCAGCAGGATGGGGTTGGCTCGTTGCTTCGATCGTCGGTGGTCATGGCAAGCTCCTTGGCGGGAAGAAATGGCGGGGGGGACAGCCCTTGATTATCCACCTGGCCAGCGGCGGATGCAATTGCCCCGCAGGTCGTACGGTGTGACCAGCCTGCGCAAGATCGATCTGGCAGCGGCCGTGTGGTTTAGCCCATTGTTGTTCCATTCGCTGTTGCAAAGACCCGGTCTGCGACGGCCGAGCTGTTTGCTGGCCTTGAAAAGGGCATGGGTCAGAAAAAAGTGTTTTCCGCGGCATTTTCCGGCCTTGGCCGCCGCGACGAACCCGCCGTTTCGGGTCAGGCAGTGGTGTGAGCTGGTCACAGAAAGGGTCCTTTTGAAGTTTTTGTGGCGATTTTGTACGTCCATGAGTGGATTCTGCTTTCGCGAAAGGTGTTGCTCGCACAACGGAAACTGCGGGAATATGATCGCTTGACACTCTAATGATTATTTCGGCATAGCCAAAGGCCGTTGCCATTTTTGTGCCATTCTGTACCATTTTTTAGCTACTTTGTGCCATTCTGTATCATTTTGTACCATTTTGTGCTAAGCGTGTTCATGCGTACAGTATATGGGAGTAGGGCACGCGGCACTTTCTTGAAGCTATTTAAGTGCAGAGTCATAAAAATAATTAATTGCTGCCACAGCAAGTGCCGCGGTTCGCGACCGTCGCCCGGGCCGTAGGGCGGGTCGAGACACGAGCCCCACGCGCCACGGCTTCCGCGCAGCCGCCGGCGCGGACGCCGACTTGGGCAGGTCGGCGCCGCGCATGATATATGGCCCCCAGTTCGCTACACCGGGGGCCTGGTTAGATTGTCAAAGAACAAATTCACGCACAGAGTATTCAGGCCGGGCCTGAATCGCCTCAGCGCGCTTTATACCCACATAATACGCAAAGAGTCTCGCCACCATTTGCTCGCAGTTCGGACTTGCGCCGCAAGTCCAATCGCAGGTTGCACTTTCTAGGCGCAGCGATGCAGCCGGTCCTTGAGACACTCGACGCCTCCCGCAATCCCTGTTGCTGCATTACCGTGAAGAAGATGCAGTCCGTCAGGGACCAGTCTTTACCCTCTGTGTGATTGCTCAAAGGAGGCGAATCTCCGGTGCGACAACAGTTTGGTTTTGTGTGCGGTATCTGTTCCGGCAGCGATGTCAGTTTGATTTCATCCCGAAGGGATTCCAGCTATTAGCCCCGGGTCGCGCAGCGCACCCGGGGTGCAGATCGGTACCGCATCCCCGACCCCGAAGGGGTCACAGCGCGGCCATCGCTACGACCCCTTCGGGGTTGGGTGGGTTTTCCGCTCTTCGTGATCCGGTCGTGGCGCTGCGCTTACCACCGGCTAATTGCTTTGAACCCTTCGGGTTCCCCCGGCTACTTGCAAGCCTGTCGCAGGCGGGGGTAGACTTATAGTCGCGTGCGGCCCCGGAACGTGGCCGTCGAAGAACCACATCACCGGCGGAATGTCCCGGCCTCTTTCAAAACGGGCCTGTTGGGCACGCCCGCCCAGACTTCGCGAAGGGAAATACCATGCAACGTCCTGTCTCAGTGACCGTGTTCGCCGTATTGAATCTTGTGTTCGCCGCGTTTGGAGCGTTCGGGCTGATAGGCAGTTTCGCTCTGTTCACGATGGCTGATGCCGGCAACAATCCGGTCCTTAAGATCATGCAGGACAATCCCGCCTACAAGACCTGGATTATGCTCTCGATTCCCTTGGGCCTGGCGGTCTGCGTCGCGCTGCTGGCCAGCGGCATCGGACTGCTGGGCCTCAAGCCCTGGGGCCGCTGGCTGGCGATTGCCTACGCGATCTTCGCGATTCTCCAATGTATTGCCGGTACCTTCGTGAATTACCTATTCTTGGTCCGTCCGCTGCTCGATCGAGCCGAGCACGCTCACGGGCCGCAGGAAGCGGGCGCGGCGGTCGGCGGGGCGGTGGGGGCGATGTTCGGCGGCTGCGCTGGAGTGGTTTATCCGGTCCTCCTCCTGATTTTCATGTTCCTTCCCAAGGTCGCTGCCGCCTTTCGCCAGCAAGACGTGCAAGAGGACTTCGCATCTTCGCAATGAAAACGCTGGCCGGCAGCTTGTTCCCGCCTACCTCTGTGGCAGCCGCGCTTCAGCCTTGGCGGATTCGGCCGTGCTTCTTGAGCAACTGAAAGAGGCTGGAGCCGCCGGGCAGCCCGCGATGACCGACGCGCAGCGCCGAATCGACGGCGATCCAGTTGCCGTCGGCGGATGGAGCGACGGTGGCATGCGAGTTGCCGGACGGCCACTTCCCCTGCGCGACGAAATGGGCGTCGGCCCAGGGCAGAATTTGGGCATGGTTCAATTCCAAGGCTGCAAGGGTAGCACCTGTAGGGAACGGCCTCCGTGCCGTTCCGCGCGGTTTGGAACGGCACGGAGGCCGTTCCCTACAGAACTGCGACGGTAAAGTGTTACCCTGCTTTGAACCAGGCCAAGATTTGCTCCTTGGAGAGCACGCGTCCACGCTCCGGCCGCACTCCCCGGTGCTCGGTAAGGAGTCGCGCCAGGGAACCGCCGCCCGGCAAGCCGCGGCTACCGCGCCTCAGGGCGTGGTTGACGGCGAGCCACGTCTCGCCGGTTCCGGCAAGCCGCTAAGTTGGTCCAGACCCCACCGGGCCGCGTACCCTCTGTGTGATTGCTCAAAGGAGGCGAATCTCCGGTGCGACAACAGTTTGGTTTTGTGTGCGGTATCTGTTCCGGCAGCGATGTCAGTTTGATTTCATCCCGAAGGGATTCCAGCTATTAGCCCCGGGTCGCGCAGCGCACCCGGGGTGCAGATCGGTACCGCATCCCCGACCCCGAAGGGGTCACAGCGCGGCCATCGCTACGACCCCTTCGGGGTTGGGTGGGTTTTCCGCTCTTCGTGATCCGGTCGTGGCGCTGCGCTTACCACCGGCTAATTGCTTTGAACCCTTCGGGTTCCCCCGGCTACTTGCAAGCCTGTCGCAGGCGGGGGTAGACTTATAGTCGCGTGCGGCCCCGGAACGTGGCCGTCGAAGAACCACATCACCGGCGGAATGTCCCGGGCTCTTTCAAAACGGGCCTGTTGGGCACGCCCGCCCAGACTTCGCGAAGGGAAATTACCTATTCTTGGTCCATCCGCTGCTCGATCGAGCCGAGCACGCTCACGGGCCGCAGGAAGCGGGCGCGGCGGTCGGCGGGGCGGTGGGGGCGATGTTCGGCGGCTGCGCTGGAGTGGTTTATCCGGTCCTCCTCCTGATTTTCATGTTCCTTCCCAAGGTCGCTGCCGCCTTTCGCCAGCAAGACGTGCAAGAGGACTTCGCATCTTCGCAATGAAAACGCTGGCCGGCAGCTTGTTCCCGCCTACCTCTGCGGCAGCCGCGCTTCAGCCTTGGCGGATTCGGCCGTGCTTCTTGAGAAACCGAAAGAGGCTGGAGCCGCCGGGCAGCCCGCGATGACCGACGCGCAGCCCCGAATCGACGGCGACGGGCTTCCGCGTCCGGAGTCCTACGGCCAAACGCGGATTTTCTTCGGCCGGACCTAATTCTGCGCGCTACTGTCCGGCCGGTCTTCGCCACCGTCTTTCAAGTGCGTCTTGAAGGTCACCTCGAAAAGCTCGCCCGGATGACCGACAAACTTCTCCGGCAAGGCGATGCGAACGGGCAGGCCCCACTCGGGATACTTGGGATCGCGGGCCAGGTGGATGGGGATCGACTCGATCTGTGCCCCGACACGTTCGACCTGGGAAGGCACGGTCGGCGCGACGGCTGCCCGCTTGCGCACGTCGACCGCCATGCGCACGTGCGGCTCGACGTGCTGCTCTTGCCGCACGTAGCAGACGATGTAGCGGCGCTCGTCCGAGGCGATGGTCAAGATCGGATCGCCGGCCTTGATGGCGGAACCCGGCCAGTGATTGATGGCAGCGATCATGCCGTGGATGGGCGAACGGATCGTCAAGCGGCCGATCTGGACTTTCACCTCCTCGATCTTCGCCTCCTGCACTTTGGCGGCCTGGATGATGGGCGCCAACTCCTTCTCGATGTCGGCCGGCAGGAACTTGCCCATCTTGTCCAACCGCGTTTGCGCGGCCGCTTTCTGGAAATCCGCCTGCCCCGCCACCTTGGTGTTCTCGGTCAGGCGTTTCTTGGCCTCGTCGCGAAGGTAGCGGGCGTTGTTCAACTCCAGCTCGGAAACGATCTTCTTGTCGTACAGCGGCTTGAGGCAGTCGAAGTAAACGGTCCTCCGCTGGGCCTCGATGGCGTTGACCGCGACCTCCGCCTGCCGCTCCAGTGCGATCAGGCCGTGCTGTTCCAGTTCCACCCACAGCCGGGCCGCGTCGGACGCGTAAGTCAACTTTCGGTCAGCTTCGCTCACGTCCAACTTGGCCTTCACCGCGCCAAGTTCCTTTTCTATCCGGTCCAATTCCTGCTGGAAGGCCGCCAACTCGGCCTTCAAGGGCTGATCGTCCAATTGGGCGAGCGGCTGGTTCGCTTCGACTGTCTCGTAGAGTGCCCACGCCTCCTGTTTGGGCAAGGGAACGAGGATGCCGGCCAACGGCGACGACACCTCGGCGCGGATCGCCTCGATCTCGCCGATGGCGTGGGGCATCTCGCCCTGCTTCGTCCACAACAGCAACGTACACGCCGCAAAGGCGCACAGCCCAATCAGCGGAAGCGTCGTATATCGAAACCGCTGCCAATAGAGCCGCAAGGGCGTCGGAATTTTTTCCATGCCGTTTCCTGCCATCATCAATGTCCGTTCCTTATCGCGATCATCAATCCCAGGGCAAATGTCCGTCCCCCAACGCATCGCGAGTAGGGTAATCCAGGCGTATCTGCCGCTCAGTCTAATCCCTTACTAATAATCGAAATCGCAAGATTTTTCAACCTATTTCCCACCCAAACGGCCCATTTTATCCGCTGCAACCCGCGGCGACGCCCGATATTTGTAAAATGCGGACCAGTCCTTCGAGTGCTCCCGCTTGTCAACGTCCGCGATTTTCGCTATAAGAGGGGGAAATAATGAATTTCGGAGAAGCTAAGGCAAGCCTAAATCATGTGCCGCTCTCAAGGATTATTCTCGCTGGTTTGGTCCCCTTGCTACAGTTCGCACTTGCGGTCTGAGAGTGCCGGCAAAGGCCGCAGACTGCGCTGCCGAGTTGCCGCCGGTACGGCCCTTGCCTGGCTCGCCTGCCTGCTGCTGGCACGGGCCTCCGATGCGCCACCCTTTAGTCCGAGCCTGCCGGCCCTGAGCCGCTGCATGGTGATGATCGACGCGGTGAGGCCCACGCAGTTTGCCGTCGGTTACCGGGAGGTCGAGGAACGGGCACAGAACATCGTGGGCAAGACCCCCGAGAAGTTCAAGAAGTACATGGAAAAGCACTTGCCGCTGTTGGTTGTAGGGCCTGGCGGCGTGCCCTATCTGATCGATGGCCATCATCTGGCCGTGGCGTTGCTGAAGAACCGCGTGACCGACCATTTCGAGGCCCGCATCGAGGCCAATTGGCACGACCTGAGCGTGGACGACTTCTGGAAGAAGATGCAACGGCACGGTTGGGTCTATCTTTACGACAACCAGGGGCGCGGTCCATTATCGCCCGATCGCTTGCCGCAGAAGGTCACCGAGTTGACCGACGATCCTTACCGGTCCCTCGCCTGGGAGGTGCGCAAGCGCGGGGGCTACCAGAAGACGAATGATTCGTTTGCCGAATTCAAGTGGGCCGCCTACTTCCGCAGCCGGGTTCCGATCGGCAAGGCGCCCGCCGATTTCGATCGGGCCATCGACGCCGCGCTGAAGATCAGCCACATACCCGAGGCCAAGGCTTTGCCCGGCTACGAAGGGCGGTAGCGAGCGCGGAAAGTGCCGTCATTTTGATTCCGACCGTCGTCATTCTGATGGCAGTCGTTTGCCGCCACATTCGCATGCCGCGCCGCTGACTATTCCGCAAGTGCTTGATGCGTTGGCACTTGCGATGTTCGAGTTAGATCTTGGCACGGCCCTTGCTTTTTAGATCGTCGCTGGCGTGTGCCAGCAAACCCATCTCCCCTCACCACAAGGAAACCATCATGAAACGCATCAGCACCCTCCTGGCAGTCTGTGGAATTGTGGCCGCAACGGCCGTTCCCGCCTTGGCCTATCCCATCCACCACGTCCATTTCTATCCGGTCCGCCCCAGGCCGGTGATTGTCGTCGCAGCGCCCGTCGTCGCCCCGGTCTGCGTGGTGGACTACATGTTCTACATCCGCCAAGGCGACGCTCTGAGCAGCCAAGCCAATTACGACGCCGCGATTGCCTCGTACACGCAAGCCATTGCCCTGAACCCGAACCGCCCGCTGGGCTTCGTACGCCGGGCCGCCGCTTGGACCGCCAAGGGTAATCTCAACATGGCCGTGGCCGACAATACCCATGCCAGCGCCATCATGCAATCGGTAGCGCGATGATGCCGAGCAAGACCACGCTGAAACCGAGGAGGGTGGACCTTTCCGCCCTCTTCGTCGCTTTTGTCAATCTAGCGTGAAACGATTCATCCCGGTCTTGACGCCAAACTCCCATCTCTTGCCACCGTGCTCGACCCGCAGTTGAAATTTGCCGTCTGACTCGACCGTCACTGCGACCAGCCCCGAAGGATCGCTTGACGGCAGGGCCACCAGTGTGGCCGTGTGGCCGTTGAAGCGAAACCGCTCGCAGCCGCAACGTTTCTTAGAGGTTAACGCCCAGGTCAATCGGTTGTTCGGAGCGTCTGCCCTCAACCCGATGCCGTATTCGAGGAAGTAGACGATCGGGACAATGCCCGTCCAGCCGACGAAATCGCCCTTGGCCGGTTTTCCCGGGCTGGCTGCATCCGGGGCGTAGTTCTCCCAGACGGTGCCTGTCGTGCGGAAGACTTCGCCTACCATCCGCAGGTGTTCGCAGGCGATCTCGCGGGCCAGATCATCTTTGCGGTAGCGTTCCAGGCCGCGAACGACCATGGTGTTGGTGGACGGCCAGACAGAGCCGCGCCAATAGCCGCCAGCCGGATCAAAGCCCGCCTGGTCGGCCGGCGTGCTCGGCACGCGGTGCTTGCGAGCAAAGCTCTGGGGGTTGCGCAGTTCGGCCGCCAGGGCGTCGGCCTGCTCGATCGACGCTACGCCCGCCAAGAGCGTCCAAAAGGCGGCGACCGTCTTCGCCGGCGCCAGCTTGCCGTCGGCCGTCAGATCGAAGTAGAACTTCCGTTTGCGGTCCCACATCTTCGCGTTGATGATCCCTGCCAGTCTTGCCGCTTCCTTGCGGAATGCCGTGGCCTCTTCCTTCTTTCCCAGCAGATCGGCGATCTGGGCCAGTTGGTTGCCGAACATGACCATTTGCGACGAGGTATCCACGGCCGTGCCGCCCTTGTCCAAGTACGCATTGCGCGGCGAATTGTCCATGCTGGCCCAATCGGTGATGTAGAGACCGTTTCCTTGGCGGACGTACGTTTGCAGCGCACCGTAGTAGCGGACCAGCGGTTCGTAGACCAGTTTCAAGCGGGAACGGTCGCCGGTTACGCGAACGCTTTCCAACTCGGCCCAGGCGAAGATCGGGTGATTCAGGGCATCGAGAGTCAGGTGCGGCGGCGGAGCGGGGACGTCGCGGCCGACGTAGGTCACCGAGAAGTGACTCCAGCGGCTGAACAAGTCCTTCTGCTCGCGGTTCACCCACTCAACGTAGTCCCGCCCTGTCGTCCGGTCGATCTCGCGGCAGATTTCGCCGTCCGCGTATTGCTTGGCATAGAAGTTGTCCAAGGAGCCTATGCCGGGCACCAGTGGATGCCCGTAGTTGCAGAACATCGACAGGAAACAGGTGTCCCAGAGGAAGATGTTCTTGTTGAAGGCAGCGTCGATGAACTGGCTGACGAAACCGCTTCCCGGCTTGGGCTCGTAGAAGTTGCGGAATCCCAGTTCCCACGCTTTCCAGTACATCTGCACGTACAAAGGGTTCTCATCGAAGATCGGGCCGGGCAGCTTGCCCTTGGTCTCGGCAAACGTCGGCAATGGCTTTGGGACATACTGTTTTTTGGCGAAATACATCCCTTGGACAGTCTCGCCCTGCACTGGCGGCAAGGCAGGGCTGCCCAGAAGCACCGCTATGGCGACCAAGAAAGCGACGGAACGAGTGAGAACGCGATTTGTCATGTTCGGGCCTCGGCGATGATTGGGATGGTTGATGGTCCTTCGCTGGATTCCCGCCTATTTTGCCGCTGCCGCGCCGGCCGAGGCCACGGCGTGGTCGTTCTCGACCGCGCTACCGGAAACGCCGATGGCGCCAATGACTGTGCCGGCTTGGTTGCGGATAGGGACTCCGCCCGGGAAAGTAATCAGCCCGCCGTTGGAGTGTTCGATGCCAAACAGCGATTCGCCGGGCTGCGAGAGCTTGCCGATATCGCCGGTATTCATGTCGAAGAAGCGGGCGGTACGGGCCTTGCGGATCGAGATGTCGATCGAGCCGAGCCAGGCCCCGTCCATGCGGGCGAAGGCCTTCAGGTTAGCGCCGGCGTCGACCACCGCGATGTTCATTTTGACGCCGATCTGCTCGGCTTTCGCCAGGGCGGCGGCCACGGCGGCTTGGGCTTGTTTCAGGGTCATGTCGTCCATTCGAACTACTCCTTAACTGCTGGGTAAGTGTACGGGTATTGCCATCATTTTTGCTGTCCGCGTGGAACTGTCAAGTGGCGTAATCGCTGGTAAAGCAGGATTTGTTGGCTGATCTTCTTTCGTTTCTCCCTATTCCCGTTTCCACAGGACAATTGGCTTGTCCTCGCTTCCAAGCGACTCGACCCTTCGGAACCAATCCGGCGATATTCCGGGGATGTTCCTGGTAATCGCGTCAACAACTCTACGAATCCGGGCCAGCAATCGTAGAACTCAAGAAAATGGCCATAGTCAAATTCGAGTTCAACGTAGGTGTTCATCTCGGTGATGCCATCCAACTTGCCGCCGACGACTCTGTATATCTCTCCCCATTCGATACCGTAGCGATGGCCCGGCGTATCCTCACGCCAGACCCCTTGGGCGTCGGTAGAAAGTATCGGATCCTTGCGAATCATGCTGTTAAATCTCCACACTCAACGCGGTCGGCTCGTGATTTGTATGCTATTTCTGTTTCACAGTTGGCCTTTATGGGCGTTTACGCCCATTGCTCGGCGCAGCCGGTGATAGGCCCGTGCTTTAGCACGGGTCAACAGGCGGAATCGCGCTTTGTTCTGCGGGCGGCCCGCAGAAATGAGGCCACAATCTATTCTAACGTCCCGTTTGCCCGTGCTAAAGCACGGGCCTAATACCGGCTGCGCCGGCAAATGGCCATGAATGGCCATGCATGAGAAGCCAAGGGGCGGCATCGCACACCGGACATCGGTCAGTCGGCGTAGCCGTGCGGGTGGTGCTTGAACCAGTTCCAGGCCGTGGCCACGATGTCGTCGATCTCCGTGTGCCGGGCCTGCCAACCCAACTCGTCGTGGATCTTCTGCGCGTTGGCATACAAGGCGGCCGGGTCGCCGGGCCGCCGCGGACCATATTCCACGGGCACCGTCTTGCCCGTCACCCGCTGGACCGAATCAATGACTTCCTTGACAGAATAGCCGCGGCCGATACCCAGGTTGTAGAACCGCATGTCGCCCGGTTGCAGGGCCTTCATGGCCACGATGTGGGCCTCGCAAAGGTCCTCGACATGGATGTAGTCGCGAATGCAAGTGCCGTCGGGCGTGGGATAGTCGGTGCCGAAAACGACTACCTTCTCCCGCTGCCCCAAGAGCGACTGGAGCAGGACCGGAATGAGGTGCGTTTCCGGATGATGGTCCTCGCCCAGGCTGCCGTCGCAGGCGCAGCCGGCCACGTTGAAGTACCGTGGAGCCACAAAGGCGAACTCCGCATTGGCCGCGGCATAGTCGCGGAGGATCCGCTCGACGCACCATTTCGACCACCCGTAGGGACTGATCGGCGACTGCCGCATAGTTTCCACGATAGGCACGCCTTCCGGTTCGCCGTAGGTGGCGCAGGTCGAGCTGAAGACCAGTCGTTTCACGCCAGCGGAGTGCATCGCCTTGAGCAGGCTGATCGTACCGGCCGTGTTGTTGTCGTAGTAGGCCAGGGGATCGGTCACCGACTCGCCGACATAGGCCAAGGCCGAGAAATGCATTACGCACTCGATCTCGTAGCGTTTGAGCAATTCGGTCAACGGGCGGGTTTCCGCCAGATCGGCCTGGTGAAACGCCACCTTGGGGTGGACCGCCTGGCGGTGGCCACGAAAGAGGTTGTCAACGGCCACGACGCGATGCCCGGCCTCGAACAACATTTTCACGGCATGCGAGCCGATGTAGCCGGCGCCGCCGGCAACCAACACATTCATAGAATCAGACTCCAAAACAGTTTATTTCACCTTATTCTCTGGGCTGTTGTCAACCCGCCACCACTTTTAGGGTACTTGGCGCGGGCCGGAGTAACCGCTATCGTTTTCAGAGGCGGCGTCTATGCTCCACGCGGGCGGAAATGAACCGTTGGAGTCCCGGCGTTAGCCGGAATCCGCCCGGAACAGCCGCCTAAAGGCGGGACTCCAACGGCTCATTTCCGCCCGCGCAAACTATAAATTGGTTCATTGATCCAGGTTGTTGATGGCTTATGAGCATCCTTGTGACCGGCGCGGCGGGGCAGTTGGGGGCGGAGCTTTGCCGACAATTGGCGGGGGAAGCCACGGGCGTGGATATTGACGCGCTCGATCTGACCGATCGTGCCGCCGTACTGGAAGCCTTGCGGCGATTGACGCCTCGGGCCGTGATCCATTGCGCGGCCTACACGCAAGTCGATCAAGCCGAGACTGACGTGGCCCGCTGCCGGGCCGTGAACGTGACCGCGGTCGAATCGCTGGTCGAGGGCTGCCGCCGGTTGGATTGCCCTCTGGTCCAGCTCAGCACCGACTATCTTTTTGCGGGCAGTCGCGGGATTGGGCGGCCATGGCGGGAAGACGACCCGCCAATCCCCGCGGGCGTTTACGCGATCACGAAATTCGAGAGCGAGCGGGCGGTGACGGCCTGGGCCAAGCACATCGTGGTGAGGACCTGTGGCCTCTATGCCCGGCCTTCGCATCTTGCGGCCCGCAATTTCGTGAAGACGATCCTGCGGCTGGCACGCACGCAGCCCAAGTTGCGGGTGGTCGACGATCAGCGCTGCACGCCGAGCTACGTGCCGCACGTGGCCCGCGCGATTGTCTATTTATTGGGAGTCGGCGGGGCCGCGCCCGCGGCGTGGGGGATCTACAATGTCACCAACCGGGGCGAGGCCACGTGGTGCGAGTTTGCCCGCGAGATCGTGCGCCTGGCGGGCCTGGACGTGCCGGTGGAACCGATCACGACGGCCGACTATGCGGCTCCCGCGCCGCGGCCCGCGTATAGCGTGTTGGACACGACCGCCTATCATCGCCTCGGCGGTCCGGCCATGCCGGATTGGAAAGAAGCGCTGGGTGAATACTTCGAAGAGTTGAAACAAGTAGAAGGAAGAACATAAGAAGAACCACGAAATACACGAAAGGACGAAAGAAAGGTGTGAAGATTGCTGATGGTGATAGGGCGAGTTTCTTTTCTTTTTTTCGTGTGATTCGTGTCTTTCGTGGTTCCGTTGTCGCAACGTATGTTGAGTACTAGCAAAGTCGCATTGGTGACCGGCAGCGGCAAGCGGCGGGTGGGCAACGCCGTGGCCCGAGCGCTTGCCGAGCGCGGCTATGGCATCGCGGTACACTACCATGAGTCGGCGGATGCCGCCTTGCAGACGGTGGACGAGTTTCAACGCCTGGGGACGGAGGCCGCGGCCTTTGCCGCCGATGTTGCCGACGAGCGGGCCGTTGCCCGGCTGTTCGCGCAGGTGATGGACCGTTTCGGCCGGTTGGACGCCTTAGTGACCGCAGCGGCTATCTGGGAACCCAAGCCGCTGGAGGAGGTTACGGCGGACGATGTCTGTCGCCAGTTCAAGATCAACACGCTCGGTACGTTCTTGTGTTGCCAGCAGGCCGGGCGGATCATGGCGGCGCAGCCGCAGGGCGGCGCAATCGTGACGATCGGCGACTGGGCCTGTCAACGGCCCGGGCTGAACTACGCGGCCTACTACATCAGCAAGGGTTCGCTGCCCACGATGACGCGTATGTTGGCCGTAGAACTTGCGCGGAAGAATCCGCGCGTGCGGGTGAACTGCATTCTGCCCGGTCCCGTGATGGTGCCGGAGGATGCAACGCAGCCGGAGGTTGCCGGGGCCGTAGCGGCGACGCTTTTGAAACGGCCCGGTTCGCCGCAGCACGTCGCCCAGGCAGCCGTGTTTCTCATCGAGAACGATTACGTCACGGGTGTGTGCCTGCCGGTGGACGGGGGAAGGACGATCGCGTAGAGGCAACGGGCATCGATCGCAAGTCTCTGCAACTGTTTAGCGAAATGGAGGAACAGACCCCAGCCCGCTTGCCGGGCTGGTGAAAGAGTCTTGCTAGCGAGACGACGGACGTCCCCAACGTTGTTCGACCCCTGCCAGCTTGTCTGGCCGGTGAAGGAGTTTTGTGAGCGAGGGGGGCGATGACGCAATTCCCGAAGAAACTCCGCAAACGTCATTTCGCTCAAAAGACTCGTTCACCTGCCAGGCAAGCTGGCAGGGGTCCTGGAGAGGTCCTGTGATCGCCACTTCGCTTACAAGACTTGTCCACCTGCCGGACAAGCCGGCAGGGGTGTACCCGAAACGTAAGTGGTGTTGCTGGAACCCTTTCCGCCTTAATCTCGTGCCAGCAAGCCCAGCGGGGGCGGGACTAAATCGACAGACCGCAAGCCGAGTGGGGTCTGGAAACCTGCATCGAAAACTAGAACAGATTCGGAACAAAACAGTATTTACCAAGTTGGGTAGTTTTGCCCTAGCCCGGTCCCACCCTACGGCCTCAGGGACGCGCCAGCCGTGTCGGGGTTGATGGCGTATCAGAGACCGCTGCAACGTCCTCCGGCGGAATCCAGGCAACCTTGCCATGTCATACCCGGACATCACGGAGACTCAAGAACCTGAAACGAATCGAAGAACGTTTCGCGGTCGCGAGCCGAGGTTTCGTTGATGAAATTGACGGTCAACTGATATCGTCGCTGTTTGGCAACTAGGAGGATACCCTCGACAAAAATGCCTTTCGACACGTCGTGCAACTTGAAGCGGATCGCCGGGTAGCCGGCGAAGTGGGTTGTTTCCTTGCTGAGAAGCTTTACGCCCGCATACCGGACGTCGCTGTCCAACTCCTTAGTCAATATCTCGTTCGGTTCAGCCGTCAGCATGCTTGTCGGGAGATCGACATAGCTTACGAGGAACCTCAGCGCAGGAATCGTAACGTCGAAGCAGGATTCTTTGACTTGCGACCCTCCGTAGAAAACATCCCTGACTTTCATGTCGAACTTACCCGGAATAGAGACGCGGAATCGTCCTTCGGGCGGCGTGAACTCCTGCCACTGCAAGATCGAGACCTCGCCTTCCTGGTGGATACCGGCGGCGGCCCTGAGTCCGGCGATGAGGCACAGGAGCGGCCCGAGGATTCGCAAGGAAACGCGCACTGTGCCCAGCCAACGATCGGGCGCCAGTTGCTCGCTGCTACGGCGGAAAACGGGGCTGAGAAAGCCCATGTACGCCAGGAAAAGGCCGGCGATCACCTCGATTCCCGACTCTACCAGGATGCCAGTCAGCCGTTCGTTCATAGTCGACGCGTGCGAGAAGCGGGTTGATTAGCCCCTATTATAGCTTCTCGCAGCGGTCGCGTGCTACTTCCGCAGCCATTTATCCACGGCGGCGGCCATGATGCGGCCCTGGTTGATGGCGTGGACCACAAGCGAGGCCCCGCGCACGGTGTCGCCGGCGGCGAAAACGCCCGGCACGCTCGACATCCAGTTGTCGACAGCCACATTGCCGCGGCCGTCGAGTTTCACGCCCAATTCTTCCACGAAACCGCTCCGCACGACATGCAGGAAGCCCATGGCGATCAGCACCAGATCAGCGGGAAGCACGAATTCAGTGCCGGGGATCTCCTTCATCTCCCAGCCCTTAGCGCCGGGCAGCCAGTTAACGTCGATGCCGAACAGTTCGCGGACCTGGCCTTCATCGCCGCGGAGGTCCTTGGTCAAGACGCTCCAGCGGCGTTCGCAGCCCTCTTCCTGCGACGAGGACGTGCGCATGATCCGCGGCCACTGCGGCCAGGGGGTCTCGTTGTTGCTGGCATCGGGCGGCTTGGGCAGGATTTCCAGTTGCGTCACGGAAATAGCGCCCTGGCGGATCGACGTGCCGACGCAGTCGCTGCCGGTGTCGCCGCCGCCCACCACGATCACGTGTTTGCCCTTGGCTGTAAGCACAGGCCCGCGGCCGGCCGGCGGATCGTCGCCGGCCACGCGGCGGTTCTGCTGACTGAGGAAGTCCATGGCGAGGTGTACGCCGTGGAGATCGGCCCCGTTCACACTCAGGGGCCGGGCTTGACCGGCGCCCATGCAGAGACAAACCGCATCGAATTGGCTGCGCAGCTCAGCGGCAGTGACGTCGCGGCCGACTTCCACGCCCGACTGGAACCGCACCCCTTCGCACGACATTTGTTCCAGGCGGCGGTCGATGATCCGCTTTTCCAGCTTGAAGTCGGGAATGCCGTAGCGCAGCAGGCCGCCGATGCGGTCGTCTTTCTCGAAAACCACGGTCTCGTGGCCGGCCCGGTTGATCTGCTGGGCGGCAGCCAGGCCGGAAGGGCCGGAACCGATGACCGCCACCCGCTTGCCCGTCCGCGTGGGCGGCAGAATCGGCTCGACCCAGCCTTCGCGGAAGGCCCGCTCGGCGATCTGGTACTCGATGTGCTTGATGGTCACTGCACGGTCGTTGATCGCCAAGGTGCAGGCCGATTCGCAGGGAGCGGGGCAGACCCGGCCGGTCACCTCGGGGAAGTTGTTCGTCGAGTGCAGGTTCTCGGCGGCCGCTTGCCAATGGCCGCGATAGACCAGGTCGTTGAACTCCGGAATGCGGTTTTTGACCGGGCATCCGGCGCCGTGGCAAAAGGGAATGCCGCAGTCCATGCAGCGGGCTGCCTGCTGGTTGAGCACGTTCTCGACCAGCGGCTGGTCGATTTCGTACCAGTCCTTGATCCGCTCCGAAACCGGACGGTGGGAGATTTCTGCTCGGGTAAACTGCTTGAAGCCTGTGGGGTTGCCCATTTCGGTGCTGTCTTTAGGGAAAAACGCGAACTATACGGTGAAAATTCGAAATTTGTAACTTTTAGCGGAATGGAAGAACAGACCCCAGCCCGCTTGCCGGGCTGGTGAATGAGTTTTTTTAGCGAGTAAGACCTACGTCAGTCGATCCACGACCCTGCCGGCCGGGCACCCAGAGGGTGCCCGGCCGGCAGGGTCGTACGAAGTATTTCTTGGCCGTCGCCTCTTCGCTCACAAGACTCTCTCACCTGCCAGGCAAGCTGGCAGGGGTCGTCTTCTTTATTCCGCCAAAGAGTTACCACTATCTGAACACTTCTTCGGTTGTTGCGGCGCCTTCACTCTTGACCTGCTCGCGTTCGCGGAGGCGGAGCAGGGCCTTGCGGTAGTCGATCGGCATGACCTTGACGAAGCGGCCCGACATCTCCCGCCAGCGATCGAGGATCATCCTGGCTTGCAGGCTGCCGGTCCAGCGGCAATGGCGGCGGATCAGGTCTTGGAGCAAGTCGAGGTCCTCGTCGAGGTGGACGGGCTCGAGGTCGACCATGTCGAGGTTGCAGAGCGTATCGAACAATTGGTGCTCATCCAAGACGTAGGCGATGCCGCCGCTCATGCCCGCGGCGAAATTGCGGCCGGTGCGGCCCAGCACGACCACGATGCCGCCGGTCATGTATTCGCAGCCGTGGTCACCCACGCCCTCGACGACCGCGATCGCGCCGCTGTTGCGGACGGAAAACCGCTCGCCCGTCAGGCCGTTGATATAAACCTCGCCACCTGTCGCGCCATACAGCAGCGTGTTGCCGACAACCACGTTTTCCTTGGGGACGAAGGGCGAGCCCGGCGGGGTCTGCACGATGATCCGCCCCCCGGAAAGGCCCTTACCCAAGTAGTCGTTGGCGTCGCCGATCAGTTTCAGCGTCACGCCCTTGGCGAGGAAGGCGCCGAAGCTCTGGCCGGCCGAACCGGTGAAGGTCAGGTCGAAGGTGCCGTCGGGCAGGCCCTTGCCGCCGTGGCAACGCACGATGCGGTTGCTGAGGATCGCGCCCACCGCACGGTGGATGTTGCGAATCGGCATTTCCAGGTGCGTGCGCGTGCCTTCGGCCAGGGCCGGCCCAAGCTGCTCGATGATTGACCAGTCGAGGTGGTCTTTGTGCATGTCGCTCTGGAGACGCACGCGGCGCAGCGCGCAGCCGTTGGACTGGTCCGGCTTGGCGAAGACGGCCGAAAAGTCCAAGCCCTTGGCCTTCCAATGATCGATGGCCTTGTTGAAACTGAGTCGCTCGACGCGGCCGATCATGTCCTCGAACTTGCGGAAGCCCAAGCGGGCCATCTCGCGGCGGACGTCCTCGGCCACAAAGGTCAGAAAGCGGACGACATATTCGGCCTTGCCCTGGAACCGCTTCCGCAGGTCGGGGTCCTGCGTGGCAATGCCCACAGGACAGGTCCCCAGGTGACACTTGCGCATGAGGATGCAGCCCAGCGAGACCAGGGCGGAGGTGCCGAAACCGAACCGCTCGGCGCCCAGCAGCGCGCCGATCACGACATCGCGGCCGGTCCGCATCTGGCCGTCGCATTGCACGAGGATGCGGTCGCGGAGGCCGTTGAGGACAAGCGTCTGCTGGGTCTCAGCCAGGCCGATTTCCCAGGGACTGCCGGCATGCTTGATCGACGATAAGGGGCTGGCGCCGGTGCCGCCGTCGTGGCCGCTAATGAGCACTTCGTCGGCATAGCCCTTGGCCACGCCGGCCGCCACCGTACCGACGCCGACTTCGGAAACGAGCTTCACGGAGACCATGCCGCCGGGATTGGCACACTTGAGATCGTAGATCAACTGGGCCAGATCTTCGATGGAATAGATGTCGTGGTGCGGCGGCGGCGAGATCAACGACACGCCGG
>CAZTPX010000187.1:0-18486 GCA_964615095.1 uncultured Planctomycetaceae bacterium | reverse complement strand
GGCGATATACAGGACCTTCAGCCGGCCGGGCATGCCGTGGAACAAGGCATCGCCGCCGGGGATCACAGTCTTCTGATCGGGAAGGATGGCCGCCATGCTCGGTCCTCAGGTAAAAACGCAAGGCCAGGACGTGGCCCGAATCATGCGGCCTTGGCCGGAGCGGGCTCCGCTTTCAATTGTTCGAGCACGCGCGAGGCAAAGGCCCCGATGTTCACGCCGCTGGAATGCAAGGCCACGCAGATCCGATCGAGCCGCCGCAAACGGACATCCTGGTCGATGTACGGGTCTTCGCTGTACCAGAGCGCCGGAGGCACGTAGTACGGATGCTCGCGGAGAATCGCCGCTTTGTCGCCGCGGAAGCGGATCTTGTATTCGTCGGGGTTCCGCAGGTAG
Source organism: uncultured Planctomycetaceae bacterium (assembly GCA_964615095.1). GTDB lineage: Bacteria > Planctomycetota > Planctomycetia > Pirellulales > Thermoguttaceae > JANXQG01. The sequence continues at coordinate 18,093 of CAZTPX010000187.1, read as the reverse complement.
TCGCCGCCGCCGGTGAGGATCAGCGTGTTGAGGCTTTCGATCGACTGCACGTAGCGCTTGCAGGCCACGATGTTGCGGATCATCTCGTCCACATCTTCCTCGGTCTCGCCGGGCACGCCCAGCACCAGGTTGGCCGCCGTGAAAATGCCCGAGGCGTGGCAGTCGCGGAGGTTCTGGATAACCATGGGGATGGTGTAACCCTTCCTCTGCAATCGGATCGTGTTCTCGGACCAGGCGTCGACGCCGAACCGCAGGTAGCGGAACCCGGCCTCGTGGAGGTGGCGGAAGTACTCGGCTGTACTGTCCTTGTGGATGCGGAGCTGGCCCACGAGTTGGACTTTCATTTCGCGGTGCAGGATCTCCGTGCATAGGTCGTACAGCATCTGGGGATTGCCGTTGACGTCGCTTTCGTTGAAGTGAAAGGTATGCAAGCCGCGGCGGTACATAGTTTCGATCTCGTCGGCGATCTTCGCCGGCGCGCGATTGCGGAAAGGGAATCGCTCCCCGCAGAAGCGGCAGCGGCCCCACTTACAGCCCCGGCTGGCCGTGATCGGCACCAGGTGCTTGCGATCGTAGGTCTGGTAAAGGACCATGTTGTCGGCCCATTGGTAGCGCGGGTAGTCAACCGAATCCAGGTCAGCCAGAAGCGGAGCCGACTCCCAAACGCGCCCCGGCGAGTCAAAACGGGAAAGGATGCCCGGCACGTCCTTCGGCCGCTGCCCCCGCGCCAGGGCGCTGACCAGCGGGCCGATCGTCAGCTCGCCCTCGAAGATCACCATGTAGTCGAAGTCCGGGAAGAGAACTGGCCCTACGTGCGCGTAAACGCAGTCATAGCCGCCCACCACGACGACAACCTCGGGGGTCAGGGCGCGAAGCTCCCGCACGAAGCGCTTGGCCAGCACGCGGTTGCTGGCGTGGACCGAGATGCCCACGGCTTTGACGCCGCTCTTGACGATCTGCTGCAAGAGGTCCGCGATCTCCGGCCAGAAGAAGTCCAGGACGTCTTCGCGCTCCCACTCGGCCGTGTGGATGTTTTCCCAGGGATCGTCTTTCATAACATAGCCGCCCGCGGCGACCAGTGGCCTTCCCCCCAGGATCCGCGCCTGGTGGTAGCGATGGTACATCAACACGTTGACGTCGACGGTCTGGAAGCGGACGCCGGTCTTCAGCAGGACGTTATGCACGTAGCCGATGCCGTTGGGCATCATCGGCTGATAGCGAGGCGGCAGTTCCAGCAGCAGGAAATCCAGGCTGGGTTCAATGGCGATGGTCGGGATATCCAGGGGATAAAGCGGGGGAGGCGGAGTCACCACGGCCCCCTTGATCCTCTGGATGGCCGACTCAGGGATGTGGAGTTTCCGCAGGAAACGCCCCCCCGTCGAGCAAGCACGCTGCCACAGAGATCGATCTCTCATTTTGGGATTCCGGAATGCGCATAAGGCAAGATTTGGCATTTTGACCACGGGCAGTATAGGCCCTGGCGAGAGTTCTTCCAACGCCAATTATGGAAGAACTGTGCTAGCAATGACTGCACGCAGCCTGCTCGCGCAAGTGGCGTTGACCCATTTTTTCCGTTTACCTAGAATGACCACCCTGCCAAAAACACCGTGGTACATTGGACATGCCTAGAATCTCCTTTCTGCTCCCCACGCGGGGCAAGCCCGACCTGGCCGGCAGGTTTCTTCGCAGCCTGCGCGACACGGCCCATTATCCGCAGGAGATCGAAGTCATCCTGGGGGTCGATGCAGACGACCCGCAGAGCCACGCCATCGCCTGCGAAGGTCTGGCCGTCAAGACGCTGATCCTGCCGCCGGGGCTGACCATGGGCGCGCTCAACCATGCCTGCTTCGGGGCCTCGACCGGCCGATACGTGATGCTTATCAACGACGACGTGATCGTGCGCACGGCGGGCTGGGACAGTACGGTTTACGCGACGCTTACCCGTTTCGACGACGATATGGCCATGTTGCACGTCAACGATCTGCTGTTTCGGGAGCGGCTATGCGCGTTTCCCATCCTCTCGCGCAAGGCCTGTCTGGAAATCGGCGTCTGCCCGACCTGCTATCGTCGCTACCGTATCGACGACCACATCGGCGACACCTACCGCCTGCTGGCCTGCTTGGGGCACGAGCGGCGGGTGTTTTTGCCGGACGTGGTCTTCGAACACGAGAATTATACGACCGCCAGCGCCGCCCGGCGGGTCGCCGCGCCGAGCTTTCACTCCGCGGATGGCAAGGTCTACGTATTGGAGCCGGAGACTTTCGCCGCCGACTCGCGCGATTTTGCAGCCCGCTTCGAGGAGCGAAAACGTGACACTTGCAAGCTGGCACGCCTGATCGAAACGCAGGCCCTGGAAAGCCGCCAGGCCGCCTACGAAACGCTGCTGGCCAAGGTCCGCGATCCGTTCTGCCCCGTGCCGGTCTACGGGGCCGGCCCCGCGCCGCTGCGGGCCGGCGAGCCCGTGGAGATCGCCCAAATCGAAGCTTTCCTGGAGAAAACTGCAGCCACGCGGCATGCGTGGGCCAGGAACATCGTAGCGGCAGCCCGCGCGCGGACACAGTTGGCGCGGCAACGCTACGAGCGGCTTCCCCTGCCGGTCCGCCGCCTGTTCGACCCAGCGGTGAACGTGTTGAAGCGGCTCGCCGCGATTCTTGCCCGGCCTCAGCCGATCGAACTGGGCGTCAAATGAGGGACAGCGAGGGGGGAATTTCGCCGATGACGACAATCTTACACAAGGCCAACTCACGACCGGGCACACCGCAAGTGTCGCTCGTGCTCCTGGACTGGGAGTGCCGCGAGCGATTTCATACGTTGGACTGGCTGAATCGGCAAGACGCCCCGCGCGAGGCCTACGAGATTGTCTGGGTCGAGTTGTATAACCGCGTGGCGGCGGAAGCCCTGCGGCAGGCCGACGTAGTGATCACCTGCGGTCAAAAGGGCCTCTATCACAAGCACCAGGGCTACAACATCGGCCTGCTCCACGGCCGCGGCGCGATCACGGTCATCTGCGATAGCGATGCCATTTATCCGCCGGGATTCATCTCCTCCATCCTGGCCGCCTTCCAGGCGCCCGGCGAGGGGGAACTGAAGCCGATGGTGTTGATGTACCATCAGCGGCGCTCGAATCATACGTATCCGGACGACCTCCGCGAGGTCAGCCAACTCCAGCAGTATGAGTGGCGGCCCCTGTTACCCAACGCCGGGGCCTGCGCATGCATGCGGACCGCCGACATCGTGCGTTTTGGCGGGTTCGACGAACACCGTTCGCTGCGGGGCTACCTGTGCGGCCCCTACGAGTTGGGCTGGCGGCTGGTCAATGCGGGGCTGCCCGAGGTATGGCACGACGAATCGATGACGAGCTGGCATTTCCAGCATCCCGAGCCGCTGGGCCTGCAGGGCTGGCTGTTTTCGCGGAAGATGTGGCGCGAGGTGGCCTATCCTCACGTCGACTACCATGCGCTCACAGCGGTCGACGCCTTCTCCTCCGGCCGGCTCCTGCCGCTGCAGGAGAACCCTGAAATCCATCAGCGGCGGATGACCCTGCGGCGGATCGGAACGAAGTTCGAAGAGAAATATGCGGTGCTGACCGGTCCCCAGGGCTTTACGCGCCGACAGCGGTTCCAAATGCACCTGAAGTTGTTGTACGAGGCGCAGATGCGCTCCTTGCGGGCCTTGCGCATGCGGCTGGGTCTCGGCGCCCGGCTGCGGCCGATAGGGCAAGCCGTGCGACGTTGCGTTCCCGGCAGCCCCAACCTGCGCACAGCGGTCCCGCGGCTGCTGCAAACTCTGCGGAATGTGATGGGCGACGCGATTTACCAGCGGCTGCGGGCTCATTGGCACGCCCTGAGAGGACGATAATCGCGGAAGGAAAATACCATGAAAACGACATTGCTCATACCCACGCTCAATGAAATCGACGGCATGCGGGCCATCATGCCGCAGATCCAGCGGGACTGGGTCGACCAGATCCTGATCGTCGACGGTGGATCGACCGACGGCACGGTGGAATACGCCAAGGAGCACGGCTACGAGATTTACATGCAGAAGGAGCCGGGCGTGCGCCAGGCCTACATGACCGTTCTCCCTTATATCCAAGGCGACGTGCTGATCACCTTCAGCCCCGACGGCAATTCCATTCCGCAGCTCATACCGCGGCTGGTGGCGAAGATGAAAGAGGGCTACGACATGGTGATCGCCTCGCGCTACCTGGGGCCCGCCCGCAGCGCGGACGACGACTGGCTCACGGCCTTCGGCAACTGGCTATTCACCAGGACCGTAAACCTCCTGCACGGCGGGCATTACACCGACGTGATGGTGATCCTCCGCGCCTATCGTACGCAACTGATCCACGACTTGGAGCTGGACCTGGACAAGTCGCACCGGACCCAGGAGCGGCTCTTCGGCTGCCGCATCAGTTGGGAGCCCTTGCTTTCGGTCCGCGCCGCCAAGCGCAAGCTGAAGGTGGCGGAGATCCCCGGCGACGAGCCGCCCCGCATCGGCGGGCAGCGGAAGCTCTGCGTCTGGCGGTGGGGGGCCGCCTATTACTCCCAGTTCCTCCGCGAGGCTTTCGTCTGGCGGTAGATGGATAGACCATAGCATGACTCGACGATCAACCCGTCCGCCTTTTGCTCCTTGGCGATCGCTGTTTTCCACGGCCGGACTCGGCCTGTATCTCGTGGCCCTGGTCTTCCCGTTGGTCTTCTGGTACTTCCATTGCACCAGCTTCAACGGCGGCGATGAGGCCGGCTACCTTAGCGCGCTGGACATCGGTTATGCGGAACTCCAGTCCGACGGATTCGCGGCCGTGCCCTTGATTTCCTGCGGAATTCCCGGTTCGCACATCATGCTGGGACCGGAGATGGGGCTACTGCCCATGTTGCTTTGCGGGGGCAAAGTCTTTGTCGCGTATCGCGCCACCCTTTTCTTCTTCTACCTGTTGGTGCTGCTTTACACCTTCTTGAACGTGAAGCTGATCTGCCGCGACAAGGTTCTGGCCGTGTTTGCGACCTGCATCATCGGCTCTGCCCCCTGGCTGGTAAGGCATGCCCAGGTGTTTTTCAACGAGATTTACTGGATTGCCGCCGTCTCGGCCGCCGTCTATCACACGATTCGCTGCGACGGTTGGCAGAGGAAACTGCATGCTCTGGCCGGAGGGCTGGCGATCGGGCTGGCGCTTTGTGTGCGCCCCATGGAGACGTGCATCACCTGTCTTCCGCTGGTTTGCCTGGCCGTTGCACGCTTTCGGCGGGGGGGCATCTGGGAGCCGGCATCCTACGCGGTGGGCGTTGCCGCTACGGCGGCTATCCTGCTGCTGGTGCGGCTGAACGACCGGCACGACACATTAACGCGGATAGGGCGTTATCAGGAAATCGTCGGTGGCTTGTTCGTCTTGGCGCTCATCGATTGGATCGTGGTTCGCAAGCTGCGCGGGTTCAAGCTCTGGACCCTTGGCGCGGTTTTTCTGCCCCTTCTCTTCTGGGTCCCAAGGGTCAAGGCTTACTTCGTCCATGCCCAATCCTGCACGTTCGGGACCGCCATTCACGTCAACTCCGGGGAGATTCCCCATGCCACGCTGCTGGATTTTCTCAAGGATTTCCTCTTGGTTGTCGGCTACGAGAACCTGCTTTTTGTCTTGATCCTGTTGGCGGCGCTGTATGCCGCCCGCAAACTCTCAATGTTCTCCCGGCCATCAAGCGCATCGATACTCACCGGAAGCGCAAGCGAGGGCTCTTCGCCTGCTCTGGAGGCCAGCACCAGGCAGCCCTTTGGCCGGGATGCCAACGGATACCTGTGGATGGCCTTGGCTGCGGCGGCCGGCGTGGCCTTGACCGTCGGCCTGACGATGCTCACGGGCGGATTTGGAGACAGGCGCATTTACCTGGGAACTTACCTGGTGCTGATCTTCGGGCTGGGATGGCTGTTGGCGCAGTTCAGCGCTGGACTGCCGGGCGACCGCCGCTTGTTGTCCGTGGCGCGTCTGCTGGCGGGGAGCTACGCGTTGGTGGCGATTGGCGTGATGCTGAATTGTTATGTCTTGGGGGGCACGAAGCCCTACGGAATGGGCTTTGCGAACAACCCTGACACGACCTATCAGGACGGTGTGGTGCATGCCGTCAACCGCAACGTAGAGAACGACGCCGTGGTTATTCCCATGGGCGTCTCGCCGTATATCAACAAGGACTACGCGGCCCTGCTGGCGCGTCTGGAAAAGAGCCGCCAGAACTGGATTGTCGACAACCGCCTCGTGGACGCCAAGGATGTGGACGATGCGTTTGGCTGTTTGTCGACTTTCCGCCGGGGGGAATATCTTGTCGCCGACATGGGCACCATTCCCGATCCGCCCACGCACAAAGTCTATCACGCCTTGATCTGCCGCATTGTGGATTCCTACCGGCAGGCCGTTGCCGCGAAGCGGGAGGTGGCTGGAAAGACGTTCGCCGTCAAGGATCGGACCTACCTGCTCATCAGGGCCCAGGATGTGGTTGCCATGACGGCTGGGCAATCGGCGGTGCGATGAATCAGAACTCCTAACACAACCGGACTACCACCAGTAATGTCAGCGGCCAAAGCGGGTTGTGTTAGGAGTTCTCAGGTTATTTCATGGGGAATCCTTGTTGGATGTTGACCACTCCTGCCGAAGGCCCAGCAATGCTTGCCACAAGTCAGAACCTCGGTTGCCTGCTCTGCGGACCGGATGCGGCATTCCGCGTCAAGTATGCCGAGCGCCTGCCTGCGGCCGGCGTCGACTTTGCCGCCCGGCGGACCCCCTGCCGCATCCACTTCCGCATCGTCGAGTGTACGGGCTGCGGGCTGACCTATTCGAACCCCATCTATCCGCCCGACGAGATCCTGCAGCTCTATCGTGCGGCGCGCTACATCCTTGAGCCGCAGTTGGACAACATGCTGAAGGACTACGTGCGGCAGTTTCAGCAGGCGCTGCCGCTGGCGCCCTCCCGGCGGCGATTGCTGGAGATCGGCTGCGCTAGCGGCTTTTTCCTCAAGGCGGCGAGGGCCGCCGGATTCGAGGAGGTCGTGGGCGTCGAACCCGGGCGGCAAGCGGTGGAAAACGCCGCGGCGGACATTCGCGGCGCGATTGTCAACGACGTCTTCCGCGGCGAACAGTTCGAGCCGGAAAGCTTCGATTGCGTTTGTCTCTTCCAGGTCTTGGACCATCTGCTGGATCCGCTGGACTTGGTGCGGAACGTGTTTCGCGTTCTCCGGCCGGGCGGTGTCCTCCTGGCCGTCAACCACAATATCCGCTCCTGGTTTGCGCGGGCTCTGGGCGAGCGCTGCCCGATGTACGACGTGGAGCACATCTATCTTTTCAATCCGGCAACGATTTCAGGGCTGTTGACGCGTTGCGGGTTCCAGGTGAAGTGCGCCCGCGGAATTGCCACCTCCTACACCTGCCAGTACGCCTTGAAGATGTTCCCGCTGCCGAGTTGGCTCCGCGCGGCCGCCGGCGGATTGATTTCGATCTGCGGCCTGAACAACCGCTCCGTTTCCTTCCCCGGAGGAAACATGGTCGCCGTCGGGATGAAGCCCGTCATCCCCGGCTAGACCAGAATAAGCGGAGACGCCCACAGAGCGCGGAGGCGGCCGGTTTCAGAATCGCGCGCAGCCCGTGCCGCTTCAACATGGGAACAATCCGCCACCAGCATGAATAGATGCGCCGCAGCCCCTCCTGTTGCAGTCGCAGCAGTTCGGCGGGAGCAAGTCCGTTGACTTCCATCGTCGCGGAGCCGTAGCGCTGGTAGCGGGAGAAATCGTGGGTGAGCAGTTTCAAGCCGTGCTCGCCTTTCTCGGCCATTTCGAAGAGTTCCGTTCCCGGGTAGGGGACGGCGATGCCGTACGTGGCGTGCTGGATGTCGCGGGAGTGGCAGAGGAATTCGACCGTCCTTTCCGCGCTTTCACGCGTCTCTCCCGGGAGCCCGAGCATCACCGAGTTGATAGTCTCGATGCCAAGTTGATTGTTGATGCGATTGGATTCGACGTAGCTTTCCAGGGGCACTTCTTTCCTGATAATCTTGCGGATTGCCGGATCGGCCGTTTCCAGGCCGAAACTGATGCGGATCAGGCCGCACTCCACCAGGCGAGCCGCCAGCTCACGGTCCCAGAGGTTTGCGCGCGTGCCGCCCTCGAAGGTGAAATCCAGGCCCCGCCGCTGGATGCCGTCGCACAAAGCCAGCACGAAGTCCCGCTGGGCCGTCAACGTGTCGTCGACGAAATTGACGTGCCGTATCCCCATCTCCTCGACGACCAACTCCAACTCCCCCAGGACGTTCTCGAGGCTGCGCCTCCGCGGTTTTTTGCCGTACAGCTCGTTGGCGCAGAAGACGCAGCGGTAGGGGCAGCCCCGGCTCATCTGCAAGGAGGTGTACTGCTTCTTGCCGCGCAAGGTGCCGACGACGTATTTCTCGTTAGGCAGCAGATGGCGGGCAGGGTAGGGGGCCTCGTCCAGGTTCTCCAGGCGCGGCGCATCGCCGCGGTAGATCACTTCGCCGCCGCGGCGGTGGGCGATGCCCGGAACGTCGATGGACCGCTCGCCCAGGGCAAAGCGGCGGAGAAACTCGGGAAACGAACGCTCGCACTCCCCGATGACCAGGTAATCGAAGCTGGGCAGAAAGGCTTTCTCCCGCAAGATCGTCGCATGCGTGCCGCCCACGATGACCGGGATGTCCCACTGCCGCTTGAACTCCTCGGCGGCGGCTGTAGCCGCGTGAAAGAAGGGTGTCGTGGCCGTCAACCCGATAAGATCGGGGCTGAAGGCCGCGATCCTTCGCACAAGTTCCGGCAGATCCAGGCTTTCAGCCTCCCCGTCCAAGAGCTGCACCTCCCAGCCCCAGCGCTCGGCCAATGCGCCTACCAGCGCCAGGTTCAAGGGCGGGAACGTGGATGCCGATTTGGCGACTTTCTGAAATTCACCAAAGGCCTGGCACCAGGCCGGAAATACGAGCGAGAGTCGCATGGGTCGCCCCCCCAGGGCGGAATACTTGGAACTCTTGGAACTTATTTCAAAAATTAGTTGCGAGCAGCCTTATCGTGCAGTCCTGATCGTTCTCGAAATAAGTTCTTAGAAGTTCGCAATTCTAGCCGGTCCCCCCAAGGCTCACAAGGTCAAATAGGGCGCTGGCGCATGCACTGCTGGCATTGCCGTCGTTCCTGGCGGCCGACGATGGTGCTTAGGCATGCGGTAGCCGGAAAGCGGAATTCCCGCCATTGACCCGCCGTGCGCGAACGGGTATCAAATGGAGGCTTGATGTGCGATTGGGGACACGATTACGCCGGTGATCAAGTTGATTCAATCGGTGGTTCTTCCCTGCCGGACTGAGAGGCGACGAGAGTATCCAGGCATGTTGAGAAAGAGTGTGAGCGCCGCGTCGGCGGTGTTGATCTTCGCGTTGACCTTGTCGGGAGTGGCGGCCTGGCATTGGCGCGACCAGCGCGTTCCCCAGGACGACTGCGCCAACTTGGCCTGCACGTCGCTGGAGATCTACCAGGCATGGGAGCAGCAGGGCGTCGTGGCAGGCGTCAAGGCCCTCTACGGCCACAGCGGGTGGCGGCCCATCCTCTTGCCCAACCTCACGGCCTTGCTGGTGTTCGTCTTCCGCGGCGACGCAGTCCGCGCCGCGTCGGCGGCCCTCATTCTGGCATGGATGTTGCTGTACGCTTTTACCTACCGTCGTTTCCGACTGCACCTGGGACGGGCGGGGTCGGCCGTCTGCGCGTCGTTTCTGACGACCTTGCCGGCGTACTTCGTTTACTCCTGCGTGTTTTATGCGGAACTGCCGATGCTGGCCTGCCTCACGGCTGCGCTGTTCTACGCTGAACGCTTCCATGCCAGCCAATGCACTTCGCTCGGCCAGGGAGTGCGCATGGGACTCTGGATCGGCCTGGCCTTGACTATCAGGCCCCTGGAGCCGATTCCGGCGGTGATGCTCTTGCTCCTGACGCTAGTAGCTTCCGGTTTGCGCCACCAGACGCTGCGACGGAATGACCTGTGGTTGGCCCTGGCCGCGGCATCGGCTGTGGCCGCCCTGCTATTGGTGCGGGCAATGTCCTGGACGTTCGCCTGGTGGGGGCCGGTCGTTGTCGCCGCCATCATGGCTGGCTACGCCTGGATCGTGCGTCGGGCCCGCAGTCGCCTGAATGTCGCCTTCGCAACAAGCACGGCCGTCGTTCTGCTGGTCGCTGGCATGTGGTATGCGCCGCGGATGCGGGGGCTTGCCAGTTGGATGTGGCAGTGCAGTTTCGGCGACATGATCCACTTGTTCAAGGGAAGCGGAAACCTCAGCCTGATGGCGGCATCCAGGATGTTCTTCGAACAATTGGGCGGCTGGCAACTGGCCAGCGTGGCCTTGCTTTCGGCCGTTGTTCTCTTATGTACTTTGCGCCCTCGCCTGCTAAAGGGCAGTTCTGGTGTGGCTCCCCATTTCTCCCTGGGATCGACCTCCGACCCTATCCAGCAGGAGTTCAACGGGCCCACTCGTGCGTCCGACAATTTGGCTCAACCAATTCCCCAAGCGGTAGCGGGCGGTTTCTTCATGGCGATTGGTGCGGCCCAGGTCGTGCTGGTGCTTGTCCTGGCGATGGTCATGGAGGGTAGCGACCTGAGGCGCGGCCTGGCCGGCTTCTATCACTTGTTCATCGGGCTCACTGTGTTTTCCGTTGCCGGCGGGGCCATGCGGCTGACCTGGCTACGGATCCTGCCCGCTGCCGCCTTTGGGCTTTTGCAAACCGCCCTCGTCTGGACGGCGGCCGGAGAACATTTCCTGCCCGATGCGGGACAATGGATCTATGGGAAGGTCGGGGGGTACATGTGGGCGCGGCTCTGCGAAGATCGAAACCGTGACACGTTTCGTGAAATCGAAAGACGCATTCCACCCGGCAGCAACGTGTGCTGCCTGAGCCTCGCCGTGCATACCTTTGAGGCCCGCGTCTTTTGCCCCGAGGCGCTCAACCTGATGGCCCTGGAAAACCACAGCCCCACGCAATTCCGCTATCCGTGGAACTTCCGGGATCTGGGCGAGGGCTACCGGCAATTGGCGTCCAACGGTTACGGCTTCGTCTTGTTGGATACCCGCGACGCGGCCTCCGATGTGCCAAAGCACAAGCTGCAGGAACCAACGTCGCGGCTGACCGTCGACATGATCCGCCGCAGTCGCGACGGTTCGCTGGCGGAAGTCGGTTGGAAAGTGGCGGATAGCTTCCGTCGTGAAGATGCCGCGCTGTTGATTCTGGAGCCACATGTTCCACATTGTGGTCCGAGGACTCAGTCCGACTTCCTCGGGACTATTTCAATGCCGCCATTACGGTAGAATGCCAGGTGTGTCGCCTGATCTGCCGAAAGTGCGTGGTACTTTGGATACAGGTCAAGTAGTTGATCGAGCTTGCATAGTCCCAGATCATTTTCCTCTCGCATCGTACAGCCAATCCGCGGTGGGGCATCTCTTTCAATTTGTCGCCGGATGAACGCGTCGATCTGCCTTGAGCACTCGATGGCGGGACGAGACTGTACCGCATACGATTCGCACAGTTGGCGAGTTGTCGTCGCAGAGTTCAAAGCAACCGCGAGAAGGGCTAGCGACACGCAATCCACACAGAATCGCCGCCACGCCGACGCGCTGGTTGCTTGACTGCTTGTGGTTGCCACGAAAGCGAAGAGCACGTAGATCACAAAGAAATGGCAGTAGTACGAACTGCCCCATAAAAGCGTCAATCCCATCGGATGCATGACCAACCGCGTAGTGATTAGCATCCCCTGTACCATGGCGATCGAAGCCATCGCCAAGACCCACGGTATTACCCTTGCCCGCCAACATCGGTCTTTCGTGGTGCAAACGCAGAACAGCGCGAAGGCCAACATCAGGCCAAAGACTGAGAACAGAACCTGATTGATGTCGGGCTTGGTGATCGGCAGGAATGTTCTACGCCCAGCTTGGGGATGGTTCAACCCGGGAAAGAAGGGCTGGACCACTAGGTAGAAGTAGGTCCTGCACAGCGTTGGAAGGAGGGCGCCGCATTGGCCGGAGGATTGTATCGGCCGACCCCAATGCCAGTAATCCGCCACGTTGATGGCTGCGGAGAACAGGAGTGGCGAGAGGAACCACAAAAACACTGCGCTCTTGTTTCGCCATGTAGTCTGCAGATGTGCGGCAAATCCCGCAATGACCACGCCGATGGGAAAAGTAATTTCGTAGATTAGCGACATGCAGAAGATTGCGCACCACAAGGCCACATGCTTCACCTTTCCCAGTCGCCGGCCGCTCTGCACACCCAAGAGACAATACAGAATCCCAAGAAAAAGCAAGATCCACATTTGATAAGCAACAATGTGACTCCAGATTACCATCTCCGACCCGGGAACGTTTACGGCAAACAGCGCCGAAGCAGCCAGCGGCAGCAGAAAGACGGCATGAGAACGACCGAACGCAGGCCAAGCGGCTGCGGGTTTCTCGGCTGGGCACATGACTTGGACAAGCCGGCAAAGTACCAGGAACAGGAGGCAGGTATTGGCGGTGTGCAGAAAGAGGTTAACCAGTTGGTACTTTTGAATATCCGCGGAGAAAAGACTCCTCTCCAGCGCCAGGCAGCCAAAGAGAAGCGGCCGAAAGAGATGACTGTCACCGTGGTCCGTTTGCCTAGTTAGGGAATAGGTGGAACTCCATGTATCGAGGAAACCTTCCGTGCTCCTCACATAGCTCAGGTACTTCCAATGGTCCGCCCGAAATACGTGATGTAGCGAGGGGAAAAAGGTCAGAAGGATGAGTGTTACCAGCAGGACCTCGCAGAGCAGGATCATCACTACTTCGGGTCGTATTGCTCTTCGCATGATTCGCGCTCCCGCAACCACATGGTTTCTCCTTACCCAAGGAGACGTTTTCGCGTCAACCGGCAAGTTCGATGCCATGATTCCGGCTTCAGGAACCCGTTCTTGGCGTTTCCCGATGCCTGCCTCCACACGGCGAATGCTAGCACGTTTCAGTTGGGTTCACAAGTTCAGTCGTGCGTCCTTGGAATTCCCATCGGGAATAAAGCACAGGCTTGACGGCCTGCCCGTTTCTGGTATTCTTTGTGTTTGGGCAGGAGGCCCACCCCTCACCGAAGCCGTGCAGCCGGACGTGAACCACGCTTCGTACAATAGGCCCACCCCGGCCTCGCCGGGGTGGGCTCTTCTCGGAGCACTGCATGACTGAATTCAACCCGCCGCTCACGGTCCGTCTGCGGCACAGTCCCGGCTTCGCGGCCTGGTCGCACGGCTGGGCGTTCCTGGCCCCGTTTTCCGAGGACGGCGATTATCTCCGCTGGGCGGTCTCTTTACCCAAGGCCGGTCCCCGCCAGGTTTTTCTCCGCTGGTCGGACGCGTCGAATACCGTTCGCATCGGCATCCCCGGCAAGAAGGTTGGCGATGTCGATCGCGAGTTCGTCCGCAGCAGCGTCCGCTGGATGTTCCGGGCCGACGAGGATTTCAGCGAGTTCTGGCGACTTTGCCGAGGGCAGGGCGTCCTGCGGCACTGCAAGACCAGCCAGACGGGCGCGTTGTTGCGATGCCCGACCGTTTTCGAGGACGTGGTCAAAACAATCTGTACGATCAATGCCCATTGGCGAAACACGAAGCGCATGGTGGCGAACCTCTGCCGCCTGTTCGGAGAAGCGTGCCCAGGCGACAGCGAGGCGTTCACGTTCCCCGGTCCGGATCGCCTTGCCGTCGCCGCTACCAGTGACTTGCAGGAGGCGAAGCTCGGCTTTCGCGCCCGCTACATCAGCGAGTTTGCCCGCCGCGTGGCGAATAGCGACCTGGACCTCGATGCCTGGCGTCGCGAGGAGGACGCCGCCGCTTTGCGGGCCACGGTCCTGGGCGTGAAGGGCATCGGCAATTACGCGGCCAACCACCTGCTGATGCTCTTGGGTCATTATGACCGGATCCCCTGCGACAGCGTGGTACGGGCACACCTGGGCATTTCGGCCCGAGTAGCCCAGACGGAAGTCGAGCGGTTGGCGGCGAAACGCTATGGCCACTGGGGCCGCTTCGCCTATCTGGCGTACAAGTTCGAGCGGGTTTTCGCCGAGGATAATTACGTAGATTGCGAATAGGGCCGGCGCCGTTCAGCGCGCGATCTGCAAGCTCTCGACCGCCAGCACGGCGTTCATGCTGCCGCTGCGAAATCCTTCCAGGTCGATCGATACGAACTTGAAGCCGAGCGACTTGAGCTTCTCCACCACCTCGGCGCGGAAGGCCACTTCGAAGAACCGTGGCAGGGCCTCGGGTGCAACTTCGATCCGCGCCATGTCGCCCTTGTGATAGCGGACCCGCAAAGGCTGAAAGCCGCGCTCGCGGAGGAACCGCTCGGCGGCGCCGATCATCGCCAGCCGTTGGGGTGTCACCGTTTCGCCATAGGCGATTCGGCTGCTCAGGCATGGCGTCGCCGGTTTGTCCCAGATGGGCAACTCCCAGGCCAGGGCCAATTGCCGGATCTCGGCCTTGGTTAGCCCGCACTCGGCCAAGGGGCTGCGGACCTTCTGCTCGCGGCCAGCCTGCATGCCGGGGCGATGCTCGCCGCGATCATCGTAATTCGTGCCGTCGCAGACCACGGCCACCTGCAAGCGATCGGCAAGCTGCTGCACCTTGACGAACAACTCCGTCTTGCAGAAGTAGCAGCGATTGCCGCTATTGGCCTGATAACCGGGAATGGACAGTTCGTCCGTATGGATCACTTCGTGGCGAATGCCGATCTGCCGGGCCAGGGCCAGGCACTCGTCCAATTCGCCGCCTGCCAGGCTTTCGCTCGCGCCCGTCACAGCCACTGCCCGATCGCCCAAGGCCAGTTGCGCCGCCTTGGCCACGACCGTGCTGTCCAGTCCGCCCGAGAAGGCCACGGCGCAAGTGCCGTAGCTCTGCAGCAGTTCGAGCAAGCGGTCACGCTTGGCGAGGAGATCGGGGTGAAGCACTGACATAAACCACTTTAGGCAAGAAAAAGTCCTCCGCCGTAATGTCGTGGCGATGGGTTTTTGAGAGCCCGTCTTGCTTAAGGGGGCGCCTGGAACCCGGGTTGTGTGATCCGTCGTCAACACGAGGTCGATCGGCGGCTATACACGCGGCCAAGTTCTTTAGTTCAGGCACCCTACGGGCATCTTATCGGCTCACCAAAAATATGCATCTACAGCACGGACATGGAAGAGGACAAGAATATCCTACCATACCTGCCCCCGGGGGACAAGTAGCCGTACGCCGAAGATAGGAGAACTGCAAAGTCCTTCGTAGCACGGAATTTATTCCGTGGCCTTGCCCGTCTTCGGGCAAAACGGAACAAATTCCGTGCTAGGGAGGGCTGTTTTGCGAGACTTTGCAGTCCTCCTGGGGCCGAAGAAGGGTGGGGGAGAGCCGATTTCCGGGAAATCGCGGATGAGCCGGATCTGTGGAAACTCGGAACGGGCTGCCCCTCCCCCGAATGACCAAAACCGTTCGAGACCGATAGGTGCCAGACCCCACCGGGCTCATCCCGGTCGGTGAAGAGGTTTGAACTGTCCAACTTAGAGCCACCTACCCGATCCGGTTCCCATGCTCTCAAAAGTCTGGTATCATACGTTGTTATCAACTTCCCCGTAATTGCCGATCATGGCCGCTGTCGATGCCCAAGACGAAGCCAAATGCACGCCCGTACCCGGCTATAACCCGGCCGTCATTGTGCTGGCCGTGGCGGCAGCGGGCATGGTCGTCGATCGTTACCGGCCCTTGCCACATGCCGCCTGGTGGGCGATCGTTGCCGCCGGCCTCGCCGGCTGGTGCCTGTTGCAGCATAAACGGCAGAACAGGACTGCGGCGGTCGTGCTGTCGCTGGCCGTAGCCGCATTGGCCGCCGCTTGGCACCACCAGTGCTGGTACCTGTTCGGCGGCGACGACATGGGACTCTTCGCCTGCGGGCAGCAACAACCGGTGTGCATTGAGGCCGTGGCCTTGCAGACTCCCCGCTTCATTCCCCCGCCGGAGTTCAATCCGCTGCGTTCGCCGCGTTCGGGCGACGAGATCCGCTTCGAGGTGCAATTGCTGGCCATCCGCGACGGCGGCGAGTGGCGCACGGCGTCCGGACGGGCGGCGATGGTCGTCGAGGGCCTGGTTCCCGACCTGGCCGCGGGCGACCGCTTCCGGGCTTTCGCCCATCTACTGCCATTCGAGCATGCCTTGAACCCCGGCGAAGTGGACCGCGCGGACCGCGATCGCGGCCGCCGCGTCACCAGCCACCTGCGGGTGAACTATCCGGAGTGCATTTCCGTGCTCTCGGCCGGTTTTGCCCACAGCCCCCGGCGGCTGTTGGAATCGCTGCGGCTGCGCGGGCAGCGGGTCTTCGCCCAATATCTCCGTCCGCAACAGGCCAACCTGGCGGCAGCCGTGCTGCTGGGTCTCCGCGACCAGCTCGATCCGGAAGAGACCGAGGCCTTTCAACTCACAGGCACGATCCACTTGTTGGTAATCGCCGGATTGCACCTGGCCATTCTCGCCGGTTTCGCCGCGTGGGTCCTGCGCCGCGTGCTGCCGGGGCGCGTGGGGCTGGGTGTTGCGGGCGCCTTTGCGATTCTCTATATGCTGCTGGTCGATGCCCAACCGCCCGTCGTGCGGGCAACGGTGCTGATCGTAGCAACCTATACGGCGGTTTACCTGGGCCGCCGCCGCGTGAGCTTCAATGTCCTGGCGTTTGCCGGCCTGATCGTGTTGTGGATGAATCCGGTCGACCTGTTCAACGTCGGGCCGCAGCTTTCCTTCTTGTGCGTGGCCGGGCTGATGGCGATGGCGCCGGCGTGGCTGGCGATGACGCCCGGCGCGGAAAGGCCGGATACCGGACAGTTGCCCGTCGAAGCGCATTGGGCAGGGCGGATTGCGGTCCGCCTGCGGGGCTGGTTGCCGCGATGGATCTTGCCCCAGCGGCAGCCGGCCGCGATCGAGAAGCTGCTGGAGCAAGAGCGGTCCTGGCTCGTCCGCATGCTCTGGCTGGGCGGACGAGTCGTGCGGCGGTTCACTCTGGTCAGCGGGGCAATCTGGCTCCTGACCATGCCCCTGGTCATGGCGCGGTTTCACATCTTCAACCCCATCGCCGTGCTGATCAACACGGTGGTCTGGCTGCCGATGGCCGCGGCTTTGGTCAGCGGGCTGCTCCTGCTGCTCTCGAGCATGGTTCCCGGTCCGCTGGCGGCGATGTGCGCCGCGGTCTGCAATGGCATGCTGAGCACGGTCGAGGGCATGGTGCGGTTCGGCCAGCACGTGCCCTACGGTCACAGTTGGGTGCCCGGGCCAGCCGAATGGTGGCTGGTCGGCCTGTATGGTGGGCTGGCGGTTCTCGCGGCGTTTCCGCGATTCCGACCGCCTGTGCGCTGGCGGCTGGCCTTGCTGGGGGCTTGGACGGCGGCTGGCGTGGCCGTTGCCTGGTGCGCCACCGATCGCCACGGCCTGCACTGCACGTTTCTCAGCGTCGGGCACGGCGAGTCGATCGTGCTGGAACTGCCCGACGGCCGCACGGTGCTTTACGACGCCGGCCGCATGTCGGCCCCGACCTCCTGCTGCCGGGTGATCTCGGGCTATCTCTGGTCGCGGGGCCTGACACACATCGACGCGGTCGTGCTCTCCCACGCCGACACCGACCACTACAACGCCTTGCCGGAACTGTTGGAGCGGTTTTCCGTGGGCACGATCTACGTCTCGCCCGTGATGTTCGACGAGCAGAACGCCTCGATCCGATTCTTGCACGCGGCGATCGAACGGGCGAAGGTGCCGGTCCGCGAGATTGCCGCCGGCAATCGCCTGTCCGGCGGGCCGGGGTGTTGGCTGGAGATCCTGCATCCGCCGCCGCACGGCCTGCCCTCAACCTCGAATGCCAACAGCGTAGTGGTTTCCGTGGAGTATTGCGGCCGCCGCGTCCTGTTGCCGGCCGATCTTCAGTCGCCCGGTTTGGACGACGTGCTGGCCGAGCGTCCCATGCACTGCGACATGCTCTTGGTGCCGCACCACGGCAGCCGCACGAGCATGCCCGAGGAGCTTTCCGCCTGGAGCACGCCCGACTGGTCGGTCTTCAGCGCCGACCATCGTTACGACACCAGCGCGGT
>CAZTPX010000186.1:0-18672 GCA_964615095.1 uncultured Planctomycetaceae bacterium | reverse complement strand
CAATTCACGATCTGGTTGCAACTCTGTCGAAAAGAGAATCGTGTCCGATAAACCGAACATTTTCTCAATCTGACACTTGGGATGTTCGAAGTGTTCAAACAGCTCAAACGCGGTTAGCAGTACAAAAGAGTCTTGGAAATCTGGATCCCGGTCGCTCAAATCGAAGCCGCGAGCAAAGATGTTTTCACAGTACAAATCAGATCGTAGAAAGGGAAATCCCTCATCCCGCATCAGTCGGACGAAGAGACCGGTCCCTCCACCGTAATCCAGAAATTGTCCATCCGCCGGGAATCGCTTCTCAATTATCTCTTTCGTCGAGCGCGCAAACTGCAAGTTACGAGTCACGCAACCTACGTCGAGCGCCGATATTGCAGAGGAATAAGCTTCCTGCAGCCAATAGGGTGACTCTGTCTGAATGAACCCTGTTTCCTTACACCGGTAGTACTGGACGTCATATTTTCCCAGCACTTTAGCCCTAAAGATTGGATCTGCGGGCCCTCCGGTTACCTTGCTAGTACACGCGCTCATGCGACAACAGCTTACCGGCCAAGTCTTCCGGCGTAGGAGATTGCATTGATCGCTCTGCGACGTAACGCTGATGGAATCCGACGCAGTCGCTGGATTCCCCATCTGAACCGTGGCGCTTTGCCGCAGCCAAAATGATGGTTCATCGTGTAGTCATCCGCCTCGTAATTCGGGAAAACAAATGGCGGATGGGAAATGGTCGTCAGCTCCTGGGCAGGCATATCGAAGTACCAAGCCTGCCCTTTGGTATGAGTCGCTTCGGATCCCGCACCCACATTGGAAACCAGGTTTACGTCCGGCGCAATCGCCAACCCGCAATGCAACCAATTGGCGAAGACCCACTGTCCATCCCATGTGTCCACATGGCCTTGATATATTTGATCGAACGTCGATTCCCAGAATGCTGCTTGGATCGGCGTCGGGAATAGCCGCGCGACTTGCCGGTTTGCACGCATCCACGGCCAATCCTTCATTCGAACGTCGTACTTCTCCCACGCACGGCGCCACGTAGCCCACCCCCATATATGGGGCAATCGAGAGAAATAGTAAGAGTATTGCGAACGGCGAAAGCCTTGCTGAAAATTGACGCCGGAGACGTGCATAATACGTTCATCATCGCGATATCGGCATAATAGCGCTTCACAGAAGGAAAAGAACGATTTACCGGGAACACAGTCGTCTTCAAGAATAATGGCCTCTCCGACTTTCGAGAAGACCCAATCAATTCCCGAGGATACCCGTCGGCGGCAACCCAAATTCACGTCGGAATAGTTCTTCAAGACCTCGCATGGCCAATCGACTCGTTCTACAACTGCCCGCGCTGCAATACAGTTGTCCACATCCGTTGGGTGGCCTGCACGTGGGCCGTCCGCAACAACCAGAAGTTTCTGGGGACGAGCCCACGCGATGGCATCAAAGACTCGCCGCGTCGTTTCGGGTCGATTAAAGACGAGAAAAGCTATTGGTGTTACCAGTGAATGCGAGTCTTGCATGAGGTTGTTTTGCGATGACTGTTTCCGGAATCCACAGGCTTTGCTAGTAATCTTTGGAGTTGCCCGGTCACATCAACAAAGCATCCTAACGAAACGGTTAGAGGCATGTCAGATAAATCGCTGCGCAATCCTTCGTAGCACACGGCGCGTAAATGACCGTTTCGGCACCGCCAAGGGGCGTGGCGCGATCGTGAAAGAGCCATCGGGTAGCCAACGAACATTGTATGCAGTGTTTGGGAAATACTCGGCGACGTCGTGAGCATATCGACCACGGTCGTTCGGCTCGAACACATAAACTCCTTTGTTTAGTCCAAACAACAGCGGGAACAATGAAGTCTTGTGTGACGCGTGCGTGAACACCGCTTCCGAGATGTCGGGAAAACCCTCATTGTGAAAATCGTCGAAAACTATGACGCTGTCAGGACCGACGAGGCGAGGCAATGAATCCAGCAAGTTGCGAACCGCCAGAAATGTATGTTCTCCGTCAATGTGACAGAATTTGAACAAGTGAACGGCTGATTCCTTGGCCAGAAACTCCTCCTGCGTCACGCGATGCAATTGAACGCGGTCTCGGAATGGTGTCCCAAAGTCGGCTTCGAGCCGCCCTAATACTCTGTTGAGGGCGTTAACGCGGTCAGTTGGCGACAGGTCTCCCGCGTTTTCAGCCAAGAACTCAGCTTCGCCAGACACCGCCGGAGAATTTAGGAAATCCGAAAACATCGGATCCACTCCGACAATCGATGACGTGGGGAAGGCACATGCAAGACCAGCAAGACTTCGCCCGCAGAATACACCAATTTCAAGAACTGCGAGTGGATTATTCGGCATAGCATTCGCCAGTGCAGCAAACAGCCGAAACGGCTCAAACTGCAGGAAGCCTCTCAAGCCCGCGATAATGTTGAACTGATCGTTCAGCTTCTTAGGATCGATTGCCATTTGCGTTCATCGGTTCCGTTAGCAGCCATGACGGGGACAGGATAACCTGTCCATTGTGAAGGGTTTCGGGCCTACGGCCAAGAAACTGCGGTGGTACACTTACCTCGAACTCAGCAAGGTCGCCACGCGGCCAATCCAATTCGACCATTTTCCGCTCCACACGCGCGCGGATAGTATAGATGCCGGGTGTCAATGGCGGGCATTGGAGTTCAGCACACAGCCGACTATTCCCGTCCGGAAGTGCGAATAGCTGCGCTGGCGCGGAATAGCAAATCCCAATCGTGTTGCCGGCCTCAGAATGGATGGAAAAACCGAGATTCACGCTATCAATCGGGTCACGACACACGAGCAGAAAATTGAGTACGATCGGTTCATCGGCGCTGAATGACCCTTGGTGGTTGCCCTCGCGGTCGGTCACAAAGACGTCCGTGAGCGCGAGCGGTCCTTTCGGTAGCGTCGGTCGTGAAAGCGCGGAGGACCTGTCGGCCGAGCGACGAATGTGTTCAGCCACTGTGCGACTACAGATGTCATCCAACGATAGGCTCCCCTTATCGAAAAGGAGCACTCTTTGGCAAATCCCACGCACCGTCTGCATGTTATGACTCACAAACAGCACAGTACGCCCGCAACTAGCAACCTGTGACATCTTCCCAAGGCACTTCTTCTGGAACTCCATATCCCCCACTGCGAGAACCTCGTCCACAACGAGAATCTCCGGTTCCAGGTGCGCCGCTACTGCGAACGCCAGCCGCACGTACATTCCGCTGCTATAGTGTTTGACGGGCGTATCGAGAAACTTTTCGACCTCGGCGAACGTGACAATCTCGTCAAACTTGTCGCGAATTTCCGTCCGTGACATCCCAAGGATTGCACCGTTGAGAAAAATGTTCTCCCGGCCGGTCAACTCGGGGTGGAAGCCCGTGCCCACTTCCAGGAGACTGGCAACTCGTCCTCGCAAGGTCACCGTCCCTTTGGATGGTTCTGTGATTCGACTCAAAACCTTGAGCAGCGTCGACTTTCCGGCCCCATTGCGGCCAATGATGCCCAACACCTCGCCTTCCTGAACCTCAAAAGAGACGTCGCGGAGGGCCCAGAACTCCTCTTGGCCGGCACGGCCATCGCGCTCATGTTGCGACTTCCGGAAAGGCCACTTGACCGCGTTGACCAGTTCCTCGCTGAGCCGACGATAGCGGGGGCCGCCACCCTGATGCCGCAGGGTGTATTTCTTGCCAAGGTTCTCGACGCTGATGATGGGGGACAAAGAAGTCGGACGTTAAGAGTTAGGAGTTGAAAACTAGGAGCGGAGAGTACCCTCACCCTAGCCCTCTCCCAGAGGGAGATGGAACGTGTTAGATGATGTCGGCGAAGGTTCTCTCGGTCTTGCGAAAATACCTGACGCCGACAAGCATGAATAGGCCGACGACCAGCAGCGAGAGCAGGAAACCGGGCCAATAGATCGTTGCCTCCCCACCCAGGATAGCCCAGCGGAAACCGTCGATGACGGCGACCATCGGATTGAGCGAGTAGAGGAGGAAGGCCATGTCGCCGAACCGCTGCCGAATCACGTCACTGCTATAACCGACCGGCGAGACATACAGACCGAATTGCACGAGGAACGGGATCACGTAACGAAAATCGCGGTATTTAACATTGAGTGCGGTAATCCATAGCCCGGGACCGATCGCCGCCAAAAAGGCCAACGCCATTAACAGCGGCAATGCGATGATATGCCAGTCAGGCCAGAATCGATACCAGGCCATCATGCCAATGAGGATCAGGAAAGAGATGAGGAAATCGACGAAGCTGGTGATCACGGCGCTGGCGGGGATGATCATCCGCGGGAAATAGACCTTAGAGATCAACTGCGCATTGCCCACCAGGCTCTGGCTGGCCGCGGAAAGTGCTGTCGAGAAGAACATCCAAGGGAGCATGGCGGCGAAAACCATCAGGGCGTAAGGGGCTTGGCCTTCCGACGGGAGGTTGGCCACCTTGCCGAAGATCACGGTCATAATCAGCATCGTTAAGAGCGGCTGAATGAGCGCCCAGGCCACGCCAATCACCGTCTGCTTGTAGCGGACCGAAATGTCGCGCCAGGCAAGAATATAGAACAACTCGCGGTAGTGCCACAGGTCGCGCCAGTACTGGCGTTCGGCCCGGCCCGATTCGAGGACCAATTCGTGCTTCGATCGAGGGGCGTTGACAGCGGACAGCGGGGACTTGGCGGCAACCTCCCGGACAACGCTACTACCAGGCGTTGCCAGCGGGTTGGTAACCGGCGGCAAGAGTTGATCGGCTTCAGTACTCATTGAGGTTTCGCGGCAGGGAGTGGGATCTGCAAAGCGTCAATGAAAGCCACGCGACCACTTGTAAACTTCGCCAGCAATGGACTTCAGCGTCTTCTCCGCATCGTCGGGACTTGCGGCCGTCGTTTGCAGCATGACCTTGACGAGAGGTGGCCAGGCAGGGCGACCCCGGAGCGCCAGGGCAAGGCTCTTCTGACGACCTTTGCGATAGAAGGTCGAGCCGTCCATCTGGTACCAGCAGAGGACATAGCTTTTCTCTTCTCGACGTTGGATGGGCAGAAACTCGGCCTCATTCTCCGTCGCGCCACCCGAATCCGGAGAAACGTACTTCGGTTCTCCAAGACTCCAGCCGGCTGCTGGGTAGCACACTTCCGGCGGGTGCGGAAGGCCGATGATCCTCCTGGGATTTTGAAACACTGCGACGTGAACCGATGCGACTCCGCCGTGCCCGTCACTGTAATTGCGATCGACCGTCGTTTCGGCCCCGAGCCTCCTGAACACGTCGGGATCCAGCGTAACGTCTTCGCCTTTCCATTCTCCCAGCGTCGTGGGCAAGTCCTGGGCCTTCATTTCCGGCAATGCAGAGTCCGCGGGCATGCCCCGTTCCTTGGCCCAGTAGGCGCCGCCGCAAATTGCTAGACAAATGGCGGCAAGGATAAACAAGCGAACTGACATGGGGTGATGTTCCTTCAAGTATTTCGGGCAAGAATGAAAAATGCACTTGCGATGGTGTCTAATCTCCCCGGGCTCTCGACAGGCGATTACGGCGGCGCGGTTCCGGCTTTTTGGCCTTGCGATGCTCGCCCACGCTGGCCACGATGGCCTTTTCCGCAAAAGCCTTGAGGCGAAGCTCAAAGGGTTCGAGAATATCTTGCACGAGGTCGATCGCCAAGGCATTGGAATGACCGGTATTCTCTCCGGCAATCTCCAGAAAACCGACCGTGTGGCCGGCAACCAGCAGCGGCAACCTCATTTCCCAACGATTCTCAGGCTCCTGCGGGAGAGGACTCTCCCAAGAGCCGCTGTAGGCCTCCTGGATGGCCGGCGCGTTGATGTAAAGACGGATCGTCGTCAGGCCCAGCTTGCCGGCCGACTCCGTCAGAGTGGCCCAAAGCGTCTCCCATTTCCGCGAACCTTGAATACGCGCCGTACTCTCGTGGGCCGTCGCGTTGTTTGCATCCGACCGACGCACGACGGACTGCGTGGAACGCCAAAGCCGCGAGAAAAGCAACACGAACTCTCCCCGCCCGAACCAACCGGTGATGGCAAGGGTTGCGACCACGCCGAGAGAGGCAACCAAGGCGACCGTGTCGTTCTTGGTCGCGGTGCTCACCAGGCCGAATCCGCAGGTTATGGCGGAACAGATCGCTACGCAGACGAGCACTGCGTACTTGTTTCCGAAGTGGGCCAGCAGCCGATGGTGCAGGTGGCCGCGATCGGCGGCATAAATGCTTTGCCCCGCCAACCGTCGCCGCAGAATGGCGGCGAAGGAATCGAGGATGGGAATGGTCATCACCGCCAGCGGAGCGGCCAGCAGTACCGTGCCCGCCCCTTTGAGCGTGGCACGAATGGAAAGACATCCCACCACGATCCCAATCAACATGCTCCCCGCATCCCCCAGGTAGATCTTCGCCGGGGAAAGATTGAAGGGCAGGAATCCGAGCAAGGCCCCGGCAAACACCAGGGCCACGATCGCCACCACCGCGTGGCCGGTAAGCAGCGCCAAGGCACAGATTGCCACGCTCAGCACCAGACCGATGACGGTCGCCATCCCATCCATCCCATCCAGCAGGTTGAGTGCGTTGACCGCGCCGGTGAGCCAGAGCACAGTGACGGGTATCGCCAGCAGGCCCAAATCGATTTCCATGCCGAAAAGCCCTATTCTCTGAATCAGCACTCCGCTGGCGATCAACGCCAGGGCGGCCACGACCTGGCCCGCCAGCTTCTGCCGGCCCCGCAGGCCGAAGCGATCGTCCAGCAGTCCCAGGACCACGATCCAACTGCAAGCCGCGCTTGCACCGAGAAGATTGACCCACTCCTCGTTGACCGGCATTCGCCAGGGGGCGCCGCTGCAGATCATTCCCCCCAGCACGACGACGGCTGCCAGGAAAACCGCCGCTCCGCCGCCCAACGGGACCGGATGCCCCTGCAGTTTCCGCTGCTGATCCGGATGATCCACAAGGCCCAGTCGGGGCGAGAGTCTGACCGCAAGTGCCGTGAGAGCCGAACTGAGCAGGCATGCCAACACGAAACTCGCAATTGCAGTCGCAATCATGGTCTGGTATCTCCTTTACCTGTTCCTGGCGAACGGAACAATCCTTGCCAATTCAGGCCTTGTCAATTCACGCCTTTTCTGTCTTGGCGGCCTCAGCTTTAGTCTCGGCGGCCTCAGCCGTCTCAACCGCTTCGACGGCCGGTTTTGCCGCGGCGTCTTGATAGTCGCCCCCCACTTCTTCGTGGCTGCCGTTGAGCACCACGACGTGCTTCCGCGATCCAAAGGCGGAAAGCTTCTCGCAGGCGCGAAGAACTTGCGGCCCCTGGCTCGTATCGCGGCAGACGGAAAGTACGACGGTGTCGGCGTGCTGGCTCACTAACAGCCCGTCGATCACGGAAAGGATCGGGCTGCCGTCGACCACGATGTATGCGAACGCGGCACGGGCCTTTTCGAAGAACGTCGTGGTAGCGCCGTTTGCCAATGGACCGAGCGATTCGAGCAGCAAGTCCCCGGCCGTGATTACGGCAAGGTTCTCGGCGCCCGTGCGATGCACGACCTGGCACAAGTCGCATCCCGTCTGCAGGCACTCGCTGACCCCCGGACCGCGCGGCATGTCGAAGATCCGATGGATCGACGGCTTCCGCAAATCATAGTCCACCAACAAGGTCCGCTTTCCCGAGCGGGCAAGTCGCGTCGCCAACTCCACGGCCAGCGCGGTCTTTCCCTCTCCGGGAGTCGCACTGGAAACCATCACCACGCGCACACCTTCGGCGCCCGCATCCTTTCGCAGGAACAGCCTGGCGGCGATAGAATCCACCGCACGTTCCAAGGCCTTCTGCCATTTGTCGCGACTCTTGCCGCCACCATTCGCGCGGGCCATTTTCTGCGACAGGCGGGGAACGGTGCCCACCACCGTCAGCCCTAGCCCCCGCGAGACGTCGGCCAGCGAATTGATTCGCTGCTTGCCCGCATCCAACAACACGACCAGGAAGATCGCAGCCAAGAAACCGCCCAAGCCCGCCATAGCCGTGTTTCGCAAGTGGGCTCTGCCGTCCGGCGTCTTGGGCGGCTCGGCCTGCTGAAAGACCGTAATCCGCGGCGTGGAGCGGAGTTCGACCTTGAGCTTTTCGCGCTCGTCGGCGATCGGCGAAAGCACTTTATCCAGATACTGTAGTTCACTGCGCATCATCTCCATGTCGATCGACGAATTGCCGAAACGCTCGGTCTTCAAGCGTTGCGCCTCGAGGTCTTTGGCCGCTGCGTGCTCTTGGGCCTTGAGCAACCCGATGCGGGACTTGAGCTTGACAATCTCGGGATCCTGGTCTCCCTGTCTCGCCTTTTTGAACCGCGCCTCAAGTTCTTTTTGTCGCTTCGCCGCCTTCTCGGTAAGAGCCTTCTTGGCCGCCTTGTACTCCTCCGTGACCTTCGTGTACAGAGGTTCCTTGAGCTTCTCGCGAATCATGACCAAGCGCTCGTCGATCTCCTCGATCGAATCCATCAGCCGCGCCAACTTCGGATCGGCCGCAGCCAGGGCTTCCGGGTCCGCATCGTGTTGCACGGCGTTTTCCAAGACCTTGAGCCAGGCCTGCTTGCCCTCTAGGTCATCCTCCGACCGCTGCAATTCCGTACGCAGCCTGACCAGCTCATTTCTGGACTCGATGTATTGCTGCAGGGCCAGTTGCTGCTTGAGGGCCAGCGCGGCGCTGTCGCCGGTTCCCAATTGCTCGGCCAATTGCTTGAGCTCGGTCCGGCGGGTGCGCATTTCGCTCTCTTTTTCCGTGTACAGGTGATCCAGGTCGTTCAGCCGCTGCTCTTTCCGGTGCCGTTCGGCATCCACGACTTCGTTCAAATAGGCGTCGACCACTGCCCCGACCAGGAGGCCCGCTTCGTCGGGATTGGAGGTCGTCAAGCTGACCCGCATGATCTCGGAGTTGGGGGGCAACTCGACGCGGAGGTTGTGCGCCAGCCATTTCACCGGATCGTTCTGCTTCCGCAAAACCGCCTGGCTGGAAATTTCCGGCTTGCGCAGGGCCGCAATCAAAACGACGTCGTTGGCGAGCAGTTCCTTCTGCGTCCCCTTGTAAATCTCGAAGTCCGTGGCATTCGCCTGGTTGGCCTGAAACACGAGTTGTTTTTCGTTGGTGGCAATTTGCAACACCGAGACGGCCGTATACTGGTCCGACGTCAGCAGCCAGACGGGCACCGCCACCGCCGCCCCGCAACAAAGCCCGAGAATCATCGCCAACGGCCATTGGCGACGGAAGGCATGCAGGTAAACGCCGATCCCGCCGGGGGCCGCCCGCCGCACCGACTCGCCGCCAGGCAACGAACGCGCAACCTCTCCTTGACGGAGACCGTTGGACAATGAGTCGATTGCGGGAACGACAACGATTTCGTTGCCCGCCGAACGGGTTTCTTCAAGCACCGTCCACCTCGCCCGTCTCTTTAGGCACAAACGCGCGGTCCAAGTAAAGCAGTTCCAACCAGAGGAAAAGGACAGCCAGCGGTATCATGAACCCGCCGGCCAGGTCGTGGTAAAAGGTCGCCGCCGCCTGGTGGCTGGCCAGCGAGTGTAGAACCGCCGTGGCCGCAATCCGCACCACGTTCGCCAACAAAGCGAGCACCGCGGCACTCACGACGATGATCACTTTCTCAATTTCAGTTCGCCGGCTGATCATCGCGAAGCCCACGCACATCGCCAGGAACATCATCATGTTTCGCAGGCCGTTGCAGGCCTCGGCGACACCCACCTGCGAATCCGACAAGAGGATCACGTTGCCTTCGGCAACTGAGGGAATGCCGAACGTTTGGATGACGAATGTGCTGCAGACCGTCGCCATTTCACGCAACGGCGTGCCCATCAAGTCCGCCAGAAAGGCCGGCAACGGAATCATGAAGACCAGGAACACGATGGCCGGCCAAGCCCACTGCAACGCTTTCCAACCTCCTGCAAACAGCGCGATTCCCGCCAGGCACGGAATCAAGGACGCCGCATCCAGCAGATCGAGATAAAAGTAAGACGAAACGATCCGCATCGCTGCCACGACAGCCATCAGCAAGAGTCCCCAGCGGTTTCCCCGAAATTCGCCTCCCTCGAGCATTTCGCGCCGATACCAGAGCAACAGGCCGGCAAAGATCGGCACGAGAAAACCGAAGGTGTAGTCCGTGTCGCCGTACCATCCCCGCACGAGCATGGCCATAGCGGACCAGTACATGGCCACCATCATCGCTGCCAGTACGATCGCTGCCGCCAGCGCGCCGTAGGGAGATTTGCCCATCGCCGATTCCGGTTGCCTTTTGTCCATTTGATTTACCGTCGTCCGCTGCTGCGTTCTGTTCGCGCGGACTCCGTCCTCCTCACTTGCGCCCTGAAGCCCAAGCACCTATGAAAATCGTTCTTTCTCTTGTACGAAATACAAAACAACGAGCTCCTTCCATGAATCCCGCTTAGACCCATCTTAACACCGCCCGCGCAAGTCCGTAGTGTTTTCCTCGCAAGAAAAGTGTAAGCGTTTGGTTAAAACGGAAAATGCTTTCTAACAATTGGGACGGACACGATTCCCGCAGGATATTGTGTGACTGGTCACGGATTTGAATCCGCTTTCTAGCGCATTCCTAACACCGCGACAACATTCTTTGAACACTCTTAGGTTAGAAAGAAGATTGGCCGCGCGATTCAGGTGCGGCGGATGCGATTTGCCCGATGTTAGGCAAGTTGGCTGAAAACGCCACCTCTTGGCGGCAGCAAGGCCGCCTATGATGCTAACGTTGCGTGGCAACCGCGTCGATCAACCCTCTCTCTGAGTCTTTTCCGAAAGCCCGGGGACCGGTGTTGGAGTCCCGGCTTTAGCCGGCTAAAGCCGGGACTCCAGCACCTTTCGGAACAGACTCTCCGTCTTCATCCGGTGCGCCGCTCACACCGCTTTGCCGGCATATCTTGCCGCATTCCATCTATTTCCCCAAGAGAATGAGTACTAGACGGCTACTCATCAAAATCTCACAGAGTTTTAGCTTTGCGCTCAACATTCCCTAATGTTCAAAGCTTAAAACAGACCGGATTATAAGTTGGAACAGCAGGCAAATAGTGGGTCGGTCTGGCACTTCCAGGACACCGACCAGGACAAGAAAGTCTCGGACGTTCAAGAGGAGGCCAAGGATGAAACGTGAAGGAAGGATCGGGTTTACGCTGGTTGAGTTGCTGGTGGTGATCGCCATCATCGGCATCCTCATCGGCCTGTTATTGCCCGCCATCAACGCCGCTCGCGAGGCAGGGCGGCGGGCGTCGTGCATGAACAATGTCAAGCAGATTGGCTTGGCCTTAAACAACTATGTTTCCAGCTACGGCTTTCTGCCGCCCGGAGTCAAACTCAACAGCAATTATGTCCGCAATAACCTCACCCAAAGCTACGACCCCTGGGCCGAGGCGGGCATGAACGCGAATAATCCGGGCTATAGCGGCGCGAGTTGGATGCTGTATATTCTCCCCTTCATGGAACACCACGATATTTTCGACCACTGGGACATGATTCATAGCGTCATGACGAATAAGATGCTGGCCCAGACTGATATCAAGGAGTTTTATTGTCCCTCGCGGCGCGGCAACATTCGCCCCGGCGACGTGGAAATCATGTTTCAGAAGTGGACCAGCGGCGGCACGGACTATGGCGGCTGTGTGGGCCGCGTGAACTTTTGGGACAACGTGATGAGTCCCTCAAACACGGGAACTCACCAGATGTGCAGCGCCCAGTACATTGTCCCCAACGCCGAGCCCTCCCAGACGTTAGTGCCTCTCAAAATTGGGGTTTTCTATCCCAATAGCAAAACCACATTGAACCAAATTGTCGACGGCACCGCGCATACCATCATGATCGCAGAGTTGCAGCGGCTTCACAATCCAGGTTACACGCCTGCCGGTCAGGATGCGGAGTACTACGGCCCTTGTATGACCAGCAGCGATGGCTGGGCCTTGGGCGGCCTTTCCACGCTCTTCGACTGTGCTGTGTACGATGAAGGCGGCGACACGGGGCAACCGGGTGGCTTCAACAATCAGTTCTTTGAGGGCGCTGGCAGTCAGCATCCCTCCGGCGCCAATTTCGGCGCCGTGGACGGCTCGGTCCACTTCCTCAATGAAAACATCGATTCCCAGACCTATGCCTACTTGGGCAGCATGGCCGATTGTGTGACGGCGCAGTTCACCGACCAGTGACCCCATCCAAAGCGCGATTTGTCCCCAGAAACACCCTGATTCAGGATCATCCCTTTCATGTCCCCGCGAGTTGCTCCCTTGATTCCTAGCGCAAGAAAATTTGCCCTGGCGGCCGTGTGCGGCATAGGCCTGCTCCTGATCGCCGGTTGTGGCGATGGTGGTGGCCGTCCTTCGCTGGGTCGCGTACACGGCCGGGTGACGATGGACGGCCAGCCGTTGGCCAAGGCGGCAGTCCGCTTCCAGCCCAAGGAGAAGGGCCGCGAATCTTTTGGCAAAACCGACGCCAATGGGGAGTACGAACTGACGTACCTTGGGGAGGTCAAAGGCGCCGGCTTGGGCGAAAACACCGTGCGGATCAGTACGCAGAGGACCAATGATCCGAAAACCGAAACCGTTCCCGCCAAATACAACACCCAGACTACGCTTAGCTTCGAAGTCAAGGCAGGAGACAACAAAGCGGACTTCGATCTGCTCTCCAAGTAGTTGCCCCCGCCCTGGCCCGCGCGAAAGTGAGGACTTGGGAGGGCGAGACGTTATTCCGCTTTTATTCCGGATCAGGACTCATGGGAGTTTACGCCCGTTGGTCGTAATAGACCCGGCATTTATGCCGGGTTTGCCATGCGCGACAAGCGTTTTGCTTTGGGTTTCGTGTCCCGCGGTCAGGCCCGTTTACGGGCCTCCTCCCTGTAGGGCAATCCCGAAATTGGACTGATTGTGTCGGGCAGGAACCCGGTATACAGGGTTGACATCGCAAGCAAACATGAAGTGGTTCCCCGCGATTCGGCTTATCCGGCATGAATGCCGGGCCGAATACCTGCTAAAGTCGCAAACGGCCGTAAGTAAACGCCCGTCCGTCGTCCTCTTAGAGCGGAACACATAGGACGCATACCAAACATCCCATTTACCCCTCATCTTTGGAGCTTCACGCAGGCCGCACCCACCCCACCTCACCTCGTACTCAGTGGCTTCCCCCCCCCGTATCATGGCACCCGGTGGTCGGAAATCTGTCCAGATTTCAGTTCTCTGGCGGCGATTTCACATTCCTCTAACGACGCTTTGATAGCCTAAGCACCAGCGCGGAAACAAGTGCCTATCACAAACCGACGGCTACCGTCATATCGTCGCCACGCCACAAGTAACACTTTCTACCTACCGAAAAAATCCAGACCATTCCATTCCTATCACTTTCCCCCAAGCAACCCACTTTCGCGCAGACCAGTTCCACCCTATCCATTTCTCCCAGCAACCAGTTGAGCAAGCCCCTAAGAAATTCCGATTTCACAGAGATTTCACAGAGATTTCACGGCGATTTCGCACGGTCGTAACCACCATTTTTTACATTGATCCTTGACACGTGCATTTTCAGAGTCTCCTTGATGGATTTTGCAGACGTTCATGGAGGAGCGAAATGGGATTTTTGGTCTGCATGGTTTCGTTCAATTTAGCTTTTGGGAGATTACGATGAGAAACAGTTTGATGACGCGCGGGTGTGCCGCGCTGGCTACAATCCTTTGCGTGACGGCATGTGCATCCGTCGCCGTCGCGCAAACTCAGTACAATTGGCAGGGCGGGTCCGGCACGAGCGCGACCGTCTACTGGGCCGCCAGCAACAGCAGTGTTACCCCGTGGGCGACCAGCTCGGTCGGTTCGTTCTACCCCACAACCCCCTCGTACACCCAAAATCAGGCGTGGGTGAACAACGGCACGGGCGTCGCCACATTCGGCTATCTGACCATCAGCGGCTCCGGTGCAGCGAACACGGGGTCGATTAGCGCAATCGGTGACGGGGTCGAACCCAGCCTCATCCCCAGCGACTTCCAACCCATCAACCTGGATCCGAACAACATCATCTCCGCCAACTCGCTCGTCTTTGGCGAGCAAAGCTCGTCTTCGGGCGCGTACAGCCAATACTCGCTCAATGGGGGCACTTTGATGCTGACCGCCAACGGGACCGGCACCTCGCCGAACATCACGTTCGACCTGACGAACCTCCCCAACTCCAGCTACATCTCGACTTTGATCTCCAGCAATCTCGTTGTCGGCACCGGCGGTACAGGGAACTTGGCGTTCTGCTCCGCAGTAAGCGCCAGCTCGGCCAGCAGCTACTATGCCAACAATGTATACCTCAGCGGCCCAGCCAACTTCGCCAATGGCATCGTGGCTGGTTCGCCAATAATGTTCAGGGACTACAGCGCCCTGATTTTTACGACCACTCAAGCGCTGAATTATACCAACCCGGCCACCGGCCTACCGGAGGTCCACAACTTCACCCTGGGCAACCAAGCGGACCTCCTTTGGCTCGCTTCCAACCTTACGTCGGGGACTGTGGGCACGATCACCCTCGATCCCACGATCGGGCTGAACGGCACCTACCCCGGCAGCGTTGATCAGCAGTTTGGATCCTATACGCGGAACACCGGCCAGTACGCCTACGGCGTGAACGGCATTGGCTGCCTTGCACGCATCGGAGCTGGCACCAGCTACGCCGGCAGTAGTTATGTCAACCCCACGCTGTATGTCGGCGCGATCACCGGGAACGGCGACGTCGCGTTCACCAACGGCTATGCGAGCGACGGCGAGGGCGTGGTCGTTCTCACCCAATCGTGTAATTATACGGGCGACACGTTTTTGTGCCAGTCAGGGGTCTATCAACCGAGCGCTAATGAGTGCGTGGCGATGGTGCGGCTGAAGGTCAACAACGCCCTGCCGATCGGGACCAATCTGATCTTTGGCGATCAGGGGACGTCGACGACGGGTTTGAATGGCTATACCACGGCCTATCAGGGCTGTGCGCTGGACCTCAACGGCTGCTCCCAGCAGGTGGCCTCCCTCGCTATTTCCACTGGTACCAGTTCCACCACCACCAGTTGCCACTTCGCCGGCATCAACAACTATAACCCCACGACCTGCGGCACGTTGACGATCTGCAACAACGTGCCCCAGTTCAACACGATCGAGGCCCAGTTCCGCGCGGTCATCGGCAAGCAGATTCTCGACGCCGACACTATCTCCGGCAGCACAACGGCCGACAACCTCCCGAACAACAGCAACAACATCGCCTTGGTGCTCGGCCTGAGCAATCCGAGCAATACCGCCTTGTCGCTCGCCGCGAGCACGGCCAATAACGGGACGCTGACCCTGGGGGTGGGGATTCTTGAGAATGCCGCCAGCCAATACGTCCCCTTCACCCAGTCCAACACCTACTACGGAGGCACGACGATCAACAGCGGAGCCCTCTTCGCGGCAAACGGCAGCACCTATAACGACGGCTTGGGGCACGGCATGTACAACAACGGCTCGGGCGGCACGGCCGCCACCAACGCCAGCAGCGTGCCGAACTCCGCCACCGGCACCGGCCCGGTGGTGGTCAACGCGGGCGGCACCTTCGGGGGCAGCAAGGTCGGCGGCGCGGTCGGCATGCCCGACAGCGTGGCCTTCGCCCAAGGCGCCGTCGGCCCCACGGGCGGCTCGCTCAATGCAGGCGCAGTCATCGTCAACAACGGCGGCTACCTGCTCCCCGGCGGCGGTTACTACTCAGTCAGCGGTGACACCACCGGCAATGGCGGCGACGCTTGGGTGCCTGGCGGCTCGGCACGCACGATGCCGGTCGCCATCGATCCGGCCTTCGTTCCCACGGTCGGCCCGACGTTCCACGTGCTCGGCAATCTGATCCTCAACAGCGGCGCGAACGTCAATTTCAACTTCAACAGCAGCGGCGGCGATTCGATCGTCGTGGGCGGCGCGCTGAATTTGACCGGCTTGGTCACTATCGGCATTAACCCCATCAACGGCGCAACGATTAACAACGACACGCCAATCTTCACTTTCGGGACGCTCACCGGCGGGACTGCTAACATCGTTTCCCCCACTGCGGCGGCCCTCGGCGATAGCTTCGCGATTGTCGGCAACCAGATCGACTTGGTCACCGGCGGGCCGGCGAGTCTGGTCTGGAACGGCAGCCATAACAGCGGCGCCTGGGACAACCAGACGACATCCAACTTCACTGCGGCCGGCGTGGCCTCCACGTTCAAGAGCGGCGACAACGTGACGTTCGACGACACGGGTTCCAATACGGCTGTCAACGTGACCAGCAGCGGCGTTCAACCCGGCAGCGTTACGTTCAACAATAACGCGAAGACTTACACCATCCAAGGCGGACCGATCATGGACGGCCCCTCCTTCCCAACCGCGGTAACCGTTCAGGGTGGCGGCACGGTTGTCCTCGCCAACACGAACACCTACACGGGTGGCACGACGATCCAGCTAGGCAGCACGCTGCAAATGAACAGCGCCGCCGCACTGCCGCTGAACGGCACCGTCAACATCTCCGGCAACTCCACGCTGACGTTGAACTACAACGACGGCGGCTCGACGACCAACAGCAACAGCAGTACGATCAACTTCGCATCGCCCGGAAGTCCGGCAATCAACGTTCCCACGGGTACGGCGACCCTGTCGGGCGCGATCAACAGCACGGGAGTGGGCCTTACGAAGACCGGGAGCGGCACGCTGCTGCTCACCAACGCTGCGGGCAGCAGCGACACCGACTCGAACAACGTCAACGGTGGCTTCGTCGAGGTCAACTCGACCTACGGCGGCACCGATGGCTATGCCGGGTACTCGGCGCTGGGCTCCGGCAGCGTCTACCTCGCCTCCGCCGGCTCCGCCAGCGGCGGGGGACTCTGGCTGAACAACGTCCAGGTAGGCGTCAACCAGAACCAAAGCAAGACCGACACGCTCGGCGATGTCTACATGTACCCCGGCGCCGTCTTCAAGGGCACCGGCAGCGGCGCGGCCCTGGCGCACGCCAGCGCTAACGTCGAGTTGAACTGGAACAAAGCCACCGGCTATTCGCCGGGGAGCGTCATTTTCACCACGGGCACGTCGCCCAGCGACGTCCTGGCCCTCCACAGCGAGGTCGAGCAGACCGACCCGAACTACTACCAGGCCAACGAGAATGTCAACTACACCCTCAACAACTCGGGCTACCAGGGCACCACGAACGCCAATTACCTGATTACCGCGCACGTTCAGGGGGCGGGGACCGTCAAGCTGCAAAGCGGCGGCATCGACGGCAACGTCTTCGGCGGGGCTTGGTCGGTCGACAGCGGCATCCTGCAGGTCGGGCCTTTCGTGAGCACGACCGCCGCGATTACCTCGGCGTCGGGCGGTACGAACGCCGGCCAGTGGGCGGGCCCGGGCGGCGAGGTCCTCAACGGCCTGGGCTTCAAGTCGGCGCAGAACCCCACCGGCTCGATCCTCGCGGTCGGAAATCCCGACCTGCCCAACGCCGTGGCCGTCAACACCGGCGGCATGTTGGCCATCGCCAACGACCAGATCAACGGCAACGCCGTCGCCGGACTGAACAACCCGGTCAACGGCACGCCGTCGTACTACCGGAACCAGGTCGTTCTCAACGGCGGGGCCCTGGCGGCCACCGGCGCGGAGGTCACCTTCAACCCCGCCGGTTCCAGCAGCGGCACGCAGGGTGTGATTGAACAGTCCAACGCAGCCGTCGTGGCCCGCCTCGGCGGCGGCTTCACGAGCGGCAGCACAGGCGTGACCTCGACGATCCTGACCTACGATCCCAACGGTCAGGCCGTGGACAGCACCGGCACACCCATCGCGGGCGACACCGGGCTCCGCACGGTGGAACTCGTGGGCGGCACCCGCGTCCTGAATAACCAAAGCCCCGGGCTGCAGTTCATCAGCGGCTCGGGCATGACGAGCGTCGACAGCGGTCTGGGATTCCTGGTGCAAAGCACCTCCAGCTCCGTGACGCTACAGTACCAAACGAACTGGGCCGGTAACTTGCTGATTGCCTCCAGCAACGGCGTGGGCGGCACGTTCAACATCAAACGCAGCGGCGGCATCGTGAGCGTTGCCTCCGGCGCTCAGATGACGATCCAGGGCGGTTCGACCGTCAACATCAGCAACGACAATTCGAGCACCTTGATTATGTCCACCGTGCCTGATGCCACCTACGGCTTCATGGTTTCCAATTCGACATTGGCGAACAATGGCGTCTTGCCCGTGCTCAACAACGTGCTGCAAGACCCCAATACCGGCAAAACGGTGGCGATTGCCAACAACGGCACCTTCAACGTGAATGCCGGATCACAGACCATGGGGGCGGTCACCGGTACTGGCACGTTCAACGTCACCAATAATCCGCTACCCGGGCAAAACGCCACGGTGGCCTCGGTGCCAGGCATCCAGCAGAGTTCGGCAAGCGTGGCCAGCGGTGCCAAGCTGCAAATCACCAGCCCGGGCGCTTCGGCCCCCAGCATGACGATCGCCAATGCCGGCACGATCGAGGTGGTTTCCGGCACGCAGCAGTCGGTCCAGCAGATCACCGGTGGCGGCGCGTTGCAGCTTGACGCGGGAAGCAAGTTGTCTCTGACGGGGGCGAATGGAGTCCTTGGCTACCAGGGCACGACCGTCAACAGCGTCCCCAGCGCATTCAGCGTCCTGAGCTCGCTGGCGATCGCCGGC
>CAZTPX010000185.1:0-18732 GCA_964615095.1 uncultured Planctomycetaceae bacterium | reverse complement strand
CTTCCTGCAGGTCTACACGCGCTTTAGCGGCTGGTGGGGTGAGGGAGACACGATCTTCCACGTCGACGGCAAGCAGATCACGCACTCGCCGGGTACGGAAGACGAATACGGCACGTGCTGGGATTTTTCGGACACCTACTCCTCGCCCTATTGCGGCTACTTGCAGAACGACAAGGGCAACAACCGCATGTACCGCTGGTACCTACCCAATCCCGTGCGCTTCCAGGAATCGCTGAAAGTCGAGATCCAGAACCAGCACGACAACGGCACACCCACCACCACCGACGCCGACGACTATACCAGCATGGCGTACTGGTACCAGGAAAGCCCGCACCAGGCGGTCGTGTTGCAACCCTACGCCCAGCGCACGTCCCCGAGCAAGGCCGGCCCGGGGAAGAGGTGAACATCAAAGCCCCAGGGCGCTTGCCACCTTCTCAGCCAACACCGCGGCGCCGACCAGATTGGCGTTCAGCCCGCGTTCGTCGATCACCGAGGGCCGCAGGTAGCTCATCAGGCCCCCGGCCCCGATCCGCCGCTGGGTGGAAGGGCCAAAATACGGCAAGGCGTAGGAAGGCTTGCCGCCCAGGCAGATGGGCACGCCCTCGGGTAGGCCGTCGCGTCGTGCCTGCCGGCACATGATCAAAGCCGCCTCGGCCAATACGCGCCCGAAGAGACGGTCGGTGTTCACCGCCGGCTCGACGCGCATGTTGCTCAATTTGCTGATCAGCGCGCCGGCAATCGAGGGATCGGTCATCTGCTCGGTCTCCTCGATGTCGAGGAACCGCTTGAAGAAATCGTCGTCGCCCACGACCGCCCGGAACAGCCGGCAGCGGCCGGGGCCCGAGAGCAGCACTTCGGCGCGGATCGAGTCCGGGTTGCCCGACGGTCCAGTCAATCGCCCGGCAATGCCCAGGTCCTCGGCGACGATTTGTTCGAAGCGGTCGAACGAGGCGCCGTACTGGTAGAAGAGGGCCTTGAGCGAGAGTTTTTCCAAGGGGATGGCATAGCCCGGCTCGTTCGTATAGTGCAGCGTGGCGTCGTCGCCGTCCCAATCGATCACGGGGAAGCGGATCTGGCCCGACTTCTCGATCCATGCCCCGCCCCAGCC
This sequence comes from uncultured Planctomycetaceae bacterium, assembly GCA_964615095.1. Lineage (GTDB taxonomy): Bacteria > Planctomycetota > Planctomycetia > Pirellulales > Thermoguttaceae > JANXQG01. The sequence continues at coordinate 17,624 of CAZTPX010000185.1, read as the reverse complement.
GCCGCCGAAGACCCAGTACAACAAGTCCGTACGGATGACCGACCACTCGGCCAAGCCGCCGAGGTTGGCGTCGTTGTCGATGGCCACCGGCACGCCGGTTTCTTCGGCGATGCGGGTCTTGAGGTTCTGGCCGCAGAGGAAGGGCAGATTGGCCGCCAGTTGGTACGTTCCATCCGAGCGAAACAGGCCCGGCGAGGCGATGCCGATCGAACGCACGTCGTTCATTCGCCGGCCCTCTTTTCTTAGCAGGTGCTCCATCCGCGCCAAGAGGGCCGCGACAAAGCTCTCGTAGTCGTCAGGGCACTCGTCGCGACGCAGCAACTCGTCTTCGATCTGGTTGTGCGGGTCGGCAAACAAGCCCATCTTCACGCCCAGTCCGGCGCCGATATCAATGCCCAGCAGTATATTTTTCAAGTGTGTTCTCCCCTACGATCAGGCTAGATGGCGGGTGGTGAGCCTAGTTCGATTATAGCTCACCTTGCAGCCGCATGCTCAACCCAAAATCCGAAAAACGAAACACTAAATTCAAAACAAATTCCGCCACGGATGGAACACAGATAAAACACGGATGCGCATCCGTGTTTCATCTGTGTTCCATCCGTGGCAAACTTCCTGTTCTTGAATCGGGGTACCCGCTTGCGGGTCGCGGATTCCCAAATTCGGATTTCGTATTTCCTTCCTGCTGCTTCTGTCACTTCACCTCAACCAGCACCCGCATACTCAGGACCGCCTCGCCTGCTGGGCCAAACTCGCCGGAAATCCGAATTCTCTCCGGGGCCTTGCCATTAGCAACGGGCCGATGGATCGTCATCGGCACTAGCTTTCGCTGGCCGGCGGCCAACTCCACGCGGTCGGATACTTCTACGTTCCAGCCAATCGGTGCGGTGACAGACAGTTTGCCCGTGACCGGCGCATCGGAGAAGTTATAGGCAAACAGAGAAACGGCCGTGTCCTGACTGGCGGCGACCCGATACGCCGACTTGTCCAGCACAACACGGTCGCGTTGCCAAACGGCCTGGAGAACGACGGGCGAGGGCTTCGCCTCTTGGCGATTTGGCATTGCGGGCGGCGCCGTGAGCGGCAACTTCTGCTGCGTGCCCGCTGGCAGAAGGGCATAAATCGGCGCCGCACTCAATGGCAGCTTCGTGCCCTGCAACGGCAGGCTGCGCCCCAAGTGATCGAACAGCGCGGTTGGCGCTACAGGCAGTTGGATCTCGCCGTGTGGCTCGGTCGTCCAGGCCACCAGCACTTCGGCATCCTCTCCGTCGGGCCGCGCACGGAAAAGAAAAGCATGGACTTGGCCGCTAGCGTCATTCCATCTTCCCAGCGGTCGGGCATCGGCCAGCAGGCGGCCGGCTGCCGCGAGGGCCAAGCAGGCCGGACGTGGGGTGAGATCGCGATGCACGATCCCGAATTGGATCTTGCCCTCGGTATAGTGTGGGAAGAGGAAATAGAAGGCCTTGGCCGGTCCTTCGTGCAGCGCGGAGGCGAAGACGATCGGCACGCGCTGGGCCTGCAGTCGCTGGTCCGCCGTGGTAGGCTCTTCGGCCTTGGCGTCGCCGGCCCATTGGACGGGCTGGCTGAACTCGGTCACCCACATCGGTCGGCCGGCCGAGATTCGCCGGAAGGCGGCATACCAGGCCGGATACTGCTCGGGCTGGATGTAATGGTGCAAGTTGCACGTATCGAAATAGGGCCAGGCGGCGTTGGCGGCGAGGTCTTCCAGCGTCTCGGGCCGGGCGATGGCGAATACGTTCAGGCAGGCGATCGTGTCGGGGTTTCCCGCCTTGAGGCCCAGGTAGGCTGCCTTCTGCAGGGCGGCCATCTCCGCGCCCGTGTGACCGCCGAACATATCGATGTCGGCCTCGTTCCACGGTTCGAAGGCCTGCACCTGGCCCTTCCATCGCACGGCCGCGTAGCGGAGAAAGCCGTAGATATCGCGCAGGTCTTCGGGAAAATGCTTGGAGTGTTTGCCCGCCCAGGCCGGCGTGTTGTGTTGTACCTGGAGCACGTGCAGACCGGCCGCGGATTGGATGCGGGCCGAGTCGTCATAGCGCGTTGCCGGGGCGAACGCTTGCCGGCCGGTCTCGATCTCGCCCCAAGTCATGCGGTCGCGGACCCAGGCAATGCCCGCCAGTTTGCAGAGGTTGGCCGCCGCGGCCTTATCGGCGGCCGTGTGATAGAACCAGGACATGGCCACGTCGATCGCGATTGGCGACGACGTGGGAACTGGGGCGCGCAGCGGCGTGAGGACGCCGATCGTGGTGACCGTCCTGTCTTGCCGCAGTTCGTAATAGCCCACCGCCAGCCGGCCAAGCCGCACTTGATTGCCTTGCACCGTTCCGTTGGCAATTGTCTTGCCATCGTAATCGACCAACTGCCACGTTGCCGCGCTTTGGGCGGCGAGCGGGACAACGACGTCTTCGCCCGTCAGGAAGACATTCCCGGGATGATTGGGCAGCGGCCGGACACTTGGCTTGTCTTCCGCACGGGTGGCGGTTGTGCTGCCCAGAAACAAGGCCGCGACGATGGTTGCTGGAAAGAGGACATGACGCATGGTATTTCTCCGGATTTCCATCCAGATTAGCATGGCGTGCGCCTGAAAGCAAAGCCCGTAGCCCGTAGGCCGTAACCGACCAGTAATGAATTGACCTTGGCAAACTTGGCATAGCAGTCTCCTAAAAGGAAGTTAATTCCCGACCATGGGGCCATTGTGCCTAAGGGGAAACCGCTGAATGAAGCGGGCGGCGTTTCGAGGCATACTCGCGGCCGAAAAGTCAGGCGAGAATGCACCCAATGGAGAATCTCAGTCCGATCAACCGCAGAATCAACCGGGGGCAGGCCGGCATTTTCCACTTGCAAAGTCAATGGAATTCCGGCGACGGGGAATTCCTGGGACGCATGCTTTGTCGTAGTGCGGGCCTGCAATTCGGTCCATTACGGCGTTGCCAGCAGCTCTTCCCAACTTGAAACGTCCAGCAATGCGTCAGTCAAACGCGTGAGGCGATCCGGGTCGGTAATACCGCGCAGGGCGGTCTCGATTGCCGTGCTCGGCGAGCCGAACCGCCGCCGGCCAAGCTGAAGCAGAACTTCTTGCCTGGCGCGAACTACACCCTCTTCGACAATCGCCTGATATGTCACCGACTCTCTCATGCCATGTACTCCCTGTAGTAGTTGAGCCACTAATTGCCGCGGATAGCGCAGCCCCATCAGCACGTCGGCGGCCGTCCATAAGGTTCCGCCTTCATCAACCGTGGCCTCGGCGCGAATCCGCCGGTCCATCCGTCGGATCACGCCAGGCAGTTCGGCTTCCACCACGTCGCTCAGCGGCGCCAAGGGCAAAATGCCCAAACCTCCGCTGAGGAACATTTCCGTCGGAAGCTGCCACACCCGCACGACTCCGTATCGGAACACCAGATAGGGTGGTTCGCCTGGAAACTCCCGCTGGAACATGCCCGTCAACTCCGCCCAGTCGGCCGACTTTCGCAGTAGTACGACCACCGTCCGGACGAGCACGCCGTGCCGCCGCTCCATTAATATATTATGAGCAGGCAAATTAGGAAGCAAATCCCGATCGCGGCTGGATTGCAACTCCAGGTGCAGCAGCCAGGGCGGATCTTCGCAGACCCGCAACACCCGGTCCGCTGCGGCGGTGACGGTGGCCAAATCGGCGTCGATCACCTGCAATTCCGCGGTTGTTGCTCGCCCGCTCAGCGGCAGCCAGTCGGCAAGCCGAGTTTGGAGCAGATACTTCATGCTGGCGTCGTAAGGGTGTGGCATGCCACGATAATAAAATGGCGGGCCGCGGACTGCAACGGAGGCTCTTGAATCGGTTCACGCTGGTCGAGTTCATAGGCTTGACTGCGCTCCGTCGCACAACGACAATCAGCATTACTTCCTACCGAAACCGAGGATCCTTGAAATGAAACTCCGTGTCGCAATCAGGCCCGTAGCGCTGTCGCTGTGGATCATACTTGTGGGCAACCTGGCCCGGGCTGACGAACCCGCGACCGCTCCGGCGATTGGCGTCTGGGAATTACCGCAAGCAGCGGGATTTCAAGCACAAGACCTTGCTGCCCGCCAAGGCTGGAAGCCGCTTGTGCCGGGAACCGCCAAGGCCCCGCTGGACGGCGGCCTGGCCATCGAGAACCAGGCCCTGCTGACCCTCATTCCGGCAGGCCAGTCCGAGATCGTGCTTTTCACCAAGGGCGAGGGCAAGGCGGTCGGCGTGCGGCAGACGATCACGCTTGTGGGCCGCAATAAGCCGGCCGGCAAACTCGGCGGCATCCAACTGGTCGATTACGACGAGGGCGAAATCGTCGCGAGCTTTACCGCCGGCGATGTCGCGGCCCGGCTGAAATTGGGGCTGGGCAAGTGCTTTGTCGAGGTGCTGCCCGGCAAGCATGCGACGGCCGTGCAGGTCCGCAGCCCGGTGCGGTTCTCCTTCATCCCCGACTTCTTCGGCAGCGACGTACTCTTCGACGCGCACGAGACCGCCGCGGCCAAGGTCTTCGCCCCGGCGGAGAACTTCATCGTCAACTTGCTCGACGGCCATGCGGCGCTCAGTATGATCACTTGGCCCCAAGACGGTGGCGAGGACGTGCTCCTCGTTTGCGAGGATACGGTGGCCGGCCGCCGCTTTACGGCCACGCAGGTGAGCTTCAACGGCAAGAGCGTCTTCGTGGCCCTCGTGGCAAAGAAAGGGATCTGGTTCGAGAAGGACCTGAGCGCGGCCAAGAAGGACACGACGCTGACGGTCGAAGGCTGGCAGCCGCCCTTTGCGGCCAAGTGGATGACGATGCTGGCCAAGCGTCCGGCGGTGGGTGCGACCTCGGGTATTACGTCCGAGACGCTGCCGGTGCCCTTGCTCCCGCCCGGCGGCGATACGCCCTATAGCGACGTCTACGTCCATCCCCACGTGCCCAGTTGGTTCTCGGGCCGCCAGTGGCAGTTGTACCTGGAAACGAGCCTCACGCACATGATGACCCACAAGACGGTCGTTTCGCCTGACTTCCTGCTGGCGATCAACTACCCGCGCGATCGCGTGAAACAGACGCCGCTGAGCGCGGTGACGTTGGTGGACGTGATGCGCGACACGCTGGGCACGGGGCCTTGCCAATACATCCTCGACCTGGAAGGGCTCAACAAGACCCGCAGCACGGGCGCGGCGGGCACGGGCAAGCCCACGGCTGCGGCCACCTGCTCGGAGCACGGCGCGCTGGTCTTCTACTACCTGGGCGAGCGGGCGGAAAGCCCTCGCCGCGATGACCCCTTGATGGTCACCGACGAGGCCTTGAGTTCGATCGAGAAGATCAAGGACTTTCTCGACGCGGCCTATGCGCGGATCCAGGAGTACCTGGCCTGGTCCGACGAGATTGTCCGCCTGGCCGAGGCGGCCAAGGCCCGCAATCCCCAGGCCCGCGAGTTGGCGGACCGGATCATCCCCATTGCCCGGGAGATGCGCGAACTGTGGCAAACGATGGTCGAGCACGACAAGCCGTGCGTTCATCCGCAAGAGTGGCGGATGGCCCTGGACCGCTGCAAGGATCTGGTGCGCGAAGGCGGGCCGGACCTGGGCAACCGCATCCGCGAGTTCGATCCGCAGATGCGCGGGGCGGGCGAAGAGGTGGACGGCGGCATGCAGGCCTGCCGCATGATCGTCAAGCGGATCCGCCAGGAGGCCGCGCTGGCCGGTTCCGGCGACCCGGCCGCGTTGAAGTTGGCAGCCGACATCCGCCGCCGCTGCCGCGACGTCCTGCGCAACAAGCATTATAAAGAAGGCGATAGCGTGAGATTGGGAGAGTAGGTGGGAAGATATGAGTTGGGTTCGACCCACCCGGCCGGGTGGGGTCGGGCAACACGTATCGCAGAAGGTAAAGAAGCGAAATCATGATCAACCGTAAACATCAAAGCCGAGCGATGGTCCACTTGGCAGTACTCCTCCTTTTCGCCGTTCCCTGCTCGGCTGCGGAGCGCGGCAACCCCCGCCAAGACGCCTTGCGCGCCGCCCAACAACGCGCGGCGGAGATCGGCGACCGCTTCGCAAAGACTTGGGCCAACTACGCCATCGCTGAAGAGTGGTCGCATAGCGACCCTGCTCGGGCCGCGGAATTGGCCGATCAACTCCAGTCCTGGACGGCAAAGCGCGACTTGCTGTCGGTGGTGATGGTAGCTTGGGGCCAGACCGATCCGCAATCGGCGGCCGCCTGGGGCCTACGGTTCAAGGAAAGGACCCAAGGCACGCTGGACCAGCGGAATACGGCCCTGCGCTACGCCGTGCTGGGCATTGTCGCCAAGGACCCCAAACTCGCCAACCAACTCATCTGGAAACACCTCGAGGAAGAACAGTGGGGAGGAACGCCGCGGACCGCGCCCATGGAGGTTGCCCGTGAACTGGCCAAATCGGATCCGCAGGCTGCCCTGGCGATGGCCGAGAAGATCACTGGCTACGAACCCTTCCGCGTGGATGCCCTCCGCGGCGTGCTGCGGGAGTGGGCACGCAAAGACCCGGCGGCCGCACGGGCTGCTTTAGCCTCGCACAAAGAGCCTGACTTCCAGAAGATGTTCCCCCGCGATCTGGCCGAGGGCTGGGCCAGCCTCGACCCCCGCGCCGCGGCCGCTTATGCCAAGACCATCGAGGACCGCTACACAAAGGTCATGGCCCTGGCCCTGGTGGCCCGGGAGATGGCACGGACCGATCCCAAGAACGCCGCCGAACTCTGCACGCTCTTTACGGCTTCAAACGTCGGCCCGTGGCACGAGCAATTTCCGCGGCTGGGGATGATTGTCGCCGAAGTGGGGCAAGCCTATGCCGTAGCGGATATCCGCGCTGCCGCCGCCTGGGCCGATGCGTTGCCCGCCAAGCCCGGCGGTTGCCGAGCCAATGCCATTGACGGCGTTGCGGCGGGCTGGGCGCAAAAGGATGCCAAGGCCGCCTTGGCCTACTACACGGCGGCGAAGAACGGCGCCAAGGCCGATCGGTCGAAAACAAATCTCGGCACGGGCGCCGCCTATCCGGCAATCGCCCGGCAATTGGCCAAGCACGACGTGCCAGCCGCGCTGCAACTCGTTTCCGCCAGCGAGAGCCTAGTCTTGAAGAGTCACGTTATTCACGATGTAGCCGTGGAGTTGTCGCTGCGCGACCCGGCTGCCGCCGCCGATCTGGTCCAGCGCTGGGCGGGCATAATCGATTACTACGGCTACCGCGCCGGTGCTGCGGCGGCCGTGAGTGGCGCGTGGGCGGCCAAAGAGCCGCGGCGAGCGGCAGCCTGGGCCACGCAGCTTGCGCCAGGTCGCGACCGTGCCGCCGCCCTGCGCGCGGTTGCCGCCGCCTGGGCGAAGGGTTCGCCCGCGGAAGCCCTCGCCTGGGCCAAGTCGTTTCAAGATCCTCGCGACGCGGTCTACGCGCTGGTCGGCGTGGCGGCGGGCGGGTAGGTCCTTTCTGCCGGAAAGGACCAATTCGGGGAGTTGAAACTGTGGACGCGGAATTCCTGGTTGTTGGGAATGTTGAATCCCTCGGCCCACTCCGTTTTGGCGCCGGGATCCTCAAAGCTTCCCTGGGGAAGAAGGTTCACCTGGGCCGAGGCGCGTCCTCCGGTGACACACGCCAATGTAAGAATCAGCAAGAACTTGGTACTCACGTTCGTCCTCCGATCATTTGACATTTGAGCACCGGCAGATTACTGTAGACAATCGTCATCCTAGCCCCGGAGAGTGAAAATGCGGAAAACCAAAACAACGCGGCGCGAGTTTCTCAAGGCGGCAGCCCAGGCCGGCGCGGTCTTGGCCCTGCCAACCATCATCCCGGCCAGCGTGCTGGGCAAGAACGGGAGCGTGCCCCCCAGCAACAAGATCCTTGTCGGCGGCATCGGCATCCAGCATCGCGGCATGAGCGACCTGGAATGGATCATGAGCCAGCCGGAGGTCCGCTTTGTGGCGATTTGCGACCTGCAGAAGAAACAGCGCCTGGCGGTCAAGAACTTCGTCGACACCCGCTACGGGGCCAAGGACTGTGCCATGTACCCGGAGATCAACGGCTTCCTGGCCGAGCGGACCGATATCGACGCCGTACTGATCGCCACGGGCGACCACTGGCACGCGATGGCGTCGATCCTGGCGATGCGGGCTGGCAAGGACGTCTACACCGAGAAGCCGTCCTGCATGACGATTGCCGAAGGCCGCGCGGTGGTGGAAACGGCCCGCCGCTACGGCCGCGTCTACCAGACCGGCACGCAGCGGCTGAGCGAGCCGAACCACGTTTTCGCCATCGAGATGGCCCGCACGGGCCGCCTGGGGAAGATCCACACGGCCTACGCCCACATCGCCCCCTGGGACGCTGCCGAGATGCGCCACGATTGGCTGCCGGCCGTGGCCCTGCCGCCCAAGGAGGAAGTGGACTGGGACGCCTGGCTGGGCGCTTGCCCGTGGCGGCCCTACAACCCGGCCTATGTGGCCGGCGAATGGCGGGGCCATTACGACTTCCATACCAGTTGCATCGGCGAGTGGGGCGCGCACACCTTCGCCCAGGCCCAGGCGGGATTGGGTTGCGGAGAGTGCTCGCCGATCGCTTATGAATATGTTGCCAACGACAACGGTGACGGCATGGTGACCCATTTTGCCAACGGTGTGCGAATGATCCTCTCGCGCGGCGACAAGTACTGGCACGGCTCCTGCGGGGAACGCTTCGACGGCAGCGAGGGCTGGGCGGCCGCCGCCGACGGCTACTCGAAGCCCGACGTTTCTTCACCGGCCCTGCTGGGCGAGTTCAAGAAGGTCATCGGCGACTATGTGGCCCGCACGGGCCGGTCGCTGAACCACATGCAGAACTTCATCGACTGCGTCAAGAGCCGCCAGCTCACGGTGGCCAACCCCGAGGTCATGCACCACTCGATGACCACCGTCCACGCCGCCAATATCTGTATGTGGCTGAAGCGAAGCCTGACGTTCGACCCTGTCAAGGAAGAGTTTGTCCGCGACGACGAGGCCAATCACTTCCGCTCGCGGGCCATGCGCGAACCATACGTTTATTAAGTAGAATTGTGTCATGCTAGGAGACGCCCGACGTAGGGTGGGACCAGATCGCGCAGCGAGCGCAGGCCCACCATATCTGAACAACAGTCTGCGGGCACCAAGAGCCAACCGTATCCAAGGAGAATTCACCTTCATGTTGAAGAATAAACATATCGTCCTGGCCGTGGTTTTACTGGCCGCTGCTGCCGTCCCCTGCGTTGCGCAAGAAGCCAAGCTGCTTGCCGTGCTTAAGTCGTCGGGCGCGACGCAAGCCGAAAAAGCAGATGCCTGCCGTCAGCTTGTCCGAGTCGCGACCAAGCAATCCGTTCCGGTGCTGGCCTCACTGCTGGGCGATGAAAAGCTCTCGCACATGGCCCGCTACGCCTTGGAGCCCATCCGCGATCCCTCGGTGGACGAGGCGCTCCGCGCGGCCCTGGGCAAACTCCAGGGCCGGCCACTGATGGGCGTGATCGGCAGTCTCGGCGTGCGGCGCGATGCCAAGGCCGTCGAGGCGATTGCCAAGCTGCTCGGCGGCGCCGACGCCAGCGTGGCCCAGGCTGCCGCCCGCGCCCTGGGCAACATCGGCACGCCCGAGGCCGCCCAGGCCCTGGATGCCGCCCTGGACGGCGCGGCAGGCGCAAAGCAACTCGCCGTTTGCGAAGGGCTCTTCCGTTCGGCCGAGGCACTCTCGGCACAGGAGAAAAGCGAACAAACACAGGCGATCTACGATCGCCTGCGGGGGCTGACGCCGGCCCCGCCACAGGTCCGCGCCGCAGCCTTGCGGGGCGCGATCCTTGTCCGCGGAAAGGCCGGTATTCCCCTCATGGTCGCTGCCATCCGCGGATCGGACCGTACACTAGCCGCCGCAGCCGTGCGCGCGGCCATGGAACTGTCCGGGCCGGAAGTGAGCGCCGCGCTTTGCGGGGAGTTGCCCAAGCTGCCTGTCGACAAGCAAGTGTTGGTGATCCATACGTTGGGCTACCGCGGCGATGCCACGGCCGGCCCCGCCTTGCTCGGGCTGGCCTCCAAAGGCCCGGCAGCAGCCCGGCTGGCCGCGGTCGAGAACCTCACGCATCTGGGCTACGCGCCTGCCCTGCCGCTACTGGCCGGGCTGTCGATGACGGACGACAGCGAACTGGCGAGCGCGGCACGGACGTGCCTGGGCAATTTCCCCGGCCGCGAGGCCGAGGCCGCGATCGTGGGGATGTTGAGCCATAAGGACGCCAAAGTCCGCAGCTTGGCAGTGCAGTTGATCGGGCAGCGGAACATCGCCGGCTCGACTGCCCGGCTGTTCACGGCCGCCGTAGACAACGAAGAAATCGTCCGCCTGGCTGCCTTCAGGCTCCTGCGGCAACAAGCCAGCGCCGCCGACTTGCCCGCCGTGCTGAATATTCTGTTGAATGCCCGTTCGGCGGCCGATATCGAGGCGGCCGAAAACGTGCTGGGCGGCCTCTGCGCCCGCGAGAGCAAGCCCGCCGGCGGAAACGTGGTCATCCTCAAGGCCGAGTACGGCGCGCAGTCGGCAGGTCTGACGGCCGACGTGACCCAGAAGGTGGCCGCCCTGGTCAAGGCCGGCACGCTGGCAATCGACGCCTCGAACGATAACTTCGGCGACCCTGCCAACGGACATCCCAAGAAGCTCCGTGTCGATTACCGCGTCAACGGCATGATCGGCAGCAAGACGGTCAACGAGCAGGAGACGCTCACGATCACGGCCACCTCGACGCCGCCGGCGATTGTCGACGCCATCTGCGGGGCGATCGACGGCGCCCAAGGCGAGGGCAAGCTGGCCCTGTTGCGATCGTTGCGAACGGCCGGCGGCCCCAAGTCGCTGCAGGCCATCCGCACCGCCACGGCCGACGGCAGCGCCCAAGTCAAGGACACGGCCCTCCATATCTTGTGCGATTGGCCCACGTCCGACGCCCTGCCGCAGATCGTCGATTTGGTCGCCACACCGCCGAACAAGACCATCAAGATCCTGGCCTTGCGGGGTCTCGTGCGCCTCGTGCCCCAGGAGGACGCGCCCGATGCAAAGAAGTTCGATACGCTCAGCCGAGCGATGGCCCTGGCCGACGGCAACGAGGAGAAGCAATTGGTTCTCAGCGGCTTGGCGAACATCCCTACGGTCGAGGCGCTGGCGCTGGTTGCATCGCAGTTCGGAAATACGGCCATCCGCGAGGAGGCATGTACGGCGGCGGTGAGTATCGCCGAGAAATTCGCCGACAGTCGCGACGCTCGCATGACCGCCGTGATGCAGCAGGTCGCTAAGCTGACGGCCAACAAGGAGCTTGCCGCCCGGGCAGCGGCGATCGCCGCGGGCCGAGGCGGCAAGTGATTTCTGGTGCGGAGGGCGGCAAGAGCACCCCAGTCAAGTTGTTGGGATGGACCGAGCAACGCGAGCCACGAGATAAGGTCCGGACGATAAATAACTTCCGTGTTTGGCCGTAGGACGGATTGCTAATCCGTCTTGAAATCGCGGACGGATTAGCAATCCGTCCTACGGGTTTTCGCCAGGTTATTCTTCGGCCGGTCCTTATAGCCGATGCCAAGGATGGCCAGCGCCGCCCGCAAGTCACCGCATTTCCAGAGCAGGCCGAAAAGGAAAACGATCGTCACGCTGGGGGCGAAGGTCAGGGAGATCCTGTTGATTGCCTGGGCTTCTATCATTTTCGCCGGGCAGCAGTATAATACAGCCCCATGGCTTCCACAATCGACAACCCCTGCATCGTGCAGCGCCCGACGCGCGTCCGCGCGGTGGTAGTCGGCATGGCGATCCTGCTGGGAATGGTAACTTACCTGGACCGGGCCTGCATCGGAACGCTCGAGAATCCGATCATGCACGATCTGGGATTGTCGAAATACCAGTTAAGCTACGCGCAAACCGCGTTTGCCTTAGCCTATGCCCTATCGGGGATCGTCAGCGCCTGGTGGGGAGACCTGGTGGGCACGCGGATCATGCTCACGGCGATCGTCCTGGCATGGTCGGCCTTCACCATGGCCACGGGGGCGGCGCAAGGTTTAGTTTCCCTGGTGGCCATCCAATTCTGTTTCGGCGCGGCGGAAGCCGGGGCCTGGCCGGCGGTCGCGCGGACGCTCTCCCGCTGGATCCCCTATCGCGAACGGGGCACGGCACAGGGCATCGTTTGGGTGGGCGCCCACATCACGGTCGGGCTGACGCCCCTGCTGGTCCACACACTTTACCCGTCGCTGTTGCCGTGGCGTGCGATCTTCTTCCTCTTCGGACTGGTCGGCCTGGTGTGGGCAGCCGCCTGGTACTGGTGGTTCCGCGATGAACCGTCGCAGCATAGGCAGATCAACGAAGCAGAACTGGCGTACATCATGGCGGGCCGCAAATCCGCCGCAGTCGAGGAATGTCCGGTCGGCTGGGCATTTTGGCGGCGGCTCCTGACGAATCGTAACGTCCTGGCCCTCTGCCTGATGTATCTGCCCAACACCTTCATCTTCTACTTCTGCATTACCTGGTTCCACAAGTACCTCAGCGAGGGCCGGGGTATGGAAGGTTGGGCGCTGGCCGTCTTTACCGGATTACCGTTGATCTTGAGCGTCGTTGCCGATCTGCTGGGCGGGCCAACCACGGACTGGGCCGTCCGCCGCTTTGGGCCGCGGTGGGGCCGGGCGGGCGTAGGACTGGCTTCTTATGTGACTGCCGGCGGCACGGTGCTCTTGGCGGCCTTCACCCGCGATGCTTGGCTCGCCGCAACCCTGTTTGCCCTGGGCACGGCCGCAAATATGTTCTTATTAGGTTCGGCCTGGGGAACTTGCCAGGACATCGGCGGTGGCCACGCCGGCGTGGTGAGTGCCACGATGAACACGGCAGGCCAAATTGGCGCGATCATCTGCCCATTGTTGGTAACGTATCTTGCAGCAAACTACGGCTGGGATACCGACCTGAAGCTGATCGGCGTAAGTTTCCTGGTCTTCTCACTTTGCTGGTTCTTCATCGATCCCCGCAAAAAAGTGTTTGCCTAGAACGGTGCAAATCACCTATCCTCTTGTCGTATATATGTTTACCTCTAAAGGTGACTCCACGAAAAAAGTTGACAATTCAACTACAAAGTGATTGATTTTTTTGCAGAAATCGAGCATACTGAGTTTACTGACTTTGTCTTGCACCTTCGGAAATAAGGTCGGTTGAGTTCTGCTTCGTTGAATGGACATCTCATGTTATCGAATCTCGTCCTGCTTTCGTACGACGCCCCGGATCTGATGATGGCTGGCGGTGCCGTTTTCGCTATGTTGTGCGGTCTTGTTCTCATGGGCGGGCGGTCGTTTGTGGGCAGGCCGCTGAGAATGCTCTCGAGTTTTCGCCACCGCAGCCTGTCGCATGAGCCCGTGATCTGCGCCGAGTTTTCCCTTGGTGCTGGCGAACGGCCGGTCTCCGACCTTCAGGTTCCCGGCAACCGTGCTGCATAGTTCGGGCCGCATAGCCCCCCGGCACGAAAGGCACTCAAGTGCGGCGAGCGAATTGTAAGACGGATTGCCAATCCGTCCTACAGGCCCTGTGATTTTCTTTCGTGCCGGGGTAATAGTCCGAATCGGGCTACTTCATATCCCATGCTTGTACCCATTTGGTCTCTGTCGGTTTGAGCGAGAAGTCGGCGCGGAGGCGTTTCTCCATGTCGACCATGTGGCCGGCCCCGTAGAAGACGGCGATCTTCTTCTTGCCACTGGCGATCTGTTTTTTCAGCACGTCCAAAGCCCGTTTATTGCGCTCGCCGATGAGCGTTGACCCCTTCGGCCCCTCCAGAACGGCCGTCATGCCCTCCATTTCCCCAAACTGCTCGGCCATGGCCCGTTTCAACGCCAGCGCGCGGTTCTTGTCGAACAGGGCGGTGAGCAATTGGATATCGGCGTCGTCACTCCCTTTGGCTTGCTTGACCAGCGCATAAGCGAGCAAGCGGGCAAAGATGTCGGTGAACCCCTCGTTGCGGTCATGCATCGACTTGACGAACTGGTCGGGCGACAGGTCGGCGTGGACGAAGTTTTTCCGCGTGTAATCGACTTGGTCGAGCTGGAATTCCAAGTTCAAAAGGTCTTTCATCCCCAGTTGCACGGCGGAGAGCACGTTGCCCGCACGTTTGTCTTTGCGGCCACCTTGGGGAATCCGCGTGCCTTCGGGGGCCACCAACTCGTAGAGCACGACATCGTAGTCGCCGAAACGCTTATTCAACTCTTGATAGTACTTCTTGTCGGCAATGTGGACGGCGGCAACCAGATCGACCCGCACACCCCCCGCGCCGGCCGCCTGGGAGCTAAAACTTACGATGGCCGTGTCCAGGCTGATCGCCCGATCGCGGTTGTCGTGGAGCACCCTAAGATACTCGGTCTTCACGGCATTTTCCGGCGGTTTTGCCGATCGCTGGGCGTCCGATTTTTCGGCCGCCGAAGTGCCCCCTACGACCACTACCACAACAAGTGCCAGCCCGCATGTCAAACGAAGCGATGCGGGGCAACGTAAACGATTTCCAAGAGCCATGATCGAAATGTCCTTTGCGACAAGGTTTGAAACCACTCTCATGAATTATTGGACCTTGCCGCAAAATAGCCAGCAAGTACCTTCCAAGACCATTTTATCCAGGTTATCCTCAGCCCAGGTGTTTAGCGGTCAATTTCAGAAATATGGGGGGACATAAAAATGCATGTTCCGGTCCTCGCATCTTCCTGTCATTCATGGCTATACCACGCAGGTTCTTGAGCTACGGCTGCCCCCTATTGAGAGGAGAATAAATTTGCCACAGAGAGCACAGAGACCACCGAGAGAGGCCGGTTCCGCTCTCCGCTCCTCGGTGAACTCTGTGTGCTCTGTGGCAATCGTTCGAAACGATATCTTCCCGTCCACATGAATCGACACATTACTGATTTTCTGTCTTCTTAGGGCGCCCGGCCTTCTTGGGTTTCAAGACGCGTTCAACCAGACCCTCGAGGCGATCCAAGAACGCTTCGTCGCCCAACGGCCGCCCCGTCCGTACGTGCTTCCGCAGTTCTTCCAGCTCGCCCTGCGGCCGCGCACTGTCACAGAAATTCCGGGGACACATAACTTAATTCGGCTTTTGCTTTGGTTTTGGACCGTGCTTCTTCGGCTCTAGCGCGCGGCCGATCATCTCCTCCAATCGTCTTGCCATGCAACGAATTCAACTGCTTGCAAATCTCAAGTGAATAATTTAGTTATGTGTCCCCGGAATTGCCGGAATTGATAGCCGAAGACCTTCATCAACGTCTCGACGACGTACTGGAAGGTGTGTTCCTCGTCGTTGAACAAGACCACGGCGTAGGGCGGCTGCTGTTTCGGCTTGGCGTCGTCCGGCTGCACCTTTCGCCGCTGCTAGGGCTTCGGCGGAACTTCCACAACTGGCGGGTTCTCTACGGCAACGTTGGCATCATCGCTCATTCGGTTCTTTCCTCATCGCTCTCAGACGGATTCCCCTCCACCGGCAGGATGTTGCAGGTTTCGGTCGTCTCATCGAAATGCAATTCGATAAGGCTGGCGTCAAGCTGCCGCATCACCTTCTCGATCCGCTGCTCGACCGACGAATGATCCGTGCCGTCGCGGGTGACGAATTCCTCGACAACAGCCCGCAGCGCCGCGGACGACAGCAGGGTGGTGGGGATGCGCATGGAGTCAGTATACCGCGCAGCACGCGGTTGGTCACCATGCCGAAGGGGAGCTTGCCGGGTGCTCAAGCCGCCCGCCGCGCCGCGTTCGCCGTGGACAACTGTGACGGGAAGAGGGAGCAGGGTCAGGCTTACGCTTTGTACTTTATCTTCTTCCTTCTCTGTCAGCGATTCGACAATCCCCAGCGCGTCAGGCCGATCAGCCAGCAAGCCGAATAGTACAAAGCGTAAGCCTGACCCTGCTCCCTGCTGCTCCCTGTGAAGCAGCGCGGCCCACGCTCTGCGCATCGACCGCGCCGCTTCCGCGCGCCGACTTCGCGCGAACGCACTTATCTTCTGTAAATTGTCAAAGCTGAATTGATTCTCCAGGATAGCATACCACACGCCGTTACAGCTATCGCGTGCTGAGCAATTCGTCGCGTGCAATGAAGAACTCGGCACCCCATATCCTACTAACGAATTGCTTTCTGCCCACGGTCGCGTCGCGGGGCGAGGTGGCGGTCGTGCGCCGCATCAGTTCCATATACCTTGACCGCTCGCCGTCGGCCTTTGCACGAATTCCTAGATAGAAGTCGGTATACCAAATTCGCTCGGCCGTATCGAGCTCATTCACGCCTACACAGTTCTTGCGCAGGGTCTCTTCGTCTGTCCGGCGAAGCGCGAACTCCAAAACTGGCCCGGGCCAGTTGTTCAACCAGGCGGTCTCTGCCCGCGCGCTCATTATCCTCTCCGCTTCGCTCGGCAAGAACACGTCAGGGGCCAGAACGGATGCGGCGAACAAAAGCAGAGGTGAGCTGGCGCCTCTCGCGCCATCGGTGCCGTTACAATCGCAGCCCACTATCCATTCGTCGACTGCCCTCCGCCGATCTTGCAGGCACCACTTGGCGGCCCCGGCCAACTGGTAAAGCGCGTCCACATCCTTTGGTCTCCTTCGATTCGCAGCGTCGAAGTGCTCCCAAGCCGCCGCATAGTCCCCAATCCAAAGGTACGCGACGCCCAACTGAATCGTTTCCGACGTACCGGAACTCGCACGCGCGTAGGTGTCTCGCATAAGACGAAGCGCCTCGTCGCGATGACCCATCAGCATCAGTTCCCAAGGCGATTTAGCCATGCGTCACAGTTCTCCTCATTCGAACTCATTTTCTCGCCGAACTCCCAACGATTCCCGCGACCACGCTCGAACCAAGCACCGATCGCAGCCAGAAGCCGGACCTGTATCCGGGAGCGAACGATGATGCCTCCGTGTTCCCTCGAAACGTCCAGATGCGGCCACTGGGCATGATGTTACCCTGTCGATCATAACCCCAAAGATGAATTGATTCTCCATCCTGAATCGGGCCGCCATTCTCGCACCACCAATCGTGCAGTTGGCTTAGTCGCTCGCCGTTCGGAGGCGTTTCGCAAAACTGTTCGTAGCCTGCGCGGTCAAGCGGCTTCAGTTCATGCCATCTGATCCCGGGATAAGGGTTCTCCTCTGGTTCACCAATCCATTCGAGGTCCGGTCCGTAATTCCTATATCGCCAGTTCTTTGGGTTGGTCCCAGTTTGCTGCGCGACCGTCTTGAGAAAGCTGTTGTGGCTATCGATTCCGGTTGGCGGGTCGCTGAAATTCTCTTCGCTGAACGCGGGCAAAGGCTTGCCCATACTCTCGATTGCCTTATAATAGCCAAATCCCATAGCGCCGCCAAGACCGCCGTAGAGAGTGCCTTGGAGCATGCCCATGCCGGCACCGACCAAAATGTTCTGGCCTCCCAACCAGGCATTGCCGGCGCCGCCCACGGCACCGCCGGCCATGCCGCTAACGATGCTGCGGCCCAGCGTGGCTGCATTGGGGCCGAAGACGCCGGGGCCCTGACGGGGTCAGACTTACGTTTTACACTTTGCAAGGCAAAGTCACTACTGTCCGGTTATAAGTCGAATAGTTTCAGCTGGTTACGACAAGCACCTTCCGGATTTGGGACAGAAATCGTGGAAAGTGCCTGA
>CAZTPX010000184.1:0-18846 GCA_964615095.1 uncultured Planctomycetaceae bacterium | reverse complement strand
CTCTGGTCAGTTTCTTCTTCACTTAGTTGCTCCTTGCGTTGAAGTTGTCAGTTCTGGAAAGCCGCCTTGCCGTTCTCATTCACCGGCCTCGGCGACCATTGCAGGCAGGTCCAGTATTCCAAGCTGCCGTCTGCACTCGGCGCACTCGTACCAGGGCTCGCCGGTCGTCTTCTCTAGGGCGATGTCGGTCTCCTCCTCGACGAACGGACAGCCGTCGTCGTGCAAGCCAAACCGCACGATCTCGCACGAGACCAGCGTCTCGCAAAATTCCCGCACGGTGTCGCCACCGCAGTCCGGGCACCGGAACCGTTTTTCGCCGATAATGGTCATTTCCAGTTTCTCCTCTTTCTTCGAGACTCGGGTTGCCCGCCCGTAGCCATCTTCGTCACAGCTCGAACTCCTCGTACGAGACGTGAAGGCGGAGCCAAGCGGCGCGGCGCATGATCCGGTCGGGCTGGCTCGTCACGTGCCGCCATTCCTCGGGCAGGTAGAGGTGCGGGAGTCGCCCGTGGCCCGGGATCTGGAAGAACATGCTGTCGACCGCTTCCGGTTGCTTGTCCCGCCCCACGACGACGCCCATGAGCATGGACTCGTCACGTGGGCCGCCGCCCTGGTACTCCCATACGCCATAACCCGTCTCTTCCTTGAACTGCCGCTCCCAGCACCGCAGGTCGTCCCGCAGCACGTCCCGCCAATGGTCCCCGAAACGCTCCTTGAGGCGGGCCATCGCCCCGCGACAGATGCCCACCTCCGCCTTTCCGGAATTTCGTCGGTACGTCTCCAGGCCGGCATCCTCCGCCCGGATGCTGGAAGCCGCGGCGGCCACGGAGGCGGCTTTCTCCATGATCTCTTGCGCCGCTTCCTTGACCCGGTGGGTCCATTCCTCCGCAATCAGACGTGCCAGTTCTTCGGCGTTCTGAGGCATGTTGGCTTCGATGATCTGCAGCCGTTCCTCCTTGGACATAGCGTCCAGCGCCTCGCGCGGTATTCCAGCTCTCTTGGCGGCCAGGTCGTGGATCGCCGTCCGTATTTGTTCCTGGCTGGGTGCCTCGCTCCCGTCCGGCACGCCTGCCAGCCGACAGGACAGCGTATGAAGGGCCTTGAAGGACGCTTTCTGGGATCTCTCGGGTTCTCGTTGCTTTCTCTTGACCATGTCTACTCCTCGTCGTCAGACGAGCCTTTCTTGTCAAGCATGTGGAGCGTGTTCCATACCGCCACGGCGAGAGCGTTGCCGTTCACTTCCTCCCGCACGAAGGCGGGCTCGTCTTCGTCGAGCGCATCCAGCGCCCGCTCAAGACGCTCGTGCAGTGCCCGCAAGTCCTCCTGGCCCAACTGCCTGCCGAAGCGGACTGCCTCGTACACGGTGCCGTAGGCGGCACGGATGTCCGGGAGAGCGTCGGCGATCATGTCCGCCATCGTGTCGACCTTCAATCTCGTATCCATATCTCTGTCCCTTCCGCGTCTGAACATCGCTTTCACTTGTTCCCAATGTGGGAAGATTCAATTTTGATTCGGCCGATTGTAACGGCAGGGGCCCAGAATCGCGTGACGCGGAAAACGGACGGGACCGATGGCATCGCGTCCGCTTGTCGAGACTCAATGCGGTTCACGGGAGACGAGCCGAAGGATGCCAAGGGTACCAAGCCTTCGCTTCGGCACTCTTGGCATCCTCGGTGGCGAAAAGCTCGTTGAGACCGCGCCAACTTGTCAAACGGCGAGATCAGGCAGGTGCAAGCCTCATGACGGCATCACGGCAGGCGCGGGAGTTCGCAAGAAAAGACGGCCGGTACGTCAAGTAGATCACGGGCGCGCGGGTTCGGCGTTCGTGTCCCTCAATACCGGTACACTCTCGCCCTCTCGATCGTCCTGCCCTTTGCGGCCCGTTGAACGTCGGATAGCAGAACTGAGGCAATGAGAAAATGGTTCCTTCGAGCACGCGCTCCGGCGATACCACGTAACCAGCGATATCCTCGTCCGTGGCCCTCCACAACGAAGATCTGCCGACCGCCAGCGACTCGCAGCCGGCTGGCGTACTGGATCTCCGAAGTCAGGCACTTCAGCAGGCCGAGCTTCCTGCGGCTCTCGACCCCGAGGGACTCGGCGCGGAAGAACGCCTTCCCGCTAACTGCCTTTTCCGACGACACCAAGCAGAATGCGATCCCGTCGGCCAAACGAGGATTCAGGCAAGAATTCAATCCTTGGTCGGGACGTAGCTGTCTGTGTACGGTTGTCCGCAAGGAGGCTCGTAGCGAACAGCCACGCGTGAGCCGACTGGTATTTCGAGACGCACCATTTCGCCCTTCGGAACCGTGACGATGCTCGCGGCGAGTCCGTCCATGCCCGCCTTCTTCAGCGACCGCAACAATCGGCCCTTCAAAGCTCTAATCGACTCTCCGGAGGCAAAGATGTCGTTCATGCACCAGTCGGCAATGTCCACGTATTCGACCCACAGTCCTCCTTCCTGCACCAGGATCTGCAGGAAGCGATATTGCTCTTCCGGCAGCTCGCAGGTAAGCCCGTCGCAATCGACATGAAATCGATCACATCGCCGCGATTCGATTTCGTGGTCTGCGCACCCAAAAGACCACGGGAGCCCGAACACGACAGCCTCGAAAAGAGTCCCCCGCCATTTCTCCCGCCATTCGTCCATGGTCAACTTGTCGTCCGCCGATTCCCGCACAAAACACTCCATGCCTTTCTCCTCCTCGCCAAACCTGCCCTTTCCATGATCAAAGCCCGGTTTCGCTGGTCAACCGCTGAGGATGATATCCAGCGACTTCTTAAAGATAACACAGATCGCTCCTTCGATCAAGATCTCAAGTGTTGCACGTTACATCTCTTGCGGCTGGAAAGGGAGACACCGACAGCAAGGCCGACGAAACCGCTAAGGCCCCTGAGCCCGCCGCGGCCGATTGTTCTCCCAGGTAATACGGATCTAGTTGGTGATGTTCCAGTACCAACTACGACTAAGGATAGAGCTCGGGTTAATCTCCCAGCCGCCGCGGGGATCATCTCGCCAGGAGATCCTGATCGTTGCCGGTGCCATTGCGGTAAGACCCGTGATGACCTCCTCCGGCACGGGTCAGCTTGTCACGAGCTCCCGACCACAACCGGTACCACTACGGCAAGACCCAGGTCGATCTTCCGACCGGATGGAACGTGAGCTCGTTACGAGATCCCGACCACTACCGGTACTGGTACGTGCGAGACGATCACCCGGCCAGCACGGAAAAAACCTCGCCGCGAGATCCCCGACTACAACCGGTATTACTACGGCAAGACCCGGGTCGATCTTCCGACCGGATGGAACGTGAGCTCGTTACAAGCTCCCGACCACTACCGGTACTGGTATATGTGGAAGGACCTCCGGCCAGCATGGTAACATCTCGCCGGGAGTTTTCGAGTACAACCAGTACCACTACAGCAAGAGCCAGACCTCCGTCTTGGAACGTGAGCTCGCCACGAGATCCCGACCACTACCGGTACTGGTACATGTGGAAGGACCTCCGGCCAGCACGGTAACATCTTGCCGGGAGTTTTCGAGTACAACCAGTACCACTACAGCAAGAGCCGAGTCGATCTCCCGATCGGCGAGGAATTCGGCTCAATTCGTTAAACGCAAGATCAGACATGCTCTTTGGTCGACCTGCTGTTCTTGTGGAATCATGGTCATCGCATCTGCGCCATGAGCGCGTCATGCACAACTCGCGGTCAGGCGGCCTTCGACTTCCGCGTCACGCGGTTTCGGAGCGCGCCCGTTACAATCCCGTGAATCGAAAAACGAACCTTCCCACTGTGGGAAGCAACCGTGATGCCAAGATAAGGAGAGGGGCGTGAAGGAAAGTGACGTTGCGGCCAACATTGGACGGATCTGCCGCGTCCGCACGCAACATGGGGAATGGGAGGCGGTCCTCAAGGGGCGCGCCCAAAACAACGGCCACTGGCATGTGACGGGGCCAAACGGAAAGGTTGTGGCCGTCACGGCCGAGGAGATCCTCGGCATAAAGGGCGCGGAGAAGAAAGTGGCCGACAGTGAGCCACAGCGCCCTGCGGCCGACGCCAACGGACTTCCCGACGAGTCGTGGGAGCTCCCGGCCCTGGCCACGTTCATCGCCGGTACAGCCCGCCGCAACGGGCTTGACGCCTGGTGGATCGGCAAGGCCCTCCGCATCGCGCAGGAGAAGCACACGGCCGACAGGGACTGGCTCCGATGGCTCAAGGAGGATGCTCGGCTCAGCAAGAGCACGGGATACCGTTACATGGATCTCTACGACGCCTTCAACCTGGAACAGGTGCAGGACCAGCCGCTCAGCGCCCTCTACAAGCTGATGGAGGTCCGGGAGGATGCCGGATCCAACGAGCCCGAAGAACCGACCGAGGGCGGCGACGCGAACGGCCCGGATGCCCCAAAGGCAGGCGATGACAAGCCGGCCGGTGGCGACAGCCAGAAACCGATCGTCGCGGGAAAGCCCCGCGGCCGGAAGCCGTCCGCGGCCAAGCCACACGTCGACGACTACCCTGAAATCGATCCGGAGCCGCCCGCCCCGCCCCCGCCGCCTGTCACGGCCGCCGAGATCGACGCGCTGACGGAGTTCGTCGAGAAGGTCGGCGGCCTGGCGCGAGCCCAGTATGTCTTCGACCAGGGGATCGAGCAGTTGCGGGAGCTGGCGGAATGATCGACGGCGGACTGCTCTTCAGCTACCCCGGCAGCAAGTGGCGGCTTGCCCGGCGTTTCCAGCAATGCTATCCGCCCCATCGGACCTACGTCGACGTGTTCGGCGGGTCGGCCGCACTGATCGCCCGGCAGAGGCCGCGAGCCGTCGAGGTCTACAACGACCTCGATCCCACCGTCTCGAACGTCTTTGCCACTGTCAAGGATGCCGTCGGCTGCGAGCAGATACTACGGCTGCTGAAGGTCACGTCGAACGATTCGCAGCAGTACAAGGCATGCAAGAGGATCCTGGCCAACCCCGGCGAGTGCAACGTCCGCAGGGCGTGGGCCTTCCTGGTCTGCGGCAGCATCGGCTTCGCGGCCCACCCGGCGCTGGCGAACGGCTGGATACCCCATGAACGACAGCGGCGTGATTTCCTGAATTTACCTGCCAAGTTGAGGTGGTGGTACGGCCGTCTCCGTAACGTCCAAGTGGAAAACCGGCCGTGGCAGGAGATCGTCGAACGCTATGACTCGCCGGATACGTTCTTCGCTTGCGACCCCCCGTACTTGGCCGGCGTGCTTCGCAGTTGTGCAGGGGAGTACTACCAGTACCGGATGGATGCGCGGGCACACATCGAGCTGATCGAGCGGCTTCGCAAGATTCGCGGCTATGCCCTCCTCTGCAGCTATTTCCATCCTTTGTACACGGGACTTTTATTTCACTGGCGTAAGATCACCTTTGCGGCGAGGGAGACGATGGGCGGCAGAGCAGGGAAGCGGCAGGAAGTCGTGTGGCTCAACTACGAAGACGACGGCAGCAAGATCGAGGGCAACCGACTGCGGATCGCCAAGCGGTACGTCCAGATCATGGAGGGCGAGGAGGAGGCCATGAAGTACATCGAGAAGATCAAACGGCTAAGGCAACTGCCGAAGTGAGACAGCCAAAGGATGCCAAGAGTGCCAAGGTTTCTCGTTGGCACCCTTGGCACCGTTGAAGTCGAAAGGACCGGAAAAATGACCACACGTAGGCTCGTCAGGCCCGACGAGATCGTGGAACGCCCGCTTGGTTGGCTGTGGCCTGGCCGCATCCCGCTCAGAGCCATCACCACCAAGGACGGCGATCCGAACAGCGGCAAGTCGTCGATCACGTACGACATCGCGGCCAGGGTCACGACCGGACGGCCCATGCCGGGATGCGATGCCGCCGCCATCCCGCCCGCAGGTGTCGTACTGCTTCAGGCCGAAGACAATTTGGCCGAGATCGTGGTGCCCCGCCTCCGGGCGTTGGGCGCAGACATGGACAGAATCCGCCTGTTCGACCGGAAGTTGTTCGACGAGCAGCCTCTTGTCCTGCCGGACGATCTATCCGTGATCAAGATGGCGGTGGGCGAAGTCGAGGCGAAGTTTGTCGTGATCGACCCCTTGCCCGCCTTCCTGGGCGGCAACGCCAACAGCGACATGAGCGTCCGCAGGGCATTTGGCCCGCTGGCGGCCTTCGCGGAAAACGGTGATTTGGCCGTCGAAGTCGTGCGCCACCTGCGGAAGACCGGCGCAAGGAACCCCTTGTACGGCGGCAGCGGAAGCATCGGCATCATCGGGGCTGCCAGGGCGGGCCTGCTCGTGGGCCCAGACCCCGGCAGCGACGACAAGTACCGGCACGTCCTGGCACAGAGCAAGGGCAACCTGTCCGACGCTGTCTCGCTATGCTACCGCACCGTGAAGCGCGATGACGGCACGATCGTGGTCGAATGGCTCGGCCCGAGCAAGCACACGGCCGCCGATCTTGCCGCAAGCGCCGCTGCCGACGAGCACTCCGCATTGTTGGAAGCCCAATATGTGCTCTACTCGATCCTTTCGACCGGCCAGCTTCCCGCAAAGGATGTCATCCGCCTGGCCAGACTGGCAGCAGTCAGCGAGCGCACCTTGAAACGGGCAAAACGCGATCTCGGTGTCCGCTCCTGGAAGTTCGGCAGTGGCCCTGGCTCACGGTGGTGCTGGGAATTGCCGGATGACGAGGAATTGCTGCGGCCGTTCAAGAACAAGGACCTTGACTGCCTGTTGAATGAGTTGATCTACGGCCAGGGCGAGCCATCCCAGGACGGGGACGATCGGAAGCATCGTCCTGATCGGCGCGGGCAGAAACAGCAGGAAGACGACGGGGGCGATGGTTGCCCGATCGAATAACGAAGCGCCCCGGCAGATGCAGCCAAAGACATCAATGTGCTAAACGGATGGGAGACGAAGACGTGAATTACGAAAAAGGTGATTACCATGTGGGCTGAATTGACCGATGCTGCCAGCATCATCGTTGGCCGGATTTCGGCGCTGGCGGGTCAAGACCCCGAGTTCCGGGCGGCGTTGGTCTCTATTCTGGACGGCCTGCTCGACACGAGGCAGGCCCCGAAAAACGACGCAGTCCAGGTCGAAGAGTTGTCGCCGTCAGTCGAATGTGGCGAGCGGCCCCAGACCGATCCGGACAACGATGCCGCTGTGATGCCTGCCGAACCCATTGCCACGTCGCCGGCGATCGCCACAACAATCCGACGATTACCGAGAGAGCCTCTTCAGACAGACCTTTCGGTGATTGAGGCCCGGTGCCGTCTCAAGGCCGAAGGAGCCTGGTGGGCAGCAGAACGCCAACGGCAAATCAACAAGGGAATCCCTTTCGGTGAGGCCGTCGAACCGCGTGACCGGGAGATCATTGACCGGGCAAAGAGAAGCCACTGTTTCCTTTGGATGAATTCTCCAAGCCCGCCGCGGCCAGACAACCTGAGCTTGTTCGACGTATTGGCCTCCTGCTTCGAGACGGCAGCCGAAGCCGCAGCCCTCCTTCGGGATTATGCATTGGACGTGAAAGCGGAGGATCTGTTCCGGCAGTGCCTTGACGTGGCCGCCGAGGCGCAGTCGGCGCTCCGGTCGGCGGTCATCGCGGTCGGGGCCTGGAACGACACGGAACAGCAGTCGATCTATGAATGGTTGAGGAAAGCGGCGGCGGAAAGCAGGGTCTACATCGAACGGCATCTGCGCTCCGACGATCTAGCAGACCCTTACGGTTGGGCAGACATCCAAAGTCGCATCCAGGCCGTCCGGGAAGCGTGTCGAAAAGTGCTTGACCGCGAGCGGCAGCGGACGAACTCACTGAAGCGAATCCGCTACCATGCCAATCAAATACGCGAGAACGGCGGCAGGGATCATGATTGGCGGGTCATCGCTCAGGCCGCCGACGAGATGGTCAGGGACGGGGTGCCACCGAGCAACCGGGATCTCCGTGATGCCGTGATGCCGATAATCGACATCATGCCTACAGCGGACGGGTTCCCGATAGGATTCCAGCTCGTTTTCCGGGAAGCCAAGAATCATCGGGCGGCGCAGGATGCAGAGCCGTGCTGCCAAGAACAAGCGGTACCCACAGTCAACGTGCTGGCCGTGCGCAAATTCCTGGAGGGCACGTCCCTGGTCATTATCGGCGGCGACTCACGTGACCACGCTCACGACGCGATCAAGGAGGCGTTCGCCTTGAAGGAAGTGGTCTGGACGAAGTCCAGGGAACACCAGTCGATCGAGAGGTTCAAGTCGTATGTCGTGCGTGGCGACGTGAAGGTCGTCCTGCTCACGATTCGCTGGGCGAGCCACAGCTATGGCGACATCAAGGATCTGTGCGACCGGCACGGCAAGCTCTTTGTACGGCTGCCCGGCGGCTACAACCCCAACCAGATCGCCAGCCAGATTATGGCGCAATGCGGCCATCTGCTCCATCGGGATCATCAAGAGCAAGAAACATAAGAACAGATGGGATATGTCAAGTACTACGAATGATCGGCGACGACTACGAGAAACGGTCACAGTATGGGCCGCGCATCGGACTGAGGGCTTGGGTGCGTCGATGAGTGGTTGAGGAAGGGGCGAGCTTGAAGTTGTGGTTAGATCCTGGGCAAGAACAAATCGAGAAGGAGAAATGTCATGACTAGAGATTGGCAGACGAGGCCCTCGGAGGGCAAGGTAGAAATCCACTGCGTAATGGACGGCGCGGAAACCAAAGGATGGATCCATACGCACGGCATGGCAAACAAGGGCTTGCCGGAATTGGAAATCCGGGACTCTCCGGCATTCCTTTACGAAGCGTCGGCCCGCATCCTGCTGGAGGTTTGCGACTACATGCTCGATTCGGGCAAGGCGGTGAAGGCCGGCGAGACCATGGGAATCTGGGACCGGACCGAGTTCCGGTTCGTCAAGGCGGGCCCGATCCCTGGCGAGGAAGGGCACTACGATGTGGAGCGGCTGCAAATCGTGGAGATGGAGGGTTGTTGTGACGAGTGCAAGATACCCGACAACCCGGAGGAGTACTATTGGGGGAGTGGCGGGGATGGGCCGACTTCCTTGGCGTCATCACGGGACAGGAACTCTTGCTGATACTGAAGGACGGCAAGGACACGGCCGAGTTCTATGCACGTCCCGACGGCGAAGTAGACCTATTCTTCGCCCACGACGGACAGCGGGAGATCGTGGGCAACGACCGAAAGGCCGTGGTCGATGACTTCGCCGGGTGGGCCGTAGCGAAGTGCAACAACGGATGGTTCCAGGTCGGCGGCGTCGTGGACTGAGGGAGCGTCGAGGGGCCGCGGAGGTGGCGCTCATAGTGAGTTGGCTGGATCGCAGGGCTTAGTGTAAAGCACCGAATACTTTGAGACCAGGATGCGGTAGCTTCACGCCGAAACAATCCTTCTCCATCCGGCATGGGCATCAAGAACTTCAAGGAGAAGGGAGTTTGTTGGCCGCCGTAGGCGGCAGGGAGACTAAGTAATGAGAGCCAAAGTAAGCAAAACCGTCAAGACGTTGTACGGGATGAATTGGCGGAAAAAGGTTCGACATCTGGTTAGATCTGCACTCGGGGGATCGGAGGGCGTAACTGGAGAATGCTTCACCCGTTGCTGCATCAAAGTCAACATCACGTTGAGCAAAGAGGGCGCGACGGTGACCGCCCAGCCCGACTTCTTGCCGGAGCTGGAGGAGTGTGAGCTTCGCGTGGAAACGTGATAGCAGGATTGGTGTCGGGTTTTTGCCAACGCAGACATTTCAGCAGGAATTGAACGATGAACCTTGAAAACCTACGGAATCATATTGTGTTTGTCGAAGGTGCGGGGCAAGCCCTTGCGGCAAAAGGATACATGGACGGGCCAATCTCGATTACGCCGAAGGGAATCGCCGCGTACGACCAATTGATGGCATCGGGATGGAAGCCCAACCGCGAGATCGTCCGTCGCCTCTTGAAGGACGACAAGGGTGTACCGACAGCACATCTCGACATGATGACCGACCTCATCATGTCGGTGATGGACGGAAAACGGACTGAAAAGTGAATACCTGCCGACTGTGACCATGCCTACCTCGTGAAATAGAAATGTGAAAGGTAATCTTATGAAGGACTACGTCTACTCGCTGACTGGTGGCGGCATCCGTCTGTCGCCGGAGTTCGCGAAGAAGGGCTTGGCCCAGTTTGCCGTCAACGTCGGGCTCCGGTGCGGCCATGATTGTACCTACTGCTCCAGCCGGGCAATGCTCCGCTGCCACACGGCATTCAAAAGCGTCGGCCAGAAGGCGTTCAGCACCGGTTACTCCATCGTCGATCCGGACATCGTTGACAACGTGGCCGCGGATGCGAAAAGACTGCGCCGCCGAGGTCTCGTCCAGCTCTGCACCACGGTGGATGCCTGGGCGCCGGAGGCCCAGGAATTTCACCTCGGGCGGCGATGCCTCGAAACGATTCTGGCTGAGCCTGGCTGGGCAATACGGGTACTGACCAAGAACGCCGCCGTCGTCGAGGACTTCGACTTGATCCGGCAGCACAGGGATCGGGTGCTGGTGGGGCTCAGCCTGACCGGCACTCCCGACAAGGATGGCGTGCTACGGGTCGTCGAACCCTACGCCTCTCCGATCCCCGAGCGGATGGCGGCATTGGAGAAGGCGCAAAAGCTGGGGCTACGAACCTACGGGATGCTCTGTCCCCTGCTCCCCGGCATCGCCGACGCGCCCGAACAGATCGACGACTTGGTGCGGTTCGTCAAGGACTGCGGAGCCGAGGAAGTCTTTGCCGAGGCGGTTAACGCCCGTGGTAACAGCCTGACATTGACCGAGCAGGTGCTCCGGGACAATGGCTTCGCGGCCGAGGCGGAGGCGATCGCGGCAATCCGCAAGCGGACAGCATGGTCGTCGTACGCGACCAGCCTCGTCCGGAACGTCCAGACGGCCATGCGGCGACACATGACGACCGACGCGCTGCGGATACTGTTCTACCCGTTCGGCTTGACCGAGCAGGATGAGCGGGCAATTCGGCGGGACGATACGGGCGTGGTCTGGATATAGGAGCTTCAAAATTGTCGGAGACCGAATTGGAACAGAAAGGCGATCCACAAAATGCATTTTCACGACGAGATTCTTCAGATTCAGCGCCTACGACCAGACTGCCGTCATACAAGCAGGACTCCGCGACATTGTGGAGAACTATGGGCGGTATGTCAATCCCGAGGACGAGAAGCAGGCGCAGCAACAAGCGGCCCGCATCCGAAGAAGGCAGTCAAGTTCGGGATACTAAAGGGCTGAGCATCGGAATGCTCGTTAGATCGAGTTCAAGTATGAATAATAGTGACAAGTTGTTGACGACGACACAATCTGCTGCATATCTCGGAATGACATATAAGCAGTTCCGTCGCGTCAAAGATGACATCCCATGCCATCGGTTCCGGGGTGGTGGTTGGCAATACTATTGGGCATCTGACCTCGATCGCTGGAAACACAAGGATCGCGTTTACCCACCGGTAGCCCGACCTGTGTCGCAAGTGGCGGAACCGCTGATTCGCCTTGAAGACTGTCCTGAGCTGCGCTCAATCGAGGCGACAAAGAGATAGAGGACTACTTGCTTGTATGCTTTCCAGTACAACTTCTCAGTCCAGCACGGAAGAAATTACGTCATAATCCCCGAAGCACTTGTCGTACACCTTCTCGATCTGCCTGATGGAAGTGCCAGCAGCCTTCGCGATGAACGCGGGCGGCTTGCGATCCTTGACACGTCGATAGATCCAAGTATGACGGGCAGCGTACATCGTCAGGTTCGGGTTAATGATGATCTGCGGAGTTTTCTTTGCGCCGTCTTCGCATGCGCGTTTTAGGGTGCGGTCGAAATTATCCTTCCAGGCATCCTCCGACCACCGAGTGCATCTCGATGTTTCAAGTAGGAATTCTGGCGCCTCCGCACGCCGCTGTCGAGACCAAGTCTGCCACCGTTCTGGAAGTGCGATGATACGAGGCTTCTTCGTCTTCCGGCCGTTCTTCCATTCCTCCCACTCCAGTCTCCAAAAGACCTTGCCATCGACTTCTTTGATGTGACGCGGTTGCAGAGCTGCGAGTTCACCGGGACGTGCGCCGGTTTCTATGCATGCGGAAAAGAACTTACGAAACGCGGGGTTTAGAATGTTCGCACGGAAGATCGCCTCCGCTTGATCCGAAAAGAAGAATTCCTCATCACTTGCGTGTCCCTGTGTGGTTGCGGTCTCTGCGCCTTTGATCGGATTGAAGCGGATGAAACCCTTGCGCGCGGCGTAGGCAAAAGCTGCCTTGATCGTTTTCAGGGGTTTGTCGTCAACCCATTTCGGGTGGGCTTGTTTCCAGGCCAGGAGGTGTCCTTCGGTCAAATCCTCGGTTTGTAGTCGCCCCAACCCGTCATAGACCGACACTCCCTTCAACCCGGAATCCGATCCGGTGGCAAAGAGTTTCAGGTAGTGCTGGCTGATTCGCTGGGTGCTTGGAGCTTGCGTCGGGACGTAGTTCATGGCGTAGTAATTCAATACGTCTGCCACGGCACGAGTCCCTGGCACCCGACTGGCGGCTTGCTCGGCGGTTGCCTGTTCAGACAAGAACTTATCCCTCGCTGTAAGAGCAAGGTTGCGTTCTCGTTTTCCCCCCTTTCGCGGTGGTGCCCCATAACGGGTGAGGCTCACGAGTTTTCGCTTGTGGCGGACGTACCAATAGCCTTCGTGGTAGTAACCATTTCCCATCGTCCAGCCGCTCTTCCATTGGGGCTGGTTTGCGGAATCGTCTCGTTTTCGAGCCATAAAATCGGCCCTCCACCGACAGTGTACCAAGGAAGCAAAGCAGTCAAGCCGCTTTCCGACGGCACCAAACTTGACCCAATGTTGGCACAAATTGTGGCACAAATCGATTCTCTTGTGCCACCCATGATTATAACACAGCACAAGGGATAAGTGAAGCGGACATTGTAAGTCCTTTGCCAGATTCAAGAAACAGAAGAAGCCCAGCAGGTGCTGGGCTTCTTCTTATACCCCCTAGGGGAGTCGAACCCCTGTTCTCGGACTGAGAATCCGATGTCCTGGGCCACTAGACGAAGGGGGCAAGTTGTTTACATCAAAGGAGTTGCGTTAAGTTCTGTAGTGCCATTTGACCGCCTACACTCCATAAACACTCCACACTCCATAACCACTCATACGGCCTTTGCTTTCAACGACTCCGGCAGAAATACATCATAGACGCGTTTCTGGTGAATTTCCGCGTACTTGATGTATCGCTGTGTAGTGCTAAATGTAGCGTGCCCCATCTGTTCTTGCAAGTCCCGGTCCGATACTCGGCCAAAATTGTACGTCGCGTGAGCGTACCTGAAACTGTGAAAGCCGTAAAGGTGGCAAGCTGGGGTATGCTCGTGATCCTCTCGACATGGCAAGTGGACTCCGGCCGCCTTCTGAATTCGGGCCAGCGTCCGATCCAAGCCCTTTGAACAGTAGTTCCAGGGGAAAACACGCGTCTCCTCCGCTTTGCGGGTGGCGTGTAACTTGGTTAGGAGACTTGTAATCGGAGCGATCTTATGCCGCTGATCCCGCTTTGCCTTGTTGTCGCCGTATCTGCTCAGGGCGACCCCGGCCTCCAGGTCAACGTCATCCCACAGCAGGCTCATAAGGGCCGACTTCCTCATTCCCGTTACCCAGGCCGTCGCCAAAAGGGCCTGCCAAAATGCCTCGGCGGCGTAGTTCTGGTCCGCCGGCATTTTGGCCACACGACATGCCCCCATTATGGCGTTGAAGTGCTCCTCGGTTACAAAAGGCTTGTCCTTACCATACCCATCGATCTGTGGCATCTCCGGGCATTCCGCCAGATATTTCCATTTCCGTGCGTAATTCAGGGCGGCCCTAACCGTCCGCAGCTCCTTCTTGACGGTTTCAACCGAGACGGTGTCTCCCTTTTTCTTTCCGGGGGTTTCGAGTCGCTTGGCAACGTACCGATCAAGGGTCCGGGCGTCGATTCTATCGACCTGCTTGACTCCTGAGAGATTGGAGAACATCGCCAGGGCGTGCTTTGCGTCCACGCGGCTCATTTCGCTTCGCCAACGAGGCATGATCGTCTCCTCGTACTCCCGCTGAAACTTCTCCCACGAGACATGATTACGAGGAAACTGCAAGAGGCCGGCCGCCAGTTCCCCCTCCTTCTTACGGGCATATTTTTCTGCCATGCTCTTGCTGCCGATCCGCTTGGACCGCTTCCTACCCTCGGGATCGACCCAACCCGCCGACCAGGGGGCCTTGTCGCCCAGTTTCTTCTTCTGCCGATGATCCTGAAAAACCCACGCTCGCATAATTCATTGCCTTCTAGGTTGTGCTTTTATCCTTGGCCGCTGATGGAAATTGTCACGAGAGCCCGGCGGTGGGGCAAACAAGCCTCCGTGCCGGCCGCTACGTTGGAGCTGTTCAACACCCACATTGCTATGCGTGAGCGGCGGTCTGGAGGGAACATGGAAAATGCCGCCACCCCTCTGTGATAGTAGGTTCCTATGGTACCGCAGTGGATAATTCCGAACAGAAAAGGGAGGCAGGGTACTTGTCGGATTAGCCGTGGGGGCCTATATTCGTCGCTTGGAACGCCTTCAAAATAGCGGGCGTGCCCTTACCATGTGGGAGTTGGAATGCCAGAACCTTCAGATCAAACAACGCGAATTCAAGAGTTACTTGGTCGGCTCCTTCAAGGAGATGATTCTGTCCGCGAGGAACTGATTGAACACTCGCAAGAGCGGCTCCGACTGCTTACTCGCAAAATGCTTCGGGGGGATCAGGTTCATCGTTGGGCAGAAACCGACGACGTATTGAACAATGCCTTGCTGCGATTGCACAGGGCTCTGGCAACGGTTAAGCCGAAGTCGGCCAGGGATTTTTTCAAATTCGCTACCGTTGAAATCCGCCGCGAATTGCGGGACTTGGCCAGACATTACTTTGGCCCTGAAGGGATCGGATCTCATCACCTCACCGATGGAACTGCGTCCGGCGGTGATGGTCAGCCAAGGTATGAGGTAGGGCAAACAACCTACAACCCAGAGAAACTCTTTGACTGGACCCTCTTCCATGAAAAAGTGGACACCCTGCCGGAGAGAGAGCAAGAGGTCTTCAAATATCACTGGTATGGTGACTTGAAGTTCGTCCAAATTGCGGAGCTATTGGAAATCGATCGCAAGGAAGTGAGTAAGCTGTGGGCTTCCGCTAACGTGGCGTTAGGTAAGGCTATGCACGGAGAAGTTCCCGGCCAGTAGGTTGCTGTGTCCCTTGCCGGAAGGAGAACGAGTGGACGACGAGACGAGAATTCAAGACCTGATGGACCGCTGGGAAGATGCCCGCGAAAACGGCCAGTCGATCTCTCCCAAAGAACTCTGCCAAGATCGTCCGGACCTGCTGCCTATAGTCGAGCAAGAGATTCGCAAGCGGGATTGGCTCCCTTCGTGGATCGAAAGCGAAAATGACCGTTACCAAGTAGCCTCCGATGCCAAAGCGGATCCCCGACGACTAGCCAATCATCGGCACTCCGTCGGGGATCAATTCGACCGCTATAGGCTTGAAGAATTACTGGGGG
Organism: uncultured Planctomycetaceae bacterium; assembly: GCA_964615095.1. GTDB lineage: Bacteria > Planctomycetota > Planctomycetia > Pirellulales > Thermoguttaceae > JANXQG01. The sequence continues at coordinate 3,296 of CAZTPX010000184.1, read as the reverse complement.
CCGGCGGGTTCGGGGAAGTGTGGCGTGCGTGGGATCCAGAGTTAAGACGCAACGTGGCCATCAAGATTATGGCTCATGGCAGGACATGCCTTGAAGAGGCCCGAAAGGTCGCTCAGCTCCACCATCCCGGAATCGTACCCGTCCACGACGTCGGACAACAAGGCAAATGGACCTACTTAGTATCCGAGTTAGTCGCAGGCTTGACTTTGGCCAAACGTCTGGAGCAGGGACCGCTGCAAACGAAGGAAGCGGTGAACATCGCGGTCGAGGTAGCAGATGCTTTGCACTACGCCCACGAGCAAGGGATTGTCCATCGAGACGTCAAACCCGGTAACATACTTCTCGATTACAAACAGAATGTCTTCATAACAGATTTTGGCATCGCGGTCGCAGCATCGCAGCGGATTGACCGGGCAGATGCGTTTTGTGGAACGCGATCGTACATGTCGCCGGAACAACTGGGAGGCGAGTCGCATCTAATCGACCGACGAACCGACATTTATTCGCTGGGGCTCATCCTGTTCGAAATGCTTACTGGCCAGCGGCCATTTTACGGTACCGAAGAGTTTGTCCGCACTGCTGTGCCGCATCCAAGGACGGTCAATAAGGCGATCCCGCAAGATCTTGATGCCATTGTGACCTCTTGCCTGGAGATTCCTGTCACCACGCGTTGTCAGTCAGCGGCCATGCTGGCAGAACGACTGCGTAAGTGGCGAGACGCTGCCGAGGCTCCCTCTACACCGAAAGTCACGATATTTCCGATCGAGGAACCGGATACGCTTGGATTGCTCGCCAGGAGCCTACAGCTTTACGAGGCAATCTTCACCGACCGCCGACAGCTTGTGCCCAGCATGGACGTTCAGATGTGGTTGGATGAGACGCGGCATGCGGGAAGTCACGATCCTTGGCGTGAGTTCTGGGCTGTCCTTCACAACCGCGATGACGTCGGTGGTTTCGCAAACGTCACTATGCACGTGAATCGGCCGTGGTGCTTTGGCGGCTATCTTGCCGTATCCAAGGAATGGCAGACTCAAGGCCGCCACTGGAGCAAGCAGCTCTTGACTGCTCAACAAGAGCACCTTCGTAGGTTGAAGCCGGATTTGAAAGGCATGATAATCGAGGTGCAGCCGTTTGACGTCGCACAATTGATAACGGCTGCGACACAAAGGACAGTGAGAGGCCAGGCGAATAAGGACCAGGTTGTTGAGAGTTTTGGCAATCTACGGAAAATGTTCGAACTCCAGACTCTCGGGTTCTACGTCGCCTTGGGAGAAGATGGCTATCCGTTAGAATATCGACAACCAAGTCTCAAGGATGCCCTGGTTGACGAGCACGGCTGTGACCTCGTTCTGATGGTGACGCGGTTTGATCGACGGGAACCGAAAGTATCGCTTGGAGGCTTGCTTGATTTCGTCTATGACGAGGTGTACGGTGAATCTTACACGACATCCCCTTCAACCCATATCGTGGGCTATTCCGAGGAATTGCGAACATTGAAGGAACGGATTCGGAGCAAGGCTGCGGGCTACCACCTTGGTCGAATGAGTCTATACACACAACTGGAAGAGCAACACATCATTCAAGGTGATCTCAAGACCATTGGAGATGTCATGACGTCCGTCAGCGACATCTTGTGGAGAGAACGGATTATCCCCAGCAACGTGGACCTGTGGTTCTGACGGGACTTGACGTGCCTTAGTCTGTTTGGTCTGTCATACCTTAAGGCCGCACTACGATCCTCGACGGCTGGGGCATACATTTCATGCCAGGTCGCGGCTGGGCCTACAACCTCTGGGGCTTCGGCTGCGTGAAGCTGACGCTGGCCCAGAAGATCATCCGCGGGGGGACCGACGATGCGGACGAGTTGGCGAAGGTAGTTCGCGGCAAGATTGGCAACAGCGGGAGTTGCGAATAGTCGAGGGCGACTCTTCCGCGAGAGGAGAACCCAAGTCCTAACTGCCAACTGAGCGAAGGTCCGATCAGTGAATCGAATTTGCTACTTTCGAAAAGACGCTACTGGCCCTGGTGCCGATGGTTGTAATGGCATTCAGGCACACGACGACGATGAGGGACAGCATTACCGCATATTCGACGGCGGTAGGTCCGTCTTCGGATTCCAGAAAACGACGAGCCTTCATCAGTAATGATTTCATGGCACCCTTCTTGCTGATCCCACGGTGTAATCACGACTTCGCGGGTCTGCGAGCCGCAGTTCCCCCATAACGAAGTTTAGGTCGTATTTTACGCATGTCAAATGCGTGAAATACGCTCGGCCCTTGCCGTCTTTCGATCCAGCAGTTCGCCAATAAGGACATGCGACAACGCCCGGTGGTCCAGTACGGGACGTTGGGACCAGCAGCAGGAACCGCTGTCGCCCGACATTTCTCAGGTGCCGACTATGCTATAGTTGAGAAGACGGTCATCTGTTACCTCTTCTCTTGCCACTCAGTACCGGGAATCAAGCCATGAAATGCACATGCACTCATTGTGGTGAATCCGTAAGTCAGGACCGGAATATGGAGGGCCATTGCTACTGCATCAACTGCGGGAATATCTTCCCGCTGGCCCCCGAGTCAAAAGTGCCCACCTGGGTTTGGGGTGTCGTCGTCTTCCTCATGGCCAACTGGCAAGTACTGCGTACCGTGTAGCAGTTCAAAATCGTGGCCAATATTGCCCGTGAAGGCTCCGCTCGTGCCATGTACGGCCAGCCCTGAGATTTGCCATCAGGGCTTTAGCAAGCGTTCAGGACAGCCGGCAAATCAGAACACGACAATATCTAGTTCTGTCACCGTCATGGCTTCGGCCAGATCCTTGAACTTCTTCACCCCGCCCATCTCTTTGATGACATCCAGGACTTCGATCACCCGCTGGAAACCACCCAACGTCTTGATCGTGTAGGCGACCTTTTTGATCTGCTCCAGCGTAATCGTGCTGCCGTTCGTGGTCGGTTTCTCGATGACTACCGGGGCTGCTACTACGACTACTGCCGGCTTCTTTGCCGCCCTCTTGCCGTTGCCGGCCTTCTTTAACTTGCCCTTGATGTTGCTAACGTGGGCCGTTGTAATCTTGATACGCTGCTTGGCCAATGCCTCGACGATTTCCTTGGGACCGGCTTCCGGATGGGCGTCCAGGTACTCACTGACGGCCGCGGTCTTCTCACCTCTAACTGTTTTCTTCGCCATTTCTCGATCTCCGATTCTGGGTTACCGACTTGATGCACAATTATTACACCCAGAAGCGACGGAACAATCCACAAGGCGACGCCAAAGGCCCTATTCGATGATGAGCATGCTGAA
>CAZTPX010000183.1:0-18847 GCA_964615095.1 uncultured Planctomycetaceae bacterium | reverse complement strand
CATGAAATTTGGGCGCCGCCGAGCGACTTCGCCCACGCCTTCAAGACGGACAACATCCAGGAGGAGGACGTCCGAGATCATTGGGAAAAGGTCCGTGCGGGTCTGCCCAAGGAGCCCAAATACTCGATCACGGAATACCGTGCCTTTGAACTCCCACGCCTCCCCGCCGACCCGAAGGACGGCTTCGTCCGGCTCGCCATCGGTGACGGAATGAGGCCCGTTCGATTCCGCGAGGAAATTGACGAATACCTGGAAAAATGGGAGGACGCAGTGAAATGCTAACCAGCCGTGAGGTGAGCCGAACCGAGGCGAGGAAATCATGACCGACGACCTTGGACCGTTACCGAAGGCGGACCGCCAGGACACGCTCCAGCAGTTGAGCCTCAAAGCGTTCCGGAACCGCCTGCCGGAGGAGACCTTCCTCTTCCGCGACGAGCGAGTTGACGACAAGGGGGTTGATGGCTCGCTCGAAATCAAGGCGAAGGGCAGCTTCACCAACTGCCGAGCGCAGATCCAACTCAAGGGCACGGACGATGGTCCAGATAAGTTCAACAATGATGGGTCCTATTCCCTCTCTATCAGCACGTCGAACCTGAACTACCTCCTCAACGGTTCCTCTCCCATCTACGTGCTGTGGCTCGCCAAGACCGCCGAGATCCGTTTCGCGTGGGCCCAAGACGAGTGGCATCGACTGGACGAGGATAATCCGAACTGGATGAACCAAGGCTCGTTCACCGTCCGCTTCCGCGAAGTCCTAACTGCGGCTGAGCTGGACTCGATCCGCGACCGTATCGTAAGGAAGGCACGATTGAACCGCCGCATCCACGAGACGCTAGCCCGAAACGCGCCGGCGGAGCGGGTCGTGGTCAGCATCGACGCCGAGACCCTGGGCAGCACCGACCCCAAGGAGCTACGCGACCGTCTGCTGAACGGCGGCATGACGCTCGTGTCCTCGGGATACGGTAAGCAGGTGCTGGAATGGTTCAACTTGCTCAACCCGCAAGCGGCGCAGGAACCACGAATTCAGTTGGTAGCTGCGTTCGCGGAGTTCAGCCTCGGGAGGCATCATGCGGCCCTCGGGCACCTCGGGCAGGCAGTGATCGGTCGGACACATCTCTCGGCTGACGACCGGCTTTTCATGGAGCGAGTACGTGGCGCATGCGACTTCCATACCGGTAAGCTCACCCTCGACGAATATGTCAAGAAGGAGGAGAAATGGGCTGGTCAACTTTCGGGGATCCAGGCTGCGGGGCACCGCCTGGAAGTGACGCGGCAGACCCGACTACACGAGCGGGATCTGGAGCGCCGGATGGCGTTGCTTCAGCAGATGCGGGAGACAGCAGGTCAGATCGTCGCCGACGAGAGTGCGTTCCCCGCCCAGAAGCTACACGCCCGTCTCCTTCTGCTAGCAGCCGAAAGCGACGACATCATCGCCCAGGTGATCGAGTCCACGGGCCAGATCAACATCCGCCAAGAAGCAGGACTTCCAACCGCCGGCATGGCAAGCCAGATGATGGAAGATCTTGAACCCCGCTGGGTGGAATGGAAGCGCCAATCGCGTCAGCTCCGCGACGAGGCGATCGAACTGAAGCATCCGCTACTGGTCGCCGACTCCATGGCTGACCGAGTGACCGCCTTCGCATGCGTGTTCGGCATCCGGCGGCTGAACTCCGTCCTCCGTGGCCGGGACGAGATGCCATTGCGGGCCCTCATTGACGAACTGATCGTCGAGGCGGAGAAGGCAATCGAAGTGTACCGGACGGCTGGCAGCGTCCAAGGCGAGTTCCGAGTCCGGCTGCAGGTCGCCGACCTTCACGAGCTAGTCGGCGATTCGGGGAAGGCAAAGGCGATGGCGGAAGAGATTCTGCCGGTCGCCGAGGCGATGGATTACGGCTTCTTGGCAGCCCGGGCGAGACAGCTTGTGGAGGGCGATACCTATATCCGCAGGTACGCCGCCCTCGTCGCGGAAAGAAAGCCGCAGACCCTAGACGTCCTGTTGGCGTCGGAAACGGACGAAAGGATGCGGTCGATGGCCAAGACGTGGCTGGCATCCGTGCGAGCCCCGCGGGACAGGATCGGAATGACGGAAAAGGAGTCCTTTACGATGCGGCAGATCGCCAGGGAGCGTGTGAACTGGTGCCGGCACCTCGACCTGATCTCGGATGACCGTCCGCTCCAAAGTCCCACGACCGCCTTCCGTGAGGAGCCTGAGCGGTTCTGCAAGTGCCGAAGACTCGGCCACAAGTCATCGGAGGTGCGACGAGATCCGAATGTCGTGATCGCTGATTTTAAGCGGACCTTCTGCTCCGTCTGCCGGGAACGTGAGCCCTGGGTGGCAGAAGGCTAGATTCTCGCCCCCGTTTACGGCAGTTCGTCGGGAAGTGAGGGTTCGGCGACGTGTTCGTGGCCACCGAGATCATCTGTTACGAACCGCAGAGGGTCGGGGCTGGGGTGGTTCACCGTGGCCCCGTCCTGCCATGCGGCCCGATCCTGCTGAACCGGTTCGAGAACGCGCCCCAGTGGGACTTCCGCCGCCCTGACGGGATTCAGTCAGCCTGCCGCTGCGGCCCGCTGTTGTCCGGCGAGAATCTGGTGGACGATCCCGAGTTCAAGGCGTCCCTCTTCGCCAGTTTCCCCCAGGCCATCGGGGGCGAGATGGAGGGGGCGGGGTTGGGTTCCGCCGCGATCCGTTTCGCCGTCCCGTGGATCGTCGTCAAGGCGATCTGCGACTGGGGGGACGGGAAGAAACGCAAGAAACACCAGCCCTTGGCTGTCGCTGCCGCCGTCTTGCTGGTACATCACGTCCTTTCGCACAAGGGATCGCTGCACGGGCTCAGGAAGCCTGTCGTGGAGTGAAGCCATGGCATGGGGGTGACAAGACGACAATTTCGCTAACCGTCATCGGGATCGACGATAAGGCGAAGCACTTCAAAGTGAAGCGAGCGTCTTGTGTACTGCCTCTGCGAACAGGGGAACGGAGCAGCCGAAGACTATCCTGGTCTCCGGTTGCCAGCGGCTCTGGACCGCCACAATCTTGTACCCCCAGCCGCCGTTCTCCATGCGGAGGAACCCGAAGATTGGACCGCCGCTCATACCCGCGATGTCCTCGATGTTCGCCTCGGGATGGATGCGTCCAGAGAACCACGTGTCCGCTGGAGGATCTGGCATCTGTTGGGGGTTCAGGTGATCAATGGCTATCATGACCGGCTGGATATCGGCATTGATCCGGCCATCGGCGTTGACTTCCGTACTATTGTCGATCGTTTGGGAGGGAAGCCCCAGCATCTTGTAATGCAGGAACTGGATGGAAGCCTGCTCCAGCCAGTTTGCGCGGGAAATCGCCGCAACGCCGTTGCTCTCGAAGCCCTTTCGCATCAGCTCGCCGATCTTGAGAAGCCCGAAGTCCAGGCCGAGGTCTGGGCGATGCAGGTAGCGTCCGTCCCCCAGCTCATACGCATACGGCAAGCCGACTCGGTGAGAGGCGCCGGCGCCGAAGTAGTCCATGAAGTGCCCGTTGCTGATCCGCAAAGTCTTGTCGCGCAATCCCCTGTCCAACCTCTGGAGGCAATGCCCAGCGGTCAGCCAGTACCATGTGTCGTGCAGGGCCAGGACGAAGCCGGAAATCGCAGACACCCGTCTGATCCACTGATGGGCCTTTCCGTCGAACAGTTCCACCTCTCCCACGAGCGCAACGAGATGGCGGCTCATGAACTGGAGGAACGCCAATTCTTCGCCCTGGGCCTGCATACTGTCGTCCTCCTCGCTTTCGTACCGAGAGGCGAGTCAACTCGTCTCGCGCACCTCGTTGTAAGCCGCCTTGAGTTCGGGAAGAAGCTTCTCCTCCAGCTCAGTCGCATTCCGGTAGAATATCGTCTTCCAGTTACGAACGTCGAACTCCAGAGCCGTCTTCTTTCGGGCAGTCTGGATGATGCGCTTCCGTAGTCCGCGTGCGTAACCAATCTCGAAATACACGTTGGACGGGTTCAAGGTGAAATCGGCAAGGACTATCTGGGCGCGTTCGATTTCGTCCATGATCTTCTGCGAGATCTCGTAGTCGCCGTCGACCAAGTCCATCCGCTTTATTTCAAACGGAAGTCCCGAATTCTTCACTGCCCGTTTCATGGCCGCAAAGTAGTCGACCAGAGCCGGCTCTTCCTCCTCGCGGAAGGACATGGCGACAAAGAGGACGACAGTGCTTTCGGGCAGTGCTGTCGTCGGGACCGTGACCGAGCGTACCGGGAAGAGATCGCTTGACGGTACCTGCCGCGACTCCGCGCCGATCCGCTTGAAGTACTCGCCCCGAGAAGTCGAGACGGGATAGTATGGGCGCGGCGATTTGTCGACGACCGCGTACACGACGTACTTCCCTCCGACATCGACGGCCCCGACCGTCGTCGTCCAAGACAAGAGCGAGCCAGCGACACGCTTCAGCAATGCGACCGCCTCCTCGACGTCCGACTGCGGGATGCCGACAATCTCCGCATCGTCACGGACGCCACAAAGCAGGATGCCGCCGTCCGAGTTTGCGAACGCTGCGAGATTGCGTGCAACCACGTCTTGGGAGGGCACCCGTTCCTTGAACTCGACGACAGGGGACTCGCCGCCAGCAATCAGTTGGCGAACGCCGTTGGGACTGAGATCGAATGATGGCATGACAATCCTCGAAAAAAAGCAGCCGGGGCGACCTGTGCCCTTCGTTGTTGAAACGCTTTCGGCCACAAATCAACGCCACAGCAATCAGTCTACTAAAATCACCAGCCAAAGGCCAGATCCAGGGTGCTTTCGCACAAAAACTGAGTTGTGCATCCTTCAGGCCGTCCTCGGAAGGCCGTGTAAGGTCAAGGTTGAACCGCTCCCCGATGCCTTCCTGAGACTCGCGGAACCGCTCTGCTACCAGCTTCGCAGATTTGCCGATGTCAGCCATCTTGTCGTCCTTTGCAGGTCCTCGCTCCTCGGCAGATCGCCAGAAGCCCTACTTCTCATTGTATCAACCGGCTTCCGCATCGCCCGCCGGCACGATATTGCAGGTCTCAGTCTCGTCGTCGAAATGCAGTTCGACAATGCTGGCATCTAGCTGGCGCATGACAGCCTCGATGCGCCGCTCGACGGAGGAATCGTCCGTGCCGTCGCGAGTGACGAATTCCTGGACGACGGCCTGCAACGTCTTGGGCGAAAGTAACTCGGGTGCGATGCGCATGGAATCAGTATACTGGGCAACACGACCTTCAGGATACATCCCGAGTGGCCAGCCCTTCACGCTTCCACCAGCGCTGGGTGCAGTATCTCCCAGCAAAGCCTGTCGAGATCCTCGCGGGTGAGGCTGGGGTCCACACCCATGTTCGGAAGGTCGAACTCCTGCTGAGGCCCGGAAGGCTTTCGTTGCGAGAAGTACTTCCCCGACGCTCCAGAGAATCCAGGCAAGGTACGAATCGCCCGTTTGAACACCTCGTTGCCGTCGACCGCATCGCAGAACCAGGCGAGGTACGAGGGGTCTTGTCGGAAGACTTCTGAGATGGGCTTGCCCCGGTACTTGCCGAAGGGCATCCGGGGTTCAGTGGCCATATTGTCTTCATCGGGCTGGATGGCGAAATCTTTGGCTGAACCGCAGACCGGGCCGACCAGGTCGGAGATGACCGCCACGCGGTACCAACTCGACGCCGTGCGGGAGGCACGAGAGACTCTGCGCGGGGACTTGCCAGCGAACGTTAAGCTGCTCTGATGGCGTCGGGCACAGGGACAACCCAGGCGTCAGAAAAGTTGACAAAGAATGCGCCGCAACGATAATTTAGGCGCCGGTTTTCCGTATCACTTGGTCTTTCGCGAGATTAGCACATGTCCAGCGACGAACCGCCTCCCTCAGGAACCGACTACCACTTTGAAGCCTACAAGCTGCTCGCAGACATGTACAACTGCGAGGAAAATGCCTTCTGGCCTCGTAACCAGACGTTCCTGTCCCTGAACTCGGGCCTTTTCGCCATCCTCGTTGGCATTCTTGCCTTCCAAGGCAGTCAGGCGCCGCCACCGACCTCGACAGAACAAACTACCACACAATCCGCTCCAGAGAGACAGGCAGTTCCGCCGTCGCCAATCACTATCCAGCAGATCGTGAACCAGCCGGTGGCCCGCTCGACGCAAACAGGACCAAGAGCCTTGAAGTTGCCCCTGGTCTCGGTCTCGCTGATGTCGATCTTCCTATGCTGTCTCTGGATAATCGTCATAAAGCGGGCGGAGGGCACAAACGACCACTTGGCGAACCACATGAAGTACCTTGAAGAAAAACACCTTGCGGACGTAACGAACATGCGGATGTACGACAATCTCCTCACGACAGAATCGGACAGGAGCCGCCGGAGGTGGCCAAGGTTCTTGCGCGATACCATGTCGGTCGACGAGTTAACGACGAGGAACGAGAGTGGCTCGGCGGAGGCACCCCGGTTGCCGAGATTAGGAAGCATCGTGCGAGTCTATGACGCTTGGGCCGGCGTCGCCGCACTTTTCATGGCACTTTGGGCCATCCTGGGCGGTTGGATCCTGTTCGCGTCCTAATCGCCTGGCAGCTTGCTCACGAACTGAAAGTTGCCCCATGCGATTCCAGCGAGTCCATGACCATATCGACCGGTATTTCGTCGAATCTCCACAAGAGCCCTGAGTTCTCGCAGATTCAGGGACCGAGGCAGCGAAACATCCCACGCGGGATACCCTGTTAGTGGCAATAAGGTTCGCGCGGAACCGCCCGAGAACCTCAATACAGCAACACGCCACCTTGATCGGGCGATCTCCCCCCGCGAAGTGACTGCGCCTCGGCCCCAAGAAAATCCGCCGCGATGTTCGATCAACGCAGGTTGGCACGTATCGGACGGCCCCGAAAGGACTTCGGCGCGATGCCGCAGCAGCTTCGGCGGTGCCTGCTCTGGCTGAAAGAACCGGGTGATTGGGTTCCTGGATCAGGGTTGCATCGGATCACCTTGGTCTTGGCGACGGTGGAGCGAGGATGGCCCTTTCCGATTGGCGAGGTTCCCAGGAAACCATCCAAGGGCTTGACTTTTTGCCGAACATAGGTGCAATTACTGAGCATCGCTTGTTACCTCGCCCGCCTCTTCGCACGAAAGAAACTGTCATGTCGCCTCCGACAACCGTCACGTTGCCGCGAACTCCGAAGGATCGGAAGCGTGAAACGACCGTTCCGAAATTCGGTCCCGACGCACCGCTGGGGGCCACGCTCGTGGCTGGCGGCGCGTTGTTTCGTACCTGGGCTCCTTGCGCGCTGGCGATTTCGGTGCGCGGCTCCTTTTCCAACTGGAAAGACATTTCGCTGCAACGCGAGAGCGGCAGCGCCTTCTGGTCAGTGTTTGTCGATGGCGTGCAAGCCGGCGACGAATACAAGTTCTGGGTCAAGGGCGCGGGCTCCGAGTACTGGAAACGCGATCCCTATGCCCGCGCCCTCAGCCCGAAGCCCGACGCGCCGCCCGAGTCCTGGAACTGCGTCGTCGCCGAAGCCGACAGCTTCCCATGGCACGACGCCGGCTTCACGCCCCCCGCGCTTCAATGATCTCATCATCTACCAGTTGCATATCGGCGCGTTCTTCGACGGCGGTAAGCCGGGCGTCGATCGCCGCGACCAGCGCCCCTGCCGCTTCCTGGACGTGCTTTCCAAGATTGGCTACTTCGTCGAACTGGGCGTGAACGCCATCCAGCCGTTGCCGATCGTCGAGTTCCCTCCGGAATACAGCCTGGGCTACAACGGGACCGACTACTTCAGTCCGGAAATCGCCTGCTTCGTGCCGCCGACCGATCCCGACTTCCCGAACTACCTCAAGACGGCCAACGACCTACTGCACGCCAAGGGCAAATCGACCCACTCTGCCGACGATCTGGCGACGCAGCCTGCGCAACTCAAGGCCCTGGTCGACATCTGCCATGTCTACGGTCTGGCGGTGCTGTTCGACGTCGTCTACAACCACGCCGGCGCCTTCGACGACCAGAGTCTCTACTTCTTCGACCGGCAGGATCCGGGCAATCCGTACGACAACAACCACAGCCTCTATTTCACGAACCAGGGGCTGGCGGGCGGACTGGTGTTCGCCTTCTGGAACCAGGACGTGCGCCAGTTCCTCATCAACAACGCCCGCTTCAACTACGACGTTTACCACATCGACGGCTATCGCTACGACGAAGTGACCGTCATCGTCAACCAAGGAGGCTCGTCCGGCTACCAGTTCTGCCAGAACTTGACGGACACGCTGCATTACCACAAGCCGTCCGCCGTGCAGATCGCCGAGTACTGGAATTTCGACAAGAACCAGATCGTGCGCCCGACCGGCACAGGTGGCGGTGGTTTCGACGCCGTCTGGTACGACGGACTGCGCGACGTGTTGCGCGGTACGATCGTCGCAGCCAGCGGCGGAGCCAACGTCTCACTCGATCTCGGCGGGCTTCGCGACCAGCTTGCCCCCAAGCTCGCGGACGCCTGGCGCAGCGTCCAGCATCTGGAGAACCATGACCTGCTCTGGATCAACCTCGGCGGCGGCCCGAAGCCGCGAGTCGCCCGACTTGCCGACCCGAACAATGCCCGCTCCTGGTACGCCCGCAGCCGTGCCCGTGTCGCCAACGGGCTGCTGATTACTGCCCCTGGAACCCCCATGCTCTTCATGGGGCAGGAGTTCCTTGAAGACAAGCCCTGGACCGATGCGGGGCAGTTCCATCCGGGCTTGGGCATCTATTGGGACGGCCTGACGAGCGACCGGGTAATGCAGGACTTCCTGCGCTCCATGCAAGAGTTGATCTGGCTTCGTCGCAAGCATCCGGCGCTGCGCGGCGAGGGCGTGCATGCCTACTACAACCACAACGACAATCGGGTGCTGGCCGTGCAGCGCTGGATCGAAGGAATCGGCCGCGACGTGGTGATCGTTGCCAGCCTGAACGAGTCCACTTTCTGGAGCTACCGGATCGGATTCCCGCAGGTCGGGCAGTGGCTGGAGGTCTACAACAGCGACACCTACGACAACTTCCCGAACCCGATGGTCGCCGGTAATTGCGGCTCCGTCTGGGCCACCCCTACGCCGCGCGACGGCCTGCCTGCGTCGGCCACCATCGTCATTCCAGCCAACGGACTCTTGGTTTTCGCGCTGGATCGAGGGGATTAGGCCGCCGCCTGGCCTCGACTCGGCGCAGCCGCCGGGTCGCTCGGAGTGCCAGGCTGAGGACGATGCGGCTGCCGGCAGGACTCGCCCCTCACCCCGCCGCCCGATAAAGCAACTGCCCATTGAACTTCAAGATCGTCACCTGCCCCGACGACACCAGAGCCCGAAGGAGGTCGTCCAAAGACTCAGGTGATATCCGGACTACCTTGCAAAGATGGTCGAGGGAAATGCCCACCGCGCCGGACTGGGCGATCAGGGTTGCTAGGCTCTCGGCGGCGGGGGCTTCGTCGGGGCGATGTTCGAGCCATTCGTGAAAGGACTGCATGGGGTATGTTATGTAGAGCAACAGCGGATTTTGACGGCGGCCTGCTTCTCCGCACCGTCATCGATCGGCAAAGAGGATTTGCCCGCGTTCCTCCGCCGATCCACACGGCGAAAACTGAAGCGAATCGGGCTTCCGTTAGCCGGCCGGTCGCAATGCGGGTGGAAGCCGAAATCGGTCGCCTCGGCAGCGTAATCAGTCGGCGTATGCGCGGTAGATGTAGGTGATAAGCATCGCTACTACGATAGCCGAAATGCCTCCACAGATTCGGAAGGCGCCCGTAGCCGAAGCGATGAACTCCGGCTTGAGCAACGCGTCAAGTACGCGGTCGGCTTTCGACACCAGATATCCGGATGCAAATGTGGAGACAGCAGCGACGTACTTGGGGAAGACCTTGTTTTCGCTCTTGTCGTAGGGCGACACGATGACCCCGGCCAGCCAACCCAGTGAGCCGCCCAAGACGAGAATGACAAGATTGACAGCGCGAGCTTCGCGCCCGTCTCCTATGAAAAATGCGAGAGCGATTAGGGAAGCGCCGAGAAGGGGCGCTGAAATTGTGCCCGCTATAATCTTGTAATTCATTGTCTTGTCTCCTGCTCTGTGAGTGTATCACACAGTCTCCGGCTTCGCGGTGTCCCAATAGTTCCACTCGTGAGGCGTCTTCCACTTGTCGTCATCAGGGGCCAAGCTCCTTCTCAAACCATTCTTGGCCCTTCAGATTTCGAAGCAGCATGTCGTCATTGATATCCTCGCGCATCACGTCGCGCCAATGGCTGTCTGAAGGGATTTGCTTCAAGAGCGATCTAATCCGCTCCTCTAGTCTGCGTTTCTCGGCCTCGTCAACTCCCGCCACATACTTGCCCGCATAGGCGTAGATCAAATGCGTTGCCACGCGCGTATGCTGGTTCCTCTTCAAGTAGTCTTCGCCGCAACGAATGGCTTCATCCAAGTTGATCCAGAGCAGATTGAATACCTCGTCGCGTTTGAGCCGCAACGCCTGCTCTGCCGTAATAGTCGTGGACTTGGAGAGTGTATTGCGAATCACTTCGAGTGCCCGTGTGTGATCGTCAAACCGTTCGGCCAGCATGTCGACGTAATCGATGATCGCCTGGACATTATTCGGCTCACGGTTCAAGACTTGCTCATAGGCCATTCGGGCGGCGCGGTATTTCTTGGTTCCGATCTTTGCCTTTGCCCATCGCAGCATGTCATCGGTGCTCGTCAACGATCGAAAGTCAACCTTCGCGGCGGCCTTCACTTTTTTCCGGTCCGCCGGGTTGAGATCCGTCACAGGTGTTTCTTCCGGGCCGCGCGGCTTGATCTTGTCCATTTTTCCGAGCAGCAAGTCCCGATCATCCGCATCAGCTTGCAGCAAGAGGGACGGCAGCAAAACGCGAAATAGTAGAAAGCCCGAAAGAAACCCGAGAAACAGACCGAACACGCCTGTCACACCAGCAATAACCGCAGCTGCGCTCGCGGCATTGGGGGCGGCGAGGGATCCGACAATGCCGTGCCCTAGCCACTCCGATGAGACCCGGATGTAACGAGGAATGAAAGCAAGCTGGGTGAGCGATAGTCCAACAAGTGTCTTTGTAACCCAATCCGCCACTTCAGCGAGTTTGGTACTCGGCCGATATGTTCCACCGCTATTCGGGGTCTTGGTGCCGGATTCGTAGTTGGGGAACGCAAACAACAAACCAACAACGGCACCGACCAAGAACGAAGCCGCCAGAATCGCTAGGAGGACGGCAAATCGACCGCAAAAGGACGTCGCTGAAAAGGTCGAACTGGCGTAAAAGATCGCGGTAATGATTCCGACAGCAATCGTGAGGATTGTCCAGAACCTGACCCCTTTCACGAAGCGGAGCAACCTCTTTCCGAGTTCTTCGCGGGGTTCTTTCCTTGTTGCCATGGAAGCCACCTACTTGAGGAACTATATCGGTAACCGTAGCAATTGTTCGGAAGTGGTCAGGCCCCGAACACGAAGCCGGCAATCAAGTCGTAAATCTCCGGCCTGAAGATGTCGGAGTGGTGACCGGAAAAGGCGTCAGCCTTGTAGGGGTTGTTCGGATCGCGGTGGATGCCGGTCAGGTCCGCCACCACGAGCCGGCTGCCCGCACAGCCTACGATGGTCTGACGGGCGAATCCGGGGTTCACGTCGATCCGCGTCATGCCGTTGAACTGACCGATTATCGTCTGGGTCGGTCCGACGCAGCCCAAGGCTTGCCTGTACTGGATGCCACGGAAGGGATTGATGATGTGCGCAGCCGGCTAGGCGACCTTCAACGCCAAGTCTTCCTGCGACGTGGTGATCAGGAGCCTGAGGTTTGGAAAGGCGCGGGACACCATTCCGTAGGCATCGCCCACCTCCAGGTGGTTGTCGTCCGTCGCAGCCTGGAGCAGAACCACGTTCAGGGTCACGCCCTGGGGACACTGGATGCCGTCCTGAGCCACCTCTTGCAACAACGACAGGATCACCTTGCAGCCGAAACTGTGCCCGACCAGGTTGATCCGTATCGGGATTCTGCATCCCTCGAACAGGGTTCTTAGGATCATGTAGCCCGCGTTCTCGCCGATATTGTCGGCACGCTTCTCCATGGTGTAGAAGGTCGCCGCCTCCAGAAGGTTGAGGACGGAACCTGAGTTCTCAGTGAGCATCGAGGGCCAGTGAATCCCGATCCCCAGCCCGGCTCTTCGGGAGGGGGCCGGGTTTGCAATCGCGATTTTCTGGGCAAGCTGAGCGAAGCCGATCGTGAATCGGTTGTAGTCCTGCATCGCCCTCGACGCATCCGTCCACCAGCCATGCGAGTAGAGGAACACGTCGGAGAAGTCGAAAGGCGCGGCCAGCGCGGTCCGCATGTCGTCGGTCAGATACTTGTCGAGGACAATCCCGTTCTCGTTGGTCGGAATCACGAAGAAATGCGACATGGTAACCGGTCCTTTCCGTCAGAAGTTAGGAATGGCAATCCGTCTTGACCGGACTGCGAGATGGGTCTGGAACTTAATCCTTCCACAACATCAGGATATAGCATTGATTCTCGCTCGAATCGTGCGCCTGTCAAGTCTCCTCTCAATCCAGCGAAGCGAGCGCCCTTTGTACCGCTTCCGCGAAGAGCGGGACAGAACAGCCGAAGATGATCCTGGTATCCGGTTTCCACCGGCTCTGGACCGCCACAATCTTGTATCCCAACCGCCACTCTCCATGCGGAGAAACCCGAAGATCGGATCGCCGCTCATACGCGCGATGTCCTCGATGTCCGCTTCTGGGTGTCCGCCTCGTCGCAGTCGCCCGTCCATCTACAACACCTTCGAGAGGGCCGTCGCCAGCCGCTGTCCCGCCTTGGCGACGGCAATCCGAGCCACCGCGCCGGCGTTCTTCATGTAGTCGGTCGGCAATGTCGGGACGTCCTTGTCGGCCGGATGATCTTCCGAATTCGCCACGTCCAGCTTGCCGTCGAGGTAGGCGTATTTCTTCGCCGCTTCCAGCCCTTCCTTCGCCCATGCTTCAGGGGTCGCGTGCGCAGCCAGGTCCGCTTCGATCCGGGCACGGCTGTCTTTCTCGACCCGCCGAATCTCCGCCACGGTGCCGCCGATCGAAGACCGGGAATCGGACTCGCCAAGCAGGCCGTCCCAAAGCGGATGGAGTTCCTGCGGCCGCCCGTCGTCGATCCGCACCAGCAGGAGGATGCCGCCCTCGTCCCCCTTCCTGAACCGCTCGCTGAACAGTTCCGCGCAGTGCAACGGCTGGTGGATGTCGCCGACGAGGTGGAGCAGCCAGCACAGGTAGATCGCCTTCTCTTCCGCGGTCCCCGACTTGACCTTGTCGACAGCCGCCGTGATCTGGGTGATGACGTTCGGGCTTGCGGCGGGGAAGTCGCTCTCCGTCAGTTTCGACCCCAGCGGCACGTAAGGCAGGTTGACGTAGTGCCACTTGGGGAAGCTGAGGTGCGAGGACTTGTGGTGGTTCTTGATCCAGTCCGGCCAAGTCGCCCCCCGCAGGAAGACCCACTGATCCTCGGGGAAGCCGTCGGGACAGTCGGCAGCCAGGAACTCCGCATAGTGCGGGTGAACCTTCAGGATGTCGATCGCCGTTTTCTGCTGCTGGGGACTGAGCCTGTCCCAAGCGAGCTTGGCGACGACCATGTGGCCCTTGTCGTTCCAGGCCGAAGCCCACGAGCACAACGAGAGGAACGCCACGAAACTCAAGAGCAGTCTTTTCATCGGAAACTCCTTTCAAAAAGCCGTTTCAGGGAATCTTGCTCCCCATTGGTTTCTAGTGCGGCAATTCACCGGCGAGAACCTTTCGATTCCGTTCCCGAATGTCCGCTGGCACCGTGGCTTCGTATACAGCTTGGAAGTTATCCTCGTCCTGGGGGCCCTCGTCGGGCACCTGTAGCGCCGTGAACCAGCGGTTCAGGAGGCAGAAATGCCCGATGAGCCATGTCAGTTCCGAGATCTGGGCGCAGACGTGGCGATCCATTGCCTCCTCGGGAAGTTCGGCCAGCCTCTTTTCTTCGCGGTTATGCTCGCGCAAGACGCGCTTCAGGTTGGCAAAATCCTCGTCCGTTACCAGGTGCGCATCTTTCGTGACCTTCACAGCATAGTCAAGAACCAGGCGTTCCCATTCGGTGTAGACCTCGGGGTGCCTCTCGTGCTCATGCAGGCAAAGGTACTTCCGGTGGCCCTCGTCGCGGCGATCGTGGTCCGTGTACAACTTCATGCCGATGAACGCGTGATGCGTGATCGAGTACCACGACCGGTTGAGGAGCGACGTGCGGGATATGACCAATTCTTTGAGGAAACGGTCGTTGAAGCCGGCCTCCTGTACTTCGCCACGGAACGTGGGCGGGTCGAAGATGAAGGTGTTGCAGTACTCGACCTCGGTCTGCAGCAGCCGCGGCGTATACGCCATGGTCTTGCACAGGTTGTTGCGGAACCGGCCCCAGGTCAGCTCTCCGACCGCCATGCCGGCTTCCGTATAAGGATCGAGTTCGTCACGCTGCAGGGGGCGAATCCTGGTCCACTTGCCTTGGGAGATTTTCGTAGTCATGTGGCAACCTCGCTCGTTCGATGTCCATCCGCGACCCCGTCGCCGACGCCTGCCCGGCGACGCTCTTGCCGCGACCAATTCACAAGTCCGCGTCGTCGAAGATCAGCCAGTCGCGATTTTCGACGTAATCATTCCGGTCCAGGTCGTATCGCTTGGGGGCTACTGGTTGAGTTGCTTTGGGTACTTCAACAATGCTCGTCCTGGTTGGCAATTCTCTTTCCTTTGCCGAGCCCTTCCCACGCCCACTGGAATCCCTCGTGGTTCCGACGGTCAAGCGTGCTTGAGCATTCGGAAGAAACTACTCCCAGTGCCGCTTCCATCCTTGAATCAACAGTTCGTCGAGTGCCGCGATTGCCGGCTCCGCTTCCTTGCTATCGGGTTTGCAGGCGATCAGTGCGGCTGCCTTCCCTTCCATCCCCTCGACAATCTCGGCGTTGCTCCGTGCCAATGCGGAACAGAGGAAGCCGGCTTGAATCAGGGCATGGATGCGCCGAATGCCCGTCTCGGTAGGCTCGACTGCAGCGTCCAGTTGCGGGTCTGAGACCAGGGGGCCGTGTACCGCAACCTTCGCCGCCGCGCTGCTGGTCGTGAAAATACCATCGACGTGCAGTTTCGCCAACTGGAACACCTGGTCGGCCCGGATGCCGCCCGACCACAGGACGCGCAACCCCAATCGCTTCGCGCACTGGGAAAGCGTCTTGACCTGGTCGATCGACAACACGCCATGCTCGTTTGGGTCCCCGCTTCGGAGGAGCTTTCGCGGGTCGACTCGGTCGGGAGCGTCCACGAGGACCACCTTGGCTCCCAGAGAGGCGACCATCTCCAGCCACAGTTGGGCAGCCTCGGGACAACGATCGCTTTGGTACACGCCGGTTTCCGTGACTAGCGGCGTGTCGACATAGAAAGCCGGAATGGCCGTCCAATCGCTCAGCCAACACTGGTTCTGCCGGACGACATGCTCCTGCTGGGCAAGCGTGAGCGGCGTCAAGCCGTACTTGGCGGCGGTCAGCCCCTGCCGGTACGCGGAGTACAGCCCTGTCCAGACAGTCCGCGCCGCAGAGTCCTCGTCAAGCTCGAACCGATACGTCAACGATACTCCGGACGAGCGCGCCTCGCCCAGCAGTTCGTTGGCTTTGCCAGGATCAAGCACGTTCAAAAGCCCTTGCGCGCTAAGCCGCCGCTTGGCTGGCTCATGTATCGCGCCGTCCACGGCGACCTCGGGGACTCCCAAGGCGGCTGCCTCGTGGATCACGGTCCGGATCTGCCCAATCTGTGCCTCGCTGGCGATCGCATCCTTGAATACCAGCAGGCATGACAGGCGATGCAAGTCACGGGGCCCGATGCGCCCGGCTTCCCGACCGGCTTCTAGCTTCGACACCAACGCGCCCAGCGGCGCAAGACTGTCCGAGTCTTGAAACAGCAAGCGGACGGTCAGCCGCCGCGGCTTCTTGTCGGGCGTGTGGATGAAAGGGTCGAACCGCTTGTAAATCGCTTCCAGCCATGCTGCTTCATCGATTGCGGCATCGGCAACCCTAAATTCCGGCAGGGGTAGGTCGAAGTGCGCGTTGACACGTACGCCGACGTTAGTGGTGCAGAAGGTCTTGCATCTTGCGACCGGTACGAGACATTCATACTCGTCCGGCCCGACTGGTACCTCGCCCGCACTGGTGATCCGTTCGCCGTCCATGATCATGCCCACGCACATGGCATCGGCGCCGGGGCCGTAAGCCCGGGCTTTCGCGGATGCGTAGGCTGCATCGACGATCGTTTTCGCGGCACTCCCTTCATTGCTGACCCCTAGCAAGGGACCAAACCGCTCAGTATTGTAAGCTTCCAGAGGTTTCTCGGTTCCCGACTTAGCCGGCTGTTCGGGCGCGATGGATGGAGACCGTTGCGGAGCGTGAGGCGCGACCAGGGGGCCCCGCGGGAACTGGAAATTGAAGCTCTCGCCTCCCTTGACTTCCAGACCCGGACAGACGTCCCACAGCCCATCGGTAAGCGTATACGCGGGAATAGACTCGTGGTATACGGCTTGGACGCGGCCACCGAGCCGGGGTATCGCGGATCGCTCGGCATTAGCTTGGTTAGGCCAGTGCTCCCAGTAGACGACATACTCCTCGGATGCCGCGACAATGGCGCCATCCAGAGCACTGTCGCCCGAATCCTGGACTTCCCGGAGCCATTCCTCGATGCCGCGAAGAAATCCGCTCACGTCCTCGCCGGATCGCACGCCCACGAAGACCTTTACTTGGCCCGCCTGCCAGTCCACACGCTTGTCGAACAGGTGGTATCGTTCGCCCGGGACGAGTGTACCGGTAAACTTCTGCGGAAAGCCCGTTTGGCTCTTCTTCAGGTCGAAAACCAGCTCGTGTAGCTCACTGTACGCGCGGCCTCCCACGGTTTCCTTCGCCTCGTCATACGCCTTCCGATACTGGTAGAAGACCAGGGCGATCTCGTCGGGAACGGCAGGAGGCTTGTCACATGGGAGGACGGTCGGCAGGTACGCTGTCAGGCCGACTTTGGACTGGATCTGGACACTCGCCGGCACAAAAAGCGAGCCCAGCTTCTGGAAGAACTCGTCTTCGGACAGGTCCTTCCGGCGGAACCCGCGCCAGACGCGAACGGAATCCGGCGCCACGAGGACGGTTGCTCGCTCAACTGCATTTGACAGTCTGGGCATTGTTCATTTCCTTTTCCACAAGGCGATCACCGAAGGAATACACGCCCCGTGATGACTTTGGCGAGTTGCCGCCAACGCTCGATCCCGAAACCATCTGGATTTTCCTAGGCTTACGGAACAACCTGCGGCTATTTTTTCTTCTTGGCGGATTTCTTCCTTGTCACCTTCCCGCTGGCTGGTCTTCTTGTCGCTTTCTTCGCAGGCTTGCTGCCGGTCTTCGCAACAGCCTTTTTCCTGGCTGCGACTTTCTTAACTGCGCCCTTCTTGCCGCTCGTCTTCTTGGCCTGGGATTTCACGCCCATCGCGGCATTGGCAGCCCAGGTCGATGTCGTCGTCTCGAAGAACATGAGCCGACGATTGTTCTTATACGTCCCGGTCTTGAAATAAGGATCGGACCAGGCATCGGTCTCGTCCAGGAAGATCGCCTGGGCGTCATCGCTGGTCTTCGCGGCGGCCAGATCGTTTGCAATGTTGCGGAAGTAGAAGTGTCGGAAGACGCGGTCAAACTCCGTCATGTAGATGTCGGCGACGCGCGTGTTGCCGCGGATCAGCAGCATGTTCTCGTCATTTTGCAGCAACGAGTTGGGGGAGAAATTGGCGGACCCCGAGCACACCAGCGGATCGTCCGATAGCGGGTCGATCAGCAGGAACTTGGTATGCACGAAGAATACGAAGCCGTCGTTCTTCGGTCGGTAGAGTTCCTCCTTGAAGAACCACTTGTCGAGCTCGAATTCCTGGACTCGCTTGCGTGACGTAACCTTGCCGTTCTTGATCTGGTAGATCTCCCCGAGCGGGACGCCGTAGGACAGGATGACGTGGTTGAAGTCGGCGGTGAGCGCTTTCTTCTGGGCCGGCGGGGCGGGCTTCTCCATGAGCATGAATCGCATCTGGAGGCGTTTCTTGGCAATGGGGGCGACCAAGACTTTGGTGACGCCGAAGGCCGCCGTGAACCACACCGAGTTGGCCGCGTCGAGCATCCGCCGACCATACCAACCGAGCATCACGGCTTTGGACCGTGGCGAGAAGAACCGCACCACCGATTTCGGGTCAATAGCTTCGGCCGGATCGGGCGTGAGTTCCGCCATCGTGTCGCGAGCGTCATCGAGTTTCGGATCGGTCTTCACCAACTTCCAGAACGCGAAATACTGTTCGGCGGTCGTGTCGTCCTTGATGCGGTGTCCGACGTTCGTCTGGCCGAGGAAGCCAGAGGCGGTGAAATTGGTCGAGCCGGTCCACACCTCCACAGGCTTCTTGCCGCCCTGCAGCCGGACGATAAACTTGTTGTGCGGGATCTTGGTCTTCGAGCGGTGGAAGGTAATCTCTTGGTCGTTGATCGGCAGCCCCGCCGCGCCCATGGCCATCTCGTTCGGCTGGCCGTCTGCGTCGGACGTATCGTGATAGACGATCTGCACGTCGATGCCCTTGTCGATCAGCGCTTTAAGGGCGTTCAAGACGGGGGGGTAGGTGAACTCGTAGGCGGCGACCCGCAGCGCGTCGCCAGCCTTGGTCTCGTTGATGAACGCCAGGCAGGCTTCAAGCAGTCCGCGCGACAGCCACTTCACGGTCGGATCTTCGGGATCGTTGATGTTCTGTGGCGGCTGGTTTCCGAATTCCTCGGCAAATTTCTGGCTGGCGATCGCGCCGCGGTTGAACCA
>CAZTPX010000182.1:0-18937 GCA_964615095.1 uncultured Planctomycetaceae bacterium | reverse complement strand
CGAGGTCTGTTCTATCGTTGCTGTGTTGCAGATTTATTCGGATGAGCCATACGCGAACCACACGAAAAAAGTCCGGGGAATTGTGGCCACGGATAGAACACGGACGGAACACGGATTTTCATTTCCGTGTTCGATCTGTGTTTCATCCGTGGCTCAATGCTTCTTCCCTAGCCGCGCCAGCCTGCGACGGAGCAAAGCCACTGCGGCTGATGCTACCACGGCAGCGGTAATGCTCATCCTGTCAACTCGCGGCCTGGGCTGAAAATTCATAGAATCAAATCGCCTGCCGGTTAAGAAAAACCGGAGGTTTCCTGACGTTTTGACGCCGGCCCTGCTGCTTGCCTGCGGAGGAGAGGGTGACCCCCCGTCGAAACGAATGGGAACGACGGTACTTTGCTAGCGGTCTACCTGACAAGGCAATCAGCAAGCTGATCAATTAAAGATCCGCTGCCAAGCTGACGCCGCTCGACGTGCTCGATCAAGCTGCCCTTCGCGCCGCGTGCGCCGTGGACGAATGACGGGGAGGACAGGATGGTCGGGGCGTCGGGTTGGTCAAAAGTCGCGGGCTTCGCAGTTCTCGCTACCCGCCGCCGCAATCGGTAGCCCAGCAGGCCCGCGGCACCGACGGCGAGGAGGACAAAGCTGGAAGGCTCGGGTACAGCCGCCGCCGAGTTTGTAATTGGCGCACTGGCCATCGAGGGATCGTAGATGAATGTTCCACCCGCATCTACCGTCAAGCTTGTCCCGGCGGGCAAGGCGGCGGCATCGGTTACCTCAAGCGTGCCGGCTTCGATCGTCGTGCTGCCCGTGTACTCGTCGTTGCCGGCAAGCACCAGTCGGCCGGGACCGTCGAGCACGAGGCCCACCCCGGCGATTGGCCCGTCGTCGATCGCGCCGGCATACGTGGTCGCAGTCGAGGGAACAACGGTCAGCGTGGACTCGCTTGCGCTGCTATTCGTGATCAGGCCGGCGGCGCCGCTGAGGCCGGCAATGCTGGGACTATAGCCCTCCAGGTCGAGCGTGCCGCCGGCGACGGTGAGGCCACCGGTGCCCAGGGCGCTGTTGTTGCCCAATTGTAGTACGCCGCCGGCGACGGTGGTTCCTCCTTGATAGCCGTTACTGCCGGAGAGCGCCAAGGTGCCGGGGCCGAGTTTGGCAAGGCTTCCGCTGCCATTGACGGCATAGCCGGCCGTTTGCGTACCGGCGAGATTGTAGACCAGGACGGCGTTGTCGGTGACGCCGCCGGTCTGGCTGATCGAGCCGTCCTGGCCGCCGGCGCCCGTGCCCAGTTGCAGCGTGCCGCTACCGATGGTCGTCGTGCCGCCGTACGTATTGGCGCCCGCCAGCGTCAAGGCGCCGCTGCCGGTCTTGACCAGCGCCGTGACGCCTGCGTCGAACGAAACGTTATTGGCGCCGCCGCCGGCACCCATGATGCTGCCGGAGAACGTGGACGAGGCGTTGTTCAGGCCGACCGTCAAAGTGTCGCTACCGGGATTACCGGTCCCGTTCCACGTGTTGACCACATTGCCGGAGCCGGTCAGGGCGCCGACGGCAATGCCGTCGGAACGCAGGTCCAGCTCCGCACCCGGAGCAACGTTTACGCTCATGCCGGTGGTGCTCGCGCCCCAGGTTGAACGCCCCATGCCGTTGCCGAGAATGCCGGCTTGAATGTTGATTCGGCCCGAAAAACCCTGGATGAGATTGTAGTCCAATTCGGTCCAGCCGCTCCCGGTCTTGACGATCGTGCCACCGCCGCAGATTGCGGCGGCAGTGTTGCCGTACGCGAGGATGTTCGTATCGACGCCGCTGTTCGTCGCGGTCAGGAGGAGCGTCGCCGCCGAACCCACGGAAAGCGAACTCGCGAAGCCGTAGTTGCCCAGGTTGGCCAAGGCGAGCGTGCCGCCGCTGAAGCTCATGGCACCGCTTCCGCTCCAGGCGGCGCCGCCCGTGATGACAACCATACCGCCGCTGAGGTTGTAAGTCCCGCTGGAACCGATATTGAGGGAACCGATCGTGTCCGTGCCGCCCGTTTGCCTGAAGGTCCCCGCACCCGCATAGCCCAGCCACAACGTGCCCGGGATGGACAGTTGTCCTCCGCTCAGGTTGTACGCGCCGCTGGAGCCGGATTGGTAGCCGACAACCAACTGACCGGTCGCCGTGTTCGTGCCGCCCGTTTGCGTAAAGGTCCCCGCACCCGCATAGCCCAGCCACAACGTGCCCGGGATGGACAGTTGTCCTCCGCTCAGGTTGTACGCGCCGCTGGAGCCCGGGTTGACGCCGATGGCGACGAAGTTGGCGCTCGAATTGGCTCCGCCCGTTTGCGTGAAGGTCCCCATACCCGAATTGCCCACGTAGTCGCTGGCAGTGGAGAACTGACCGCCGCTCAGATCGAACGTGCCGCCGTCGACCACGGCCGCTTGCGGGGACGAGAAGTTTCCCGCGGTTTGGCTGAGCGTGCCGCCGCTCACAGTGGCGCCGCCACCCACGCTTACGTTGCCGGCCAGGCAGAACGTGCCCGCGCCGACCTTGGTGAGTGAGATCTGACCGCAGGTATTCTGAATCGTTCCGGCAAACGTGCTCGAAGCGTTGCCGTTGCCCACGGCCAGACTGTACGCGCCGGTGCCCGAGAGGTTGTCGATGGTTCCGTTGCCACTGCCGTTGCAAGCGCCCAGGTTCACGTTGCAGCCGTGCAGGTCCAGCGTCCCGCCGGCGACGTTCAGCGATGCCGTAGCAGCGCCCAGCGCCAGGGCATTGCCCAACTGCAGGATGCCTGCCCCCAGCGTGGTCCCGCCGGTGTAGGCGTTCGCTCCTTCCAGCGCGAGCGTGCCGCTGCCGCCCTTGGTCACGCAAACGGCCCCCGTGCCGTTGTCGGCAATCGCCGAGTTGACCGTGAGCAGATTGCTCGAATTATTGATCAGGACAAGCTCTCCGGCCGTATTGGCGGCCCCGCCGGCCGTCAGCGTTCCGGGCGATCCGGCGGCGTCGATCGTCAAGGCGTCGGCGCCGGGGGGCAAGAGGATGCCGCCTACCGCGCCAAGCCGCAGCGTGTCGCCCGCGCCGATGTTGACGGTCTGCTGCGTGGGCGCGTCGACCAGCAGGGTGTTAATGGTCGCCGTAATGCCGGCCATGTTGACGGTGTTCGAGCTGCTCACGACCTCATCGTTCGCGCCCGGAGCGTTGCTGATTTTCACCCCCGTGCCCAGGACGGCGTACCCGCCATAGGGAACGACCAACCCATTGCTGTTGACGGTGGCCCAATTCGCGCCGCCCACAGTGGCGTACGCCCCCAGAATGCCGTTGGTTGTGCCGCTGGTCGTGACGACGCCGTTGTAGGTGGATTGTGTGCCGCTGGGTAAGGTGAAATCAACCAAGCCGCCCGCCGCGCGGCTGATCGAGCCTACGCTGAGCAGCAGATTAGATGAGGAGGCCGAGAGGACAACGGCCGAGTTGCCGGGGTTGATCGTCAGACCGTTGAACTGTTGGCTGTTGCTGGTGCTCAGCTTGCCCTGCAGGGTCAGTGTGCCGCCCGAGAGGGTCAGGGCCGACTTGTCGGCCGTGTAGTTGACGATGTTGGCTGGCGGAGACCCGTTCTGGCTGAATTCGAGCTGAAGATTGCCGCCGTCAACAGCCGTTGTACCGCCGTAGACGTCCGAGCCCACTAGCGTCAAGGCCCCATTTGCCCCAACGGTCAACGACACCGTACCGGAGGTGTTGCGAATGGTTCCGGAAAACGTGCTGGCGGGACCGCCCTCGTTGACGGTAAGATTGCAGGAACCGCCGGCAACGAGGTTGTCGATGATACCGCTGCCGCCCAGCGGCCCGGTGCTGGGACTATAGCCGTGCAGGTCGAGCGTGCCGCCGGCGAGGGTCAGCGCCCCGGTGCTCGCTCCCAGGGCCGAATTGCCGCCCACCTGCAGGACGCCGCCGTTGAGCAGCGTGCCACCGCTGTACGTATTTGCGCCGGCGAGCACGAGCGTGCCTGTCCCCGTCTTCGTCAGCGAGACCTGGCCGGTGCTGTCTTGGATTGTTCCGGAAAAGGCGCCGGAGGCGTTGCCGCTGCCGGCCGTCAGGTTGGAGTCCGTCTGGGCCGCGAGGTTGTCGATGACGCCCGATCCGCTGAGCGAGCCGACGTTGGTGCTGAATCCGTGCAGATCGAGCAGGCCGCCGCTGAGCGCGAGGGGAGCCGCGCTCGATCCCAGCGCGGAATTGCTGCCCACCTGCAGCGTCCCACCGGCCAACAGCGTGCCACCGCTGTACGTATTTGCGCCGGCGAGCACGAGCGTGCCCGCGCCCACCTTGGTCAAGGCGAGTTGCCCCGCGGTGTTTTGCAGCGTCCCCGAGAAGCTGCCGGAGGCGTTGCCGTTGCCTACGGTCAAGTTACCCACAGCGGAAAGATCATCGATGGTCCCGCTACCGCTGATTGCCCCGACGCCAAGACTATAGCCGTGCAGGTCCAGCGTGCCGCCGGCGAGGGTCAGCGCGCCGGTGTTCGCTCCCAGGGCCGAATTGCCGCCCACTTGCAGAACGCCGCAGTTGAGCAGCGTGCCGCCACTATAGGTATTCGGGCCCGAAAAAGTCTGCGTGCCCGTGCCGGTCTTCACGAGGCAGACGACGTTGCCGATGCCGTCGGCGATGACGCCCGAGAACGCGCCGCTGGCGTTGGTATTGCCCACGGTGACGGTCGTAACGCCGCCACCCGTAAAGTTGCCGACCATGGCCCCGCTGCCGCTGAGCGCCCCCATCACGAAGACGCCCGGCGCGGCATCCGCCCAGCCGATGCCCTGATTGAGCAATTCCATGGTACCGTTGAGGCGGATATCGGCATTTTGCAATCCCGTTGTGCAGCCGCCGACGCCAATGCCGCTGCCGGCGAAGGGAGTCGTGCTGGCGATGCCGTTGACCACGAGCATGCCGCTGAACGAAGTGTTGTTGTTCCGCAGGTTGACGCCGCTGCCCGCAGCAACCGCATTAATCGTGCAGGTCCCGGCGCCCTGCAAGCCGCCGTCGAGGTAGAATCCTTCGCCCGCGGCGCCGGTGGCGTTGCTCGTCTGGTTGATGGTCGTCGCGCCGCAGCACGTGACGGCCCCGTTGATCACGGTCCAATTCGCCGGATTGAGGTTTTCCAGGGTGCCGCCGTCATTCAAGGCAATGGTCGCGCCGCCGTTGAGGTTGTTCGAGTCGGCGTTACCGCTCCAGGAAAGTTTCGCGCCGGAGTTGACCGTCGTCGGCGAGTTGTAGCTTGTGGCGTTGTACAGGACCAACTGCCCGCCGTTGAGCGTAGTGTTGCCCGTATAGTAGATATTGGGGCCGCTCAATAGCAGCGCGCCCTTGCCGTTGATCACCAGATTGAGCTTGTTTGCGGTCGAATTGTCTTCGTTGTCGCGCAGATACCCGCTGACATTGTTGTTCGTGGTGCTGAGATTGAGCGTCAGCGTGGCGGGACCGGGCGCCAGGTCGTCGAGCGCGCCGTTTTCAATGACGGCGCCGCCGTTATCCGTGATGCCCGCCAGGGTCTGGTTGTTGCCCATCAACGACAGCCTCGCGTAGTTGCCGCTGCTGTTGACAAAACTGACAGTGGCCGTGGACGCGATCTGGTTCGCTCCCAGCAGGGTCACCTGGGGCTGGCCGCTCGTGCCGTCGCCGATCGTCAGGTTGCCCGGAATGGCCGCACCACCAGTCTTGGAGAGGATAAGCTCGGCGGATTGACTCACGACAGTCGTGCCCGCAAACGTATTGGCCGTGGCGCCGACGAGGGTCAGGATGGTGCTGCTGCCAGTGACGGTCAGGTTGCCGCTACCACTGATCACACCAGAGTAGGTCTGGCCGCCGACATTGGCGAACACCAGCGCGGCATTGTCGACAACGTTGCCGGCCAGCGAACCGGCGGTCGTGGGATTGCCGATCTGCAGCGTGCCGGCGGAGATGGTCGTGCCGCCGCTGTAGGTAATGTTGCCGCCCAACAAGATTTGCGTGCCGGGACCGCTCTTCACCAGCGAAAGGACGCCGCTGCCGCCGGAATTATCGCGGACATAGCCGCTGAAGCTATAGAAGCCGCTGCCGGCGAGGGTCAGGGTGGCGGGCCCGAAGCCGCTTTCGGTTTCGCTGTCGTCGACCACGCCGCCCCCCGTGGAGCAGGAAAGGCCGGCGATCGTCTGGTTGTTGCCCAGCAGCTTCAGGTAGGCCCAGTTTCCCGGAGTGCTGTCGAAATAGACGGTCGAGGTGGGTGCGAGTTGGTTGGGCTGCGTCAGGTGAACTACGGCGCATCCTGAGCCGCCTGCGGTGCCGATGTGCAGATCGCCGCTGATGGCGCTACCCGACGAACTGCTCAAGACAAGGTCCGCGTTGTCACCATTCCACACTCCGGAATTATTAACCGTCGTAATGCCGGTATAGGTGTTCTGCCCACCGATCGTCAGCGTTCCGCCACCCGCCACGACCACGGCGCCCGTGCCGCTGATAACGTTGTACCACGTCTGCGGCGCAGGATTGGCGAAAACTAGCGTGGCGTTGTCCGTAATGCCGCCTTGAACGTAGCCGTTATGGGCAACGCCGTCTCCCAATTGCAGGCTGCCGGCGGAAACGGTGGTCACGCCGCTGTAGGTGTTGCTGCCGCTGAGGGTCAACGTGCCGGTGCCCGTTTTGACCACGCTTCCCCAGGCGGCGGGGCCGGCGTCGACGATCGAGCCGCCGAAGACACACGAACTATTGTTGCCGCCTATGGTTAGCGTGGTGGGCGTGGAGCCGAGCGCGTTGCCCAGCACCACCATCGCGCAGCCCGCGCCGCTACTGGCCAGCGAGCTAACTACCGGCACGGGACTTATGAAGCTGACCGTGGCTGTGCCGGCCGACGGTTCGAGCAGCAGCGGCCCGCTGCCCAAGGCGGCGTTGGCCGCGACCGTCAGCCCGCCCGCGGAGACGACCGTAGCACCGGCATAGCCGCTGGAAGCGGACAGGGTCATCGTGCCGGCGCCCGTCTTGACGAGTGTCGAAGGCGCCGTGCCGGAGATCGTGCCGGCGAAGGTTGTGCTGGTGTTGTCGCCGCCGGTCGTCAGGAAGCCGCCGCCCAGCGCCACGACGCTGCCCGCCGCGCCGGTCAACGAGCCGATGGTCTGGCTCGCGCCGTTCAGGTCCAGTGTCGCCCCGCCGGCGCTGAGGTTGACCGCGGTGGCCGAGGGCAACTGCGCCGACTGGCCCGCCCCGAACCACTTGTCCTCCAAGTAGGTTTCGGCGGCCTGGCGGTCGGCCGTGCTGAGGACCGTGTTATAGACCAGCAGCTCGCCGACGCTGCAGTTGGACCACTCGCCCCAATAGGCGCCGCCGTTGCCGAGGCTCAAGCCGTTGGGGCCTTGCATCCCGGAGGCGCTGCCAATGACGCTGCCGCTGCTGTAGGTCACGGCGTTGCCCGAGGCGTCGACCGTGCCCTCGTACAGGTGCGCGGCCGGGGTGGCGGGGCTGTTCTGCCCCGTCAGCCAGCCCATATAGTACGCCTGGTCCTGGTATCCGCCCCAGTAGCCAAGCAGCCAGTTGTTGCCCGTGGCCGAAAGGAGCCGCCGGTTCTGCGTGCCGTCCATCGCGCCCACGTACATCACCGTGACGTTGTTGCCAAAGTTCGTGGCGTTGGACAGCCCCTGGCCCCCGCTGAAATGGACGGCGGGCAGGCCGTTCAGCGCGGCGCTGATGCTGTTGTAGACGGCCGAACCGGTGAAATCCCCCACGCTGCCGGAAGTGGCCAGGTTGGTCCAGGTGGTCACGGCGCCGCCGTTGCCCGGGTTCCCAAGGCTGGCGGCGTCGGTGGCGTCCAGCCAGACGACCAGGTTGCCCGCGACGTCGGAGGGCAGGGCGGGCGGGGTGGCCGGTGCCGCCAGGCGCAGTGTGCCGCCGCTGATGATCGTGGCCCCGCTATAGGACTGCACGCCGGCGACGGTAAGCACGCCGCTGCCGCTCTTGGTCAGCGACCCGGCACCGCTGACAACGTTGCCCAGGGTCCCGCCGCTGGGCTGGTTGAAGTCCACGTCGGCGTTGTTCTGGAGGACCACGGCCGAAGGGATGCTGGCGGCATTGCCTTGCAGCGTGCCGCCGCCCACGGTGGCGCCGCCGGTGAAGCTGTTCGCGCCGTTGAGCACCAGGAGCCCCGGGCCGGCCTTGGTAAGGCTGGTCGGGTTTGCCCCGTTGTCGGCCAGGACGGAGTTGATCGTCAGGCCGCCGGCGGCGAACTGGTGGACTACCAGCTCGTTTGTGGTCGAGGTCAGCGTGCCGCCGCTGATGACAGTGGCATTACCGCCCACCTGGCTGCCCACAAGAATACCGCCGGCGGCGAGGGTCACCGCGCCGGGCAAGGTGAGCATATTGGCCTGATTCGTGCGGAAGGCCAAGGTATTGCTGGCGATTGCCGCAGGGGCCGGATTCACGGCCAAGATATTGGTATTCATCCCGCTGTTGTAATTGTCGTTTGTGTAGCCCCCATAGGCCCCGATCGCACCGCCGCTTGCGGTGGCCCAATCGCTGCCGTTGACAGTGGCAAAGGCGGTAGAGCCCGAACCGACGACGATCCCGTCCTCCATGGCCGGGGCGGAGGTCAATGTGCCGCCGCCCAGAGTGACGTTCACAGTGGAGCTGGCCGCGCGGGTCCAGGTGTCGCCGGCGGTCACGTTCAAGCTGGCTGCCCCGTTAAGCGTCAAGGCGATGGACCCGACGCCGTTTAGCGTCAGGTTCCCCAGGCTCTGCGAATTCACCCCGCCGCTCTTGGCGTTGAAGGCCAGCGTGCCCGGGCCGAGAGTGACCGCCGTGCCAGCGGGAAGAATATTGGCGGCCGGAGCGCCGGCGGCCGAGAAGTCGGCCAACAGCGTGCCGGAATTGATCAGCGTGCCGCCGCTGTAGCCGTTGGAAGCAAACAGCGTCAACGTGCCGGCGCCGAGCTTGGCCAAGGCGCAGCCGCCGGCAAGGCTGCCGCTATAACTGGAATTGCCGCCGTCATTGCCGATGCCAAGCGTGCCGCCAGCGAGCGAAAGATTGCCGCTGCCACTCAGGCCGCCCAGCGTGGCGCCGGACGTGCTCAGGCGCAACGTCCCCCCGGCAAGGACAACGGTCGAATCCTGCAAGGCCAGGGGATTGCCTGCTTGGAGTGTGCCGCCACTGATCGTCGTGTTGCCGCTATAGGTGTTCAAGCCGCTGAGCGTGAGCAGGCCGCCGTTGGCCTTGATGAGGCCGCCGAAACCGGAAAGCAGTCCGGAAAGGGTGATGGCGTTGCCATTGGTGTCGATGGTCGCCGTATTGCTGAGGCCCATCGGCACGGAAGACGACCAGGCGGCGGAGGCCCCCAGCGTGCCTCCTCCAAGACTCACGGCGGCCGGACCGCCGATGCCCCCCGGCCCGAGATAAAGGGCGCCGCTGCCCGACAAGGCGACGGCGCCGTTGCTCCACCCGTCGCCGCAGCCGATCTGGATCTGCCTCAGATTGGCCGTGCCGCCCGAGATGCTCAGCACCGCATTGCCGTCCCAAGCGACGTAGGTCGTGCCGTTGGGAACGTTCAATACTCCTCCGCTCATGCTGTAGGTACTAGTCTCGTTGGGATACTCGCCGATCGTCAGCGGGCGTCCCGAGCTGCTGTCGTTGATGGTCAGGGTGCCGCCGGATTGCACCAGGTTCCCTGACGATCCCCAGTTCAGGGCCCCCAGCTTCAAGTCGCCCGCCAGCGTGACCGCCGCCCCGGGCTGAACGGCGACCATCGCACCGTAGGCGACGTTGAAATTCCCGTCTCCCGTGGCGGTAAAGCTGACGACCGAACCGCCTTGGAACAGCAGCGTGCCCCCGTTGCCCGGCGAAGGGCCGACGTTCACCGTGCCGGGGAGGATGTTTCCGCTCCCGCCGTAGGCCAGCGTGCCGGCGCTGACGGCAGTCGTTCCGGCGTAGCTGTTAGCGCCGGCGAGGACCAACATGCCGGGGCCGGCCTTGGTCAGGCCGCCGGGGCCGACCAATCCGCCGGCCAGGGTGACGTTGTTGCCGCCCGTGTCGATGGTTCCGCCAGCGGGTCCCATTGTGACAGTCCGGGCGGTGATGTCGTAGGTGTTGCCCGGGGCATATTGCAATGTACCGCCGCCGAAGTTCACGGCTGTGCCCGCGCCCAGGTTGCAGCCGGCGGCGAAGTTGAGCACACCACCATCAAGATTCAAGGGCCCGCTGAACGTGTTCGCGCCGGTCAAGACCAGACGGCCGGCGCCGGCCTTGGTCAGCCCCGCGCCCGGCCCGGAGATCACGCCACCCACGGTCAGGTTGCCGGCGGCGACGGTCACCATACGGTTGGTGGATAACGTCACGGCCCCCGTGCCGAGGTTCAAGTCATTGCTGCCCTGGAAGGAGAAATCGCCGTCCCAGTTTTGCTGATTGTTGGTCGTAATCGCGACAGGGCAGCCGCTGGTGTTGTCAATCGTCCCGCCGTTGATCGTCAGTACGCAGGCCCCTAATCCTTGGGGCTGATTGACGTTGAGCAGGCCGGCATTCACGGTCACCGGCCCGCTGCCCAGGGCCGCCGCGGCCTCGACGCTCAGCGCGCCGCCGTTGAGTGTCGTGCCGCCGCTGTAGCTGTTGCTGCCGCTGAAAGCAACGTTGCCGTTGACCTGCAACTGCGATGCCCCATTGGAAGAGTCGGTCAAGGCGTTTGCCGTGGCCATCACCAGCGTGCCGTAGCCGCCGCCCAGGTAATATGTATTGCCCGCGGGCGTCAGCGTGCCCGAGTAAACATTGGTTCCGCACGATCCCAGCGACAGGCTGCGGTAAGCGCCGCCGCCGGCCGTGGCCAGGTTGATGTTCTCGCTGCTATTGGCCACAAGGGCGATGGCCCCGGACGAGCTGGTCGCGATCCGGCCGCTGTTGATCCAAGCGGTGACCGTCGAGTAGGGGCCTGTGGCGCCCAAGGCCGCGCCCGGTGCGATCGAGATATCGCCGCCGGCGCCGGAAGGCGGCAAGGCGCTGCTGGCAGCGAAAGACAGCGCCCCGGCACTGATCACCGTGCCGCCCGTGTAGCTATTGCTGCCCGAAAGCGTTGCACCGCCCGCGCCGAGTTGCAGCACGCGGCCGCTGCCGCCGATGTTATCGGAGAAGGTCACGTTGTCCACGCGGTCGAACGCCAGCGAGCCGTTGTCGCTGGCACTGCCGCTGACCCAGCCGTCGCTGGCACCGCTTCCCAATTGGAGCGTGGCGCCGGCAGCGATTGTCGAACCGCCACTCGCCGTGCCCGCGGTCACCGCGAGTGTGCCTGCGCCCACGACGGTCAAGCCCGTATAGCTGACCGCGCCGCTGAGGATCGTGAGGTTGCAGCCCGATTGACACACGCCGCCGCTCCCGCTAATGTTCCCCGCTAACGTAAAAGCGTCCGAGCGGCAGAACGCCAGCGTGCCCATGTCGGTGATGTTGCCCGCTATCGAGCCGCTGTTGCCGCCGGCGCCAAGTTGCAGGGTTCCACTGCTGATGAACGTTCCGCCACTGTAGGTGTTGCTGCCGGTGAGCAGCAGCGTGGCCGGGCCGCTCTTGGTCAGCGTCACGGCATTGCCGGCGTTGTCGGCGATCGCGCTGCCGATCGCCAGATTGGCGGCCGTGTGGATGATTCCCTCGTAGGACGTGGCCGCGTTGGGGCCGAAGGTGAGCGTGCCGCCGCTGATGGAATTGCCGCTGCCGCCCGCGCTTAGCACCGCGCCGCTGGTCAAGGTGAGCGTCGTCGAGTTGCCCAGCGCAAGTTGCGGGGCCGTGCCGCTGTTGGAAAGCACCAGGGCCAGGATGCTCGTCGAGCTATTCACGTTCGCGTACCCCGTGAGCTTGACGTTCGTGCCCGCGGCAATCGTGCCGGAATACTCGTTGGCGGCAAGCAGGCGGAGGCCGTTGCTGCCGTAGGTGACCAGGTCGGTGCCGCTGCCCGTGAAACTGTTGTCACCGTAGAAGTAGGGCAAGATGCCGATCGTGGCGCCCGAGCCCGAATTGGAGAGCGTGGGCGGCGTGGAAAACAGGATCTGCGCCACGGGACCTGAAGAAGCCGTGCCCAAGGCGCTTCCACAGACCAGCGCCGCGCCGCCCCGGCTGCGCGTGAACGACTGCACGCTGAGCGACGTGACGCTGGAACCGGCTGTCACGCTGATGACGTTGCCCCCGCCCTGTAGGACCAGGCTATTGACCGTCTGCGCGGTCCCGGCCGCATTACCCACCAGCGACAGTTCCCCGCCTTGCAGCGTCAAGGGGACGGCACTGCCGATGCGGTTGTTATTGTTGGCTGCCGAGTTGTCCAATAGGAGGGTGCCGCCGGAGAGCAGAATGCCGGACGACAAAGCGATGGCCCCGCCGCTGCCGGAAAGGACGAGGGACCCGCCGTTGACCGTGGTGAGGTTGCTGTAGGTGTTGGACGCGGTGAGCGTTACCATCCCCGGGCCGTAAACCGTCAGGCTGCCGCCAATGCCCGCCATGGCGCCGCCGTCGCCAATCGTGCCGTTGATCACGGTCGCACCGGGACCAGCGAGCGAAAGCGTGCTGATGATCGTGCTCACATTGCCGTTAATGGTCAGCGTCTTGCCGGCCGCCGTGGTCCAGGTTTGCGGAGCGCCGATCATGACCGGAGAGTTGATCGTGACGCTCTCGTTGGCGGTAATACCGCCTGCGGTGACGGTCAACGAACCGCCGGAAAAAAGATAGCCGGTAGCGCCGCTGTTGAAGGTCAAGCTGTGGGCGATGGCCGGTCCGCTAATCGTGATGCCGTTTGTGACACTCGTGCTGAACACCGCGGCAGTCTCCTGGTTGACCCAACTGTAGGCGCTGCCGCTGGAAGTCCAACTCGTGCCGCCGACGGCCCATGTCCCACCGTTCCCCTGCCACGTGGCCGTGGCCATGGCGCCAGTGTAATAGGCCGGTCCGGTATAGAAGCTCGCGCTGTCGATAAGGTTGTAGGGGATAAAGCCATAGCCGTCGTCACACCAACCGTTACCCCAGCTATTCTTGATAATCCAGTAGCCGCCGGCGGCCCGAATGGCGGCATCATCGGCGCTGGTGGCGTCGTGGTAGCCGACCAACGAGACAACGTGATCGGTAGGGACACCGGCAACGCCGGTGGCGTCGGTGCCGCCCGAACTGCTCGGGTAGTAAAAGTAGGTCTCGGAGTCGATGCCAATCACACCGGGGCCGTAGGTCTTCAACAGGGTCTGCAGGGAGGCCACTGAATTGCCCATCCAGGCATAACCGGTCGATACGACCGCTTGGTTTTGCCAGCCCGGCTGCAAGGGACCGCCCCACCACGGCAATTCACTCGCCTGAACGATGCCGCCACCATAGCATGCCTGATTCATAGGCCAAGAGGCCCCCCCGCCAACCAAGCCAGTGCCGAGCATCATGGGAACCTGGTATTCGGAGAGATCGATGCTGTACGCCGTGTCGTTACGAGTAAGCATGTATTTCGCCTCTAGGGAGGCGATCGCCGAATAATCCCAGCATGTACCGTCGATCTGGCTTTCGACCGGCGAGCAGAAACTGTATCCGTTAATGATGTAGCTGCCGAAGCCGGTGTTTATGGCCAGGCTGGGGCCCCAGTCAAAATCGTCGGCCGACGCCGAACCGGCCAACGCAGCGATCAGGAGCGCCGCCACGGCAAGAACGAAGCGAATCGTAGGATGGGTTTTAGCCCGTCTCGTCATGGCAAGGTCAGCAAACGCCCACCCTGCGAGAGCCCGCCATCGATACCGGGTCCTTCGCGCGGAAGCCGCCACAGGGATTTCGAAAAACGACTTCGAAGATCGGAGGCCGCCGATCGGATGTTGCGTAAACATGCGTGAACCTCCAGCAGGCACTTTGCTGCGGCAGCCCCGACCTTTAACGGGGTCGCGTCTCGCTTCGCGGAAGGCCGTTAGGAAACAAATCGAAGAATCGCAACGCTCGCATCGCGCATCACGCTTGTTCGCACCGGCCAACCTTCAACGTGCAGGGAAAAATCAGCTTAGACGGCACGGGTATCAATATAAACCGTCACGCCAAAAAAAGCAAACATCTCAATTTCTCCTACCACCGCGTTTCCCCGACTACCGTCGACTGGTTCGTGGCGGACGTGAGAATCTTAGTTTTCCGCCAATCTGCCGGTCATTCGCCGCCGTGCCCACTTTTCCCGGCAAAGCAATTCCCAGGTTGCCATCTCGGTAATCAAAGCATCGGATCGCCGAAAAAAGTGCGTTTCCAACAACGAACGCACAGATACCTGTCAGGGAGCCAGGAAGAGCCGCCCCGCCTGAGGTACTGCGGCGTCTTCTTCAACGTGCCATGCCGGCTTGGGGCCGCAGAAGTCAGGCTAGCCGATGAGTGTTTGCACGCGGAGGTCGGGCACAGCGCCGCTGCCAAGGAAATGGCCCGCAACCCACCTGATTGACGCATACCGCACCCAACTGACGTGGTGAATTGGCCGCCAACTGGCCCAATTTTTCTTGACATCTGCTGCCGCTGCCCTGCCTCGCCCCCCACGAGGCCCGGCCAAGCGACTCGGAAATTTACGGGTGATTGACAATGCGAGGCCCCACGACGAAACTCATGCTAAACCGAGCGCGAGCATGGTTGCCAAGTGGGGCAAGGAGGCCGAAAAGGTCCAGGCCCTGGTGGAGACCATGAAGCGAGATTACAAGTTCACGTTTGACGAGCGGACCCGAAAGGCATTGGGTTTGTGAAGGCAATGGCGAGGACCCCTGCGGCATTCGCCCTTGCTTGCTGTTCGGCGTTTGGTTTGGTAAACTCTCCTTAAAAGGAGCAATGACGATGCGTGCAAACACGATTTCTGTGGCCGGAGTACCGGGCATCCGTAGATCCGATTCTGTCGCTGTCGCACGCTTGTCCGTCGCGATGGTCGTCCTGCTGGCTGCCGCATGCGCCATTGCGGCGGATGTGCCGGCGGCGATTGCCCCTCAACCCATTATCAGCCGTAGTGTTCCGGCTTTCGCATCTGCCGGCACGGCGTCGTATGGCAATAATGCGACGTACGCGCAGGAGGGGAAGTGGATCGCCGACTGCGAATGGACCGCGTTCAGCTCGCCTGCCTGGCTGGCGTACGACCTGTCCAGCGTGCCCACGGCCGACCGGGCGAAGATCCTTGTTGTCTGGTACGGCGGCGGCCAGGCCTATGATTGCAGCATCATCAAGGGCGCGAGCTATCGCATGCCCGGCCCCTATGTCATTGAAGGGAATCGAGCGCCCGGCCGCGCAAAGAGCCCGCCCACGACCGGTTGGGTGACCCTTGTCAGCGGCGACGATCCGCAGCTTTACCATTCCCGCCAGCACCTGATCGAGTTCGCGGGCAATAACTGGCTGCGGTTCCGCGTGCTCTCCGAGAACCCCAACAATAAAGGCGGCAACCCGGGGACCTCGATCAAGCTGGATGTCTACAACGCGGCCAAGGGAATCACCGATGATTGGATCATCTATGGCGACTCCATCACGATGATGACGTTCGTCACCAACTGCATTGGTCCGCTCGTGCATGCGAAGTTGCCGGCATACAACCCTATCTGGGAAGGCGGCGGCCTGGGATTCATGACGGCGCGAGACGGGGCCGCCAAACTGCTGCCCAAGTGGCTGCCGCTTTTCCCGGGCAAGTACGTTTGCCTGGCTTACGGCACCAACGATGCCAATCTTGGGCGGTTGGCCAACGAGGGCGATGCCACCGGCTTCTACGACAACTACGAGTCAATGGTGAAGCAGATCCTGGCCGCGAACAAAGTCCCTGTCATCGGCACGGTGATCTGGGCGAAGGATGATGGCTTTCGACAGAAGAACCTCGAACGGTACAACGCCCAACTGCAGCGCCTCAAGGCGAAGTACCCGCAGATTCTCAACGGCCCCGACCTTTACGGCAAGTTCAAAGACCACCCCGAGTGGTACCAGGATGCCTTGCACCCGAACCCCGCGGGCAGAGACATCCTCCGCCGCGCGTGGGCACAGTGGGCGCTGGACACCGTATACCGGGCCGGCGGGAAATAGTCGCGTGCTGAGTCATTTAAACCATGCTTGACAGAATGCGCGGGGGACAGAAGAATGCGTGTTTCCGTCACGCCATCTTAAGGAGCAGCCTTGGAACTTACCCCCCTGGAAATCCGTGTCGGCCATAGCCCTGACGCCGACGATGCGTTCATGTTCTATGCCTTGGCCCGCGGTAAGATCGACACCGGACGGTACCGCTTCCGGCACGAACTAGTCGATATCGAGACGCTCAACCAGCGGGCCTTCGGCGGCGAACTGGAACTGACGGCCCTGAGCTTGCACGCCTACGCCCACCTGACCGATCGCTACGTGCTGTGTACCTGCGGGGCGAGCATGGGCGATCGCTACGGGCCGATGCTCGTGGCGCGGAGCAAGCAGCCGCTGGAGGCCTACCGCGGCGCCACCATCGCCGTGCCCGGCATGCTTACCACCGCCTACCTGGCCCTGCGCTTGTGCCTGGGCAAGGAGTTCCGCCAGGTCGTCGTGCCCTTCGATCAAATCCTGGACACGGTGGTTGCCGGCCAGTATGCGGGCCAGCCGATCGACGCGGGGCTGATCATTCACGAAGGCCAGCTCACCTACGCCCAACAGAATCTGGAATTGATCGTCGACACGGGCCAATGGTGGTTCGACCAGACGGGCCTGCCACTGCCTTTGGGCGCTAACGGAGTGCGCAAGGACCTTGGGCGGCCAGCGATCGCCGACGTGCAACGGTTGCTGCATGCCAGCATCGAGTATGGCCTGCAACACCGCCAGGACGCCCTGGATTATGCGCTGGGGTTCGGCCGGGGGCTCGATCCGGCCAAGGCCGACCAGTTTGTCGGCATGTACGTCAACGACTGGACGCTCGATTTTGGTCCCCGTGGCCGGCAGGCCGTCGCAGAATTGCTCGCCCGGGGATATGCAGCCGGCGTGATTCCCAAACTGGTGACGCCGGAGTTCGCGTAGTGTCACGGCTTCCAGCGGAACATGACGATTTTGGCCTTGGCGTCGTCTTCGAGGAAGACCACGTACTCGCCGTTGGCCCGCTGCACGGCCCGCACGCTCTCGACAATGTCCAGCAGGCCGATTTCGCCCAGATCCTTCTCGGCGACAAGATTGCCCACCGGGGCCGCCGCCGCGAGCGTGTAGACTTTTACATAGGCGTACTGGACTCCGTCGGCCGGCAGGCCGCGGGTATAGGCGACAAAGAGGTAATCGCCCGCCACATCGAACGAGATCGGTTCGGCCGACTCGTGGCCGTGCGCGCCTTTCTCGTAGGGCAGCACGGTTTGCCAGCGCAAGCGCCGCTCGCCGCTGATCCAGTGGTCGTAGCAGGCTAACACCGGGCCCATCGGCTTCCAGTGCTGGTTGTGCTCCCCGCCCCGATTGCCGCCCAGCAGCATCACGTCGGCGTGGGGCAGATAATGGACGCGGCGAACCTCGTCCAGTTCGGCCGGACGTGGCGTAACGCGGACCTTTGTGAGGTCCCAGATCGGCACGCCGTGCGCATCCACACCTTGCAGAGGCAGGCAGCACACGCGGTTTCCATCGGCGTACCAGATATTGCCCCGGCTGTCGGGAACGGGAATGCCGCCGGCGTCTTTGCCGCCGTGCTGATACTCGTCGGCGTCGATCGTGCCGTCGGCGTTGCGGTCCAGCCACAACCACTGCCCTTTCTCCGGCTGATGCGGCGGGAACCTGTCCTTGCTGGAGATGTGCCGCTTCGAGAGAAGACCGCAGGGGATGGCCGTCTCGCCGTCCGTGGCAGGGTTGAAGCGATAGACATGCAGGAACTCGCCGGTCATGTCGGAGACGAACAAGAAAGGTCGGCCCGCAAGCCGCAACAGCCAGACGTGGGTCGACGAGAGATGCAGCCGGGGATCGTGCGGGTACTTGAGCGGATTGACCGTGTAGCCCTGGTAGGACCACTCCCGGCCAGCGGACTTACTCCAATCCATGCTGAAATGCTCTTCCTTGGTAAACACGTCGCGCTGCGTGGACGGGTCGAGGTCGGCCATGTCGACGAACTCTAGCCCCAGCCGCCGCCAGCGGCATTGGCCGGTGGGCGAGTAGCATTCCAAGACAGTGCTGCCGCCGGCCGTCGCGCCGCTGGAAGCAACGAAGACATTACCCTGGCCATCCACGCCGACAGCCGCCGGACGATTGAACCGCAG
The DNA here is from genome assembly GCA_964615095.1 of uncultured Planctomycetaceae bacterium. Lineage (GTDB taxonomy): Bacteria > Planctomycetota > Planctomycetia > Pirellulales > Thermoguttaceae > JANXQG01. The sequence goes on along the minus strand of CAZTPX010000182.1, from coordinate 797 downwards.
GTCGCCAAACTTGCCGGGCGTCGGACCGGCAAAGATGCCGCCACGAACGCCTATCGCGCCCGCAAGCTTCGGCGTTGTGTCGATGGCATCATAGATCTTGATTTGCTGGTCCGCCCCAGCATCGGCGACCAACAGGCGATTGCTGGGATCGACGGCAAGGGCCGCGGGAACGACGCCGGCCGGGAACTCAATTGTCTGGGACGTGCGTTGGCCGGCGGACGTGAAGCGCAGGGCCTTCCACGTCCCATTGGTGGGCGGCATTTGCAGGACCCACACGTGGCTGCGGTGATCGAGGCACAGCCGATCCGGCCGCTCGACGTGCCAAGAGCGAATCGGCCGCATGTTCTGGGTGTCATAGACCTCGATCGTGCCGCTTACTGGGTTGCTGACGAACAGCTCCGTTTCGGTTACGCACAGGCCGCGCACGCGGCCTTGGGCGTGCTCGGCAAATTCGGCCACGGGCAGGAAGGCCCCGTGGAGCACGTCGCCTTCCTTACCGTGTCCGCCAGGGAATGGGGCGGGCTTGGTGATGTCGCTGCGCTGCCGTCGCGAGACGCCCGACCAGGCGAGTCCCTTGGGCGGCCAGGAATTGCCCTTGAGCCCGCCGCCTTCGTTCTCGATGTTCTGTACGATGAACAGGTACTTGGAGTTGGCGGCCACGGCTTCGCCCCCTTCGTATCCCCAACCGTGCGTGTGGCGGGCCATGGCGATCAGTTGGCCGTCGCGGTACTGCTGCACGTTGCCGCCGGCCTCGTCCCAGCGGACGTTGGTGAAGACCGTGCCGTCGGCATCCACCC
>CAZTPX010000181.1:0-19368 GCA_964615095.1 uncultured Planctomycetaceae bacterium | reverse complement strand
CGCAGGGCACGCCGTCGTAGGCCTCGATCGAGAGCCGCAGCCCGTGGCGGTTGGCAAGCGTGCGGAAGTGCCCGGCGTAGTTCTCCACCAGCATGTCGGAGACCGTCTGCCGCACGTCCCAAAGGAATCGTTCGGAGACCTCCAGGCTATCGACCACGCGGCCGGTAAAGGTCGGCAACAACGGCAGCAGGTCGTAGCCGCGCCGCTGTTGGAATTCCTCACGCATGCGGGGCGTCCAGTTCTGCGAACCTGTTTCCCAACTGTCGATGTGGGTGGAGACCAGCACCTTGTCCTTGCCGGCCAGGTCGCGGTTCTCGGCGATCAGCCGGCCCATCAGTTTGTTGAAATGCAGTTCCGTCGCCTCTTTGCTGAGCTTGTCGGATTCCAGCCCGCAACCGGAAGCCGGCGCGGGGTGATTGTCGACGTTGGTGGTAGTGTGGCCGAATCGCAGGACGAGCCACTTGCCCTCGGGAACGCTCCACTTTAGCTTGCCGGCGGCATCCATCTTGTCGGTCAAATCGACGATGCGGCTGCGGGGGATGACGGAATCCGGTGGCAGCGTCATGAACTTGGCCCGCTGCGGCGGAAAGTGCTCGGGCGTGACCGACGACTTGCCTTGGAAGTTGTGGATGCGGGCATTGCCCTCCGGCGCGGGCATGGCCAGCACGGCGATGTCCTGGTAGAAATTGCGGACCGCCTGGGGTTGGGGCAGCGCGCCGTCGAATGACTTCGGGCCTTGAATGACCGTCTCGGTCCACACGACGCGCTGCATGGACAATGCGGGCGTAATCCAGGGGCCGCCGCTGCCGCACCAGCCGGCGTCGTTGTTCATGTTGATTTCCAGGCCCAGCCGGTTGGCCTCCTTGCAGGCATGTTGGAACAGTTCCCGCCACAATGGCCCGGCGAAATCGGCCGGTCCCAGCGGGGCGCCCTGATCGGTTTCCATATACAGTACGCCGCCGATGCCGACGCGCTGCATGGCCTCGAAGTCGGCGGTGATCCCTGCCTTCGAGAGGTTGCCGCTCAGCGGGAACCAATAGACCCAAGGCCGGGCCGATGGCGGCGGCTGTACAAAGCCTTGGGCCAAGTCCTCCGCGGCACAAGCCATGTTCATAAACGACGCGATGACCAAGACTGTCAGGATAATGCGTTTCATCGATTTGTACTCCGCTGCAAGGTTGGTTTCTTCCTTTAGCCGAACTGATAATGTTTGCGGACGGCCTTCTTGACCTTCCAGGTGCAATCCAGCCCCTGGGGAAAGACCACATAATCGCCCGGGCCGAAGGTGACTTTCTGCCCGCGGCCTTCGACTGTCACTTCGCCTTCCAGGATCAAACAGGTTTCCTTCTCGTCGTAGTGATAAGGAAACTCCGACGGCTCCTTCTCCCAAATCGGGCAGGCACGCATGTGGGCTTCTTCCGCGGCGGTGGGTTTACGAACTTCGATTGCCATGATTCTTTTCTCCTTTCTCACGTCTCAGGGGAACTGCACGTCATAATAGGCTGCTTTGTTGCGGCCGTCCAGGGGTACGACCGTGGCGCTGCCCTCGCTGGTCGCCCGAATCTCGGCCGTCTTGTACCCATAGGGTGAAAGCGCCGTGACGGTACAAGGCCCGTTGCGGGCCAGGCGGACCGTCCCCCGCACGCCTTCCAGGAGCACGGGCGGCTTGCCGATGGCGATCAGCCGCTGCCCGCCGCGGCTGTAAGCCATTTCAGTGTTTCGCGAGCGCCCCACGGCCGTGATCAAAATGTGCTTACTCTCCTTTAACAGCTTGCCGTCCCAGCTTGCCACCAGGACCGAAGCACAGCAGTTGGAACTGCTGATCTGGCAATCGGCCAGCTTGATCGGCACGCCGGCCAGAAAGCCCACGGCCGCCTGCATCCGCGGCGTATTGGCCGTGAGGTAGCCGCGGCCGTAGTTCCAGTAGAGTTCGCCCGTAACGGAGCGGATCTCTTTCTTCTGCATGTCGAGATACGGTCCCAGATCGATGGAGAAATCGGGGCTGTCGGCCTTGGTGAACTGCACGCCCGTCTTGCCTACCGCCGCCGCGTAGTAACTGGCCAGGCTGCGGGCATTGATCCCCTGCTCGGCCGACATTTCATAGGGTCCGGAAATATCCACCTTGATGGCCACGTCCGTCAGCGCCTGGGCGCTGAACGTTCTCTTCTCCGAGAACTTGCGGGCGAAGACCAGCGGCCCTTCACGGACGTCGCCGCGGCGGATCGCCTGGGCCAGGGCCGGATATTGGCAGAGGGTCGAGGGTTCGTTGATCGGCCACATCCACTTAAGGAATTGGGCGAAGCCTCCCCCGCCACCGTCCAGGGCAAAATGGATGGGCACGTCCCAGCCGTTGAGGCACTGCCCATAGAACGTCATGATCGGCGGGGCCTCCAGCCGCCACTGGTTGGGCAGCACGTTGGCCCATTCGGAAATACCATAGGGCATGCCCAGCACGCGCTCCATGCCCAGTTTAAGGATGTGCTTGGGATCGGTCAGCGCGCTCTCGTAGTTGAACGTCATCCCTTGCAGGATCTGCCAGCCGCCCGGGCCACCACCGTAGTAGTGGTGGCGGTCGATGTAATCCATACCCGGCACGTTGGAATACAGCTCGGGGTAGAAACCTGTGCCCACGCCGAACCAGCCGCTGCCGCAGATCGGTTGCCGCACGCCGGCGGCGCGCAGGGCATCCTTGGTCTTCTGGAAGTAGCCATTGTTCAACTCGCAGTAGAATCGCAACTGGTCGCCGGCCCGCGGGGCCTGCTGCGGCTTGACCTTGTTGAAGTTCCAGATGTTCAAGCGTTTGACCGTGCCGTCGGCCAGCCGCTCGCCGGGCTTGAGGTCGTCGCCCCAGGCGACGGCCAGTTTCTCCCGCGAGCCGTACTTGCGCGTGAGCCAGCCGGCCCACAGCCGGTCGAGTTCCTTGGCATAGTGCGGCGCGATGCCGTCGATCGTATAGAAGAACACGCCGTCTTCATTGGTAACTTCGATCTGGGATATGGCGGGGTCCGCGCCATACGTTTTGTTGCCCCGGTACGGATTGCGATGGGTCATGATGGCCTTCTCCAGGGCAATGTTGGCCTGCATCACCTTGTCGTCGAAGAACGTAATGCCTGCGGAACTGAGCACCGGCGATTCGCCGGCCTGTGGCTGGCGATTGGCCCGCTTGTTCTCATCCGCGACCGACTCGTCGAAGGCATCCGCGCCGTCGCCCTTCTTCAGTTTGCGGTACCAGAGCATGGTGGGACGGCTGTAGATCCCCTGCTTGGCCAGTTCGGCGATGAAATAGTCCAACTGGTCCATCACCGCCGCGTTGAGATGTCCGCTGTCCGGCTGCGTCCAATCGACTGCGGAACCTTGTTCCGGACCGGTCACCAGGTGCCCGATCCGCACCAGGTTGAAACCATACTTGGCCAGCCAGCGGGCCATGTAGGCCGATTCCTTCTTGTCGCGGGGCGTGCCCTGCATCGTGGCCACCAGGCGGACCGGCGCGCCGTCCTCGAAGGCCCAGCGGCCGTCGACGGTCCTCATGAAACCGTGCTTGCCGGCCGGGGCGTCCAACGAGGCCGATTGGTCGATCGGTGTCGGCAGGAACTTGTCCTCGACCACCTCCACCGGGAACCACTGCGAGCGATCCAAGGTCGGCAGATCGCTCTGCAAGTATTCGGGCTGCGGGATGTCTTTGGGGTCAGGCAGGCGCACGGGCTTGTCCGAGGCCGTGATCGCCGCCACCACGACGATACCGTCGCCGTTGAGGCTTTTCAGCTCGATGTCGCGAATGACTTTGTCCGCATGTGGGTTGTCCCAGCCGAAGACGACCAGGCCCACATCGTCGGTCTGGGCATTGGGCACGTGGATCGCCGCGCGGAACTTCGGCCCGTGCGCCGGCCACCACCAGTTCATGATCTCCTCCTTGTCGCGGATGGGGATCTCCGCCGTGGCGCCGTCGGTATAGCGGACGATGTAGGTGGCCATGTGGCCGGCGGACCAGGCCGCGGCGTGGAGGAAATACAGGCTACGGGCCTTGCCGCCCACGCGGACCGTGGCCGCGAGCGGACCGGCAGGAAAGTGTTTCGAGCCTAGCGTGAGCACGGCCTTGCCGCCATTGCGGGCCGGATCGATCAGTTCGAAAGGAACGCCCAGGAGTTGCCGCGTTCCCACGCTGATCTGTCGCATGTCGTTGTCGCCCTGGTCGGTCCAGCCGCCCTTGCCGTCGCCCCAGACCTCGTCGCGCCAGTCCATGTTCACGATGGGCTTCAGGTCGAGCATTTGGAAGCCGCCGTCGGTTCCTGCCCGGCCAGCCGTTGTGCCCGTCATCATTGCTGCCAATAATCCAACCAACGTGCAACGCGCTATCATCTTCATGCTCCGATCCATTCTTGGGAGAGTGAGTGTATTCTTGAGAGGCTACGGACTTCACCGTTTCCGGATTCGCAACGACCTTGCCAGATTAACCAAAGTCGCGTCGGTTTGCAACTGCGCCAGATCACTTCCCGCTTCTGCTGCGCCGTATATTCATCAATATAATACGCTGGCAATCCCGGGATCATTCGTCTTGGCGCTCATAGTTCCAGCATTCGAATAAATGCCACAGAGAACGCAGAGTTCACAGAGGAGCGGAGAGTGGAACCGGCCTCTCCCTGTGGTCTCTGTGCCCTCTGTAACAACTTTATCCTGGTTCATCAGGCTTGCGGGGCAGCATAGGGTCCATGAGCAGGACAAGGGGGGGATAGAAAAACAACGGTACGGAAAAATGGGAGAAACCGCGAAATACACGAAGACAATCGGGGGGATTGAGGCCACGGATGCAACACGGATGGAACACGGAAGTGAGAATCTGTGTTGCATCAGTGTTTCATCCGTGGCTCAATTCTCCTCTTTGCAGCCTTTCGACCCTCTATTCTACAGAGCCAAGGGGACAGGTCTGGTTTTGGCAAAACGGAGGGTCGAAACAGATGAAGCCGGCACTAGGAACTGCGCTGCGCTTGTTCACGGCCTACAGATGAAGCCGCTACTACGAACGCCGCGACGAAAATGCCCGCCGAATGGGTCGGGCGTGCGGAGCTAGCGGCCAGGGGCGATCGGCAGCGGTCAACCCAGCGGTGGCGGTCGAGTGGCATTTGAGGGTGATCAATTCCTGGAACAGGTCCAGATGACGCTGGGCGATGTTTCTCCAGTCGAAGGCCCGGGCGAAACGCCGCGCCTCCTGGCCCCAGTCATCCGCGCGCTGCGGGTCCAAGACGACCCGGCGGATTGCATCGGCCAGTTGTTGCGGCGACTCCGGCGGCACGAGCAGTCCGGTCCGTTCGGGCCGAATGAGATCAGCAAGGCCCGGCAATTGCGAGGCGATCACCGGCCGGCCGGCCGCCAGGCTCTCGATCACCACCACGGGACAGGCTTCCCAGGTGCGCGATGGAACGATCGTGCAAAGGCCGTTTTGCAGCAACCACATTTTTTGCGGGCCGGTAGTTTGGCCCACGAAATGGATCTGCCGCCCAAGATCGAGACGTGCGGCCAGGGCTTGCAGCGCCGGGGCTGCCGGTCCGCGCCCCGCCACGACCACATCACGGTCGCACTGGCCCCGCAGCAGTGCCATCGCTTCCAGCAACACGTCGATTCCTTTCCGCGGATCGAGGCGGCCCAGGAATAGCAGGTAGGACTTGGAGCGGATCGACGCGGCGACATCCGTCGGCCGCGGCACTGGCGAGGCGAATTGTTCAACCTCGACGCCGTTGGGAATCGGCACGATCCGCCGCAGTTCCGGACAGGTTTCGCGAAACATCTTGTCCGTGTAACTGCTGATGGCCACGGCCGCGTCGGCCTGCGCCAAGACCATGCGGTAACGGTCGCGAAGTTTCGGCTTGCGGTCGAAAAGACCCTGCGGCGCGAGATCGTCGCCATGGCTGGTGACGACCAGCGGCAAATCACTTACCGCCCGGCAACAAGCGCCCACGTAACCGGCCGGATACGTTCCGTGGCAATGGATCACGTCGAAACCGTAGGTGCGGCGTGCCTTTGCCATCCAGTGGCCGTACCAGGAAACAAACCAGTACGTGGACACGAACCGCGGGTGCCAGGCAACGCGGTAGGGCACGGAAGTCGGGTCGAATGGACCCTGCGAGCGTCGCCAGGGGGCCAACACCACAGGTTCGTGTCCCAGGGCGAGAAATTGCCGCGCCAGGGCGTCGATGACGATTTCCTGTCCGCCAACTTTCGGCAGCGCCGTATTGGTATACAAGCAGATTCGCATGATCGCGTTATCCCACCGCCCCCTGAAACGTAATGTCCTGCTACCTGACGGTTTTTGTCACCCAAGATCGGTATAGCCCCCGCTCGCTGTAGGGGAACGCCCTCCGTGGCGTTCCGCGTTGTTTTTCGGAACGCCACGAAGGGCGTTCCCTACAGAAACGGATTACCGATCTTGCCGGTCAAATTCCATTAGTTGATTCTTCGTCACGCCGCGCGGAGTTTCTGCCCGGCGATTTGCTGATAGATCGATACAATCTGGTCGCAGTTGCGGTCCAGCGTGTGTTTCAAGGCCATCTTCCGCGCCGCCTCGCCCATCCGCCGGCAGACGCCAGGTTCCAACAGCGGCCGGATCGCGCCGGCCAGTTCCACGTCGTCAGCAGGGTCGGCGACGACCTTGCCGTCGACCCCCTCTGTGAGCAGTTCCGCCGCGCCGTTGAACCGCGTCGTCACACTTGGCAGCCCGCTCGCGGCCGCTTCCGAAACGCTCAGGCTGCAGGGATCGTAAAACGTAGGCAGCACGAAGACGTCGGCGGCGGCGTAATAGGGGACCGGATCGTCGATTGCGCCGACGTTGATCACCACGCCGTTGGGCGCGTCGCTGACGGGCTGCGGCCGCCGCCGCTTCCCGCCCACCACGACCAGCCGCACCGGGGCCCCTTCGGCGGCCAATCGATTGGCCGCATGGACGGCCGTCGCCAGCCCTTTGCGCTGGTAATCGTGTCCCACAAACAACAGCAGCACCTCGTCTTCGCACACGCCCAGGCGGTCGCGGATTTCCTCGCGCCAGCGATCGCGATGGGCCGGTGAGAAACGCTGATTGTCGGTACCGTGATAGACCAGGCGGATCCGCTCCGACGGCACGTCGTGGTAATGCTGGTAGTCCCGCGCGCACATCTGCGAAACGGCGATCACAATCCGCCTTGGGTCGCCGAACTGCCGGGCCATGAGGTGGCGAAAATCGCGGTAGCGGGGCAGCACCCGCAACATCGCCCGCTTCCACGGCCGCTGCCAGGAAGGCAGCAGCAGGAGTTTCTGCTCCCATTGGGCCAGCCGCGAGCCGTCTTCCGATTGCAGCACGTGGCTGTGCCAGCCCATGCCGATGTCGTGGATCATATCGACGTCCAAGCGTTGCAGGGCCGTATCGGCAGCCGCCGCCCGATGGAGCACGGAGCGGATGCGGCCCAGTTCGTGCGGCACGACGCCCAGCCGCGCCGCCGGACCGTTCACGGCCTGGGCCACGACGTGAACCTCGTGACCGCGGGCCAGCAGCCGCTCGGCATGCTGGAACGTCCATTGTTCCGCGCCTCCACGGCGGGGATCCAGATGATCGATGACTAGTGCAATTCTCATTTCTTCACTCCTGCCCCGAGAATGTCGAGCAATCGCGAACCCTGCGGCCTGCCGCCCGGCGAAGTTCCGCCTTCGATCCGCCCTTCCAGTACCCGATAACCGTGCGGCAATCCGCCGCGGCGGTCGAGGATCTCTTGATAGATCCCCAGGATTTGGTCGACGTTTCGATGGAACGAATGTTGCAAAACCGTTTGTCGTGCCGCCTCGCCTAGCCGCTGCCGCGTGGAATCGTCCAACAGCAGCCGCATTGCCTCGGCCAACTCCACGTCGTCGGCCGGATCGTCGATCAGGATCATGTCCTTGCCCTCGCAAAACAGTTCGCTGGCCCCATTGTAACGGCTCGTGATCAGGGGTAGGCCACAGGCGGCCGCTTCGAGCACGACGAGGCTGCACGGATCGTAATACGTGGGATGTACGTAGTAGTCGGCGGCGGCATAGCAGGGCAGCGGATCGTCGACCCGCCCCACAAAGACGACTTGTTCGCTCAAACCCCGGCGGGCAACGTGCCGCTGCCAGGAATCGATGTGTTTGCCGCCCACGATCACCAGTCGCGTCTCGCGCCCGGCGGTCTGCAACCGCCGCATCGACGCCAGCAGCGTGTCCACGCCCTTGAGATGGAAATTGTGGGCCACGATCAATGCCATCACCGTGTCGGCCGAAAGGCCCAGGCGGCGGCGGGCCTGCTCGCGGTGCGGGCGGCAGCGCTGGGGCGAAAAACGCTCGATATCGACACCGTTGTAGACCAGCCGGACCCGTTCCGGGTGTACGCCGTGGAAGCGATGGAAGTCCGCGGCCGAAGCCCGCGACAGGGCCAGTACCACCTGCCCGTGGTCGGCATACTGCCGCCGCATCAGCGTCTGGAAGGTGCGATGCCGCGGCAGCATGCGGTTCGCCATGCGTTTCAGCCCTCGCAACCACGCCGGCAGGAAGAGCAGCTTGCGCTCCGCGCTGGAGGCCATCGAGCCGCCATGCGGATGGAAGACGTCGCAGTACCAGCCCATCCCCATGTCGTGAACGATGTCCAGCGCCAGCGGTTCGAGCACGGCCCGGATCGCCGCGGCAAAGGCAATCGGCGAAGGGTCGCACTGCACCGGGTGGCAGGCGATGGGCAAGCGGCGTGCCTTGGCGGAACAGGCCCGCGCCACGACGTGGACCTCGTGGCCCAACTCCAGCAGTCGCTGGGTAAACGCCCAGGTCCACTGTTCGCGGCCACCGCGGGCCGGATCGAATTGCTCCAAGACCAGGCCGATTCTCATGGCTTGTTCCTCGCGCGGCGGCGGATCAGCGACAGTTTCCAAAGCACGTCGCGCACCAGCCGCTTGTCCTGCGGCCGCAGTTTGCGCACGCCCAGGTAGGTCCGCAAGAAGAGGATCTTCTCGCGGCAACCGATTCGATCGTCCGGCGACATGCTTGCCAATTGGGCCAGGTCCTTGACGATCCAGCGCCGCCGGAACCACCGCCGCCGCTGAACCCGTTGTAAGTCGATCAGGCGGACGTCGCACTCGCCCGGCGAGGTTTCCTTGACGAGGAAGTGGCAGCAGTAAAAATCGCGATGGTTGAAGCCGGCTGCGTGGAACCGTCGGGCAATGTCGGCCACCTGTACGATCAGGCGGCGGAGCGCGGGGTCCAACGGCACGCCGTGCTTTCGCGGGGGGAACCGTCGCTCGACCAAGTCCTGCAGTTCGCAATATCCATCCAATTCCTCGCTTAACAGGAACGATTCCAGCCCGCCGTCCGTGCGCAGTTTTTCGCCGTAAGCCATTAGCGGCATAACGTCAATGCCTAGCGATTGCAGAGCCACGGCGTTTTGGGCCTCCACACGGCCGGGACTGGCGGGAAGCGCCAACCCCAACGCGGTGGCAATCCGTGTCCGCCAAGCACGCGTATGATGTTTCTTCAGGTACATGCCCGTCGCGGCTGGCAGATACCAGTTCTCGCGGTCAGGCAACACGCGCAGACAGCGACCGACCCGGGTGTTCATGACCTGCTCGAACTGGGCCAGTCCCGCGTTCTCCAGGATCCCTCGATAGCGCTGGGCGACCCACATGTACCCGGCACGCTCCGTGTGCCGCTGCCAGTCGGCACACGGAGTGTGCCGCATACCTTTCGCCATCGCCACCGCCATGCCGCTTCCCCCTATGCCGCCTTGATTGTCGTTGTCTGCACGAGCGCGGCCACTTCCCCCAAGACCCGTTCGGGAAGCAGATCGCGCATGCAGCGGTGATGTCCTGCCGGGCAGGTCCGCTTGCCGCAACCCAGGCATTCCAATTCGGTACGCAGCAGGCGGCCGCGGACGGTGGGATTCTCGATCCAGTCCGGCAGTGTCGGTCCCAGGAGCGTGATTACGGGCTTACCCAGGGCGGCGGCGACGTGCCGTGGGCCGCTGTCGGTCGAAACCATCATCCGGCAGCGGGCCAGGCAACCTTTGGTCAGTCCCAGGCTGACGTCCTGCGCCGCCAAGGAGAAGACGCGAGGCGAGTCGGCTAGAGCGGCGATCTGGCGGGCGGCATCGCGCTCGCCGGGTCCACAGAGCACCAGCACGTCGTGATCGAGTTGACCAGCGATTTGCCGGGCCAGCGCGGCGCAATGTTCGGCCGGCCAGAGTTTTGCCGCTCCGTAAGCACCGGTAGAATTCAGGGCCACAACCCGTCCGTCGGTCCGCAGTCCCAAGTTATGCCCCACCCGCTCCGCCTGCGCGGCCTCGGCCGCGGTGACGTGCAATTCCAATTGCGGCGACTCTTCGGGACAACCAATCGCTCGGGCCAAGGCCAGGTATGTTTCGACCATCGGCGCGGGGCGGAACTGCCGGCCTTTGCGAGTTGCCGGGACCGGCTTAGTCAAGAGCAGCGATCGCCCATCCCGCGCATAGCCCACGCGCTGCCGTGCTCCGCCCAGCCAGGCCAGCATTGCGGTATGAAAGGAGTTGGTCAGCAACAGGGCCATATCGAAACGCTGTTGCCGCATACGGCCGATCAAGGCCAGACGGCCCTCTTCCCTTTGCGGTGACTTGGGATCGAACAGAAACTGCTCGTCGAGCCAGTCGCTGCCGCAGAGGAGCTCAGCCAACTGGGGGCGCAAAATGCCCACAATCCGCGCCGGTGCCGCAAAGTGCCGCCGCACGGCCCGCAATGTGGGAGTGGCCATGACTAGGTCTCCCACCCAATTGGGGAGGAAGATTGCGAGATTCATGGACGGACAATACTAAACCGGGCGATTTGGGACAATGCCAATCGAGAGAATTTGGTCTTACTCAAACCCCAACCAACCAAACGTCTCCGGTGCCACCTCCGTCCCGGCTGGCGTGGTCCACGATTGAAAACCAACGCGGGGCACGGTCCGCTGAATCCCGAAGGCCCAGACCGTCTTGCCGGGCACAATCGTGGCCTTGAGTTCGGCCAGAGGAATGGCCGCCTCGGCCGTCCAAACGCCGTCAGCCGTCTGCGCGGCCACGAACCACTTGGGATTCCAACTCCGATCGCCATTGATGGCGTCGGCGGCCCAACCGCGATGATCGATCGTGAGATGGTAATAGGTCGCATAGCCGCGATCCATGTCGAGAAAGAGATCGACACGGTCGTGCTGCGAAAGGTCCGGATCGCGCGGCCGCGGCCCGCTGGCGGCCTCGTAGCAAGCAGCCGGGGCCTGGCGGCATTGAACGGCAATATATAAGTATTGCTCGTCGTGGGCCAGCATCGCCGTCGCCGGCCACGAGCGGTCGTCACCCAGCGGACTGGCAAGCACGATCGAGGGGCACTTCTTCCAAAGGGCCTCGTCCAACCGTCCGTCCAGATGCGGCCGCTGGTCGGTGGAGATGCAGTTTGCCAGCGGCTTGGGCGCAGGTCCCTTGCGATCCACAAGCCAAGTTTCGCCGCGGGCGCAGTCCCACCATGCGTCGCGGTCGACGCCGCGGCGATCCAGGGCATAGAGCCGCTGCGCCTGCGACTCCTGCCCCAAGCGCCGATAAACGGCCGCCAGCGAGTAGCGGACCGACGGCAAAGCGAACAACTCGGGCCGATTGATCTCGATCTGGCGGGCCAACTCCACGGCCTGTTCGGCAGGCGACTTCTGCGGCCCTGCGACGACTTGCCCGTCACCCGTTCCGCTGGGCGGCAGGGCAACGGGAGTTTCGCTCGCGGCAAGGTTCTGGAATCGCCATACCAGGGCTGTGCGGGCAAGCGGATCGTTCGGGTAACGCTCGGCAAGCAGGACCAAGGTCTTGTCGGCCAGGTCCCCGTGACCGGCGTTCCGGAATCGCTGGGCGATGCGGAATGTCAGCGCGGCGGCGGCCGCCATGTCGATGCCCTGCGGCAACACGTCGCCTTTGACCAAGCGGGCGAGCAATGCCTGGGGATCGCGGTCAATGTGCTCGAAAATGGCCTGGACCTGCCGTCCCTGGGCAAGCCCGTCCAGCGGGCCGCCAAAGCGGCTGTCGGATTCGGCCATCGACCGTCGCGAGAGACCATTGCCCGCGGCAATGCCTGCCATGATATCGAAGCGATTCGTGGAATCGCCGATCCGCAGGCGAGTGGCTGCTGGCGTGGCGGTCGCTTCCGCGGCCGCCTCACCGACGATGAGTTGCACGCTCGCCACGGTCGGCCCGCCTTGATCATGATCGTCCAAGAGTGCCCGCGCCGGCAAGGCGATGTCGGCCCAGGTCTGCCCCAGCCGAGGCGACCAGTCATCGCTTTCCAGCGCCAGCTTGCCGCCCACCTTCGTGTCCGACACGGGACAAACCCGCTGCACGTTCCAAGGCTCACAACCGGCCGCTTTGAACTGGTCGGCCATGTATGCCGGATCGCCCGCCAACTTGGCCGCGGCGGTGACAGTTTGCTGAACGACTTGCGACAGCCCTGCTGCGCCACGGCCGGCCGGAATCAAGATCACGCTGGGCCGCCACGTGCGAATCTGCCGGACGACATAGGCCGCAAGGGCGTCCGCGCCGTGGCCGTTGTGCATACGATTCCAGCCGTCGAGAATCGCCTCTGCAGGTAGCAGCAGACCGGGTTGCCGGATGGGAAATCCCCAGGCGGTCTCGCCGGCACAAGCGCCGACATGCAAAAGGGCTTGGTGCAGCCGATCGGCAGCGGGAACGTCGCCGCGGGTACCGTTTTCAACATCGGTGCGACCCAACACCTCGGCGACGCCCAAGTAGCCTTGCTCCTTGCACAGCCGCGCGAGCAACTCCAACGGCAGATCTTGGGCCGCGCCGGCCACGGCCATCACCGCCGCCCTGGCGCCGCCGGCCCGCTGCCGCCGCCACGTCTGCCCGCCGTCGACCGTCGACAGGATCACTCCTAGTTGACCGACGGCCCAGCCGTGTAAATCGTCGACGAACGTTATGGCCCGCAGCGGAACTGTGCTGTTCGTTGCAAATGCGGACCAAGTCCTGCCGGCATCCGGCGTGAAGAAGACGCGGCTGCCGGGGCTGCCGGCGACCCAGCATCTCGGCCCGCGAACGGCCAGGGCGGAGAAATCGAACAGCGCCGCGCTCGGCGGCAGCGCGCCCAACGGTGGTCGCCATGCATTGCCACGATTGCCGGTCAGCGCGATCCAGCCGCCGTCGCCCGCCAGCCAGCCGTAGCCGGGCAGCACGACCTGCATGGCATTGACGCCGAGTAGAACGACACCCGCGCGATGACTGCGGACGAAATCGCCTTCTTGGATCGTGGCAAGTTGGCCAAGCAAACCGCCCAGGATCGCACTGCGTGCGTTATAGAAGTCGCCCGTCGTCAATCGAGACGTTGCACCCTCGCAAAGCGGCTGCCAGCTTCGGCCGGCATCGCGGCTGGTAAAGATCCCGCCGGGAAACATGGCGGAAGGGCAGCCGATTGCCCAGCCTTGTCGCAAGGTCAAGAAACGGACCTTGCGCAGGACTGGCAGCAACACCGGCTCGCGCTGCCAGTTCAGCCCGCCGTCCTGCGTGCAAAGCACGACCCCGGAACTGTCGTGCAAATAGGGATAGGCCATGCCACCTGCGGCCCAGCCGTTGCGGGCATCGACGAAGCAGACGGAGTTGAGCGTGCAACTCAGGCCAGAAATTTGCGGCGACCAATGTTGACCGCCGTCGTCGGTGTGTAAGATGACGCCGTGATCGCCCGCCGCCCAGCCGTGCTGCGGGTCCACAAAGCACACATCGCAAAGCCGGGCATCGTCGGGCTGATTGAGGCGGGTGGGCGGTTCGGAACCCCGAACCGTTGGCGATTCGTACTCGGGCGCAAGGATTCTCCGGTTCGGCCTGGGCAACGCCGGCCCGTCGGCCGTAGGAACGGACGGCGCCTGCGCGATGGGCAGCGTGGCCAACAGGAAAATCGCAAAGGATGCAGGCATAAGACCCTCCGTGGCCTTCAATTGCAGCGAAAAACGCTCCTAGAACTTATCGATTTGCACCGGGAGTCGGTTGTTGATCGTTGCCAGGCGGCGCAAAGTCTCAGCATCAATCGTCGCAGACAGATTTTGCACGCTGCCGTCCGCCATCGCAACATTGAAGACGGCTATATGCGCGATCCGCCCACCGGAACGCAGCCGCGCCGTGAGTTCGTCGAGCGTGATGTCGCGCGGTTCCGTCCACGGGATCTTCAGGCCATGGACTTCGACGATCGCGATAGTTCGCGAGGGTCCGTTCACGATTTCTTGGGGCGAGACTCCCGCTGATCCCGGAGTCCCGCCGACCGTATTCGGCCCCGTGAGCATCACGTAACTCGTCTCCCCGTCGCCCGGGCTGCTATCGCTAGGGCAGCGGAACAAGCTTGGCATTTGCTTGACGAGTTCCAGATTCTTGGGACTGTTCCAGGGTTGCTTTGGGTCGTACTGTTTATAAAGCCCGTTTTCCAAGATGAAGGGCAAGATGGCGACTCGCCAACTCATCGGCTGGTTACCGACTTGGTCGGCGCCGGCCGCCGGAGGAAGTCGCCCAAGAGTGGACTGGTAGTTGAGCAACGCCAGGTCGAGCTGTTTCAGCTTGTTCATGCACGCGGCACGCCGTCCGGCCTCTCGCGCGGCATTCACGGCCGGCAGCAGCAAGCCGATCATCATGCCGCCGCAGGCCAGCAGCACGAAGCCAGCGACCACCGCGACGATGATCCACACGGCGGCGCTCGAATTCTTCGGGGCGGCATGGGCAGGCTGCGAGACCAACTGCGCCTCGCCGGACGCCTGCGGAACGATCACGGCCGCTCCGCAAAAGGCGCACGTGCCGCGACGTCCGGCAAACTCGGGCCCGACGCTGTTCGTTTCCTTGCACAACGGACAATTGAAAGCAATGGGCATGACCAGAACTCCTGGATAGTTGAAGATACCCCGACGCCCCGTTATTATAGCCCGACGGGGCCGTGGGGTTCAACAGCATTGCAGGAAGCTGGTGTATTTCCGTTATTGCATCGGGCACCATCGCTGGCCGTGCCGCGGAGCGGCAGAATATGAATAGCCGGGGGTAAAGCGCAGCGGAACCCCCGGAATCGAAATCGTGCGACCGATGCCGCGTAGCGGCATTACAATCGCCCGATGGGCGAGATCGTAGCGCCGCTGCGCGGCTTTGGTTGGTTTTCGCTCGTGACCGGAGGTTGCGCTACGCTCCACCCCCGGCTATTCGATTGACGCCGCTCCGCGGCGGTTTACCGGACGATTCGAACCACCCGGCCCGTCCCTTGGGGCGCAGAAACGGGAATGCACACGCAGGAAACGGGTTACTTCCGCTTGTTCAATTCAGCCAGCACGCGCTCGGTAATGGCCTGAATCAAGGCCTCCTGGTCCGGCGTGCCGGCGGCCGGGGCAGCACTGCCGTTGCTGCCGTTACCCTTGTAACTCGGCGGGGCGAAAGCGGTGGGCACGACGCCCGTCTCCTTCCAACTGCTGCGGAAGACGTCGTTGGCGCAGATGTCGCAGTTCTTGATGTCCATCCGCGGATCGTGCATGCCCCACTTGCCTTTCAGGTCGATGAGGCCCTGGGCCTCCGGCTCGGTAAAGTAGTTCACGCGGCCCAACCCCTTGGCCAGCATGAGGATGCGGCAGTAGGCGTCCAAAACTTCCGTCCACCAGTAGGCCTTTTCCACGGTCTCGCCGTAGCTCACCGTGCCGTGGTTGGCCAGGATGATGACGTTCGACTTCCGTACGAAGGGCAGGATCGTGTCGGCAAACTCCTGGCCGCCGGGAATGGCGTACTTGGTGATCGGCACGTCGCCCAGGAAGATCTCCACTTCAGGCAGCACGCACTGCGGGACCGGTTCGCGGGCCACGCCAAAGGCCGTGGCGTGCGGCGGATGGCAGTGTACGACCGACTTGACGTCTGGCCGCTCCTTCATGATGGCCAAGTGCAGCATGATCTCGCTGGTCCGCTTCCGCCGGCCGGAGAGCTGATTGCCTTCCATGTCGACGACGCACAGGTCGTCCGGCTTCAAGAAGCCCTTCGAGACCATTGTGGGCGTGCAAACGACTTCCTTCTCGCTGACGCGATAGGAGATGTTGCCGTCGTTGGCGGCGGCGAAGCCCTTCTTGTAAATGCGGTCGCCGATTTCGCAAATCTCTTGCTTGACTTTGTGAATATTGAGCATGTTCGTACCTTCTCCTGCGGAATGGAAGCCTGGTTGTCGGTTATTGTGGTTCAAGGCTGACGGCACACGGAGTGTGCCTACTACTTGGGTTTCAAGTCCTCCGGGATCTCGACCTGGAAAGTGTCGAGGATCGCCGCGTTGTAGGCGTCGAGCGGTTTCACTGCGGGGTAAAAAGGCATGGCGGCCTCGCGGCCTTCACTCAGGGCGATCCGCGAACCGATGCCGGCGCCAAGCTCGTCGAAAACGACGACCTCTTCCACCGGCTCGTCGGACTTTCCCAGCAGGTTGTCCCACGACAACGGCACGACCAATTTCCACGTTGCCCCAACGACGCTGGGGTGCGCGCGGTTCAAGGTTACGGTGCCAATGACGTCTGCGATTCGCATGGTAGTAGTAGTTGGATCTTAGTACTCAGTACTCAGTGTTGAGTACTCAGCATTTCGTGTTCGGTGCGTGGTACTGAGTACTGAGTACTGCGTACCGCTTACTTGACGGCTCGTTGTCGCCAATTGCTTCTTCTAGGAAGCTCTAAGTTCTATTCTCCAGTCTTGCCTTCAACGCTTCCGGACACTCGCGAATTCCGCCGAGGCAGAAGTCACGAAGGATCTGTTTCTTTTCGTAGGCCGTGCCGGCCGTGGGGTCAACAACCAGCACGTTCGCGCCCACGGCCGCCAGGGCCGCGGCGGTGGCCGAGACGCTGCCCGCCAAGACCGCGCGGACGCCAGCGTGGCGATTGGCCAGGCACATCCCAGCCGCCGTGTGCCGGGTCCAAAGCACGCCGAGCTGCCCTTGGGCAACCGCGGCGGCCAGCTTGTCCGTCGAGGCGATCATGCAATCCGAGCTTTCCGTTCGTATGTCAATACCCGCTTGGGCGAGTGTCTGCAGCGCTTCGTCCGGGGCCTGCCGCGTACGGCCCACGACCAGCAACACGGCGGGCACCTCTTCGCGCGCACGTACCGCCGCGCTGCCGCGCAGCAGGACCACGCCCTTGCGTCGCAACTCGTCGCGCACTGCCGGGGTGACCAGTGCCGCGGGCGGCACAATCAGTTGTTTCGCACCCTCCAAACGGCCGGCAACCGTTGCCAGCGTGACCACGCGGGAATCGACCACCACGTCGCCGTGCCGGGCCGCCGGCGAAACCACGGGCAGAACGTCGGCCGGCGCGGCGTTGGCGGCTTTGGAGGCAATCTCCAACTGCAGCATCACCTCGCGCACGATGCGTTCGATCTCTTCTGTCGTAGCGGTCGCCATAGTCGGGCGTTATTTCTTGTCAGGGATTCCCAGCACCGACCAACGGACCGGCGATGTCTTGCTGTGCAAAAGCTCGCGGGTGCCAATGCCGTCGCTGGTAACCATTACCGTTTCGTTGTGTCCCGCGCCCAACCGATCGACTACGAGGATCGGATCGCCCTCGGGCGTGCGGCCGTCGGCCTGCAGGGCCATGACCAGCAGCAGCTTGCTGCCTTCCATGGATGCATGCTTCACGGTCGAGGTAGCGCTTCCCACAACGCGGCCGTAGTACATCGCTTGCTCCTAGTAGGTCGGGCTTTCCAGCCTGACTTTCGATTCTTATTCGGCATAGCGGTACGGGAGTCAGGCTGGAAAGCCTGGCCTACGCACCTTACCTTCCCAAGATCCTCAAGTTGTCGATCATCGAGCAGCGCCGCTCGCGCGTGAACGTCAGCGGCGTGGTCACGCCTTCGCCGGTGGGCGTGGCAATGGAAAACGACGCGTAGCCCTCTCCTCCCAGTCCCAACCCCGCTGGGGACGGACCGTTCTTGACGAACAGCGTGGTGTCCATCGCCCGGCCCATCTTGGTCATGTTGTTCACGTTGGTCGAATGGATGATGGCCGTGTGGCGGAAACCGTGCTCGGCCTCCTTGGCCTTGGCGATCGCCTCGTCCACGTTGCGGCAGCGGACGAAGGGCAGGAAGGGCATCATCTGCTCGACCGGCACGAACGGGTTCGATTCGTCCGTCTCGCCGAAAACCACTTCTGTATTGGCCGGGACCGTCTTGCCAATCGCCTTGGCCAGCACGGCGGCGTCTTTGCCGATGAAGTCCTTGGCCGCCACATCGTGCTTGTGGGCACCCTCACCCACGCTGGCAATGGCGACCTTCGTCAAAGCATCGATCTCCTTGGCGCACAGCCGCACGGCCCCGGCCCGCTCCATGGCCGACATCATCGCGTCGAAGACCGACTCGACGACGAAAACCTCCTTCTCGGCGATGCACAGCAGGTTGTTGTCGTAGGCAGCCCCGGTGATGATGCACCGCGCGGCGCGATCCAGCTCAGCCGTCTCGTCGACAACCACGGGCGGATTGCCCGGCCCGGCAACCACGGCCCGTTTCCCATGCAGCATGGCCGCCCGCGCAACGGCCGGCCCACCCGTCACGCAGATCAGGGCGATGTCGCGATGTTTGAAGAGGGCCTCGGCGGTTTCCAACGTCGGCTCGACGATCAGGCAGATCAGGTTGTCGACGCCCAGATCGCGATAGATCGCCTCATTGAAGCGGCGAACGCCCTCGGCGGCCACCTTCTTACCGCCGGGATGCGGATTGACCACTAACGTGTTGCCGCTGGCGATCATGCTCACCGCGTTGCCGGTGATCGTCGGCAGCGAGTGCGTGACCGGCGTGACCGCGCAGATCACGCCGAAAGGCGCGTGCTCGATCACTGCCAGCCCGTGGTCGCCGCTGAACACCTCGCTATGAAGGAACTCGACGCCCAACGCCCGTTCGCCCAGGGTCTTGAGCTTCTCGATCTTATGAACCAAGCGGCCGATCTTTGTCTCTTCCATCTCCATCGTGCCCAACTCGACCGACTGCTCGATGGAGATGCGGCGGATATGTTGGATAATGCGGCGTCGATCGTCGATCGTCATCCCGCTGAGACGCTCGAAGGCCTCGCGGGCCGCGGCCACGGCGCTGGGCACGTCGGTGAAGAGGCCGAAGCGGCCCTGGTAGCCGTTGGCGGACGGCAGGGCCGACCCACCCATCCGCGACAGGACTTGCTCAACAACGCTTCGAATCAGTGTTTCGTCGATTTGGACCATGATTTAGGCTTTCTGTTCCTTGTTGTACACGCACGTCTGCGCCACGTGGACCGTGTCGAGGATGCCGATGATCACGGTGTCCACGGGCAATGTTTTCGTTTCCGGAGTCAAGCGGGCGCTGGATCCCTGCGTGATGAGCACCATTTCGCCCTCGCCGGCGCCGACCGTATC
>CAZTPX010000180.1:0-19408 GCA_964615095.1 uncultured Planctomycetaceae bacterium | reverse complement strand
GTAGCGTGCCGCTGATGGTGGGCGTGGCGTTGTTCGTGGGGCTGCTGACGGAGATTGTGAGCGTGGGCGCCGCGGTGTCCACCGTCAATGCGCCGACGGCCGTAACGCTGTTGCTGTTGCTCCCGTCGTCCGTCGCCGTCGCCTGAACGTCGTACGTGCCGTCGGCCAGGGTCGTGGCCGCCACACTCCAGGTCCCGTCGCTGGGCGTGGCCGTGAGGCTTTCCACCGGGCTGCCGCTCTGACTGATGACCACGGAAACCGAACTGATACCGACGCTGGGCGACGCGTCGGTCACTGTCCCGGTCAACGTCGGCGTGCTGTTGTTGGTCACCAACGCGTCGACCGTCACCACGGGACCTGCCCAGCCCACGTCGCCATTCATCAGGGTGGTCGGGTCGGACACGAGGCCGTTCACCTGCCAAGTATCACCGAAGGCAGAAACAGAGGAACCTGACGTATTATCGACCAAGTAACCCGAACCGGCAACACTGTTGACAGTGTTGTAGCCTGGGGCAACCGTCGTGCCCAGATCGGCGCTGCCGCCAGTGACGCTGATGGCATCCTGAGCACCGGCGCTCGTCGCGGTAATCGTACTGTTGCGAAGCGTCAGGTTCCCGGCTTCGACGAGCAAGGTCGGGCTAGCGGCGCCGGCTGTCATGCTGAGGTCTTCGATCGTGACGCCGCTGCTATCAACGACGAAGGCGTCCGGAATGCTGCTGCCGCCGACCGTGACGTTGCTTTCCGACTGGCCGCAGATGGTGACGGGATTGGAGACGATCACGCTTTCGGCATACGTACCATCGCCGACATTGACCGTTCCGCCACTGCTGACCAGGGTAATGGCGTCCTGGATCTTGGTACCCGCGGCGCCGTCCTGGTTGACGTTGACCGTCGCGGCGGTAACGCCGCCCGAACCGGCGCCCAAGACGGCGCCATTGGTTAGGGTGAAGCTCGTGGCAGTTGCGGCCGCATCCGTATCGACCAGAGTCAACGGTTTGTTGATGACCACGTTCTCGGCATACGTGCCGTCGTCGACATTGACCGTGCCGCCGGGCGTGACGGCATTGATGCCCGCCTGGATCGTCGCGAAGTGATCGATGCCGATCCCCGGTGTGCTTAATGAGTACAGGCTATCGACGAACACGGGCGAGACGGAGAGTAGTTGCCGGCACTCGAGTTGCTCCATCCGCAGGCGGCGGCCCGTATGCCATTCCCCGCGAGCATGCTGCCGACCCTTGGTCAGCTTGCGCACGATCGGCAAACTACCCCGATCGTCCGACACCCCAAACCGCCGGAAGAGTCTTGCAAAGCGGCGCCGCGCGGACGCAACCAAAGAACTGACACGGCTCCCCCAATCGACCCTAAGCGTTCCAGAGAAGAATCTGCGTGCCATGGCTTCACAACCCCTTATTTTTGCTAGTGTGCAATGCGAGTTTCCTGCTCAAAAACAAGAAGGCACCGTCAAAGCCTGCTCTTCAGTAACGAAGAGAGCGACTTCAGCAGTGCCTTCAACTGACAGACCCGAAGCCCGCCCATTAAGGCAACCCGCCATTGGCGGGGCGCGTTTCCCGGGGCAATCAGCCCACAAGAACTCGTTTACGAAACCGTAGCACACAAATTGGCTGAGCAGAGGAGTTTTTGGATTTTGCCCAGAATGCGAGGAGAAACGAGATGTTTGAGAATCTCGCTGCCGGCCGCTTTTCGATGACGAACGAGGGGCCTGGCAAATACAGAACTTGGCTATTGACGAGCCACCCCGCCGGCAAACTATAATAGAGCCGCATGCCTGCCCGCGATCATCCTGTCACGCCCACCGCCCTTGCGCGGCAAGAAGTCCTTCCCCGCGGCCAACAAAGCTGCCACGACCATCCCACCTGCCTTCCACGGAGTCGAAAACATGACACGCGTTCTCTCTGCCCGCTTGCGATGCTCCCTCACGGCCTTCGCAGCCCTCGCCGCAGCCACGTTCTTTGCGACCGTCGCCACGGCCGCACCGGCCACGGATGCCAAGAAGCTGAAAACGCAGGCGAAACCGGAACTATCAGCGGCAGGCGGTTCCGCCATGGAGCAGGAATGGAAAAGCCAGTTCGAGGCCCTTCGCAACGACCTTGCCAACCGCGGCTACTTTGCCCGCGTGGCCAAGGAAACGCTCCGCCCGGAAGCCCTGGTGCGCGACGACGATCGCGACCCGGCCGACGTCGTGCTGCGGCGGACCGCCGCGCTGCTGGCCGATCTGAAGCGGAACGCGGCCACGGACTTTGCCGAGTTGGAACAGCAGTTGGCCGGGCTGCAGAAGGCCAATGCGACAATTGCCCCAAGCCGCGGCGAGGCCCGCTATGCCCTGTTTGCCGATGCCTGCCGAGTCCGCCGCCAGATTGCCTTCCGCAATCCGCTGTTGCGATTCGACCAGTTGTTGTTCATCAAGCGGCATCGCGCGCTCTACGATCACATGTGCGACCAGTACTACGGCATGGCCGCCCGGCCCGGCGGCGGATTGTACGTCCTTTCCGACCCGTTCGGCCCCAATCCCCAACTCCGCGACGTGCTGGCAGACGCCGTGCTCCGCCAAGGCCGCCTCCAGGGCCAGAAACTCGCCGGCGGACCCAGCACTCCCCCGCCCTTATCGTTCGACGGAATGGGCAACCTCTACGGGCCCGACACCCAGGGCGGCTCGTTCCTCGCGCCCGACCTGTCCAATGACGGCAAGACCGTGGTCTTTTCCTATGTCGAATGCAGCGGCGACAAGCGTCACCGCCACCATACCGACCCGACGCGGGGCCATTGGGCCGAAGGCCGCTGTTTCCACATCTTCAAGGTCAACCTGGACGGCTCCGAACTCGTGCAACTGAGCGACGGTACCTGGAACGACTTCGATCCCTGCTGGCTGCCCAACGGCCGCATCGCGTTCATGTCGGAGCGCCGCGGGGGCTACTTGCGCTGCGGACGCGTCTGCCCCATCTATACCCTCTACGACATGGCCGGCGACGGCAGCGACATCACCTGCCTGAGCTTCCACGAGACGAACGAATGGGGTCCCAGCGTGACGCACGACGGACGTATCATCTACACGCGCTGGGACTATGTCGATCGCTACGGTTGCACGGCGCACCTGCCCTGGATCACGACGCTTGACGGGCGGGATTCCCGCGCGGTACACGGCAACTTCGCGCCCCGCCAACTTCGGCCCGACATGGAGATCGACTGCCGCGCGGTGCCCGGCTCGCAGAAGTTCGTGGCCACGGCCGCCCCGCACCACGGCCAGGCCTATGGTTCACTCGTGCTTGTCGACCCGCGCGTGGCCGACGACGACGGCATGGCTCCCGTGCGGCGGATCACGCCCGAGGTCGGCTTCCCCGAAAGCCAGGGCGGCGCCCAGGTCTATGGCACTGCTCGGCCGCTCAGTGAAGACTACTATCTCTGTGTCTACGACGCCCTGATGAAGCCCGGCGCGGGTACGCAAGGCAGCCCCTACCAGCCGGGCAACTATGGCATCTACCTGGTCGATAGTTTCGGCAATCGGGAATTGCTCTATCGCGACCCGCAGATCGCCTGCCTGAGTCCCATTCCCGTGCAGGCCACGGCCAAACCGCCCGTCGCGCCCGAAGTGGTGCGGCGCGGACCGGAGAGCAATCCGGCTACGCGGACGCCCAAGCCGGAGCATACGCCCGAGGCCACGCTGGCCGTCGTCAACGTCTACGATAGCCTGAAGCCTTGGCCCGCCGGCACGCGGATCAAGGAGATCCGCGTCCTGCAGGTACTGCCCATGTCGGTGCCCTCGGGCGGCCCGCCGCATGACACGGGGTTTCGCGTGGCCACGGCAGGCGATTCCGTGGTCCCTGCCCGCTACGTGTTGGGCACCGTGCCGGTGGAAGCCGACGGCAGCGCCCGTTTCGTGGTCCCCGCCAACCGCGAGATCTTCTTCCAGGCTGTGGACGCCAAGGGGCTGGCCGTACAGTCCATGCGCTCGGGCACCTATCTGCACGAGGGCGAGCAACTGGTATGCGCCGGTTGCCACGAGCCCAAGCATCGCACTCCGCAACCGGTTGGGAGCGAGCCTTTGGCGCTGCATCGCGAGCCTTCCCGCTTGAAGCCCGACGTGGACGGCTCGAACCCCTTCAGCTACCCGCGGTTGGTGCAGCCGGTGCTCGATCGACACTGCGTGGAGTGTCACGCCCAGAATGCCGGCAAGACGATGAGCCTGGCGAGCCGGCCGCTTGCCGGCCATTGGTACGCGTCCTATGCCAACCTGGTGCAGAACTATGGTTTCCACGACTACGGCGACGGCTATCGCACAACGCCCGGCCGTTTCGGCGCGCGGGCCTCGAAGCTCTACCAGGTGCTCGACAAGGGCCACTATAACGTGAAACTCTCCGCCGAGGAGTTGCACCGGCTGACGCTCTGGCTGGACTGCATGTCGTTGTTCTACGGCGTCTACGAGAAGGAGGGCGGCGAGGCCCAACTCCGCGGCGAGATCGCCCGGCCGACCTTGGAATAGCTTAGGGGCGACCGACGAATAACTTGCGGATTTGGGTGGCATGCCTTAAGCTTTCTGGGCCAGGCATGTTTGCCGCCGACATGCCTAGCCTAGAAGGCTTAAGGCATGCCACCCTCACAGAAACAAGGAAGTAATGTATCGTCCGGCTCTTATCGAGCTTCGGACCCGTCCGCCGTCGCCACCAGGCTCAGTCGCACGTGCTCCCCAGTCTTCGGCAGTTTCTCTTCGGAACAGATTCCGATGACCTTCATGACTTCGTCATAGCGCAGGCCCTCGCTGGCCTGGACGACCACCTGTCGCACGGGACTGGCGGGGTCGGCGAGGATCCTCCGCATCGTGTTGCGCAGACCGTCGAAGGTTTCCGCGGGAAAGCCGTTGATGGTCATGCGGTCAAGGCTGCCGCTGGCGGAGAATAGACCGATCCGCAGCGTGTCGATGCCCGCCGGCTGGAATGTGGCCATGTCGATCACACCCAAATCTGCACCTGTGCTAGGAGCCACGGGCCGGGCTGGCGGGATATGCAGGCTCACGGCCGGTTCGAGAGGCCCCGGTTTGAAGGTCAGAATAAAAAAGGCGAGCAACTGGAAGGCCATGTCGAGCATTGCCGTAACATTCAGTTCCACGCCATCCGCCGAGTGCCGACGAGCCATGCCGTACCTCCTCTTTCGCGCCGTAACGGGTCCTTGCCTTCGAATACTCATTCGCGCGCCGCGGGAGCAATTATTCCCGCACGGTTGGATATCATGGCTCTTCCGCAAGATTCCGGTTTAGCGCTGGGAAAATAATTCCATGCCAGGTTGCAATCGCAGGGGTTTTCGGCTCAAATAGGGTGGAACGTACACCCAGTCCCCGCGGATCTTTCGGAGCCAGCTTTGTCGTGTCCAGTGCTGCGGTTCAACCCATCTTGGCGCTGTTGGCCTGCCCGGTCGGCGGCAACCCCATGCAATACGTGGTCGAAAAGGCCTTCGCCCACCTCAATCTCGATTGGCGGTTCTTGAGCCTGGAGGTCGCGGCGGAGGGCCTGGCCGACGCCGTGCGCGGCATGCGGGCGATGGGCTTTCGCGGCGGCACGATCGCCGATCCGCACCGCCGGACTATCCTGCCCCTGCTGGACAACGCTACTGACACGGCGGCCCTGCTGCGCAGGGTGAACCTCGTTGTCGGAGAAGACAATCGCCTGACAGGTGATAACACGGAAGGTCGTGGGCTGGTCGAAGCGCTCCGCCGTACGACAGATCCGGCCGGCAAGCGCTGCCTGATACTGGACGCGGGCGAACTGGCCCAGGCAGTGGCCGTGGAGTTGGCCTCCGTCGGCGCGGCCGAGATCCGCATTGCTGATCCCTCGTCCGAACTGGCGGCAGCCGCAGCCAGGCTGCTGGCGGGAAAATTCCCCGCAGCCGTATCTCCGCTGGTTTGGGAAGGCGGTTTTCGCGTACCCGAGGATATCGACGTGCTGATCCACGCGCTGTCGCTCGCGCCGCACGATGCCCGGACGCACCTGCCGGTCGATGCGGCCAGTCTTCGTCCCGAGCTGATCGTGGCCGACCTGGCC
Organism: uncultured Planctomycetaceae bacterium; assembly: GCA_964615095.1. GTDB lineage: Bacteria > Planctomycetota > Planctomycetia > Pirellulales > Thermoguttaceae > JANXQG01. The sequence continues at coordinate 13,361 of CAZTPX010000180.1, read as the reverse complement.
GTCAATCCGGATGAGGCCTGGTTGCTGCGCGAGGCGGCGGCGCGGGGGTGTAAGACGATCGACGGCCTCGGCGTTTTGGTCGAGCAAATGGCCGTCGATTTCCGCCTCTGGACCTTGCTTGATCCCGATCGTCAATTGATGCGCGAGGCGGTGGAAGAATTCTTAGAGCTGTAGGGAACGCCCTCCGTGGCGTTCCGGGGCATCTGAACGCCCTTCGTGACGCTCTGCTAACATGGAATGCCGCGGAGGGCATCCCTACAGTCCACCCAACCACACCATGGAAGACAACGTTTCTGGCCTTTTCATTACAGGCACCGACACGGGTGTAGGCAAGACCTACGTCGCCGCGCTCATCGCCCGAGCGCTGGTGCAGTCCAGCCGGCGCGTGGGTGTTTATAAACCAGCGGCCAGCGGCTGTGTCTGCGACGCGCAAGGCCGCTTGGTTTCCGACGATGCGGTGGCTCTGTGGAAGGCTGCCAGCCAGCCGGGCGACTTGGAACACGTCTGCCCGCAGCGTTTTGCCGCCCCCTTGGCCCCGCATCTAGCCGCCCGGGCCGAAGGCCGCGAGATCGACGGTGGTCTGCTGCGCAGCGGACTGGATTACTGGCGCTCGCGGAGCGAAATCATGCTGGTGGAGGGTGCTGGCGGGCTGATGTCGCCGCTGGGCGACGACGAGTACGTAGCCGATCTGGCCCGCGATTTCGCTTTCCCGCTGATTGTCGTAACGCGCAACGTCCTGGGCACGATCAACGCCACGTTACAAACGTTGATCGCGGCCTCGGTCGTTCGCGGCGGCCTGCCGGTTGCCGGTCTGGTGCTCAACCATCCTCCGCCACCGGCCGACGACGTCAGCCTGGCCACGAATCGCGCGGAGCTTGCCGCCCGTTCGTCCGTCCCGTTGCTGGCGAGCGTGGCGTGCGGAGCAACTGGGTTTGATAGAGACGTGGATTGGCTGGGGCTGGCGAAATCGCCGGGGCGCTAAGGGGCTGAGTACTGAGTACTAAGCACATTGGCGGGACTCGCCGAGCATGCAACTATGTTGCCCGTCGGCCCACATTTTGCCGTCCGGCAGGGACCTACTTCGTCCCGCCGCGGATTACCTTCCAGGCCAGCCCGACTTTCTCCATGGCCAGGATCGCCGCGTAAGTCACGTCGATCTCCCACCAGCGGTGGCCGTGCGCCGCGCGGCCTGGGAAGGCGTGGTGGTTGTTGTGCCAACCTTCGCCGAAGGCCAGAAGGCCAACCCACCAGAGATTGCGGCTGTTGTCGCTCGTTTCATAGTTGCGGTAGCCCCATATATGCGAGGCCGAGTTGACCGCCCAGGTGACGTGCAGCACGTAAACCAGTCGCAGGAACAGGCCCCAGACCAGCAAGGAAATGCCGGTCCGCAGATCCCAGCAAAGCCAGCCAACTCCCAGCAGAATCACGCCTAGCCCTATGTGCCAGAGCAGGAACGTCTTGTCCAGCAAGCGGAAGAAGCGGTCCTTGAGCACGTCCTTCCCATAGGTTTGCAGCATCTTTTGCCATTTTGGATCATTGGGGCGGGGGAACATCCAAAGCACGTGGCTCCACCAACCGCCGTCGTGCGGCGAATGCGGATCGCCCGGCTTGTCGCTGAAGCGATGGTGCTGGCGATGCACGGAGACCCAGGTGATCGGCGGGCCTTCTCCGGCCAGCGTTCCCAGCAGGCCGAACAGGCGACGGACCCAAGGAAACGTCTGGAAGCTGCTGTGGGTTAGTAGGCGGTGGTAGCCCAAGCAAACCCCCAGGCTGCCCGTGACCCAGGAAAGAACGCAGAACGTCCACAGGCCGACCCAAGTAAAATAGAACGGCGCAGCTAAGGCCGCAACGTGCAAAAAGCCGATCCAACCGATCACCGGCCAATCGAGTCCGTTGGACCAAACGCGAATCATCTCGCGCTCGGTGGCGATGTCTTCTCTTTTCCCGCGCGGGGCCGCAGTCGCCGTGTCTTTCACTTCACGTACATCGACCGTCGCTACGTTCGTACCGATCGTCGTTTTCGCTTCCGCAAGAATCCTTGCCATATTTCCTGTTTTCCGTTTTCTCATCAAGATGCCAAAGGCGCCAAACCTAACTTCGCTTCGTATCAACCATCTGCCAGAAAACCAGGTAGGTCCTTTCTGCCGGAAAGGACCAATGTGCGCTGCCCGGGAAAAAACACCGAGTTTGCCAGCGGCGCGGAGCACATTAGTCTCTCTCGGCAAGAGAGACCTACTTGACTGTCTGGCCCGCCAATGCGTCTTTTCATTCTTGACGCGCGGCTAAGAGGGGCAAGGGAAAGAAGAGCCTGATCGCTAAGAGCGAGGCCGAAATCGGCCCTGCAGGCTGCATACAAATATGGCTATTTGCGGCAAAACGGGTGTTTTTCTCCGCCGTGTAATTCTTGTGTAATACCTTCCCGCCTCCCGTTCACTTGCCGCCGCCCATCCGCTTGGGAATGGTAAAAGAGTACAGGCAAGTCACGGCCCCCGTGGAAAGGAGACTCCAGGGAACCCAGGGAGCGGGGGGAAAATCCTGCGGCTTTTGCGCCGCCGGCTTCAAGGGCAAAATCGTCGACGGGGGTGGGGCCGACGCGCGCCAAACGACGCGGTCCACTGTCAGGCACTCCGCGCCGGCGATCATCAGATAGATGCCAATTCCGAGGAAGAATGCGCGCCACATGTTTCCACCTTGTACGCTATACGAACCTTGTCAAGATCGCGGACCACCAACTGCGGCCTCTCATTTTCCATCGTCGTACGACTCCACGAGCCTACAGACGCGGGGCGGATTTCCCGGCGATTTTCCTTGGAATCCCCTGCTTTCGATTCGCATTTTCGTTCTAGGAAGATGTCTCTGGTCGTTCGTGGGGGTCGTTCTTTGTCGTTCTTACCAACCATGCTTGACTGGAACGCCGCTGGCCCTGAGAATTCGGGCGAATTGGGACGTTGGTAGTCAATTTGTCGCCTGGCGGGGACCGATGCCACTTCTGAGAGCACCAAGGTTTTTCGGGACGGTTGTTTGATCCCTCGATTCGCCGTATAATAAGAACAGAGGGGGAGGACATTTCGACCCCGCCGGAGTATGACAGCATTGTCGGAAAAATCTAAAATCCTGTTGGTCGGCAACTCCTGCGAGAACGTCGAGCAATCGTTCTTCGACACGTTGCAATCGCACGAAGTTGTCGTCGTTCAGAATCCCCTGCGGGCACTGGCTCGGTTGACCCGCGAGCGGTTCGACGGTGTTTTCGTCACCTCGCAGCACTTTCGCGAGGTGTTCGAAATCGGCAAACTCCTTCAAAACGAGCAGATCCTGGAGGGAATGCCCGACGGAGTTGCGCTGCTGGAGAGCGACAACACCATCGTTTGGGGCAACGGCCGGATGTGCGAATGGAGCGGGCGGGAGTCCGTCGCAGGGGTCAATTTCTATGCGGCCCTGGGCAGCCCGGAAATCTTGGGGCCGGATTTCTGTCCTTTTCACACGGCGCTGGCGACCGGGCAGGGAACGAGTTCCACGCTGCGCAGCCAGGACAATCGTTATTTCCAGGTGCAAGCGGCCCCCCTGCGCGAATTGCAAAGTCCTCTGCGTTACTTGATCATTACCGTCCGCGACGTGACCCTCGAGGTCCAGCAGCAGCAGAAACTGGCGGCCATCCACCAGGCCGGCATGGAGTTGGCCGACCTCACGCCGGAAGAGGTCTTTCACATGCCGATCCGCGACAGGATCGAGCTTCTCAAGTCAAACATCATCCATTTCACCAAAGACCTCTTGCACTTCGAAGTGGCCGAGATTCGCCTCCTGGACCGCAAGACGAACCGCCTGGAGCCGCTACTGGCCGTGGCCATGGATCCCGACGCGGCGATGCGCGAGTTGTTCGCCTTGCCGCAGGGCAACGGCGTGACCGGTTTCGTCGCGGCCACTGGCAAGAGTTATCTCTGCGAGGACACGACCGAGGACCCTTTGTTCATGGAAGGCGTCCGTGGGGCCAAGAGTTCGCTCACCGTGCCGCTGCTGCTGCACGACGAGGTCATCGGCACGTTCAACGTGGAAAGCATGGAGCCGCGGGCTTTCAGCGAGAGCGACCTGCAGTTCCTGGAAATCTTCAGCCGCGATGTGGCCGCCGCGCTCAATACCCTGGAACTGCTCGTGGCCGAAAAAGCCAACACGGCCGCGGAAAGCGTCGAGGCCATCCACAGCGCCGTGGCCCTGCCCATCGACGAGATCCTCAACGAGGCGGTCAACGTCATGGAACGCTACATCGGCCACGAGCCCGAGGTGGTCGAGCGTCTGCAGCGCATCCTCCGCAATGCCCGCGACATCAAGCAAGTGATCCAGAAGGTCGGCCAGACGATGGCGCCCGGCCAGGCCCACCCCGTGGCCCTGCAGTGCGAGGACCGGCCGCTATTGCACGAGCGGCGGGTATTGTTCGTCGACGCCGACGGCGGCGTGCGGAGCGCGGCCCACGGCTTGTTGGACCGTTACGCGGTCACCGTGGAAACAGCCCACGACGGGGCCGAAGCCCTCTGCATGGTCCGGGCTACGTCCGACGCGCCTTATGACGTGGTCATCGCCGACATCCGCTTGCCGGACATGAACGGCTACGAACTGATGCTCAAGCTCCAGGAAGTGATCGACCCGGTGCCGCTGGTCCTGATGACCGGTTTTGGCTATGATCCCGGCCATTCGATCGTCAATGCCCGCAAGGCCGGCTTGCCGGCCTGGGCGATCCTCTACAAGCCGTTCCGCCTGGACCAACTGCTCAGTGCCGTCGAGCATGTCATTCAAGAGCCGCGACCGGTGCCGCAGACGTGATCGCCGCGGTTTTCCTGCTCCTTGTCGCCGCCGCTGGGCATGCCGCCATTTGGGTCGCGGTCATCAACCGCATGCATGCCCTAGGCTGGCCGCACTCGATCATCAAAAAACTTACGAAACTTGCCTTCTTCGTGCTCTTGGCCCCGCCGCTGCTGGCCGCCTGCTGGCTTTTCTGGGTCGATCCGCGGACACTGATGCCCTGGCACGCGCTGGCTGCCGGCGGGACGCTGGCTCCGGCAGAGGCAATTTTCTCCGCGTACGTGGCGTTGTGCTGGTTCGCCGCCGCGGCCGTTCTCGTGCGTCGCGTAAGAGAAGTCGTTCTGCACGACGTCTCCGCCATTCTTCGCTTCCACCGCAGCCGCCGCCTGGCCACCAGTCACGTCCGCCGGCAGGCCGACCACCCGCATCCGTTGGTCCATCTGCCGGGCAACGAGAGTCTCGACCTGCACCTGACCGAGCGCGGCCTCGACGTGCCGCGTTTGCCGCCAGCCCTGGAAGGCCTGTCCATCGTCCATCTCTCCGATCTGCACCTCACGGGCAAGGTCGGCAAGCCGTTCTTCGACGAGATTGTGCGGGCAAGCAACGCCTTGGAACCGGAGATTGTCGCCCTGACGGGCGACCTCGTGGAAAAGACGCGCTGCATCGACTGGATTCCCGGCACGTTGGGCCGCTTGAAGGCCCGCTACGGCGTTTACTTTATTTTCGGCAATCACGATCTCCGTGTCGACTGGCGGCTGATGCAACGGGTGATGGAAGATTGTGGGCTGGTGTACCTGGGCGGCCGCTGGAAGGTGGTGAGCGTGCGCGGCCAGCCGGTGCTGCTGGCGGGCAACGAGTTGCCCTGGTTCAAGCCGGCCGCCGACCTGAGCGCGTGCCCGCCGCGCAGCGAGGTTCCCTTCCGCTTGCTGCTAGCCCATTCGCCCGATCAACTCGCTTGGGCGCGGCAGGGCGATGGCGACCTGATGCTGGCCGGCCACACCCACGGCGGGCAGATCCGGCTGCCGCTGATCGGACCGGTGTTTGCACCTAGTTTTGCCGGCGTGCAGTTCGCGTCGGGGTTGTTTCACGCGCCGCCCACGATTCTCAACGTGAGTCGTGGCCTTTCCGCCGAACTGCCGCTGCGTATGAACTGCCCACCCGAGATTATCCATCTGACCTTGCACACCGCAACGTGAGCAAGAGGAGGGCTGCAAAGTCCTACGTAGAACGGAATTTATTCCGTTGCCTTGCCTATTTCAGGAAAACGGAATGAATTCCGTTCTACGTAGGGATGCCATAGACATACTTCGCAGTTCTCCTGACGGGAGCAGCATAGCCGCTTGAAAAGGGCCTTTTCCGCTGCCACAATACGATAAAGGGTTTATTGATGCCTCAAATCGAGATTCCGCAATCGCTTTTTGAACAGATCGAAAGGGTCGTCCCGACGGCGACCTCGGCGGAGGAGTTCGTCGTACAGGCCGTGCGCGAGAAGCTCTCTTCTGAGCGCCGCAAGCACGAATTCTACCGATTGTCGGACGATACTCGCAGGGCAATGGCCGCGAAGGGCCTGGCGGAGGCCGATGTGCTGGCTCATTTCGAGGCGGCCCGCGAGGCCCCTCATGGCTTGACCTCCTGGGAACCCGCCTGCGCCTGTAGCCATTCGTGTCCCTTTGCTGTCAACCGGTATCGCTGCTTGCTGCTCTTGGGCTTGTCGGGAATGGTGCGTTCCAGCAGGCCAGCGTCCAAGGCGGGCAATAGATACGACTTACGGAAATGCTCGTCGTCACACAGGCCAAGTTCCTCCTGCAATTCCTTGCGGGTTTTGGGCCTCTGGCACGTGAGGATGATTCTAGTGACTTCCGGGGTAACTTCCGGGGTAACTTCCGGGGTAACTTCCGGGGTAACTTCCGGGGTGACTTCCGGGGTGACTTCCCCGGTGACTTGCGCGGTAAACCCCAGCGCAGGCTGGAACGTCACCATCACCGAACCGCTATCCTCGTTCCAAACCGGAACAGGGTTGGCGTTCTCCCGGCACCAGTCGATGACTTTCAGCGTGCCCGTGCCCCACTGCTCGATGATGCCAGCCCGGTAGAACACGCCAGCGATGATGGGGTTCCATGGCCGCGATTTGTGCGGACGCGCGAGCTTCTCGGGTGTGATGTCGAAGTGCAGCTCGCCGGTATTGAGCCCCATTTCGATGGCCTTTCGCAACGGGCAACCGGGCCTACTCCGCCGCGTAGCGCTCGGCGAATTCCAGGACCCAGAGATCGATCATGTCCGTGAAGGAGGGCATGTCCAACTCGGCCAGGCGCTGATAATGCGTGCGGCTGAAAACTTCCCGGTTGCAGACGGTCGCCTTGGCCGTGAAATCGAGGATCAGCGAGGCGGAAAGGGGCGAGATCAGCATCTCCAGGCGGCTGAAACAGGTCTGCCGCGGCTGCGAGCGGCGCAAGCGCAGGTCCTCGCGGCTGATGGCGGCGCCCCAGCCCCGCGGATCGATGATCGTCTCGAACCGGAAACCGGGGAAGCGATCCGCCAACTGGTGCAGACAGCGCTCGATGTGCTCGGAAAGCTGCAAGCGGGCCTGCGAGTGCAATCGCTGCAATTCCTTTTCGGTCAAGGCCCGCTGGGCTTCCTCCTCCGCCCGGGCACTGCCCAGGCGCTGGCCCCGTTCAATTGCGCGTTCGAGTCGGTCCTGAAAATCCATCGCGTTCTAAACCTGCTGACCGTCGGCAGTCGGCGGAGTTGGCGGTTCGGCAGACGGCCCGCCGGAGACGGGTGCGACAGCTTCCGCAGGCTCGGGCGCAGACGGAACCGCGGGGGATGGCGACGCGAGGTTCGTGTCAACGACGTTTCCGTCTATGTGCGGGGTGGCTTCCACTGTCGCTTCGGGCACAGATGAATCGGCGGGGGCCGGCCCTTGCTTCTCGCCCTGCTCTTTGTTCTTCGCCGCAGGTGGCTTCTTGTCGTCCGTCTTGGCCTCGAAGAACTGCATCAGGTCGCCGAAGGTCCGCATGGGCTCTTTGCCCTTCTTCATGGCGTCGGAGATGGGGATCAGCGGTTTGGGCTTAGGCTTGAATTCCTTGGGACCGCCCTGTCCGCCACCCTGCGGCCGGGGTCGTCGCGACGGAGGACCGCCATAATTACCGCGACGGTCCTCTCGCGGCTTGCCGGCGGGGCCGCCTTCGCCCTGCACCGGTGCGCCTTGCGGCGCAGCGCCTCCCTGCTGGGGCCGCCCGCCTTGATAGGGCCGGCCGCCTTGAGGACGACCACCCTGCGGTCTGCCGCTTTGCGGCCGCCCGCTTTGCGATCCTGCCTGTTGACCCTGTTGCCCGCCCTGTTGACTCTGCTGGCCCTCGGGGCGTCCACCCCGCCGCCCCTGGCCGGAGCGCGGTGCGCGACCGCCCTGCGGCCCTCGATCTTGGCCGGCCCTTTCCTGACCAGCCTGTTCGTGGCCTGCCTGATCCTGTGAGGAAGCACCGCCCTCTCCACGGGCCGGGCGACGCGCCCGCTCGGAACCAGGCCGGACCATCGTCAGCGACACGCGCCGCCGCTCCTTGTCGACCTCCATCACCCAGACCTTGACCACGTCGCCCACCGCCACCACTTCATGCGGATCGCGGATGAAACGATCGGCCAAGCGGCTGACATGTACCAGGCCGCTGTCATGCATGCCGATGTCCACGAAGCAGCCGAAATCGACCACGTTAAGCACCGTGCCGGTCAGTTCCATGCCGGCGGTCAGGTCTTCCAGTTTCAGCACGCCGTGCTTGAAGACCGGCGCCGGCAGGTCCTCACGCGGGTCGCGGCCAGGACGGGCCAACTGGGAAAGGATGTCACGCAGCGTCAGTGTGCCGATTGACGGTTCCTTGATGGCCCGTGGGGCGACTGGTTCCACGACGGGCGGCGCGGCGGCCACAACCACTTCGGTGGAAATCTCCGCACTGTTCACACCGACCGGGGCCTCGCTTGCGGGCGTGGCATGCATGACCTCGCTCGCGGGCGCGGGAGCTACGACCTCGCTTGCGGGTGCGGGCGGTACGGCCTCGCTTGCCACTTCAACGGCGGAAACTGGAACGGGCGTCTCGATCGCCGGAGCCTCGCTCACCTGGACCTCTGCCGCAGGCGGGGGCACCGCGGGACCTTCCGGCGTGCCAACCACAACGTCCTTTGCCAGATCTTCCAGGTTCACACCCGTCATCCGCTGGGCCAAGGCCGCGGCCGCTTCTTTCTCCGTCAGATCGGTCGGCTTGCCGCCGAAGCGTTCCAGCACCCGCGCGGCAACCGCATAGCTTTCCGGATGGATCCAGGTGGCGTCAAGCGGGTTTTCCCCGCCGGTGATCTTGAGAAAACCTGCCGCCTGCACGAACGTGGCCTCGCCGAAACCGGCCACCTCGCGGAGTTGCTCGCGGCTACGAAACGGACCGTGTTCGCGGCGATATTCGTAGACCCGCCGGGCCGTAAGCTGGTTCAGCCCGGAAACGTAGCGCAACAGCGCGGGGCTGGCCGTGTTGACATCGACGCCGACATAGTTCACGCACGATTCGACCACGTCGTCCAGCGAGATTTCCAGGTGCTTGGCCTTGACGTCGTGCTGGTACAGACCCACGCCGATGTTGGCCGCGTCGATCTTGACCAACTCGCTCAGCGGATCGAGCAAGCGGCGGCCGATCGAAATCGCGCCGCGGAGCGTGGCGTCGTACTCGGGGAATTCTTCGCGGCCCAACTGGCTCGTCGAGTAGACGCTAGCGCCGGCCTCGTTGACGATCACGTAGGCCACGCCCTGGTCCTTCAACTCCGCGCCCAGCATCTCGGCGAAGAAGTCTTCCGTCTCGCGGCAGGCCGTGCCGTTGCCGATGGCCACGACGGTCAACTCGTACTTGCGGATCAGCTCGATCGCCTTCTGCTGGGCCTCTTCCTTGCGACCCGGCTTGCTGCCGACCAGGTAAATGACGTCGTGCCCCAGCACGTTGCCGAACTGATCCAGCGCGGCCAGCTTGCAGCCGCTCTTGAAACCGGGATCGACCGCCAGCACGCGGCGGTTGTGAATGGGCGGCTGCAGCAGTAGGTTGCGCAGATTGCGAGCGAAGACGACGACGGCGTGCGTCTCGGCCCGATCGGTCAACTCGCGGCGGGCCTCGCGCTCCAGCGCGGGGAGGATCAGGCGGCTCAAGGAGTCGCGGGCGCAGCCCCGCAGGTAGTCGGCATGCGGATGGCCGGGCGGGACGAGCAATTCGTCCAAGGCCGCGAACATGGCGTCGAGGTCGCAATCGATCTTCACGCGCAGGACCTTGGCCCGTTCGGCCCGATTGATAGCCAGCACGCGGTGCGGCGGGATCTTCTTGATGTCTTCCTCGTAGTTGAAGTAATCGCGAAAGGCCTTGATGCGGCGTTCCTCGATTTTCCTCTTCTTGGCCTCTTTCTTGCTCTGCTTTTCGGCCTTGGCCTTCTCCCGATCGCGCGTTCGCCGCGCGGCCGCCGTAACCAGCGGCGGTTTTGCTTCGGCCGGCGAGGCAACGCCGGCAACCGCCGACATATCGCCCAACGGGGTCGCCCCCGCCGCCGCTTGTGCCGCGTCGGACAGCGGAGCTTCGGGCAGGGTCGCCGGATCGCCGGCCGATTCACCCGTGGATGGCTCTTCGCTTGGCGTGTCCGCAGACGGCTGGGCAAGCGATACCGGATCAACTACTTCCACAACGGCCGTGGCCACGTTCGCCACAGGCGGCGGCACGTCGCTCGCGTCGACCGCAGGAACCGCCGCCGCTTCCGCAACGACCGGCACCACTGTTTCCGCGGCCACCGCTTCTACTGTCGCGGCCGCTGCCTGCACCGGAATCTCCACCGCTTGTGCTTCCACAACGCCGGCGCCTGGTTGAGAAACCGTGTTCTCGGGCGTCTCTGCCGCCGGCGGTTTCGCTTCTTCGGCCACCACCGCTGCGGGATCGCCCGCCGCTGTGGGAACAGTTGTCGGTACAGCCACCGGATCGGGCGCAATCTGCGTGGTTACGATCTTCCCCGTCTTTTGCAGGATCTCCCGCAACCGCTGCCGCAGGTCGGCGCGTTCGCTGAACTGCTCGGCCAGGATATGACCGGCCCCCAGCAGCGCGTCAGCCCCCGTGGGCACTTGGCGATCGGGATTGGCAAAGTCGCGGGAACGGGCGTCAAGATCGTTGGCCCCTGGAGCGGCTTCCAAGATCTCCTGAGCCAACTCTTCCAGGCCGCGGGAGCGCGCCAGCGTTGCCAGCGTCTGCTTCTTGGGCTTGAAGGGCAAATAGAGGTCTTCCAGACGCTTGGTCGTGGTGGCCGAGAGGATCTGCTTCGCCAGCTTCTCCGTAAGCTTGCCTTGGGCCTCGATCGAACGCAGGATAGTTTGCTTGCGATCGGCCAGGAGCCGCATCTTCGCCAGCCGGTCCTGGATCTCTCGAATCTGCTCTTCGTCCAGTCCGCCCGTCTGGTCCTTGCGATAGCGCGTGATGAAGGGAACCGTGTTCCCCTCATCCAAAAGCTCCACCACCGCCTGGACCTGGCGAAGAGGAAAGTCCAGCCCACGTGCCACGTGACGCAAGTCGATTGTTACCGTACTGGCCATAAAGACCCGCAATAATAAATAGGACTGCTTCGTCGAAACAGTCGATGGGCGGGAGAATTACCGAAGGATGCATAACCAAACGGGAAATCGAGCGATTTCTCGCAGGGGCAACCGCGTTTCATTAAACATCCTAGACTAACAGGAAATCCCGCACTTTCCAGAAGATCGGCGTATCAACTACCACTGTCTCAGGGACAACAGCGGGTAAAAACGATATTTTCCCTTAAATAGATCAAACCCGCAAGGGACCACTTGCCGATACAAGGGGCAACAGAGAGGGCGGCCACGCGCTTACCCTCTGTAGCTCCCCGCACCGGATGCACCTTAATGGGGGGCGACACAAGAGCTGAAGCTGACAAGGAAGTCCCCAGGCAGGAAGGAATCTGCGCCATGCGTTCTAATCATCTTCGCGTCTACTACGGTCCCCAAGAAGAATCCGCAACGGTTCAAATCGCCGACGGCAAGACACGCGACTCCATCAGCGTGCCCTTGACGGAAGTCCTGCCGTTGTTGGCGGATGCGGTCCGTTCCGATCGCACTTGGCTGCGCGACTTTGCAGACGACGAAGTCACCATTTCCATGGACCTTTACGAAGTCCTCCTGGCCTACCAACATTACCGCCGCCCCTCCGCTTGACTTGGCGGGCGGAAAACTAATTCACCCAACTTCTATGTGCCTTCGCAGACATTTCAGCTCGGCAATTGGCCGGGCTGATTGTTTTTTCTGACACTTGCATCTCTTACCTGAGTTTAGCGGAAGCCTGTGCGGATGGCAAGTCCCCACCTACCGCCGTGGGTGGTATAATGGCTCTTTCCTAATCTTTGTACCAAGAGAGCACCAATGTCGTGGAACCGATTGAACCTGCCAACCCTTCGTCGCAGGCGCTGGGCGATGAACTGATTTCTGGATTGCCGCGTCTCGATCCGGCGGTGGAGGAGGTCACGCCGGACCGCATCGCCGAACTGATCGACGAAATCAAGCTCTCGGCCGACAAGCTGGCCAAGGACCACACCAGCCGGGGCGACGTCAAGCTCTTGAGCCGCACACTCCGCGAACTGCGCTATGCCTTCAAAGTCTTCGCGCCGTACCGCACGTATCGCAAGGTAACCATCTTCGGCTCGGCCCGTACCCCGCCACAGCATCCCGCCTACCAGCAGGCGGTCGACTTCGGCCGGCAGATGGCCGAGCATCAATGGATGGTCGTCACGGGCGCCGCGGCCGGCATCATGGAGGCGGGGCACCAAGGCGCGGGCCGCGAGAATTCCATGGGACTGAACATCCTTCTGCCCTTCGAACAGTCTTCCAATCCGATCATCGCCGGCGACCCCAAACTGGTACACATGAAGTATTTCTTCACGCGCAAGCTGATGTTCGTCAAAGAGAGCGACGCCATCTGTTTGCTGCCCGGCGGGTTCGGCACGTTGGACGAAGGCATGGAGGTGCTGACCTTGCTGCAAACCGGCAAACGCGACTTGGTGCCGGTGGTGATGTTGGACGAACCGGGCGGCGACTACTGGGCCGCAGCCGATGCGTTCATCCGAGAGCAGCTCTTGGCCAAGGGCCTGATCAGCCCCGAAGACCTGTGTCTTTTTCGGCGGACCGACCGCGTGGCAGAGGCCGTCGAGGAGATCCTGACTTTCTTCCGCGTCTATCACAGCATGCGCTTCGTGCATGGCAAGTTGGTGTTGCGGCTCAACCGGCAGCCCGGCGAGGCTGCCTTGGAGGCGATCCAGTCGCAATTTGCCGACATCCTGGCCCAGGGGCGATTCGAGATTTGCGGGCAGTTGCCGGAAGAGAAGGAAGAGATCGCCCTGGCCGCTCTGCCGCGGATGGTCTTTCAGTACAACCGCTGCAACCAAGGCCGGCTGAGGCAGTTGATCGATTTCCTCAATCGCCTGCCGGATGCAGAGTTGGAAGGCGGTCGGTAAAAGGCTCTTTTCGCCAGTGCCCTTGCCGGCGTACGGCGCGATGGCCAAATCGT
>CAZTPX010000179.1:0-19444 GCA_964615095.1 uncultured Planctomycetaceae bacterium | reverse complement strand
ACATGCCGCCCGCGCCGATGGCGGCGCGGTGCCACTTGTTGGGCAGCAGCCAGGAATCGGAGACGTTGCAGTACAGGCAGGGTGTAAGCACCAGGACCATCACGCCCATTTCGTGGCACTCGCCACCGAAGTGCTTGCACATCAGGCCGTGGCCGAACTCGTGCAGCACCTTGGTCAGCCCCAGGGCGATGGAGAGCAGCAGTGCGTTGTCGAAACTGAAGAACTCGTGGAAGGCGGGCAGTTTCGAGGTGAATAGTTGGAACTGCACCGCGATCAGCGTCAGCGCGGAGAGGCCCAGCGAAATGCACAAAAAGACCACGATAGGCGAATAGAACCAGCGAACCCAGGGATAGAGCCAGTTGAGGAAGCGTTCGGGATCGAAACCCTTGAAGCGGATGCATAGCACGTTGGCCAGCGCGCCGAGGAGTTCCTTGCGGCGGCGTTCGCGGCGGCGCTTGAGCAACTGCTTGCCCTGGCCGCCCACGGCGGCGATCACCAGCCCGCTGCGGTGCAGCGTGCCCAGGAACTGCTGCAGTTCTTCCAGGGTGATTTTTTCCGGGGGGAATTCCTCCTCGAAGCGGTCTTTCAACTCGTCCAGGCTGATCGCGCCGTCCAGCCAGTTCAGCAGGGCGTATTCCTCCTCCTGGAAGCGGAAGTAGTTCAGCCCCACCGGGTCCTTGACGATCCAGTAGCTGCGCCCCAGGTAATGCTGGCGGCGCGCAATCAGGTCGGGCCGCCGCCGGATCGACAGCGGCCGCGCGGAACTGGAGAGCAAACTATCGTGTAGCGTGACCACCAATTACTTTCCGTATCGAATCACTGCCTCGCGGAGGATTCCAAAGGCGACTTGTCCAACTGCAGATCCATTTCCGCCTGCATGCCGGGATGGAGCAGCCATTGATCGTGGGGCAGCTTGGCGTTCTTGACCTCGGCGCGGACCATGTAGGTGCCGTAGACGTCCGTGCCCGAATCGGTGATCGAGCGGACGTAGGTGATCTTGCCGGGCAACGATTGTTTCGCGCCGCGGGTGATCATGAAATCGACCATCACGTCGCGCCCGTCCAGTTCGGACCGGGTGAACCTTCCGGCGGGCACCTCGCGGGCCTCCACCCACACGCTGTCGAGCTTGATGACGCGGATCACGGCCTGCGTGGGTTGCACGGCCTCGCCCTTGTGGGCACGCACCGTGTCCACTTCGCCGGTCAACGGCGAAAGAACCTTGTGTCGCTGGATCATCACCTCGGCGGCGGCGACTTCGGCCGCGGCGACCTTGGCCTCGTCCTCGGCGACCTCCTTGTCGGAATCGGCCTTCTCGATGGCCAGCGAGGTCTCCACACACTTCAACAACAACTCGGTCATCCGCACCTTGGGGACCGAACCGGCCATCTTGTCGTTGGCCTCCTTGTTGACTTTGTATTCTTGGTCGGCCACTTCCTTGGCCGCCCGGGCGTACTTGACGTTGATGTCGGCCGCCCTGTGCTTAGCCTCGGCCGCTTCCTGCTTGCTTTTGGCCACCAACAGCTCTTTCTGGACCTTGCTGTCGTCCAACTGCAGCAAGAGATCGCCCTTGGCGACGTGCTGGCCTTCATGTACGGGAATATCCAGGATCACGCCGGCCTCCTGGGGTGGAAGGTCGGCCTGGTCGGCCAGGGCCACCACGCAGTGCAGCTTGCTGGCGGCCGCGGACGACCCCGCGCCCTCCGCGGCGGTAAGCCAGCCCGGAACGGCAAGGACGAGCATGACGGCGAAAAACAATGGGCATGTCCAACGCATGGCGTGTTCCTTTATACGCAGTTCAGCAAATACTTAATCCAATTGTACACACTAAAAGAACCTGAACAAAACTTTCGCCTGGACGAATGCCAGCAAGTCGTGGAACCAGACATAGCCCAGCGACCGCCGCCCGCAATGCACTTTGCCGGTTACCGTGGCTCCGGCACGCAGATTGGCCGCATCGATGTCCGTCTTCTTGATCTCCACCTTGATCACCACCACGTTGCCTTCGTCCTTTTCCAAGATGTCGGCCTCGGGGCTGATGTCCTTGACGGTCCCTTGCAGTTTCGTTCCCGGCTCCGTGGCCAGGATGTATGTGACCGGCAGTTTCTCGCCCCGCTGGTCGGCGGCCAGCTTCTCGGCCCGGGCAATGTGCCCCATGCGGTCCTCCGGCATGTGCAACTCGAGTTCCCAATCGCCGTTGGGATTGGCCACGCGCAACAGGGCCTGCCCTTCCTGCACGGGACGGCCTTCCAGCCGGTTCTTCAACTCCGGCGTGAAAATCTGGCCGTCCATGGGCGAGTCCACCTCTAGATCGGCCATCTTGCGGTTGATGACCTCCAACTCGGACTTCAGGCCGATCAGTTCCGCCCGCGCTTCGGCCAACTGGCCGTGCAGCCGCGCGATGTCCTCGGGCTTCATACCACCGCTGGCGGCCAATTCATTGTTCAGGTCGCGAGCGTGTTGCTCCGCGTTGGCCACCTTGCTGTCGAGTTCGAGCTTTTGCGAGTTCAAGGTGTAATTGCGGAGCAAAAGCAACACCTGGCCCTTCTTGACCCACGATCCCTGTTCGATCGGCTTGCTGGGGTCGTGGTCGTCCGTCCCAAACTTGTAGACCTCGCCCTCGACGCGGGCATAGACGTCCTTGCGCTCGATCGGCTCCAGCGTGCCCTTGGATTGCAGATCGAAGTCGGCCGGCACGATGAACAGGGCCACGATCACTGCCACCACGGCCACGGCGATCAGGATCGTCTTGGGCAACGTGCGGGCCTGGACGATGAACTTGCTCTTGCCGATCACCCGCCACAAGGGCATGAGGAACAGGCTCTGGTGCTCCATGGCGTTGGCCATCGCCACTGAGCTGTGCCGGCAGACGACGTCGATCCGCTGGGCCATGGCCGGAGCCACGCGGTTGTCTTCGATCTGCTCGACGATCAAGGCCCCTACCGGGCCTTCGGCGTCGTCCTTCTCCTGATCCTCGGCGTCCTCGTCGGGCTTGGGACGTCCCAAGGGCAGCACGGCGATCATCTTCGAGTGGGCGTCGTCCACATACTCCTGCACGGCGTCTTCGACCTGCGGCGCCAGGTCGCGGGTGTCGCCCGCATACCACACCGGCTCGCCCGTCGCCACCACCGCCGAGGCCAGCCGGCCCAGCAGCCGCACCGTGTTGGAGCGCTTGTCGAAGATGTCTTGCCCGCTGATGGACTCGATCGTGCAGCGGTTGCCCCGCCGCAGGGCCACGCTCACGCGGTCGCACTCGATCAGCCGTCGGGCCTCGTTGGCGATGGTGTAGGCGGTCTCGATCGGATCCAGCGAGCTGTGGACGGCGCGGGTGAAGTCCTCCAGCCGGGCCCACAGGACCTGGCGATCGGAGAACCGCCGCAACTGGTGGCTCTTGAGGAAGTCGCCGGCCAGTTGGCACACCTCCAGCAGGAATCGCAGGTAGCCCTGCTGGGTCTGCGGCGGTGTATCGGCGCGTTGGAAGATCTCCACGAGGCCGACCATTTCCAGGTCGGTCCGCAGGGCGGCGAAAACCAGCAGGAAATCCGTGGCGTTAGCCGCCTCGTCGTCGCCGAATCCGGAGTGCGGCGAGACCAGCGCGCCGCTGCCGCCGGTCACGTCGGGGCTGTTCAAGAGCTTGTAGAGCAGACGGCTATGGCTCTGTTGCTTCGCTTCGCTCTCCATCAAGCCCGTCTGTTGCAGATTGAGCTGGTACTGGAGCGCGAGTTGACCGTTGTCGCCCGTCGTCCAGACCACGCCACCGACGGCCGCCATGGCCGAGACCACGCGGTTGAGAAAGGCCTCGTAGAACTGGCCCGGGTCCAGGTTCTGCCGCGACAATTGCCCAATTTCCCCGAGCAGATTCTGGATCTGACGGCGCGTCTGCTCGATCAGGTTTTCATCGGGGGGTTGTTGGTAACTGCTCATTCGGCCACCTGGAAATTATGACAAAATCGCTTCGTTAACTATACCGTCGGCGGGCGGTCACGGCATCGACCGTCCCCTAGGAGAATTGCAAAGTCTGGCCGGACAGCCCTCCGTAGCACGGAATTCATTCCGTTTTGTCCTAAGAAGGGCAAGGCCACGGAATAAATTCCGTGCTACGAAGGACCTTGCAGTTCTCCCGGACCGTCCTCTAGCGTAATGGACGGATCCATTTCCAACCGCGCGGAATATCAATCTAGTGTACCGCATCCTCCTTGTCTTCGGCATTTTCCTCATGGTTGGCACATGCGAATGGCCACGGCACATCCGAAAGAGGGGTTGCCTGCTTTGCCAATCTACATATTCCTGTGAATATGAAGTATACAGTAAGGGTAGTGTGCTGGGCGAATCTGGCCGGATTTGCTACGCTCTACAGATGCTTGCTCCCGCTGAAATCCTTGGGCCGTCGGGCCGTATCGCCGCACGGCTGACCAATTACGAACACCGCGACGAACAGTTGGCCATGGCCGACGCTGTGGCGGATGCGATCGAGAACCGCCATCACCTGGTCGTTGAGGCTGGCACCGGCGTGGGCAAAAGCTTCGCCTACCTCGTGCCGGCCATCCTGGCCGTCTGCGAAAAGAATCAGGGCGGCGACGACGAAGAGCGGCGGCGGGTGGTCATCTCCACGCACACCATCAGCCTGCAGGAGCAACTGCTGGGCAAAGATCTGCCCCTGCTGCGGAGCGTGATGCCCACCGAGTTCACGGCCGTGCTGGTCAAGGGCCGGCACAACTACATCAGCCTGCGGCGGATGAAAAACGCCATGAGCCGGGCCGCCGGACTGTTTAGTGAGGAAGAGGAATACGAGCAGCTCCGCCAGATCGAAGCCTGGTCGCGGACCACGACCGACGGCTCGCTTTCCGATCTGCCCTACAAGCCATCGCCCGCGGTGTGGGAGGAAGTGGCCAGCGACAACACCAACTGCATGGGCCGCAAGTGTCCCACGTACGAGGCTTGTTTCTATTATCAGGCCCGGCGGCGGATGAGCCGCGCCCATATCCTGGTGGTCAACCATGCCTTGTACTTCACCGATCTGGCTCTCCGCAAGGAAGGCGCCGGCATGCTGCCCAAACACGACATTGTGATCTTCGATGAGGCCCATACGCTGGAGGCGGTGGCCGGCGATCACCTGGGCCTGCGGCTGACCAGCGGCCAGGTCGATTTCACGCTGCGGCGGCTCTACAACGAGCGGACGAACAAGGGCCTCTTGGCCCGGCCCGGCTGCGCCGCGGTCCAGGACCAAGTGGTGGACTGCGGCCACCGCGCGCAGCGGTTCTTCGACGATATTGGCGAGTGGCTCGCCCGGCAGACCGGCGGCAACGGCCGCGTGCGGCAGCCGCAGGTCGTTGAGAATGTGCTGAGCGAGGGTCTGAGCAAGCTTGCGCGGCTGGTCCGCCAGCAAGCCAAGGCGATCCAGAAGGCCGAGGAGCGGCAGGATTTCACCGCCGCCGCCGCCCGGCTGGAAGGCATGGCCGAAGGAGTGGACCAGTGGAATACGCAGCAGATGGCCGAGGCCGTCTTCTGGGTCGAGGCCACGCGGGGCCGCCGCGGGCAGCGGATCTCGCTGGCCGCCACGCCGGTCGATGTCGGCCCCATCCTCCGCGAGCACCTCTTCAACAAAGTACACACGGTGGTCGCGACCAGCGCCACGTTGGCCACGGCGGGCAAGTTCGAGTTCTTCCAGTCGCGCGTGGGGCTGACGCAGACTTCCGCCCTGAGCCTGGGCAGCCCTTTCAATTACGAGGAGCAGGCCGAACTGATCCTCCTGGAAGGGATGCCCGACCCCGCCGCGGATGCCCAGCGCTACGAGCAGACAGCGATTGCCATGATCCGGCGTTACGTGGCGCGGACGGAAGGGCGGGCCTTCGCTCTGTTCACCAGCTACGAGATGATGCGGCGGGCCGCGGCGGCTCTCACGCCCTGGCTCATCGAGCAGAATCTGGCCCTCTACAGCCAGGCCGACGGCACGCCGCGGACGCAGATGGTCGAGCAGTTCAAGGCCAATCCCCGCGGCGTGTTGTTCGGAGTGGACAGCTTCTGGCAAGGCGTCGACGTGCCGGGCGACGCGCTGGTGAACGTGATCATCACGCGGCTGCCCTTCAGCGTTCCCGACCGGCCGCTGCTGGAGGCCCGCCTGGACGCGATCCGCGCGGCGGGCGGCAATCCCTTCCGCGACTATCAACTGCCCGAGGCGATCTTGAAGCTCAAGCAGGGCTTCGGCCGCTTGATCCGTACCCGCCGCGACCGGGGCATCGTCGTGATTCTCGATCCACGGGTGCGGACCAAGCCTTATGGGCGGATGTTTCTTGCTTCGCTGCCCAAGTGCCGGCAGACAGTGGAGAGGCCGTGATGCCTCGTTTTTGGCAGCCTTCTTCGGCTGACGCCGCTTCCATGGCCTTAAGCATTCGCCTAAAACCCCGCCGCTCCGCCCCCGCTGGCCAAAACCCTTAGGCGAATGCTAGACTGTGGGAATCCAGGCTAGGGACCATCCGAAGAACAATTTCCCCAGGGCATACGCCACGAGGACCAGGAGATTTTCAGCCATGTCGCGTTTTCATCGCAGGTACATAATCTGGGCGGCAGCCGCCACAATGCTCATAGGCTCAAGCATCCCGTCCACGGCCGGTGCTGCCGTCGAGGAGGTCGTCGTGGTCTTCAAGACCCACTTCGATATCGGCTATACGGACCTGGCGCGGAACGTGGTCGCCAAGTACCGCACCTCGATGATCGATAACGCCTTGAAGGTGTGTGACGAGGCCAAGGCCATGCCGGCGGAACATCGCTTCGTCTGGACGCTCTCGGGCTGGCCGATGCAACAGATCCTCTGGTCCGGGCAGACGCCCCAGCGGCGGGCACGCGTGGTCGAGGCGGTCCGTGACGGCCGCCTGGTCTGGCACGCCCTGCCGGCCAGCCTGCACACCGAGTCGCTGGACCTGGAAGACCTGGTCCGCGGTATGGAGTTTTCGTCGCATCTCTCGCGGCAGTTCAACATGCCGCTGCCGCGCGACGCGAAAATGACCGACGTGCCGGCGCACACCTGGGTGCTGGCCACGATCTTGAAACACGCCGGCGTATCATTCATGCACATCGGTTGCAACGGCGGCAGCGCCACGGTCGAGGTGCCGCCGCTGTTCTGGTGGGAAGGCCCCGACGGCTCGCGCATGCTGACCATGTACTCCGGCGACTACGGCACCGGCCTGAAACCGCCGGCCAACTGGCCCTACAAGACCTGGCTGGCCCTGATCCATGAAGGCGACAACCACGGCCCGCCCACAGCGGAGGAAGTCAAGCGGCTGCTCGCGCAGGCCGCCCGCGAACTACCCGGCGTGCGCGTATGCATGGGCCGACTCTCCGACTTCGGCGACGCCATCCTCAAGGAGAATCCCAAGCTGCCGGCCGTGCGGGCCGACCTGGCCGACACCTGGATCAAGGGCCTCATGTCGATGCCCATCGAGACCAAGCTGGCCCGCAACGTCCGTCCTCAGATTGCCGCCCTGGACGCGCTCGGTACGCTGCTTCCCGCCTGGGGCGTCCGCGTACCGTCGAACCGCGACGCCGTAGCTGCGGCATACGAAGGCAGCCTGATGTTCGGCGAGCACACTTGGGGGTTTGATGCCAAGAACTGTCCCCGCCTGTACGGCAAGGCCTGGGAGGAGGCCCGCGCTGCCGGCAAGTATGCACGCCTCGAGGATTCGTGGGGCGAAAAGGCCGCCTACATCCGCAAAGCCGCCGGCGTAACCCGCGCCGCCACCACAGTCGATCTGGAGGCCCTGGCCCGCGCCGTACACGTGGCTGGACCACGCATTGTCGTGTTCAATCCCTTGCCTTGGCCACGCGACGGTATGGTTGCCCTGCAGGTCTCGCCGAAGGCCGCGTACGGCCTGAAAGATGCAGCCACCGACCAAGCAGTCCTTTGTCAGCAGGAAGGCGGCAGGCTTGAATTCCTTGCCCGCGACGTGCCGGCGATGGGCTATCGAACGTACGTTGCCGGGCCGCTTCCCGGGCCGCTGGACGGCAAAGGCACACCTTCGGCAACGCTCGAGAATTCCTGCCTCCGCCTGCGGCTCGATCCGGCCCGCGGGGTCGTGGCCTCGCTGGTCGACAAGCGCTCGGGCCGTGAGTTGGTCGATCCGGCGTCGGAGTACGGATTGGGCCAATACGTCTACGAGCGTTTCGACGCCGACGAGGCGGCCGCCTACGTTAGGGCCTATTGCCGAAACCTCGCGCCATGGGAGTTTGAGGATTTCGCCAAGTTCAACCTGCCGCCCGCCAAGGAATTCCCCCACGTCACGGCCTCGCCCGGCAACTTCCAGTTGAGCGTTAGCCGCGGTGCGCTGCGGACCGTTGCCACCATGCGGGCTGTGGCCGGCAAGGTGGTGCCGCACGAAGTGACCCTGCGCGTGACGCTCGCGGCCGACCAGCCGTACGTCGACCTCGAGTGGCGGGTGACCGACAAGAAGGCCGATCCCTGGCCGGAGGGCGGCTGGCTCTGTTTCCCCTTGAAGATCGACCAGCCCTGTTTCCGTCTGGGCCGTCTGGGATCGGTCACCGATCCGGCCAAAGACATTTTGCGCGGCGGCAACTTCGACACCTTCTGCGTCAACACGGGCCTGAACGTGTTGGGCAGCGACGCTACGGGTGTGGGGTTGTGCCCGATCGACTCGCCGTTGGTGAGCCTGGGGTATCCGGGGCTCTACCGTCATTCGCGGACATTCGAGCCCCGCAAGCCGCTGGTGTTGGTGAACCTCTTCGCCAACGTGTACGGCACGAATTTTCAACAGTGGATTGGCGGCACGTGGTCGTCGCGGGTGCGGCTCTGGGCCGTTGATGGAAAGAAGCTCGAGTCGGACCTGATTACGCCCGCTTGGGAGGCCCGCAGCCCCTTGCAAGCGGCCATGTTGGACGGTGCGGCCGGACGGCTGCCGCCGTCGCAGGCGGGTATCGAGCTTTCTCGCCAGGGCGTGCTGGTGACCGCACTGGGGCCGAACCCGGACGGCAGCGGCACCCTCGTGCGGCTTTGGGAACAGGCAGGCGAGGGCGGCGCTTGTACGCTCCGCTTGCCCGGGGAGTTGGGCAAGGCTGTCCTGCAACCATGTGACTTGCGGGGCGAGCCCCAAGGCAAGCCAATCTTGCCGCACGAGGGCCGGCACGAAATTCGGTTGGCGCCCTTCGCGCCGGCGAGCTTCTTGTTGAACGCGCAGTGAGCCGTGTCGCTCCGCAACAGTTCTTGAGGGAAGAAGAATAGTTATTGAATTATGATGCCTGCGAACCTGCGAAACCATAACGGAAACATGACCTATGTCTACCTCCTGACCCTGGTGGCCGCCTTGGGCGGGCTGCTCTTCGGCTACGATACGGCCGTCATTGCCGGGGCTATCGGCAACTTGAAGGTCCGCTTCGGGCTCACGCCGTCGCAGGAAGGGTTTGCCGCCGCCATTGCCCTGGCCGGCTGTGCGCTGGGGGCCGGATCGGCCGGCTTCTTGAGCGACCGTTTCGGCCGCAAGAAGATGCTGATCTTGGCTGCCCTGGCATTCTTTGTTTCGGCCTTGGGAACGGCCCTGCCGCGGACGCTGATCGAATTCAACGTCTTCCGCTTCATCGGCGGCATCGGCATCGGCGCGGCCTCGATCACCTCGCCCATGTATATCGCCGAGATCACGCCCTTCCGTATCCGCGGCCGCATGGTTTCGCTCAACCAGTTCGCCATCGTCTCGGGCATGCTGATCGTCTACTTCGTCAATTACTTCATCGCCGCCTACGGGCTGGCCCGCGACGAGCGGCTGGTCGACGCCTACGTCGCGCAGCACGGCCCTGCCCTGGACGATGCCTTTGTCCGCACGCGGCTGGAAAAAGAAATCCCCGGCATGGTCGACCAGCAGATCGAAAAGTTCCTGGTCGAACCGCGGTCGGTGTTGGATCGGCAGGCGGTGAGCCGGTTCCTGGCCGAGCAGGGATTCGAGATTCACGCCAAGCATGTTGCCTACGGCGACCGGCTGCTGGCGCCGGCGGAAGTGCGAGACATCCTTCGCCAATGGCTGCCCGAGGCAAACCGCCGCCATATCCAACAGTTTATTGACGCGCCGCACGAATCGTTGAACAGTAAAGCCGTGGCCGAGTTCCTCACCAAAGCCGGCATCGCCACGAAGCCGATCGACATCGATCTGGCCGCGCAAGACCGCCTGGGTTGGAATGTCCAATACGGCTGGCGGTGGATGTTCGGCTCGGGCGTTGCTCCAGCCCTGGCATTTTTGCTCTTGTTGATCCTTGTGCCGGAGAGTCCTCGCTGGCTCACGAAACAACGACGTGGCGGCGAGGCCCTGGCTATTCTCACGCGCGTCGATGGGGCCGAGTACGCCCAGGGCGAACTCCACAGCATCGAGGAGAACATCGCCCGGGAAAGCGGCCGGCTGAGCGAACTCTGGGAGCCGCGGATGCGGCGGTTGCTGGCGCTGGGTGTGACACTGGCCGTGCTGCAGCAAGTGACCGGAGTGAACGTTTTCCTCTATTTTGCCCCGAAGATTTTCGAGAGCTTGGGGGCGGGGGCAGGCACGGCCATGCTGCAAACCGTGATTGTGGGGGCCGTGAACATGGCTTTTACGATCCTGGCCATCAGCGTGGTCGACCGTTTGGGGCGCAGACCGCTGATGCTCATCGGCGCAGCCGGCATGGGCGTGGCCCTCACTGCCCTGGGACTGGCCGCCTACCATCAGCTCTTCCAGTGGTGGGCGTTGGTCTTCGTGTTGGGCTACATTGCCGCCTTCGCCATGTCGGTTGGGCCGGTGACGTGGGTAATCCTCTCGGAGATTTTCCCCACGCAGATTCGCGGTCGGGCGATGGGGATCGCCACGATCTGCCTCTGGCTGGCCAATTATGTGGTCTCGCAAACATTCCCCATGATGAACGACGACCCGTGGCTGCTGGCCCGTTTCCACCACGGTTTCCCCTTCTGGGTTTACGCCGCGTTTTGCCTGGTGTTGCTAGTGGTCGTCTGGTTCTGGGTTCCCGAGACGAAGGGCAAGTCGCTGGAAGAGATTGCGCAGAGTTGGAAGAAGTAGATGAGTGACACCATGTCGCGTATTCGAGTTGCCGCCGCCGTATTGAACCAAACGCCGTTGGACTGGCAGGGCAATTCGCAAAACATCCTGGCGGCGATCGCGGCGGCAAGGCAGGAGGGAATCCAACTCCTCTGCCTGCCGGAACTGTGTATTACGGGCTACGGCTGCGAGGATGCCTTCCAAGGCCAGGGCCTGCAGGAGATGGCTGTCCAAGCGCTGGCCGAGATCGTGCCGGCCACGCAGGGAATGGTCGTGAGCCTGGGCCTGCCGCTGTTTCACCGCAACGCCCTGTTCAACTGCGCCTGCCTGGCCGTCGATGGCCGCATCGCAGGCTTCGTGGCCAAGCGATTCCTGTGCGGCGACGGTCTGCACTACGAGCCGCGCTGGTTCAAGCCCTGGCCGCAGAAAGTTCGCGATGCGATCCATCTCAACGGCTGCGAATACCCCATCGGCGACCTGGTCTTCGATTGCGGCGGAGTGAAGATCGGATTCGAGATCTGCGAGGACGCCTGGGTGGCCGGGCGGCCGGGTGGAGAGATGTCGCCGCACGCCGTCGATGTCATTCTCAATCCCAGCGCCAGCCATTTCGCCTTCGGCAAGTTCGACGTGCGCAAGCGGCTCGTGCTGGAAGGTTCGCGGGCGTTTCACGTCGGCTACATTTATACGAACCTGCTGGGCAACGAGGCCGGCCGCGTGATCTATGACGGCGGCGCGCTGGTGGCCTCCGGCGGCGCCCTGCTGGCCGCGGGACCGCGCTTCAGCTTTGCCGGTTGGCAACTCACGAGCGCCGTGATCGACATCGCCGCCAACCGCATGAGCACGTCGCGGCTGGCCAGTTTCGAGCCGAGCCTGGGCGGTCCTAATACGCTGGAAGTTGCCGCAGCCTTCGCTTGGCGCGATGCGGAACCCGAGCCTGCCGGCCTGCCCGCGGCCGTTTGGGAGGCGAGTCCGCGGCGGAAGGAAGAGGAGTTCACACGCGCGGTGGCCCTGGGCCTGTTCGACTATCTCCGCAAGAGCCGCGCGCAGGGGTTCGTTGTCAGCCTCAGCGGCGGCGCCGATTCCTCGGCCGTGTCCTGCCTGGCCGCCTTGATGGTCGAGTTGGCCTGCGGGGAACTGGGCGCGGCGGAATTTCAGCAACGGTTGTCGCACGTGCGGGGGTTGGCCGACGACGCCACGCCCGCCGACCGCGTGCGCCGCCTCTTGCACTGCGTCTACCAGGCCTCGCAAAATAGCGGTCCGGTGACGCGGCATGCGGCGGAAACGGTGGCTACAGCCATCGGCGCGCAAATGTCGTGCCTGGACATCGCGGAGATGGTCAGCGGCTATGTCGGCCGCATCGAGCAAGTCCTCGGCCGCCGACTGACGTGGGAGACCGACGACATCGCCTTGCAGAACATCCAGGCCCGGGTCCGC
This sequence comes from uncultured Planctomycetaceae bacterium, assembly GCA_964615095.1. Lineage (GTDB taxonomy): Bacteria > Planctomycetota > Planctomycetia > Pirellulales > Thermoguttaceae > JANXQG01. Next base: position 6,995 of record CAZTPX010000179.1, on the reverse strand, counting down.
GGTCCCGGCATCTGGCTGTTGGCCAACGTCAACAACGCCCTACTGCTCTCGACCAGCAACCGCAGCGAGGCGGCCGTGGGCTATGCCACGATGGACGGCGACACCTGCGGCGGATTGTGTCCTATCGCCGGCATCGACAAGGCCTTCTTGCTGGACTGGCTCCACTGGCTGGAAACCGCCGGCCCCGACGGCCTGCACCCGATTCCCGCTTTGTCGGCCGTGACGCGGCAGCAGCCGACGGCGGAACTGCGGCCTTCGTCGGCCGGCCAGACCGACGAGGACGACCTCATGCCTTACCGCGTGCTGGACGCCATCGAGCGCGTGGCGATTCGCGACAAGCAATCGCCGCGCGAGGTCTTCCGCCTCCTGCGGCCGCAGTTCCCGCAATATTCGCCAGCCCAACTACGGCTTTGGGTCGAACGCTTCTTCCGTCTCTGGTGTCGCAACCAGTGGAAGCGGGAGCGTTATGCCCCATCGTTTCATTTGGACGACGAGAACCTCGATCCTAAGACCTGGTGCCGGTTCCCGATCCTCTCCGGCGGATTCGAACGGGAATTAGCCGAATTGAAGCAGTATGTGGAGGAACAATTGCTCGGCCGCTGGCAAGGCCGGTAAGCAAGCCCGTCATTCCCGCGGCATCCGCCGCAGAGTTTCCATGTTGCGAAGGCGACGCTCCCGCTCGGAGAGTTTTTCTTCCAAGCGGAGTCCGCCTCGAGAGACCAGGACCGTCACGCCCAAGAGCAAAGGCAGGTTTTCCGCAAGCCCCGCTAAAGTCACTTGTGGCCAGGCATGTAACGGCGAGAGCGGTTTCGTCGCTGCGTTGGCCTTCCAACTGGGGATAGCCGTTGCCGCGACTCCGGAACCGGCGCTCTGACCGGGGACCGCCGCCAAGGGTGAATCATCCGTCTTCAAGGCGGGGGCTACAGCCACCTCGACGTCGCAGAACAGCCAGACATTGCTTTCCGACCGGGTCTCCGACAATTGTCGGGCTGCACTGTCGGCGGCCGATTCGCCTGCCGGCGGCACATCACCGGCCGCGCCCGGCGAGGGCGCGGCAATCGCCAATTCAATGCTTCCGCCCTCGTCGGCATCGCCAATCGGTTGATAAATCAGCGGGGCTGCCTCAAAAGTGTCCGTGGCGGCAAGATTCTTGGCCGAACGGGCCGAATCGCCGGCGGGACTGACGACGCCTGCCGCGCCGCGCGGGCGCGGAAGAATATCGCCCAGCCAATTCCCTTGGTCCAGTTCAGCGTTATCTACTCCTTTGAAACCCGCGTTCGTTGCCGGCAAGATGCCAAGCTGGGGCGTGGCGACCGTCGCATCGTCGAAAGAAATGAATTCACCTAGGGAATTCGCGGCTGTGGCGTCCACCAAAAGTATGTTCGCGGCAAGCAGATTCGTAGTACCGCCGGATGTCGGCGGCGACGTTACTTCGGCGGCGAAGACCTGAGTGCCGGTCCGGCTTGCATCATTGATCGACGGTACATCGGAACCGTGCGACTTCGCCGACGGCGCGGAAGAAGGCATGGCTGGCGAAACATCGTTACCAATCACCACGTCAACCGGCTGGCCTGGGGAAGCTCGGAAACCGGCCGGTCCGCGACCGATCGATAAGGCATCCATCATGGGCGATAAACCCATTGTCGGGTCAACGGCCGGGGCCAGGAAATCGGGCGTGAATTGCAAGTCACTTGCGAACCTCGGTTGCGGCGCCATACGATTCGCAAAATATTCTGTAACCACAACAGAATAAGGCGCAAGATTTGTTGCCATGACACCGTGGCTTACGACTGGCTGATCCTGAAGCGGCGCCCCGTTGTCCGAATTGTCAAGCTGATTCGAGACACTGAACGGTACATCAGTCGAAAGCGACGTGTCACTTGCCGGATCATCACTTCGCGGGAAGTCCGCCAAGCGCATGGGGACACTGCTCTGGCCCCCAGCGGCAGGCTGAAGCAGCGTCCCACTGTCCGACGCGCCAAGCTGATTCGAGACGCCGAGCAATACATCGGGCGAAAGCAAGGCGGCGTTTGCCAGATCATCGCTCCGCGGGAAGTCCGCCAAGCGCAGGGGAATACTGCTCTGGCCCCCAGTGGCAGGCTGAAGCAGCGCTGCACTGCCCGACGCGCCAGGCTGATTCGAGACGCCGAGCAATACGTCGGGCGAAAGCAAGGCGGCATTTGCCAGATCATCGCTCCGCGGGAAGTCCGCCAAGCGCAGGGGAATATTGCTCTGGCCCCCAGCCGCAGATTGCTCGTACGACAAATTCCCAAGTCCCAAAGAGACGTAGTCTGCGGAAAACAGCGGACTGACGATTGGCGTTTCGGCCGTATCTTGGACCGCCAGCGGCGCCACCCCGTGCGTAATCTGCGCCGCTTCGTAAGTAAGCTGCGCCTCTGTGTGGGCAACCTGCGCTCTCGCCTGCGTAAATTCGTGTTCGCCGATTTGGTTGACTTCGGCCGCCGCGGCGGCTGGCCATGCCGCGGCCACAGTCGGCGCAATCGGCACCCCGCCTGCCGAGAGCAGGGTACGTTTCTCCAGGCATTCCAAATGCAGCCGAGTGGATGACTTCGTACGCATATTTCGCGATCCTGAAGGAGACAGTCACCTATATTTTGCCATAAAAACTTGCTCCGTGTCAATTCCTTGTTATTGCCAGGAAATCGGCACGGTTCTTGATTGCCAGGAAGGATTTGGCCCAATTACCGTCGGAAGGCGGCTTCCAGCCCGCAGTGGCGGCCTGTTTGAGCGTTGCCACAGCGTAGGCGCCGCACTTGTCCGTGTTGATTTCACCGCTGGTATCGGCCTTGCCGGCCGAAAAATCCCTGGTAATCAGGGCCAACTCTTCAGCAACGGAGAACAAGTGCCGTGGATCGTTGGGCCACAGGTCGCGCCGGGCCAGCGCGGCTCGGGCGGCATCGCCCGGCCTCCCCGTCTGCCGTAATAAGTTGCCGTAGTTGCGGTAGTGCTTGTTGAGAAATTTTCGATAATTGGTAATTTGAGGGGCTTTTGCCACGGCCTGCTGCTGGTGCGCCACGGCCTGCTGGTAAGCCGTGACGGCATCTGCCGGGCGTTTCAATTCTTCCAGGATTACGCCCAGGTCGTTGTACATCACGCCCAGCCCACTTTGTAAATCAACGTTGCGGGGATCCTGTTTGACGAGAACTTCCTGTAAGGCCAGGGCGTGCCGAAAGGACGACTCCGCCACGCTGATCTGCCCCAGTTTCCGCTGGGCCTCGCCGAGATTGTTGTATCCAAACGCCAAGTAGCGGCGGTATGATTTTTGGGCAGGCGACTGGTGAACCAGTTCGCCGGCGAGATCCACGACCTGGGCGTAGGACTCGGCCGCCCGGGCCACGGCCCCACTACGCGACTGCGCAACGCCGAGATTGTTATAGGTCACCGCCAGTTCGATCCGATAAACCGATTCGTCCGGCCGCAGATCGGCCGCTTTCTTTTGTTGGGCGACGGCCTTTTCGTAGTATTCGATCGCCTTGGCGGGCTGACGTTCAGCACTCAGCGCACCCAGTTTGTTCAAGGTTTCGGCCAGGCTTTGCAATCGTCCGGCGTCGTTTGGAGCGGCGGCAAGAAGTTGCTCTTGCAGCTTTTCCGCAAAGGCGAATGAGGCGGCCGCGCTTTCCGCATCGCCCGTCTCGTTTTGCAGCGAACCCAAATTGCCATAGGCCGAGGCCAGGTCGATAAGGCTCTGCCCGGAATCGTCAGCGGCATCCCGACCTTCTTGCTGCTGGCGAATTGCTTCGTCCAGGGCGTGCCGCGCGTCGTCGATGCGGCCGAAGCGCCACAAGACCAGCCCTAGATTGTTCTGGCAGACACCAAGCCGGTGGTGGTACTCCGCCTTGCGCGGATTCGCCTCGGCCAATTCCTGGAACAGTTGGATCGCCTGTTTATCGGCGTCGATGGCTTCGGCATTCGACTCGATCTCGGCCGAGAGGGTTCCGATCTTGCCGTAGGTGGAGGCGAGATCGGCCTTCAATTCGGGATTGTCTTTGGCCTGTGCGACAAAGTCGCGATAATAACCCAAGGTCTGGCGGAGCAGGTCCTGCCGAATCTTGGGAATCTCGGCGTTCTCCGACACATTGCGCAAGCGTTCGGAGAAGCGTTTGCCGAGGTTTTCCACCATGTCCTGGGCCTCGCCAAAGCGTTTCTCGGCCAAGGCGAAATTCCGCGCGGTCCGCTGCTGCTCGCGGGCAAGCAGCAGCGTACTGACCGTCAGGCCGACCAGGACCAGCAGGCAAACGAGGCCACCCACGGCGACAACTTCACGATGGCGTTGGGCCCAGCGGGCCGCGCGGTCTACAAGCGAAGGCGGCCGCGCGGCAGTGGGCTTGCCGTCCAACACGCGCTGCAGATCGTCGGCAAATTCCCGGGCCGTGGCATAGCGGTCCTCACGGCGTTTTGCCATCCCTTTGAGAACGACGGTCTGCAGGTCGGCAGGGATCTTCGGCTGAAGTTGCCGCAGGGACCGCGGCTCGTCGCGCTCGATGCAGCGGATTAGGGCCGGCCCCTCGTCGCCGGCAAACGCCGGTTCCAACGTCAATAATTCGTAAAGCGTTACCGCCAGCGAATAAATATCCGTGCGGTGGTCGATCAAGGCAATCTGGCCCAGCGCCTGCTCCGGACTCATGTAGCGCATCGTGCCTACCAGGTCTCCCGTCCGCGTCAAGGTGGCGTCGGTCTGACGGCGGGCGAGTCCAAAGTCGGTCACCCAGAGCTTGCCGTTACCGTCCAGCAACAGGTTCGACGGCTTGATGTCGCGATGCACGATGCCGCTCTCATGGGCGGCATCCAAGGCCCCTGCCACCTGGATTCCCAACCGGGCAATCGTATGGAAATACGCGTTGCCACCCGCCGCCCGCGAGGTCAGCAAGGATCGCTGCGTGGAACTCGCCGGCTGAGCCTCCGAGGCCGCTGCCGAATTCAGCGGATTCGCCGGCGCGGAAGCCTGCTCCGCGCCCCGACGAGCGCGGGCTTGGGGAAGATATTTCTCGCGCAACTCGGTCAGGGCCCGGTCCAATGGCTGCCCGTCGATGAGTTGCATGGCATAGTAATGCACTCCCCGCTCGACACCGACGGCGAAGACGGAGACGATATTAGGATGGTTGAGTTGCGCGGCGGATTGGGCCTCGTGTTTGAAGCGGGCAATTTGCCGGCTGTCGAGGACTGCCGCAAAGGGCAGGACCTTCAAGGCCACTCGCCGGCCCAACGAAATCTGCTGGGCCTCGTAGACGACACCCATGCCGCCACGGCCGATTTCCCGCAGGAGGCGAAAATCGCCCAATCGCCGCTCTTCGCCCGCCGACAAGGAATCATCGTGGTGCGCGTCGACCGGGGGCGGCTGAAACCCGGCCGCCATGTCGTGCAACTCGTCGAGGCTGTCAAAATAGGCCTGCAATGGCCCCGCCAGATCGGAGTTCTTTTCCAGCAGTTCTTCACGCTGCGGCGGCAACCCCTTTTCCAATTGGCGCAAATAGCCGTCCAGCAGATCGGTAAGCCGATCTTTCTGTTCCGGCGTCAATAGCCGGATCAGGGCAGGCTCGATGCTCAGGTCCAGGGAGTCGCGTGAATTCATAGTTTGCAGAACTGATAGGTTCTCAATCGATCGGCTGATAGATGCGTTTGAACTTTTCGATCGCCCTCAGCCAGAGCATGCGGACGGTGCCCGGCTTGCGGTCCATGCGATCGGCAACCTCTTCGAACGACAAACCCTGCAAATTGCGCAAGACGATGACGTCGCGGTACTGCGGCGGCAAGCGGGAAAGCTGGTCGGCCAGAGCCACGGCCCGCTCGCGTTGCAGCACCGGCGCGCTAGGCGAAGGCCCATGATCGGCCAGCATCTGGGCGAAATTGCAGGCGGAGCGGTCCAGCGTGGCCCCGACTTCCTCCACCGAGATCTCGCGCCGCATGTCGCGCATCTTCGCCCTCAAGTGCGTTTCCACCACGTGGTGCAGGCAGTTGATGAGGATCTGCCGCAGCCAGGCCAATAGTTCTCTTTCGCTGCGCCCCCGGAAGGCGGCAAAATCCGTGTGCGCCGCTAGCATCGCGTCCTGCACGAGATCTGAGGGATTGACGCGCCGCCGCAAACGGCGATCGAGTTGCGTCGTGGCCAGGATCGTCAGGTAGTTGCGATACAATTGCAGAACCTGTCCGAGGGCCTCTGTGTTGCCCAGGCGCGCACGCTCCAGCAACACGGGAACGGGAACATCATGGGAACCGCCGTCCCCTGCCTCATTCTTAGTCATATCGCAAGAACCTGATCCAATAACCATAATAACCGCTCATCAAAAATCTCACCAGCAAAGTCCCTCGAAGCACGGAATTGATTCCGCGGCCTTGTCCTTCTTGCGGCAAAAACGGAGTGAATTCCGTGCTACGGAGGGCTGTCGTGCCAGACTTTGCAGTTTTCCCGCTTGGTTTGGGCCGGACATACGAAAACACACCCCCTGCCTGTGGTGTCTCAGCCAGCACAATCGGCCAATATGGACTGGTCCATCAGGTGGAGTGGCGCACAGGGATATCTGATTTAAAAGGGCGATCTTGCGAAAATAATGTCACAGTGCCGTCCGCCCAATTCTGTAGGGAACGCCCGCCGTGGCGTCCCCAACATATTTGAGAATTGCGCGGCCGGCGAAAGTGTTACCGTGGTTTGAACCACGCCAAAATTTTTCGGGGCGCGTGACTTATTGCCCTGGGATTCTCCCTTAGAAAACGGAGGGATGCGGGTAACGCCCGATTCGCCTCGAATAGGTCTCTCTTGCCGAGAGAGACTATTGTGTTTCGTCCTGCGGGAAGAACTCTGCATTGCTCGACAGGGCGGCGCACAATAGTCCTTTCCGGCAGAAAGGACCTACTAGCCAAAAAACACGTTGAAATCGCCGTGGCCTTGAAGGCGAAGCATGCGTTGTGCTTCGCCCCATTGCCCTAAAAGCTACGGCATCCATGACTCGCCTAACCAGCGAGTCGTGGTTTTTCTTGGG